>DATCIG010000001.1:0-33950 GCA_036507895.1 Coriobacteriia bacterium
CCCCGACAGATCCAGCCCGGTGGAGGCGCGCATGAGATCGATGATCCCCATCAGGCTCGCCTCGTCAGCCCCGGCATGATCCGGCCGCTTGACGTAGTCGTTCGCACCGATCCGAATCAGGACCTCAGCAAGATCCTCGGGGCTCAAGGCGGAGTCGACGACACCCGCGTCCAGAGCGGACCTTGGCATGCCGTCGTACTGGGCCGTCTCGGGATCCTGGACGAACGTCAGTCCGCCGGCACGTTTGATCGCCGCAAGGCCCATCGTCCCATCGGTTCCCGTGCCCGAGAGTATGACGCCCACCGATCCCTCGCCATACTCTCGCACGACAGAGGCAAAGAAGCCGTCGATCGGCAGTCCCGCCGGGCCTGCCGCGTCGAGCGACCCCAGATGGAGGAATCCGCCGGAGACGGTCAGGGCCGCCTTGGCTGGGATGACGTAGATGTGATCGCTCTCGATATGAACGCCGTCGACCACTTCGGTCACCGGGATCTTGCTCTCGCGCGACAAAATCTCGGACAGGTGGCTCGTGTGCGTTGGGTCGAGATGCTGCGTCAGCACGAGCGCCATGCCGATATGGGCCGGCAGCGCCTCAAGAAGTCGCGTGAAGGCATCCAGACCGCCAGCCGATGCGCCGATGGCAACGATGCGACAAGAATCGACGCCCTGCCCGGGTTCCTGACGCGCAACAGACGCCAGCTCGGGGGCTTTCTCAAACCCGGCTGCTGCGGATGGCGACCGTCTCATCGACACAGAGCGACCCTTCGGCAGGTGAGGCTTGGACCGTTCGGCGCCGAGCGACGATGGAAACTCGTTACTGATGATACCCCCCCCCGTCGCCGCCGAGACGAGGTCACGGCACCGCGGCATTGCGAGATTGGCACTCCTCTCCTGATGACTGACAGTCTGCGACACCGACCTCACCGTCGGCTTACCGCCCATGTTCACCATCAGGGCTGCGCTCGGTGACGGGGTTTTGTACGAAGGCCAATCAAGCATCTGCCGTGCGGTCGACCCTCTCGACAACGCGCCGGCGCGCTACGAGTGCACCTTCATCGCATCGCCGTGCCTGATGCTTGCCGAGTGAGTGACGCGTGCTGGCTGCCTCCTGTCTCAACCCGTACCGCTCAGCCCCAGCCAGAACCGCTCGTCGTCAGGGCGTTTCTCGCCTACAAGGCATTCGAATGGCATATGTGTGCCATCGAGGGTCGGGTTCGCCGGTCGTCGCAATCGGAGAAAACGCAGGTGAGCCCCCCTGTTTACACAGAGGGGCTCGCGTGATTTGTGGTGCCCCCAAGGGAATTCGAATCCCTGTTGCCGCCTTGAAAGGGCAGAGTCCTTGGCCGCTAGACGATGGGGGCGTATGTGGTTCGTGGTGGGCCGTACAGGTTTCGAACCTGTGACCTTGGGATTAAAAGTCCCCTGCTCTACCAACTGAGCTAACGGCCCGGCTTTGGCGTGCGGGTTCGGATTATAGCAGGGGCGCAGCGTGATGGAAGCCCCTGCAAGAGTCCGGGTGGTCCGACCCGCTCCGGCCCTAGTGCCGGAAGTGCCGGTGCCCCGTGAAGACCATCGCAACGCCGAGTTCGTCGGCCTTCGCGATGCACTCCTCGTCCCGCACCGAACCGCCCGGCTGGATGACCGCGACCACGCCTGCGGCGGCGCACACCTCGAGCGAGTCCGGGAAGGGCATGAACGCGTCGGAGGCGGCAACGGCGCCCACTGCGCGCTCCCCCGCCTTGTCGACGGCGATCTTCGCGGCGTCCACGCGACTCATCTGGCCCGCGCCCACGCCGACGGAGGCGAAGTCCGTCGCGAGCAGGATCGCGTTGCTCTTGACCGACTTGCAGACGCGCCACGCGAACAGCAGCTGCGCCATCTCGCTCTTGCTCGGCTGACGCTTCGTGACCACCGTGAAGGTCGCGGGGTCCTCGGTCACGGCGTCGGAGGTCTGCACGAGCATGCCGCCCTCGACCGCACGCGACTCGTAGTGCCCCTCGATGGGACGCACGCCGCCGGTGCGCAGCAGGCGGATGTTCTTCTTCTGCGTGAGCAGCTCGAGCGCGGCGGGTTCGAAGTCCGGCGCGATCATGACCTCGACGAACTGCTTGTTGGCGTTGATGTGCTCGGCCACCGCGAGCGGCACCGGGCGGTTGAACGCCATGACGCCGCCGTATGCGGAGATCGGGTCCGACGCGTGCGCCTTGTCGTAGGCCTCCACGACGTCGCCGGCGATAGCCGTTCCGCACGGGTTCATGTGCTTGACGATGACGCAGGCCGGCTCGCTGAACTCTCGGACGGCAGTCCAGCAGGCGTCGGTGTCGAGGATGTTGTTGTAGCTGAGCTCCTTGCCGTGCAGCTGCTCGCCGCGTGCGAGCGTCATCGGCTTGGCATCGGCGAAGCGGTAGAACGCGGCCTGCTGATGCGGGTTCTCGCCGTAGCGCAGGTCCTGGACCTTCTCGAGGAAGAAGCGCGCGTCGTGCGGGAACGCGGGCGCGTCGGCTCCCTCGCTCGACAGGTACGAGAAGATCGCATTGTCGTAGGCGCTGGTCTTGCGGAACACGTCGGTGGCGAGCGCCTTGCGGGTCTCGTAGGTGGTGGCTCCGTCGTTGGCCGCCATCTCCTCGAGGATCTGGACGTAGCACTCCGGGTCGGTCACCACGGTCACGGACGCGAAGTTCTTGGCGGCGCTGCGGAGCATGCTGGGCCCGCCGATATCGATGTTCTCGATGGCGTCCTCGAGCGTGACGCCCTCCTTGGCCACCGTGGCCTCGAACGCGTAGAGGTTCACGACGACCATGTCGATCATGCCGATGCCGTGCTCCTCGGCGGCCGCCATGTGCGCGGGCACGTCGCGACGTGCGAGCAGGCCACCGTGGACCCGCGGGTGCAACGTCTTGACGCGGCCGTCCATCATCTCGGGGAAGCCCGTGAGGTCGTCGATCGGACGCACCGGGACGCCCGCATCGGCGAGCGCCTTCGCGGTACCCCCGGTGGAGACGATCTCGACGCCGAGACCGGCCAACGCAGCACAGAAGTCGACGACCCCGGTCTTGTCGGTGACGGAAACGAGAGCGCGGCGGATCTTGACTGAATCGATCACTTTGAACGACGACCCTTCACTCGAAATGGCGTTTGATGCGCAGGGCGGCATGAGCGCGGCCCCGGGATCCGGTCATTGTAACGTGCGGGGAACACCGGGCCCGTCACCCGCGCCACATGCGTGCGAACAGTTCCGAGACGCGCTCGAAGACCGGCCCGCCGCGGCCCCGCACGGCGACGGCCCCGCCGAAGGCGTTCGTGAGGAAGAGCTCGTCCGCGGTCTGGACGTCGGCCACCGAGAGCGGCCCGATGCGTACAGACACGCCCTCGCGCTCAAGCGCATCCAGGAGGAACGCGCGTGCCACCCCGGCGATCGCGTCGGGCGCCGGCGGCGTCACGACTCCCCCGCCGCTCACCACCCATGCGCTCGCCGTCCCGCCGTCGATCACGTGGCCGTCGCACACGATAAGGGCCTGGTGGCCGTCGGCCCAGCGCGCACGACGCTGCGCGTCGTCCCACCACCGGCGGTCCGTCGGCTTCGCGGCGCCCGGCGGAAGCCAGGGTGGCGAGGTGACCTCGACGAAGGAAGCGGTCGGTCCACCGGGAACGTCGAGCGAGGAAAGTCTTTGCTGCACGACCGCCTCGACCTCGCCGTTGGGCGCGACGACGACCGTCAGGCGCTGCCTGTTCGACGCCTTGCCCGTCCAGTTCGCGGCGGTCTCCGCGACCCGGGCATCGATCTCGGCAAGCAGCGCCTCTCCGCAGCCGCCTGCGAGCAGCCGGGCACGGTGGTAGGTCCACAACGGGATGCGCCCCGCGACCAGTCGACACGTCTCCCGCAAAGCGATCGGCGGCCGCGAGTCGACGGACTTCGCAGCGCCGTTCATCGCGGGAGGATGCGGGCGGTTCGGCCGTCGACGACGACGCGGCCCTCGGCTATCGCCGCCAGCACGGCGGGATACAGGCGATGCTCGACCGCGTGCAGGCGCGCCTCGACCGTGTCCATCGTGTCGTTCGGCAGTATGGAAACGGCCTCCTGGGCGATGATCGGACCCTCGTCGAACACCTCGTTCGCGAAGTGGACCGTCACGCCCGTGACCTTCACTCCGTACTCGAACGCGTCCCGGATCCCGTGCGCGCCCGCGAACGAGGGCAGCAGCGCCGGATGGATGTTGAGCACCCGCATCGGATACGCGTCGAGGACCTCGGAGCCGAGCAGCTTCATGTAGCCGGCCATGACGACGCATTCGACGCCCTCGAGTTCGAGCGTCTCACGGATCGCGTGGTTGTAGCCGGCAGGGTCGTCGTAGGTCTTCGGATCGATGAAGACGGCGGCGGCGCCCGCACGCTCGGCGCGCTCGAGGCCGTAGGCGTCCTCGCGGTTGGAGATCACGACCGCGACCTCGCCGGCGATGGCGCCGGACGCACACGCGTCGAGGATGGACTGCAGGTTGGACCCGCCGCCGGAGATCAGAACGCCGAACCTCATGTCGCGCTCCTCATGCCGCTCAGGCGTAGCGGACCGTGCGCGTTCCCGCCACGATCTCACCGATCTCGAACACGGACTCGCCCGCCGCGCGTAGTGCGACCGCGGCGGCTGCGGCGTCCTTCGCATCGAGCACGATGCACAGGCCGATGCCCATGTTGAACGTACGGAACAACTCGTCGTCGTCGAGGCGCGTGGCCTCCGCGATCAACTCGAACACGCGCGGACGCTTCCACGCGGCGCGGTGCAGGAGCGCATCGACACCTTCGGGCAGGCACCTGTCGAGGTTCTCGGTCAGCCCGCCGCCGGTGATGTGGGCCATGCCCTTGATACGGACGCCCGAGGCGATCAGGGCGAGGACCGACTTCACGTAGATGCGCGTCGGCTCGAGCAGCGCCTCACCGAGCGTCTTACCGCCCAGGTCGAGCCGCGACAGGCTGAGCTCGCTCTCGTGCCCGTCCACCAGGACCCGGCGGATGAGGGAGAAGCCGTTGGAGTGCGCGCCGCTCGACTCCAGCCCGAGCACGGTGTCGCCGGGCGCGATCGTCGAGCCGTCGATCATCTTGGGCCGATCGACGACGCCGACGCAGAATCCCGAGAGGTCGTAGTCGTCCGGCTCCATCGTTCCGGGATGCTCGGCCATCTCGCCGCCGACGAGCGAGCAGCCGGCCTGGCGACAGCCCTCGGCGATGCCTTCGACGATGGCGGCGATGCGCGTGGACTCCACGCGTCCCGTCGCGACGTAGTCGAGGAAGAAGAGTGGCTCGGCGCCGGCGCACAGGATGTCGTTGACGCACATCGCAACGAGGTCGATGCCGATGGTGTCGTGCTTGCCCATCGCCTCGGCGAGCTTGATCTTGGTGCCCACACCGTCGGTCCCCGAGAGCATGACCGGCTCGTCCATGCCCTTGAAGGCGGCCGCGGAGAACATGCCGCCGAAACCGCCGATGTCGCCGATGACCTCGCTGCGGTAGGTGGAGCGGACCGCGGCGCGGATCGCGTCGACCGCGCGGGCCCCCTCGTCGATGTCGACCCCGGCATCGCGGTACGAGACGGGCCGCTCGTCGTCACGCTCGGTCATGCGCGTGGCTCCTTCTCTGCGTTCGCTCGATCGACGGGATGGGACGCATTGTCGCACACGGCACGGAGGACGCCGCGCTACTTCCAGCGCGCGAGCAGCGTCTGCCCGCCGTACGTCTGCTGGCCGAACTTCGCGACCCACTCGATGTCATCGCTGAAGATGATGACGTCGACCTGGCTGCCGCGCTTGATGAAACCGAGCTTGTCGCCGATCTTCAGCGTGTCACCGTCGGTCGCGAGGATGTCGATCTTGTTGACGAACTTGTCCGCGATCTCCACCACGGCGATGTCCGGCGCGCCGCCGCCCTGGATCACCACGGTGTTGCGCTCGTTCTCGAGGTGGAACGCCGCGGCGAAGTTGTCGAAGGGCTTGCGGAGGAACGCGATGCGGATGTACTCGGAGAGGTCCACCATCGGGAGGTTGGCGTCGGCCTTGGTGTAGCGCTGGGCGGTGACGGTGCCGGCCACCGGCGCGTAGTTGAAGTGCACGTCGAACGGCGACATGTACATGCCGATGATCCAACCGCTGCGACCCGCGGTCTGCGGCAGCTCGGCGATCTCGGTCAGTTCGATGCGACGCCCGAGCTTCTCGGAGTAGACCGCGCCGTCCTCGAACTTCTTGATGTAGACGACCTGCCCGTCGGCGGGCGAGATGATAGCGTTGGCCTCGGTCGACTCCGGGATGCGCACCGGGTCACGGTAGAACCATACGAAGCGGTTGAGCAGGTACAGCGTGGTCAGCACGAGCACGACGACGACCGCGAGCAGCGGGATGAGCCAGGGCATGGGTCTCCTCATGTGTGGGTGTGTGAGCGGAACGTGGCGCGGTGAGCGAGGGTGACGGCCACGAGCTACTTCTCCTTCAGATACTTCCAGGTCACGTACGGGAACTTCGGCACGTAGTATCCCGCAACGCCGAGCACGGAGCGCAGGAGGTTCGGAGCCATCGGCGCGACGGGCCGCGGGGAGAAGACCCCCGTGCGGTACGCGTTATCGAGCGCAGAGTAGGTCGGGACGAGCCCCACCTGGTGGTAGAGCTCCCACACGTCGTCCGCGGCGGTGTGCTGCATCAGCTCGATCGGGAGGTCCGCCACCTGCGACACGACCTCGCGGATCGGCTCGAGTTCCGGGATCCAGCCCTCCAGCGCGACGCGGTAGCGCATCGAGTTGTAGGCCTCGCGGTCGAACGGCAGGTCCGTCTCCAGCTCCGCGATGGCGCGGATCGCCCGCGCCAGCACGCGCACACGCTTCAGGTCCCACACCGGGTCCAGAAGGCGCACCTCTATGGTGCCGAGGCGCTTGCTGACGATGAGGTCCTGGAAGCGCGACGTGGGGTCGGACGTCAGAGGCCCTACTGCGAAGCCCTTCGCCATGCGATACGACTGGCCGAACCTCTCCCCCGCAGCGGCGGGCGAGTCGGCGGCGAGCAGCGCGAGCAGCGGCAGCGCGTACCCGAGGTTGCGGTAGGCGCGGTCGCGATCGGGGGTCCCGACATGGAACTGGAGCGCCGCGACGTTGGTCGGCGCGTCGTTCTGCAGCAGGTGGCCGAGCGGGACGAGCAGCCCGTGGCCGCCCACCGCGCGCACCAGTTCGCGGCGGCGCTGCGTGATGTCGTCGACAAGCTCCTCGGGATCGTCGTGCACCCCGGTCGAGATCTCGACGCAGCTCATGAGGCCCTGCGGCAGGTCCGCTCCGCGCGCGAGGTTGCTCGCGGTACGCGCGTAATGGCGCTTCGGGTCGGACCAGGTCAGTGCTGCGAGATACGACAGCGAGGCGAGCGAAGGACGCTCCGGCTCGCAGACGAAGACCTCTTCCTCGAGGCCGAGCGTCACATGCGGGCTCATCGGGCCACCGCCCAGACCGCGGGAGCGACCCGCTGCGAGATCGCCGAGAGCGCCGGTGCGACAGCGAGCGCGACGGCACCGGCTGCGAGCCATCCCGTCCCGCGATACACGGCGCGGCCGACCGCCGCCCCGATCACGGCAGGGAGCACGTAGCCGACCGCGAAACTGACGAGCGCCCATCCGATGCCGTAGCCCGCGGAGACCCCGGACGAGCCGGCCAGCGCGATCCCGTCACCGAGCGCCCACCCGACCAGCAGGATGCCCGCTGCCGACCAGACCCGCGCGCGGGGGGCTCGCGGGTATCCGGCCACAGCGGCGGCGACGACCGCGGTCACGGTCGCTGCGACGACGTTGAACTGGAGGCCCATCGCCGCGCCGGCGAGCGCGGGTCCCGCAAGAGCGGAAGTGCCGCTCAGCATGCGGGCTTCTCGAAGGCCATCTTGCCCTCACGCACGGCCTCGGGGATCTCGATGGGGTAGTCGCCGTTGAAGCACGCCATGCAGTAGCGTCCGGGCTCCGTACCCGTGGAGGCGACCATGTCGTCGATCGACAGGAAGGCCAGCGAGTCCGCGCCGATGTGCTCGCGGATCTCCTCGACGGTCTTCTGGGACGCGATCAGCTGCTCCTGCGTGTCGGTGTCGATGCCGTAGAAGCACGGCCACTTCACCGGCGGGCTCGTGATGCGCATGTGCACCTCGGTCGCCCCGGATTCGCGCAGCAGTGCGACGAGCTTGCGTGTGGTGTTGCCGCGCACGATGGAGTCGTCCACGACCACGATGCGCTTGCCTTCGATCGCGTGGCGCATCGGGTTGAGCTTGAGGCGGATACCCTGCTGCCGCAACGCCTCGCTCGGCGCGATGAAGGTACGGCCGACGTAGCGGTTCTTGGCGAGCCCCTCGCCGAACGGGATGCCGCTCTCGATGGCGTAACCGGTGGCCGCGGGCGTGCCCGAGTCGGGTACGCCGATGACCAGGTCGGCCTCGACCGGCGCGGAGCGCGCGACCGCGGCGCCCATCTTCTGGCGCGCGACGTAGAGGGTGCAGTCGTTCATCATCGAATCCGGCCGCGCGAAGTACACGAACTCGAAGATGCACAGCGCTTCGCGACCTACCGGTACCGCCTGCTCCGACTCGAGCCCGGCGGCCGAGATCTTGATGAGCTCGCCCGGCTGCACGTCGCGCGCGAACTCCGCGCCGACGATGTCGAGTGCACACGTTTCGGACGCGACCACCCAGTGACCGGCAGGAAGCTGTCCGAGCACGAGCGGCCGCACACCGTTGGGGTCGCGGAACGCGTAGAGGGCATCCTCGGTCATCATCACGACGGCATAGGCGCCGGTGATCAGGCGCATCGCCTCGCGGATGCCGCCCCGGATCGAGTGATGCTCCTGCGTGAAGTGGTTGACGAGCGTCGCCATGACCTCGGAGTCGGTCGTGGACCGGAACCGGATACCGTGCGTTTTGAGCTTGTCGCGCAACACCACGGTGTTCACGAGATTGCCGTTATGCGCCAGCGCGATGGTGTTGGGCCCGATCGACGACAGCATCGGCTGAGCGTTCTCCCAGCTCAACGAGGCGCCGGTGGTCGAGTAGCGCGTGTGCCCGACGCCGATGTGGCCGTCGAGCGTCGAGAGGTCCGACTCCTTGAAGACCTGCGGTACGAGCCCGAGTTCCTTGCGGAGCGTCATCGTGTGCCCATCGGCAACCGCGATACCGGCAGATTCCTGGCCGCGGTGCTGCAGCGCGTGGAGTCCGAAGTAGATGAGGCGGCTGACCTGCTCGCCCGGCGCGTAGACGCCGAAGACGCCGCACGCCTCCTCGGGCCGGTCGGGCCGATCGGACAGGATCCAAGATTCCATATGGGGAGGTCTTCCCGCGAGGTGTCCGGTGAGGAAGGGATTCTACCACGCTCGCGCGTGAACGAGCCCGCGTCGGCCGGGCGTCGGCCTCAGAGCGGGAGCTGACCGAGCGGCACCACCCGGTAGCCGGTCGACTCCAGGCCGTCGAGGAGGATCCCGAGCGCCTTGATGGTCTTCTCGCGATCGCCGGCGCCATCGTGGAGCAGGATGATATCGCCCGGCACGATGCGCTCCAGAACGCGCTCGGCCGCAGCAGCCGGGGTCTTGTCGCCGACATGATCGAGGCACTGGTCCCAGAGCACGATATGCATCCCGAGATCCGAGACGGCTTGCCCTTCGACGGGAGTCGACACGCCGCGGGGAGGGCGGTAGAACAGCGGAGGTTCGCCTGTGATCTTCTCCACGGCCTCCGCTCCCCGAAGGACTTCGGCGCGTGCCCGCACGTCGCTGATACGGTCCATCTTCGGATGCGACCACGTGTGCACACCGATGGTGCAGCCCTGCGCGAGCGCCGCGCGAACGAGGTCGGGATGCTGCTGCGCGGACTTCCCGACCACGAAGAACGTCGCGGTCGCGCCATGGCTCTTCAGCAATGCCAGCACGCGGGGGGTGTAGGCCGCCGTGGGACCGTCGTCGACGGTGATCGCTACGACGCGCGGCCCGGCCAAAGCGGCCCGCACCGTGGCAAGATGGAGGCGTCCCGCCCACGCGCCGTGCCACAGCAGGAAGCCCGCGAGCGCCCCGACGGCAACAAGCGCGATGCTCCCGACCGTGACGATCAGACGCACCTTCGGGGTGATCCGATGACGCGCGCCCGATCGAGAGGCGGCCGATGACACCGCGCTGCTCTATCCCTCTGTCAGTTGTTCGGTGAGCGGAGCATCGCCGGCGACGAGGCGCTCCAGCGCGGGTCCCCACGCGTCGAGCAACTCGACGACCGCGAGGTCCAGCTTGTCCTCGATCACGAGACGGTCGCCTCCGACCTCGCCGATGACGCTGAAGGGCACGCCGGCCGCGACGAACAGGTCGGTGAGCGCCTCCGCGTCCGGCTCGGAGCAGGTGACGACGATACGCCCCTGCGTCTCGGAGAAGAGCGACGATGCCGGCGACAGGTCGTCGTCCAGCGCAACGGTCGCGCCAAGGCCGCTCACGATCGCGCACTCGGCCAACGATACGGCCACGCCGCCTTCGGAGCAGTCGTGCGCCGACTTCACGAGGCCGGCGTCGATGGCGTCGAGCAGAGCCCTGTGGATCGCAAGCTCGTCCTCGATGACCATCGCGGGCGGAGATCCGGCGATGACGCCATGTATGACGGACAGATACTCGCTGCCGCCGAGCTCGTCGGCGGTCTCGCCGAGCAGCACCACGACGTCGCCCGCGCCCTTGAACGGCATCGTCACGCGCTTCGAGGCGTCCTGCAGCACTCCGACGAGGCCGACCGTGGGCGTCGGGTAGATCGGACTGCCGAACGACTCGTTGTAGAAACTGACGTTCCCGGAGATGACGGGAACCTCGAACGCCTTACAGGCGTCGGACATGCCGCGCACGGACTCATAGAACGTCCAGAACACTTCGGGCTTCTCGGGACTGCCGAAGTTGAGGCAGTCGGTGATCGCCGCAGGACGTCCGCCGCAGCACGCGACGTTGCGCGCCGCCTCGGCGAAGGCGATCTGCGCGCCGACGTACGGATCGAGGTAGCAGTAGCGGCCGTTGCAGTCGGATGAAACGGCGATGGCGCGGGGGGTTCCCGCGATGCGGATGACCGCGGCGTCGCCGCCCGGCATCACGAGCGTGTTCAGCAGCACCTGCTGGTCGTACTGACGATAGACCCAGGCGCGCGAGCACACGTTGGGAGCCGAGAGTACGCGCAGCAGCACGTCGCCGAGTTCCGCGGGACTGTCGGGATGCGCCAGCGTCGACGGGTCGAACGCCTGCACCTCGTCGAGGTAGGCCGGGCGCGTCATGGCGGGATCGTAGACCGGCGCGGCGTCCGCGAGCGTGTCGGCGGGCATGTCGGCGACGATCTCGTCGCCCTCGCGCACGACGAAGCGGCCGGTGTCGGTGACCGTTCCGATCACCGTCGAGCGCAGACCCCACTTCGTGCACACGGCCTTCGCGGCTTCGAGCTTCTCGGGAGTCACGACCGCGAGCATCCGCTCCTGCGACTCCGAGACCATGAACTCGAACGGCTTCATGCCTTCTTCGCGTGCGGGGATCTTCGTCACGTCGATGTCGAGGCCGACCCCGCCGCGCGACGCCATCTCGGACGCGGAGGAAGTGAGCCCGGCCGCGCCGAGATCGCCCAGGCCGACGAGCAACTTCGCCTCGAGCAGCTCGAGACAGGCCTCGATCAGCAGCTTCTCCTCGAAGGGGTCGCCGACCTGCACCGAGGGACGCTTGTCCTCGGCGCGCTCGTCGAACTCCTGGCTGGCGAGCGTCGAAGCCCCGCCGATGCCGTCCCGGCCCGTGGTGGAGCCGATGAGCAGCACGAGGTTGCCGGCGCCTGTCGCCACAGCACTCGTGAGGTTCTCCTCGCGCATGAGGCCGATCGCCATCGCGTTGATGAGGCAGTTGCCTTCGTAGGCAGCGTCGAAGTAGACCTCGCCGCCGACCGTCGGCACGCCGATGCAGTTGCCGTAGCCGCCGATGCCGGCCACGGCGCCCTCGAACAGGTAGCGCTGGCGCGCCTTGTCGAGCGTGCCGAAGCGCAGGGAGTTCAGGTTGGCGATGGGACGCGCACCCATCGTGAAGATGTCACGGATGATGCCGCCGACGCCGGTCGCCGCGCCCTGGTACGGCTCGATCGCGCTCGGGTGGTTGTGCGACTCCATCTTGAACGCGACCGCCCAGCCGTCGCCCACCGAGATGACGCCGGCGTTCTCACCCGGGCCCTGCAACACGTACGGGCCCGTGACCGGGAACATCCGCAGCGCCTTCTTGGAGTGCTTGTAGGAGCAGTGCTCGCTCCACATGAGCGAATACATGTAGAGCTCGGTCACGGTGGGCGTGCGGCCGAGGATCCCGACCACACCTTCGTACTCGGCGGGCTTGAGACCCAACTCGACGGCGAGCTGTGGTGCGAGTTCGGCGCTCAGGTCGTCACGCATGCGTCGTGCTCCTCGCGATCGTGGGGTCGGCGTCGGGGTCGAGAAGAAGCGCGGAGGCGACCGCCTCGCACTGCGCTTCGAGGCGTGCCTCAAGGCGTCCGTGGGTGGGGAAGACCACGCGCAGCAGGTAGGCGAGCTGCTGGGCGAACACGAACGGCGCAAAGAGCGCGTACACATGCGCCCACGGAAGCGCTGCGACGAGGAAGGGCACCTGCGCGATCGCGTAGACGACGACGTAGGCGGCCTGCGGGACGACGTAGGACCAGCGGCCCTCCGGCACGCCGGCGTAGTCGGTGGAGGGCCGGGCCATGGCGTTGACGACCAGATAGGCGGCCGCCACGGCGTCCGCGAGCACCAGCGCGATGAGCACGTACATGCCCGGGCCGACGAGGCCGATCGTGGCACCCACGGCTACACCCCCGCCATATGCTCGACGATGGCCGTGAAGAACGGCTGTCCGTCGGTTCCGCTGGCCTCGGGGTCGACCACGCGCTCGGGATGCGGCATGAGCCCGAAAACGTTCCCGCGCTCGTTGCAGACGCCGGCGATGTCGTCGGTGGCGCCATTGGGAGCGCTACCGCCCGCTGCGCGCGTTCCGTCCGGCTCGCAGTAGCGAATGACGACTTGGCCGTTCGCCTCCAGGAGCTTGAGCGTCTCGGCATCGGCGGTGTAGTTGCCTTCGGCGTGGGCGATCGGCATGCGAACAACGCTCCCTGCCGGCAGGTCGACCCACTGGCAGATCGAGCGCTCGACACGCAGCGGCACCGTCTCGCAGATGAACTTCAGGCCCCTGTTGCGCACCATCGCGCCGGGGAGCATGTGCGCCTCGGTGAGTATCTGGAAACCGTTACAGACCCCGAGGACGGGCCCGCCGCGCTCGGCGAACCGGACCACCTCGCCCATCACGGGCGAGAAGCGAGCGACCGCGCCGCAGCGGATGTAGTCACCGTAGGAGAATCCTCCGGGCAGGGCGATCGCATCGAAACCGGCAAGGTCGGTATCGCCGTGCCAGATGTAGTCGACGTCGATGCCGAGGTATCGGCACGCGATGACGATGTCCTGCTCGCAGTTGGAGCCCGGGAACCTGACGACGCCGAACTTCATCCGCCGATCACCGGGCCTGAAGCCTCGACGATCCGGTACTCCTCGATCACGGGATTCGCGAGCAGCTTGTCGCACATCTCGCGAACGCGAGCGGTCTCGTCGGGCCCGTCTGCGACCTCGACACGGATGTATTTGCCGATCTTGACGCTCTCCACCTCGTCATAGCCGAGGCTCGTGAGCGCCCGCTCGGCAGTGGCGCCCGGCGGGTCGAAGATGCCCTGCTTGTAGGTCACGAAGATCTCGTAGCGTGCCATCGTCTCCCTCTCACGCGTCCGTTGCGTCGTCGTGCCGGGCGCCGCGAGGCGCCCCATCATCGCCGCGATACCGATGGAGCACCGTGCGCACCACCTGCAGCGCGATCATGCTGCCAAAGAAAACGAAGATGCCCGGCCAGGCGAGTGGCGGAACACTTCCCGCCGCGACCGAGTCCGTCTCGATACGAAGGATGTCGACCAGGCTGTACGCGAACAGCGCGATGCCGGCGAACGACGTCAGCAGCAGGCCGGTCTCAGCGATACGCAACGCCCAATAGGGACGGTCGGAGCCGGACCCGCTCACTTATCCTCCAGCGTTGAGGTCGCATCCTCGCTCACGTCATCAAGGGTGGCGTTGTCGCTGAGCGCCGGCGCCTTCTTCGCCTTGGACGGGACATCGGCCTTGGTCTTCTTGTGTCCCGAGCGCGCGGCCTCCATGGCCTCCATGCGGGCCTTGCGGATCGGCGTGAACTCCAAGTAGAACGCGCCCGCCATCGAGGCCGCCCACAACCCCCACGCGAAAGGCACGTAGGCCTGGAAGGAGGCTCCGGCCTTCTGCAGCAGGATGATGCCGACCGCGATCACGAGCGACAGGGTCCACAGCATCCACCAGATCCTGCGCAGCTGCTTCATCTTCTCGGTCGGCTCGAAGGCCGGCGTCGTCTGCGTCGCGGGTCCGCGGCCCCAGCGGGACTTCTTGGCGGCCGACTTCTTGGTCGAAGAGGCGGGAGTGAGGTCGGCCAGATCGCGCTTCGGCTTGGCCGAAGAAGCGCTCTTGCGCGTCTTGCCCTTGAGCTCGGTCTTGTAGCGATCGTTATGCGGGCTGCGAGTTGCCATGTTCGTCAGTCTCGTTCCGGTTCGAAGGTACGGCCCGTGATCAGCTCGTAGGCGTGGATGTAGGTCTCGCTCGTCCTGGCGATGATGTCGGCCGGAAGCTTGGGTGCCGGATCGGTCTTGTCCCAGCCCGTCGACTCGAGCCAATCGCGGACGTACTGCTTGTCGAACGAGGGCTGGCCGTGCCCGGGCGCGTACCCCGCGGCGGGCCAGAACCGCGACGAGTCGGGGGTCAGGACCTCGTCGATGAGCGTGACTTCCCCGTCGACGATCCCGAACTCGAACTTGGTGTCAGCGATTATGATGCCGCGTGTCGCCGCGTGGTCCCGAGCGGCGGAGTACAGAGAGATGGAGGCCTCCTGCAACTCGGCTCCCGCCTCGCCCCCGATGATCTCGAACATGCGCCGGATCGAGATGTTCTCATCGTGGAGTCCGAGCTCGGCCTTCGTCGACGGCGTGAACATCGGCTGGGGGAGTCTGCTCGATTCAACCAGCCCGGCCGGCAGGGACATCCCGCATACCGTCCCGGTGCGGCTGTACTCGGCCCACCCGCTGCCCGCCAAATAGCCACGCACGATGCACTCGACCGGGAATACCTTCGCCTTGCGGACCAACATGAAGCGGCCCGCAAGACTGTCCGCGTGAGCCGCGAACCGCTCCGGCAGATCGGCGACGTCCGCCGAGATCAGGTGGTTGGGGACGACCCCCGCGAGCAACTCGAACCAGTAGAGCGAGAGCTTCGTCAGGACCTCACCCTTGTGCGGGATCGGGTCGGACAACACGACGTCGAACGCGCTGAGGCGGTCGCTGGCGACCAGCAGCAGCCGATCGCCGAGGTCGTAGATGTCCCGGACCTTGCCGCAGGCGTCGGGCCGGATGTCCATGGTTTCGCTCACGTTCGTCCCTTTGCGTCATGACACGTCGATAGGCGGTTCGGGATGCGTCGGCGCCGTATGTGACGAGGGCTGCGGAGGGCGCGCGGCGTGGAGACATTGTAGCCGTTGAAGGTGCCGGACGGGACGTCAGAACCAGCCGAAAACCAGGGTCCCGACGGCATACAGACCGTGCACGAGCATGAGGGCGACCAGGGTGTAGGCGATCCCCCGGTGGACCTTCTGATGCGTCGCGCCCTTGAACTTGATGAAGCGACGGCCGACAAGGACCTCGAACACCAGCAGCAGGAATCCGACGATCCCGGCCACGACGACCAGGTAGAGCGGCTGAAAGAACGGCAGATTCATCGACGTCTCCTCGTGATAGTGGCTGTCACGTGCTCGTGCCCGCGGGGAACGCGAGGGCGGCTATGAAGTCACGCTGGAAGTCGGGATCGCCGGCGAGGGCGATGGTCCGGACGGACTCAGCGATACGCTCCGCATCGCGCCGGACCGCACTCGAAAGCAGCATCGCGGAAGCACCAGAGAGCGCCGCGTTGCCGGCCAGCGTGACGCGTTCGGCCCACTGCGGCGGGATCATCCCGATCGCGACGAGCGAGTCCGGCTGCAGGTGCGAACCGAATCCTCCGGCAACGAGTATCTCGCGCACGTCGCCGGCGTCCCGGCCGGCCGCAGTAAGCACCGCTCCGATCGCGGACTGCACGGCGCCCTTCGCCAGCTGCGCCTGCCTGACGTCGTTCTGGGTGAGCAAGACGTCCGAAGCGACCTCGAACACCCGGCCGGCGATGGTCTCCGTCACTCGCGCCGCGAGCGGTCCGCGAGCCTGCAACCGACCTGACTCGTCGAGCGCACCGCTGCGGACGAGGACCGCGAGGAGATCGAGCAGTCCCGAACCGCACAGTCCTCGCGGGCTCTCATCGCCGACGGTCCGCAGGCCGAATCCGTCGTCATCGAGCCACACCGCCTCCACCGCGCCCGGCTCGGCGCGCATCCCGTTCGTCAGCCCATATCCCTCGAACGCGGGACCCGCAGCCGCGGAGGCGGCGAGCAGCGCGCGCCCTGAGGCGAGAACGACCTCCCCGTTGGTGCCGAGATCGAGCAACAGCGCGTCGTCGTCCCGTCCGTCGAGCCCTGTGGCGATCAGACCCGCGACGGTGTCCGAGCCGATGAACGACGACACCTCCGGGCCCACAAGCACCCGGCCCTCGCCGAGTGCCGACAGGTCGGTGGCCACTGTGTCGGTGAGACGTGACGCCCGATGGTCCCCACGATGCGTCCCGTCCGCGAGGGACCCGACATCCTCACCGAGGAAGAGGCGGGCCATCGTCGGATTGCCGATCACGACTATCTCCCGCAGGCTTCCCGTCGCTGCGCGAGGACTGGCAGTAAGCAGAGCAAGAAGCGTCTCGATCTTGCGCACTACGGCCTCGCGCAGCTCCCGAGCGTCGCCTTCGAGAGCGCGCGACACGCGCGAGAGCACGTCATGGCCCCACGCGATCTGCGGGTTGAGGTCGGCGATCTCACCGATGACACGACCATCGGTCAGGTCGTGCAACCTCACGGCGATCGTCGTGGTGCCGATGTCGACCGCGGCGCCGAGCGCGCGGACGCCGGGCTCGGTGACGATCCCGCGCGATGCTGGCGGCTCGACCTCTGCGCCGGAGCTGACGCCCGACATCTGGACCCGGATCCCACCCGTGGCAACGGGCACGTCCACGACCACTTCGGCGGGTCCATCCACTCGGGCGCGGCAAGCAAGTCGGGTACCCGCCCGAGTTGCGGCGCCGAGCGCCTCGATCTCGATGTCGTCGGCGGGCGCGAGTCCGCCCGTTGCGTTCACCCGGCACGAGCCACAGCGGCCCTCGCCGCCGCAGGGAGCGTCGATGCGGATCCCGGCCATCGCCGCGGCCGCGTGCAGCGTCGTACCGCGCGGGACGTCCACACTCGCCCCGTCGGGCTCGAACCGCACTCTCACACCCGGCATGACGACCTCCCTCGGCTCCTCAGTATCGCACTGCGGGCCGAGGGCGACAGTCACTCGGATCCGGTGGAGCTGAGCCCCCCGGGGGAGTCGGGCAGCGCGTCGCCCGCATCCTCGCCGATGGACCCCTCGACGCGCCGTATGTCATCGCTCTCGAGGCCGCGGTATCGCGCCGCCTCGTCGGAGGATTCTTCGATCAAGGCCCGCTGCCTGTGCCACAGCTCCCTCTCGTCAGGAGCACCGAGCGGCGGCTCCGACCCGTCGTCGTCCGAGCCCGTGTGACCGATGTTCTCGAATCCGGAATGACGATGGTCCCGGCTCAGGATCTCCTGGTCGGCGGGGTGCGGGACCTCCACACCATAGTCGTACGGAAGGTCATCGGGGGTCCCGGGGACACCGTCGTCAGCGATCGAGTCCTCGATGACATCGTCCGGTGCGATGCTCCCGTCCTCGTGCCTGACTTCGTGACCGCTGTTGACCGGAACGAAGACGCCGCCTTGGCGGACGTACTCCTCGTCTCCGAACGGCCCCTCGTCGTTTATCCGTACCATGGAAACCTTCTCTCGGGCGCCAAACCATGCAGGAGGTTTATTCCCCAAGGCCGGGCGAGCGCTGCGGTCCCGCCTACTTTCGAGTCGGCGGGACCGATGTCACCCCGCGTGCGAGGTCCGCCCTCAGTTGCGGCAACGCCGCCTCCATCGCGACAAACCCCGCCTCGTAGGCCTCGCTCACGCGTGAGAAGTCCCACGGGCTGATCGCCCCGACGGCCGGCGTGACCAACAGGTCGGGCTGCAGACGGCTCGCGTCGCACTGGTGCTGGACGATCTCCCACGACAGGAGGATCACATCGCGCAACTCCTTGGGCTCCGAGACATCGGCGGCGAGCGGCATGATGTTGACCCCGAGCACATAGTCGGCGCCCAGATCGAGCGCTGCCTGTACCGGGACGTTGTCGACGAGTCCGCCGTCGACGAGCATCTGGCCGCCGCGGTGCACCGGCTCGAAGATGCCCGGGATGGCCGAGCTGGCGACGATCGCCTCTCGCAGCGGACCCGCATCGATCATGACGCGGCGCCCCGTGAGCAGGTCGCACGCGACGGCGGCGAACGGAAGCTGCAGGCGTTCGAAGTCGGTCGTCGAGGTCACCTTCTCGATCAGCGCACCGAGAGGCGAGGAATCGAGCATGCTAAGACGCGAGAGCCACGCCGGGACGGCGATCTTGAGCCAGTTCGCGCGGTGGAACGCCTCGAACATCTCGGCCGCCGGGACCCCCGCGGCGATTCCCGCACCCACGATCGCGCCCCCGCTGACCCCCGCAACGACGTCGGGGCGGATCCCTTCGCGTTCAAGCACCGCGAGCACGCCCACATGTGCGGCGCCCCTCACCGCTCCCCCGCCCAAGGCGAGCCCGAGGCGCGCCGGACGCACCGTGGGTTTGGGCGCGCGCCTGAGCCAGTCGAACATCGGCGACCTCTCTCGCTGAGCCGTAGCCGGACGGGCGCCGGCCTCGGGACCGGTCACTCGCCGGGCTGCTGGATGCCGATACGGTTGCCTTCGCTGTCCTCGACGAACGCGATCCAGCCGACCATGTCGCCCATGAACTGCTTCTCCTGCAGGACCCGGCCGCCGGCCTCAGGCACTCGCGCCACCATCGCGTCGATGTCACCGTTCGCACCGAGGTAGATGGTCGGACCGTCGTGGCTCGGCGTACCGCCCACGTACAGGTCGGCACTCACGATACGTTCCGAGGAGCCCTCGGGACCGCTGATGAGCGCGACCGTTTCTTCGCTCCCGGGCATCGGCGGTATCCGCCGACCGGTGACGTGACCGTAGAACTCCATCGCCCGCTGCATGTCCTTCACCGGGATGTCCGCCCACACGATGATGTCTCCCATGCCGTCCTCCTCGTCGCCTTGATGACCACACAGTACTAGGTACCCACGCGGAATGCCGCCCTGAGACGCTTCGGCCGTGTGAGCGCGCGCGCACGAGCACGACCGCGTCTACAAGACGGTCGCCAGCTAGGGCCGACAGTGCGCTCGGGTATCCTCTCCGCCATGAACCCAGAGAACCCGGTCTACTCGCACACGTCGGCCTACCACGAGATCAACGTCACCGACTACGGCTTCCTCCGCGTACTGCGATTCCAGCGGAACCGCCAGTCGTCGATGTATCTCGATGCGCCGTTCGACACCGACTTCGAGTACCCGGCCTACTTCCACATCGCCCTCGCCCTGAACCCGGAGGCCTCACGGTCGCTCTTGATCGGGCTCGGCGGGGGCAGCGTCGCGAAGAGGATGTGGCGCGACTATCCCGAGATGCGCCTCGACGCGGTGGAGCTGGACCCCGATGTCGTTGACGTCGCGCAGCGCTTCTTCGCGCTGCCCGAGGACGAGCGCATCGGCGTCTACGTGGACGACGGGCGGCGCTTCCTCGAGACATGCCCGGACACCTACGACGTCGTGATGGTCGACGCCTTCGACGAGGACCGCGTGCCGCGTCAGCTCACCACCGAGGAGTTCCTCCGCACCGCGCGCGACCGTCTCGCGCCCGACGGCGTCGTCGCCTACAACTTCATCGGCTCGCTCAGGGGCGACCACAGCAAGCCGTTCCGGAGCCTGTACCGGACTCTGCGGAACGTGTGGCGGAACGTGTGGGTGTTCACCGTGGACGAGGGAGTCGAGACGGAGGGTGCGAACCTGATGCTCTTCGCGACCGACGCGCCGGTCACCTCGGACGAACTGCGCGACCGCATCGCCGACCGGGTCGGTGGACGCGTGACGGTGCCCGCCTTCCACCTGTTCGGCGAGGACCTCTACACGGGCGAGATCCGATGCGGTGACGTACCGCTCATCGTCGATCCGCCGACGAGGCGGCGTAAGCGCCGCGGCTGAAGGCCGCGCGCCCGGTCGGATCGCCCGAAGCCCGTGGCGGGGCATACGTATGGGACGGCACGCGAGCTGCGTACCGTCCCATCGGAAATGCCGCGCTCGATCCGTATCAGAACCCGATCGCCAACGCCGTCTTGAGCGCATCCAGACTCGCGGTCGAGGAGTCTACGCGCCAGTCGCGCTCCTTGTTCGCGTTGAACCAGCACACCCCGGTCACACGCGGGTATGTCGTGACGATCGACTTGAACATGTCCGTGATCCAGGCGGCCTTGTCGCCACCCTGCTCGACGGAGGCGGTCTCAGCGATGAACAGCGGCTTGGCCGTGAGCCTGGTAACGGTGCCGTAGGAAGCACCGAACGTGCCGCCGAACGACCTCCAAGTCGACCAGCTTGCCGCGGTACCGCTGTTGTAGCCGTCGAGGGCGACGTAGTCGACGTAAGCGTCGCCGGGCCAGTAGTTCGCAATCTGATTCGCCGACGTGTTCGGAACGCTGTCGTTGTTGACACACCAGACGAATTTGACGTTGGTGGCGCCGCGAGCGGTGAAGATGTCCTTCACGTGCTGCCACGCTGCGACGAGCTGCTGCGGGGAGTTACCTGCCATCGTTCCGCCCCACGGGTACCAGTTGCCGTTCATCTCGTGGAAGGGCCTCAGCCATACGACCTGGCCGGACGCCTTGGCGCCGTCTGCGAACTGAGCAATCTTCGCGTCGCGGGATCCACCCGTGATGGTAGAAAGCCCGCCGACGCCCGTGGACCAGAACTCCAGGGTGATCATCGGAATCGATCCGTGATCGACGACGTTCTGCACTCGGGCTGCCGGGAAGCTCTCGGCATCGCTCACGAAGAAGTTGACGACGGCGGCGTGTGCACCGATCTCCGTCTCGAACCCGACGAGCGGCGCCATCTCAGTTGGTACGGCCGGGACGTACGTCCCGAACCAGCGAGCCGTCTGAGGCGAGAGAGCGACGGGTGCAGGCGCCACGGGGGCGGGCGCGGGTGCAGGCGCGACGGGCGCCGGCACGGTGACCTTGCCGCGGACAGAGCGGCTGCTCTTGCCGGACACCGCCGTGACCCGATAGGAATACGCGCCCGCAGCTTGGACACCAAGCGCGGGAGAGTACTTGGTCACCGAGCGAGAGGTCTTGATCGAAGCGACTTTGTGGGTGCCAGAGTAGACGGCCACGGTGACGCGACTGCGCTTGGATGCCTTGACGCTGACATGGATGCTGGTCCTGTCGGCGCTGGCCTTCGCCGAGACCCGCAGCGGTGTTGCGGCAATGGCGGGAGTGACTGTAACGGCCAGCACGGAGAGGACCATGGCCACTATGACTGCGAACCGCTTCATCGTCCGTCACCTTCGGCAGCCAGGCTGTCTACGAGAGACCCTTGGCTTTGCGTACCTGCCTCGCGACAGGCTTGCCTTTTCGGGTTCGAGCCGCGAACAAGGCTCAGCACCGGTGGACTTGCTTCATCCTTTCTATCGGCTTAGTGCGCGCGGAACTGAAGCCCTGATTCCCGAGGAACTTCGAACACGGGGGATTGCCGCCTGTTGCGCAGCAAGAACCTAGTAGACAGGCGGGAGCGAGCGCATGTAGTTCAAGTCGGTCGCGCTCAACCCCGAGGTCCAACGCGACAGCGTCGGCGCAGGTCCTGAGAGGTAGTACGGGAAGGAGACGGCGGCGCGAAAGGCCTGTGCACTGGCGTCGGAACTCATGATGCGCCAGTCCTGGAGCCCGTTCAGCCCCTCCTCGCGGGAGTCGAAGTAGATGACTGCCTTCACTTCGGGATGGCTGGTGCGGATCCTCGCATATGCGTCAGTGATCCAGGCGGCCTTGTCGCCCCCATCTTCCACACAGCCGAGTTCCGCGATGACGATGGGCTTGTGTAGACCACCCAAGTAGGCGAGCGGCTTGCGGTACCAGAACTCGAACGCGTGCCAGCTGGTCCTAGGTCTCGACGTTCCCCAGTTGAATCCGCTCATGGCCACCCAGTCCACGTAGGCGTCACCGGGGTAGTACGCGGCGAACGCGTTCTTGGGTGTGTCGGGCACGCTCTCGTGATTGACACTCCACACCCACGTGACGTTGCTCGCGCCCTCTTCGTCGAACACGTCGTGGACATGACGCCACGCTGCAACGAACTGCGCGGGCGTGTTGCCGTTGACCGTCCCGGCCCACGGGTACCAGTTCCCGTTCATCTCGTGCATGAGGCGGATCATGACGGGGCCTCGAACCGACTTGACCCTCCGCGCGAAGGTGCGGATGTACTCGTCCCACGTGCCGTCGAGAATCGTGGACAGCCGGAATGCGGGCTGGTTCACGGGGTCCTTCACGAGGTTGGCGTTGTTCCCGGGATCCCACGGCTCCCACGAGATCATGGGAATGGCGCCGCGCTGGAAGACAGAGAAGCAGGCGGCGGGATCGAACTCGTGAGGGCCAAGCTCCGCCCACGACTGGTACCACATCAAGATCGCCGGGGACTTGCTGGAAACCCCGGCGTAGCTATCCAACGCGGTCATGTCGAATGGTGCCGGAGGCCGGTACACCCCGAGAAGGGCGCCGATCGCCGGAGGTTCGATCGCGCCTGCCAAGGTCGGCACGGTCGACTTTGGGACATCGATCGTGCGCGTGGGCTGCACCGACGCCGTTCCGGTCGAGCGCCCTGACAGTAGGTCGCAGCCGACGAGCAGCAAAGCGCCTGCAACAACCATCGATATCACGGCGAACCCGGCCACACACGTGTGCCGAGCCCCCACAGCGCTACGCACCCTGATCACGCGGTCCCCTCCCCTGCGGGCTCCGACTCCAGAATACCCTCATCGCCCGCTCCAGCAACGGAGGCGTCGCGGGTCGGCTCAAGCGCGGCTTCCCCGGCACGGACGTCGGGCCACAAGGCGTACCGGATGAAGCCCTGAAGGATGACAACATGTCCGAGCGCGAACGCGACGTTGTTCATGACGGCGGGCGTGATCCCCTCACGGAGCATGCCCACGACCATCGCGACCACCAATACCGAGATCGCGACGATGTGGGTGATCACGGGCCGCAGCGAGCGGCGCGATCCCGACTTGGAGGTGACCACGAACTTCGCCTTGCCCCCGAAGATCGCTGTGATGAGCGCGGCTACATGGATCGGGAACGATCCCAAGGTGAACCACAGTGCCTCGAACTTGATCTTGAAGTCAGAGGCCACAGCCATGGTGGCGAGTGTGACGACGATATATGGCAGGAAGTAGATCGGGTACTGGTTCGGCGCCTGCACCGGCCGCTGACCCGTCAAGAGGAACGCAACGGGCAGTACAAGGTACGCCGCGTAGGCGAAGCCGGTGAACCAATACACGAAACTGAGCCCGAACTGGACTCGAGTGGCCATACGCATGCCGCGGAAGAACGGCCTGCGCTTGAAGAGGATCTCCAGCCCGCCGCGAGCCCATCTCAACTGCTGACTGTAGTAGCCGCTGACATCCAACGGCCCCAGTCCCTCGGCTAGAACGATCGGAACATACTTTCCGTGGTACCCGGCCTTCAGCAACTGCAGCGAGACCCGAAGATCCTCCGTGATCGAGTCCTCCGGCATTCCCCCAACGGCCGCGAGGGCTGTTCGACGGAAGATGAGGTTCGTCCCGCAGGCGAATACGGCCTGGTCCTTGGTGCGACCTCGCATGATGGGACCGTAGAAGAGCGCCTGCTGCTCATGAGCGCCCGAGGCAACGCGATTCGTGAAGCGGTTCGAATAGGACTGTGGTGTCTGCACGAACGCGACATCCCGCTCCGCGAAGCAGCCCATCGTCTTCTCGAGGAATCCGGGCTTGGGGACGTGATCGGCATCGAAGATGACAACGAAGTCGCCGTGGGTGCGTGCCAGTCCCTCGTTGATGTTGCCTGCCTTGGCGCCTCGGCGGTCAGGTCGCGTCAGGTATCCGACCCCGGCAGACGAAGCCAGAGCCTGAATATCCGTCGACCGGCCGTCGTCGAGGATCCAGACCGACATCCGCGGATGTCGTATCGCAAGCGCACCGTGCATGGTCTGCTCGACGATCTCCAGCGGTTCGCCGGCCACGGTGATGAAGACATCGACCGTCTCGTCGGTCGTCGCGAAATCGGATGTCGCCGGTTCATCCCACCGCTGCGAGGAGATCGTGTACCAGAAGCCTGCGGCCTGGATCACGTTGAACGCCTCGGCGGCGATCAGAAGGTAGAAGAGCACCAGGTTCTCCGGACGCGTATCCAGCAGCAGCCACTTCAGATAGACCAACCCTGCAATCGCCGAGAGCACCGCAAGGACTCGGCAGGCGGCCAGATACGCGCGGCGGCGATGGGGAGCTATGTAGATCATGGAGTGCTCGCCTCCGGCGCAGGAGTGGACGTCGGGACAGGAGTGCGATCGAAGCGCAGAACCTGCACCTGACTCAGCTGAACATCTTGGGTGGTGGTGAAGCCGTTACGGAGGAACCACATCGTCGTGTTGTATGCGTCGCCGCGAAGCTGCGCGATGTTCTGGAAGCTCAGGATCAAGTAGACCCGGTCCGATTGCCGAGCCACCCGATCGAGGTCCTGCCCAAGCTGCACTTTGCCGTTTCGAAGTCCCGCGTTCTCACCGTACAGAGGGAAAGCGAACGCAGGAATCGTCTTCGGCAGGTAGTAGTCCGTCAGAACGTCCATGTAGAACGGCTCGTAGATGATGACGTCGCCGGGTCGATACTGTTCCGCGACGAACTCGATCGCAGCACGATTGTCGTAGCGCATGGTGTTGTTCGGGTCGAACGACTGATCGGCCCAGGCGACGAGCGACAAGACCACTACGAGGCTGATCAGCGCCTTGCCCAACCGCTTGTTCGACGCGGCCAAGACGCGTGCGATCAATAGCAGCGCCGGAGCAGCGAGCGCCATCGCATATCGAGATGCGAGTACTTGCCCCTGCCACTGCCCCAGTGCCCAGATCAGCGGAAATCCGATACATGAGAAGACCGCGACCGCCGTGACCCGTTTCATCGGTCCGACGACATCGACCAACACCATCGCGAGGCTGATGAGCAAGGGCCACATCGCGACGAGCGCATACATCGTCCAAGCGGGATGGAAGCCGGCGATCATCTCGACCAGCATCTGACCCACATCATTGAACCTGATAGCGAAGCTCGCGGCCACCTGCCCATATCCCAGGCCGCCCGATCCCGCGGTGATCGACTTGATCAAAGGGCTGTTGGCACCGTGCGATGGCAGCCAGACCGCCCAGTACAGCCACGCGGTCACGGTCGTCACAAGAACCGTGTTGGAAGCCAGCCACGGACCGAGCCCCGGCATGTCAGCGAAGATCCTCCATGGTCGACGAAGGCTCGCCGTTCGTTGCCCCCCACGCCTTTGTCCACTCCCCCGGATGAAGACCTCCACAACCAGGAAGTAGGCGACCTCACCCACTATCAAGAACAAGAAGAAGTAGTGGGTGAACGCGCCGAGGAGAGAGGCGATCGTGTATCCCACCCAGCTGCGGGAGTCGTTTCGATCCACCGCCAGGGCGAAGAAGGCCACGGACAAGAGGCCGAAGAACATCAGCATCGAGTACATCCGCGCTTCCTGCGAGTACCAGATGTGGTACGGCGAGAACGTCAACAGGGCTGCTGCGACAAGCCCGGTCCGGCGATCCCAGAGTCTCGCGCCCGCCCAGTAGGCAACGGGTATCGCCGCCACGCCGAACACGAGTGCGAAGGACTTGACGGCGACTTCTCCTGTGCCGAACGCGCCGATCCAGAAGTTCATGAGGATATGGAAGAGAGGCGGATGGGTGCCCCCGACCACACTCTGGATCGTGTCCCAGACGGACGACGTCGTCTGCTCGATCGTCGCCCCCTCGTCGAGCCAGAGACCGCGCGTGTTGATCGTAGCCATGCGGAGGCCGAATCCGACGACCGTCAACACGACCACCCACCAGCTGTCCCGGCCCCGGCGAGGGACGACCGCCGCAGCGTGAGCGCCAGTGGCGAGTGGCGATGTCGTGGACATCTAGCTCGCCCGCCGGGTTGCACCGCGAAGCGAAGCGAGGTCGTCCGCGTCGAATTCGCGAAGAAGCAGAAGGACGAGTGCGTATGCCAGACATGCGACGGCATAGGCCGGGAAGAGCCAGAAGCCCGTCGGATGCACCAACGCGAGAACCACTCCGACGACGGCGGCGGCCACGCTCGCCCGGACGAGCGTCCACAGGACCCGCCGCCCGAGCAGCTCACGCAGGTACCAGACCGCAGCGGCGCCGGCGGACAACCCGGCAACGGCCGCGACTCCCGCCGCGCCGATCTGACCGAACACCGGTATGACGATCGCGAGCAGCGCCAGTTCCGCCGCGGTAGTCACGATCACGATCGCGAGGGCTTGCCGTCGATGGCCGCGCGCCATCATCACGGAGATGCACGTAGCGCGGACGTTTCGTCCGACCGACGCGACCATGAGCAGGGTGAACGGAACGGCGGCAGCAGCAAAGGCCGCGGTGTAGACCAGCGTGAGCGCCTCAGCGCCGGTCGCGGCGATCACCGCTACGCCGAGCACGGTCACGAGGAGCGCCATGCGCACGCCCTGCATCGTGTAGCGCGCCACGAGCGCTTCGCTCTTCTCAGCACCGGCCCTGGCGACCGATGGGAAGAGCACGCGGCTCAGGGCGGCGGACAGGAAGCTTGTGGTCTCCGCCAACGCGGCGGCCGCGCCATACAGTCCTGCGGCCGTGCTGCCGCTCAGCGCCTTCACGAACCAGAGGTCGCCGTCACTCGCAACGCCTGAGAACAGGTTCTGCACGAGGAACGGCACCGCTGCAATACCCATCCCGCGCGCCTCGGCGAAGGTGCCCCTGATCCGCAGGCCCGTCCCCCTCCAAGGCACGAACAACACTGCGAATCCTGCGATCGAAGACAGGGCGTTGCCGATGAGCGCTCCGGGTACCGAGAAACCCAGCCAGACGAGCCCCCCGATCGCAAGGAACTTCACCGTCGCGTAGACGAGCATTCCCGCGACCTGCCTTGCGAATTGCTGACGGCCGAGCCGCAGGTTGCCCGCCAAGAGGAAGGCGGCGACGACAGGGATGTCCAGAGCTGCGATACGGATGAGCGGTTCGAGACGCGGGTCTCTGAGAGCCCCCGCAATGAGCCCCGCGCCCACCTCGAGCGCCAGGAACAGCAGACCGGCCGACAGCATTTGCGCCAGGTACGCGCCACGCTCGATGCGCAGCGCGGCGTCGGGATCCTCGGCAAGGCGCTTCGAAGCGACCTGCACGATCCCCCCTGTTACTAGCATCTCGAAGTAGTTGAGCACCGAGAGGGTCACCCGCCACTCACCGAACCCCGCGGGACCCAGACTCGTGGAAAGGTAGTGATAGAGAAGGAACGCTGTGAGCAGCTGCCAGACTTGGGCGACGACTCCTAGAACCGTGCCTCGCGCCAAGCTCGTCGTCCTCGCCACAGCTCTCCCTCGCCTCTTCAGGCCGCGCCGCGAGCGCGTCGTGCGATGCGCTCATACTCAGCGAACACGAGATCGAGCGTCGACGAGAGCAGGTATCGCCCATCGAGAGCGGTGGCGTGACCGGACCGGGCCAGGCGAGCAGCGAACTCCGGGTCCCTGAGAAGCCGCAACATCGCAGCCGCAAGAGCGATCGGGTCACCGGGGCGAACGAGAAGGCCGTTCTCCCCATCGCGGATGAACTCCGCAGGCCCCCCCGAGTCGGTGCACACCGTTGGCACGCCAAGAACCATCGCCTCGAGGATGCTCCTCCCGAGCGCTTCCGAACGTGACGGCGACACGAAGAGGTCGAGGGCGGCGAGCATCGGCGCGACGGGTTCGAGGAATCCGACGAAGAACACCCGGCCAGCGACGCCAAGGGAACTCGCGAGCCCCTGGAGGCGATCCTTCTCCGGGCCATCACCGGCGATGAGCAGGACGGCTGCGGGATGTGACCCCGCCACCTCAGCGAAGGCGGTAACAAGGTCGTCGATGCCCTTGAGCGGCTCGAGATAGCCAGCGTAGCCGATCCGTGGGCCACCCTCCGGAACGTCCAAGTGCATCAGGGAGTCAGCGGCCAGTTCATCGGGATCGAGGCGGCCGGACGCCTCGATGATCCGACCGCGGATGCCGACCGTGCCGAGCCGATCGGCAACGCTTCGGGAGGCTGCGAAGATCGCATCAAGGCGGGGGGCTTCGACACGCGAGACGAGGTTGCGGACGAAGAGCATGGGCCTTCGCCAACGGACGGACATGACCGGCAGCGCAGAGGTCGGGTCCACAGTCACGAAAGCGCAGAAACCGACACGCGGCGGCGATGGGACCAGCCCGAGCCACCGCACGAAGGCCACCGGGAAGATGCTCATACCGTGAACGACCTCGGGGCGCAACTCTCGCATGAGCCGACGAAGGCGGCGGATGCTCGAGAGCGCGAGCGTGAATTCGGCTGTTTCAGAGCGAACATCGATATCAGCGCATGCCCGGTGCAATGCAGATTCGGCGGGGGCTATGACAAAGACCTCGTGCCCCTTCGCGCGACCGTGGCTGAGTAGGCTCATCAACAGCCTCTCGGCACCCCTCGTGCGCGGCCATCTCGAATTGGCAAGGTATACGATGCGCAAGGAACCGCCCCGAGGATTGTCACGGACAGTGTGCCTCTGCCATTGTAGCCGCACGAGAGCCGCGCCACGGCGCCGGGTGCATGAGGGCGAGGTTTGATGCAGGGTCTGGAGAACGCTAGGACGAAGGTCCTGCTCTACCACGATCTCGCGGCGCTGACCCGCGGCGACAAGGGTCTTGCTCGCGACCGGTTCCGGCACGACTTGGCGCGAATGACCGCCTGGGGATTCTCGTTCCGTAGCATGCCTGAATTCCTCGCAGGCAAAGCGTCGGGCCCGAAGGACATCATCATCACGTTCGATGACGGTGGACGCTCGCTCCTGGACTGTGCGCTGCCAGTCCTCGAGGAGTTCTCCGCGACCGCGACGATGTTCGTCGTCGCCGCTTTCGTCGGCTGCAAGGGTAGCCACATGGACTTCCTTACCTGGGACGATCTCGACGAGGTCGCCGCTCGCGGAGTAGGCATCGGGTCACATGCTCTGAGCCACTTGCCTCTCACCGGGTCAGACCCGATCGCGATCCAACGCGAGGTATTCGGCGCTGCCGAGATCTTCGACCGACACGGGCACGCCCCGAGAACCTTTGCGTATCCGTACGGGCGGCGCTCGGACGAGGCTAAGCAGGTCGTTCGCGACGCAGGGTTCGAAGCGGCCTTCATGATCAAGAAGGGAGGGCAAGATCCCCTCGAGATCAGACGGCGCCTCCTGACGCTCGCTGAGCCCTCGCCGCTCTTGCGCTTCTACTTGAGCGACCACTACTTCGGTGTGCGAAAGGCGATCGTGTCAACGGTCCCAGAGAGGTTCCGTCGCGAAGGCCGCCCTCTTCCTGAGGCCGCCCTCGGTGCGCGCGGTTTCGGGATCGACGGATGGATGCCCCCCAACGTTCACCCACCGTCGGACGCAGCGTCGTGACCGCCGCGCGGATGATCGCCTATGAGGTCCACGAAGGCGCCGAAGCCCTCATGGGGCTCCGGGCCGAGTGGGAGGCGCTCGAGGCGTCCGGGGCGGACCACGTCTTCCAGACTCATGCGTACGCTCGACTGTGGCAACGCACCGTCGGGACTCCGACCGGCGCAAGGCCCCTACTGGTGGTCCTGCGTGAAGACGGACGCGTCGTCGCGATCTTCCCGGCGTGTCGCATCCGCGAGGGCGGTGCCCCTCTGATCGCGTGGCTGGGAGGCCCGCGCGCCCTCGACTACGGAGACATCCTCTTCGATGAAGATGCCGCCGAGACGACCGTCGATGCTTTCGTGGCGGAGTCTTTGCGGCTGATCGCGCGTCATGCGCGGGGCTCCATCCTGTACCTGACGAACGTGCGCGACGATGCGCGCGTGGTCGAGTCGCTGCGTTCCCGGATGCGGGTATTCAAGACGACCACAGCCCCCTATCTGCCCATCTCCGGAACGTGGAAGGAATACCTCCACTCCCGCGGGCGCAACACGCGCCATAGTCTGGACAGGTTGTCGCGGCGCCTGTCGGAGTCGGGAGAGGTGGAATTCGCACTCCTTGAACCTCAGGCCCCTGGGGTTGCGCCGGCCATCGCAAGTCTCGTGACCTTTCAACGTGCGCGCTTCGACGCACCGGTCACCCGCACGAATCTCTTCGACGAGCGCTACGTCAGCCTCCGGACCGAGCAGGCGATGACCGCGCTGGGCAGTCGGGTCGCAACACTGAGCGTCGACGGCCGATGCATCGCAGCGTCCCTACACACCGTCTTCCGCGGCCGCTTCTACTGCCTGGTGACCGGCTTCGACGGCAGCTACTTCAACTTCTCACCCGGCCTTCTGCTCCACGGGTTCGTCATCCGCTCGTGCTTCGAGAACGGCTGGGATCCTTGCGACTTCTGCTGGGGTGACGAAGCGCACAAGTTCCGGTGGACCGAGCAGGAGACGACGCTCACCACCTTCGTCAGCAACAACGCCAAGGGGGCGCTCCTGCTGGCGGCGGCAACCGCTCGTCGCAAGATCGCCGAGGTGTTCAGGAATAGCGGCAATACACCGGGTTCTTCCAAGCGCCGCGACACCCTGCCCGGCTGAGGGTCACCCCGCGTCGCGACCACGTCGTGTCTTCGGAACTGGCGCGGCAGCGCGCCACCAGACCTTGAACCCTCTCACGAGGCGGCGCGCCAGACCGTATCGCAGCCGCAGGGCCGCAACGAGCAGACCTCCCGACACAGGTCGCAACGAGACGTACGCGCGACACAGGGCGTTGGCGTTGGGGCGCCACAAATGCAGCCAGGGCGCGGCGCTGATCTCGGACACGGCATCGAGATCGGGATCCGCACAGGACCACTCGACCGTCTTGTGGGTGATGAGACGCCCGGGCGACAGGCGCGCGTACGACTCGTCGTAGCCACCCTTGAGGGCGGCGCACTCGCGACGGGTGTACAGGCAGAACTCCGACGCGATGGACCGTCCCTCGGCGCGGAGGACATGGATCTCGCACCATCCGTCGAGCTTCATGCGCTCAATGAGGCTGCGATAGAACGCCATCCGATCGGGATGATGGTTGATCGCAGACCCGCGCTCACCCTTCCATCCGGAGGCCTCGACCTCGAGGAACAGCGGGTACTCCGCCTCAAGGTCCTCTCGTGCGACCACGCGCACATATTCGGCGCCGGGAAGCGCCTCGAACCCCCGGGCGGACTTGCGCAACGTGCTGCGCGACTTGCCCGAGAGACGGTCCATGAACTCCTCCGCCGACATGTCGGTGGGAATCACGAACTCTGCGCCATCGGAGAATGCGAAACGCGTGGCAGCGCTGATCGTGTCGAGCCCGTCCCACATGATCGAACCGCCCCAAGTCCGACCCAGCACAAGGATCGCAGGTCTGCCCGGCTGCCGGCGCATGTGGTCGACCACGGCTGGGAGAAGAGCTCTTCGGGCGTCGTCCTCCGGGCCGATGGCGTCGCTGATCACCCACCCCGGGCGCCACGGCATGCCCCAGACCCTCAGCGGAAGCCCGAAGCCGCGTTCGATGCGCTCCTCGACGGGCAGGATCGAGCGGACCGTCTCGCCATCCGATAGCGCAAGGCAACGAAAGGACGCGGGCGCGGGGCAGAGGTGCTCAAGGTAGGCGGAGTTCGCTTCGTGCGAATGCCACATCGCGGGATTGGGCATCGAGAGATACAACCGTCTCCAGTCGGCTTCCAACGCGGCGAGACCCTCCGGGCCACGATGCTCTTCGACGCTCCAGACCCGCTCAGCCATGCGTACACCCCTCCACCTTCGACAGTGGCGCTTCAGGCATGCAGTGTAAAGTGATGTTGGAAGCGGAGACACCCGACGACTGGAACAGTGCGTGGAGCTGACCGTCTGCGAGACACCACTCCTATCGCTCACCGCTATCGCTCGCGCACGCACTTTCGAGCTCGACCGCCTCGTCGCTCATCTGAGGGCGTGCGCCGGCCCCGTAAGCCGCGAGATCGTCGTCGGGGTCGAGACCGCGGGAGCCGCTGCTCCCACCGAGGCCGTCGACGACGACGGGGTTCGCTGGATCGCGCTCCCTCCGCGGCGGGGGATCGGCTACAACCGCGAGCGTGTGCTCGAGGCTGTTCGCGGCGACATCGCGGTGAGCGTCGACGACGACTGCATCCCCGAAGGCGACTGGCTCACCGAACTGCTGTCCGCATTGGACGATTCCACGATCGACGCAGCCGTTGGTCGCGTGACCGTCCCTCCCGCGGGCCTGCTTGGTGACTCGATCTCCGCACTCGGCTTCCCCGCGGGCGGCTCGGCCGGATACGAGACCATGTTCCTGGTACGCGAGGACGGTACGACCGACAACGTGTCGTGCGGCAACTTCGCGATCCGCACTGCGGTACTGCGGGAAGTGGGCGGTTACGACGAGTCCATGGTCCACGGCGGCGAGGACACCGAACTCGCCTACCGCCTGAACACCTCCGGACGCCGCATCGCCTTCGTCCCCACCGCTGCCATCGTCCATCCTGCGCGGACCAGCCTGCGGGAGTTCGCTCGGTGGTTCTACGTGCGGGGTCGAGCGAAGCGACAGTTCTCGCGCAAGATTCCCTCAACCGGATACGTGGCGCGCAGGCTCGCCAGCTACGGCAGGATCCTCAGGTCGAACCTGCTCGACCTGAAGATCGTTCTGATAGTGCCGTTGCTGTTCGCGAGCGTCGCGCTGCAACAGGCCGGGTTCGTGATCGAGACGATCAGGCCCACCCACCGCCCCTGAGCCGAGGACGCTCGACGTGTCGATGCGCTAGTCGACCTCAGCCGCCCGGGTTCGATACACGGAGGCCCTCAGCGAGTCGGTGTGTTCGGACGCCGCCGGTACCGATCCCGACTCCGCGCTCGTATGCGACGCACCGACGGGCCGGTTCCCCAGCTGGCGGCGATCGATCTGCACGCCCGGGGCCAGCAAAGGCGAGGAGCGGCGCTCCACGCCTATCACCTGACTGATCTTCGCCCGGCTGGCATCGTGGCGCTCCACGTTGTTGATCAGCTCCGCGATGAGACCGGCGACGAGCAACTGCACACCGGTCAACACGGCGATGATGGACGCATAGAGGAACGGGCTCGCGGACATGTTCGTGCCCGTGTTCAGTGCGACGAAGAACTCCGCCCAGAAGGCGATCGTGCCGAAGCCTGCAAAGGCCAACCCCATGCCGCCGAGCAGATGCAGAGGCCTCTCGGCATAGCCCGACAGGAAGAACACCGTCAGGAAGTCGAGGGCCCCGCGGACGTAGCGCTCCGGCCCGTACTTGGACTTGCCGGTCGTGCGGTACAGACTCTCGACGGGCACTTCTGCGACGCTGAAGCCACGGCGCGCTGCGAGCACGACGAAGAAGCGATGAAGCTCCCCGTACCCGTACCTGATCAGGTCATCGGCAGCGGCATAGCGGAACGCCTTGAGCCCTGCGTTCATGTCGTGAAGCTGCACTCCGGTAGCGGCCCGTACGAAGGAGTTGAAGAACTTCGAGGGGATGCGCTTGCTCAGGGGGTCGCGCCGAAGCACCTT
>DATCIG010000002.1:0-40873 GCA_036507895.1 Coriobacteriia bacterium
TCTCGATGGGATCGCAATATCTCGACCACGCCGGATCCGACGGTGCCCAGTCCGACAAGGCCAACACCGATGGTACGCATGCTGCCATCCCTTCGGGTGCTCGAGGGGCCACCGGCCCGACGCGATCACAGGGGTTTCTACCGGTAAGGAGACGCGGCGCGGCGAATGCCGCGAGCAACGTGAGTATACCCCGCACGGGGAGCGCCGGGACGGTGGCGCTAAGAGATGCATCAGCTGCGTCTCAGGCGGATTTCATCGGTCCCTCCGATGATTGCCGCACGGTCGGAAGATCGGCCCGAGGGACTGGAGGCACATGAAGCGGACCGCGGGTTCTCGTGCCCGATTCAACGCTCCCAACGGGAAGGGATGTTGCGTCCTATCTCAGGGTGGTCAACGCCAGCGGGTCAACCCCGAATAGCAGCAGCAGGCCGACGGCCATCATGGACGGTGTTGCACACTGTGGGGTGTGGCGAGTCACTGCGTAGCCCGCGAAATGTCAGCGAAGTCCGAGCAGCCGCGCGACGAATGAGCGCTCTGCCGCGCGACGCCGGTGCGGAGGATCGAGGCTAGGACTCCTCGTCTTTGGGCTGCTCGACGTTCTGGTGGTCGAACTCCTCGACGAACCAGTCGATCGGTCGATCGGTCTGGTCCTTGAACGCTTCCAGCGACTCGTCGCGCATCCGCGCGGCCTCCTCGTCGGCCTGCGAGACCAGGATCTCGTCGACGACCTGCGGGCACGACGCGACCGACCCGGGCCGGGCGTCGATCTCCTCGCGGATACCCGGCGCCTCTCCCGGGTCCTTTGCGAAGCGGGTCTTCAGGTCGATCGAGAAGTTCACGTACGACTCGAGCATGCGGAAGATGGCCGAGTCGCCCATGGGCGTGATCGGGCGCTCCTCGTCCGGGAGCACCGAGACCTTGCCCTGTTCGACCTTGGCACGGCCGACGATCTCGCAGGCGCGCCCCTCGTCGCTGGTGTAGCCGAGGTTGTCGGTGATGACCGAGAGCACGGTGGGCACGTTGGCGAGGTCCCAGTGCGCGAGCAGGCCGATCTCCCCATCCGGCAGGGGCGTGAGGTCGTCGACGCTCATCGCGAGCACTCGTGACCACGGCGGCACGGGACGCATGCGCGGCCGCGGCTCCAAACCCTTGACGTGGCGGCGAAGCGCGTCGTCGAACAGATTCGTGGCCGTCTCGGCCTCGCCGAGGACGTTCACACAGTAGTGCGACGGAATACCGAGGATCTCCTCGACCATATCGTAGTAGTCGTCGCGCGTGACGACGCCGAAGCGGTTACGGTAGCCGCCGCCGTCGCACACACGGCTGCCCGCCGGCAGGTGGAACGTCCGCTTGTCCCGGCGGCACGCCTGGAAGAAGTACACGAACGCCGACGTGGCGCCGACCAGCGCCACAGGGACGCCACTCTCCTCGGACTCGCGCAGGACGGTGATCAGCTTCTGCACGTCGATGCCGGTGCGCTTGAGCAGGAACATGCTGTCGTCGGTGCCGAACGCTTGGCGCGTCTGATCCATGCCGATCGCCATGCCCATGGAGGGGGCGAACTCGGGACTCGGCGCAAGGAAGAGGATGCGGCACCTGGTGCCTTCGTCGAAGTCCGGGAAGAGGTAGGAGCCGGTCATCATCTTGTTCGCCCCGAAGACCAGCTTCTTGCCGTCCTCGTCACGGAAGATGCGGCCGCGCTGGGTCAGGCTCGTGGTGCCGCCCGTGAGGCAGCCCATGACCGACTGCTCGAGTGGGAAGGACGCCACCAGGTGCGTCTTGAAGACGTCGTTGTAGACCATCGGGACGTCGCGCCAGTTGTCGATGTCGCCGGGACGCACCTTCTTCGCATCGCAGAACTCGCGGAACAACTGGTTGTTGGCGTACTGGAACGCGAACTCGTCCAGCGCGATCTCGTTGAAATCGGGCAGCTCGGCGTCGACGCCGGCCTCGATGATCGGCAGGATGCGCTCGGTGAGCCCATGGCTCGTGAGGTTCCCGACGGCTGTTGTCTCGACTGGCTGGGACATTGAACGACCTCTCGGAACGATGGGGCACGACAGTGAGCGACGCGCATGACGCATTCTAACGCGTTCTGAATCCAGGCCATGCCATGATGGATCTAGGATGTTTCGGTCGTGTGACGGGCCGCTGACCTCGATCATGCCGAGGAATCCCGAGGCGGCATCCCAAGCGCCTGAGTTGCCGCACCGCGCATAATGCAGATGAACCATTCCCCGCGCAGAAGGATCCAGCGACATGAAGGTAGTCCTCATCTCCCCCGAGCGGCCGTTCTCGGGCAAGGTCCCGATGGCTCCGCCGATCCTCGAGTACCTCGGAGCGCTCACGCTGCGCGAGCGTCCCGATGCCGAGTTGCGCCTCATCGACGCCGACTTCGAGAAGTTCGATCCCGAAGACATCGACGCCGATGTCGTCGGGATCAGCGCGATGACAGCGACCGCCCCGTGGGCCTACCGCACCGCCGACCGGCTGCGCGCCCGCGGCATTCCCGTGGTCCTCGGCGGCATCCACCCGTCGGCGCTGCCCGACGAGGCGGCGCTGCACGCCGACGCGGTCGTGACCGGTGAGGCGGAGAGCGTCTGGGGCACCGTTCTCGATGACGTAGCGGCGGGATGTCTCAAACCCCGATATGCCGGCGAGCGACTGCCGCTGGACGACCTTCCGCTTCCGATCAAGGGCGCCCTCCCACATAAGTACTTGTTCCGGGCGGTATTCACCGCTCGCGGATGCCCGTACCGGTGCACGTTCTGCTCGGTTCGCCGCTTCTTCGGCGATACAGTCCGGGTGCGCCCTATCGACCAGGTCGTCGAGGAGGTCGCCACGCGTACCGGCGACATCTGGTTCAACGGTGACGACAACATCTGGGGCGCGGACACCGGCCGGTCGATAGAGCTCTTCGACGCGCTGGCCGCAGCGAAGCTCGGCAAGCACTGGTACGGTTTCGGCGACCTGCGCGCGGTGCAGGGTCCCGATGGGGCCAGGTTGCTCGACTCCGCCAAGGCGAGCGGGCTCTTCAACGTCTGGGCAGGCTGGGAGTCGGTCGACGACGGCCAGCTGTCTGCCTGGCACGCCACCGGGAAGCAGGGCCGTGACCGCATCGAGGCGGTCCGCCGCATCAAGGACCGCGGCATCGAGGTCGTCTTGTTCATGGTGTTCGGTGGCCGGGAGGACGATGCGGGCCAATTCCAGCGAGCGGTCGAACTCGCCGACAGGCTCGACGTCTCGGTGCACCCTGTTCTGCTCACACCGCTGCCGGGCACGGAGCTGTACGCCGAATACGAGCCCTACCTGCTGCCAGACGTCGGCTGGGCCCGTTTCAACGGGACCTGCGCGGTGTTCGAACACCCCGACCCCGCCATGACGCCCCAGGCTCGCGAGCAACTCTATTACGAGACTTCGCTGGAGTTGCTGAGTCTCCCCAGGGTCCTCAGACACACGCTTCGCATCCCGGCGAGCGGCTTTCCGCACACGCACGTCGGCGCGGTCATGCAGGCGCTGCCGATGCACAAGGCCATGCACGCGGCGTACGACGAGTGGCGCGCGGAACACGAGGACTAGGCGCACGCACTTCGCCGCCGACCCCCGTGCCAACGTATGATGGGCGGACGAGCTTGGGATCCCATGCGAAAGGAAGCGAGACGTGACCGCAGAGATCGTGCTGATGTGGATCGCACTCACGATCTACGTCGCCGGAACGGCGATGTTCGTGATCGGCGTGGTATTCGAGCGCGAGAAGTGGACGCACAGGGCTGTCATTGTCTCGGCGATCGGTCTCGTTCCACAGGTCGCGTCCATGGCGGTGCGCTGGATCCGGCTCGGGCACGGCCCGTACCTCGGCTTCTACGAGCTGACGTCGGCCCTGACGCTCTTCACGGTCCTGCTCCTCGTCGGCATGGCCTGGCGCTACCCGAAGATGAGCTCCGCGGGGATCGTGGTCATGCCCTTGGCGCTCCTGCTCATCGCCGCGGCGATGCTCGCCCCCAAGGGCGGTCTGGACGTCGGTCCCACACTGGCCAGCTACTGGCTGTTCATCCACGTCATCTTCTCGGATCTGGCATTCGGGTGTTTCGTGCTCTCCTACGGGCTGGCTGTCGCCTACGTCATACGTGCACGATCCGCCGACGGCCCATGGGCCCGCAGGCTGTCGCGCCTGCCCGATCAGGATACGGTCGACCGTCTTTCGGGCCGCTTCGTGGTCGCCGCGTTCCTTTTCTGGGGGATCATGATCGCATCCGGAGCCATCTGGGCCAACGAAGCATGGGGCCGCTACTGGGGATGGGATCCGATCGAGACATGGAGCTTGGTCGTGTGGCTCATCTACGCCGTGTACCTGCACCTTCGACTCACGCTCGGCTGGCGAGGCGAGAGGATCGCTTGGTACGCCATCATCGCCATGCCGATAGCGGTGTTCTCCGTCGCGGGGATCCCGTTCGTCTACAAGGCCTCGATTCACGCGGGCTACTTGGCCTCGTAGCCTCCCCACCAGCAGCTGGACGGGGTCACGTCGGATTCGCACGCCCGACGGTCGGAGTAGAGACTAAGAAGTCGACGTGTGCGCTAGAGTGTCGTGCGCAGGAAGAACCGCTTCTCGGGGGAGTGAGAGTCAATGTCGAAGGTACTCTTCATCGCACCGCCCTATCACTGCTGGGGAGTCCAGGTCATCGGGACGTGGCCTCCCCTCCAGCTCGCCTATCTCGCAGGCGTAGCGCTCGAAGCGGGACACGAGACCAGGCTCTGCGACGCGATGAACAACGGCTACACGTTCGATGATGTTCGCACCGAGATCGAGGGCTTCCGGCCCGACTACGTCGTGACGCTCGACTATCTGCCGGTGTCGGGCGCGATCAGCACGGCAACCGTGCCCGCCTCGCTCGAGACGTTGCGTATCGCCAAGGAAGTCGACCCCGGTATCGTGACCATCATCGGCGGGCCGCATCCGACCTTCATGTACGAGGAGATCCTCGCGGATCCCACCGACCGCCCCGATTTCGTACTGCGCGGGGAGATGGAGGGCACGCTGCGCGAGCTGCTGTCGGCGATCCCGGAAGGACGCGCGGGAGAGGTGGCGGGAATCGCCTACCGCAACGGCGACGAAGTCGTGGCGACGCCCATGCGCGCTCACATCGCCGACTTGGACAGCCTGACGCCGGCATGGCACCTGCTCGACTGGAGCCTCTACCACTACAACATCGAGCCGTGGGGCCGGATGGCGTCGATACTGACGACGCGCGGCTGCATGATGGGATGCTCGTTCTGCTCGCACCGGAAGTTCTGGCGCGGCGACTGGCGGGCTCGTGACCCGAAAAAGGTCGTCGACGAGATCCGGTTGCTGGTCGACGAGTACAAGGTCGAGTTCATCACCCTCATCGACCCCTACCCCACCCATGACCGGGAGCGCTGGGAGAAGCAGCTCGACCTTCTCATCGAGGCGGACATCGACGTACACCTGCTCATGGAGACGCGGGTCGAGGACATCATCCGCGACGAGGACATCCTCGATAAATACCACGACGCCGGCATCATCCATATGTACGTGGGCGCCGAGAGCAGTTCGGACGCGATGCTCGACAGCATCAACAAGGGTACCGACGCGAATCAGAACAAGCGGGCCGTCGACCTGCTGCGCGAGCACGACATCATGAGCGAAGCGTCGTTCATGGTCGGCTTCCCGAACGAGACGTGGGAGAGCATCGCGCAAACGGCGGCCGAGGCCGTTCGCCTCAACCCCGACATCGCGGTCTTCCCCGTGATCACCCCGTTCCCCTTCACCCCGATCTACGAGGAGATGAAGGACCGCATCCGGGTGTCCGACTACTCCAAGTACAACCTCATGACTCCCATCATCGAGCCCCTGGAGATGTCTCTGGACGACGTCTATCGCGCCCTCGCCAAGTGCTACATGGCTTTCTATGGCCACAAGATGCGCGAAGTGGCCGAGCTGCCGGATGGATTCAAGCGCCGCTACATGATGAGCGCCTTCGAGCAGATGATGAAGGACTACGGCGAGCAGTTCGACTTCCTTCGCGAGGAGATGCCGCCGGGCATGCCCAATATGCCTGCGATGGCGGGGATGGCAAACATGGGCAGGTCGAAGGATGCCATCTGACGAGACACCCATACCGGGCGCCCCTGCAGCCGTGAGCCGTAGCTCCGCGCTTCCGCGGATCGTCAACAACTTCGTCCACGACATGAGCACCGGGACCTGGGCAGCGTGCGTGCTCGTCATCTGGGTGATCGCGTCCCGGTCGCAGGGCGTTCCGCCACAGGCCGCAGTAGTGCTCCGCGATGCGACTTCTGTGGTCTTCTGGCTGCTCGTGGTATCGCTCGTCGGTCTCTCTCTGACGGGCGGCATCCGACTCTTCTACTGGCGTGCCGAAACCCCGCCGGACGAGCTCAAGACCAAGAGAGGCGCGCTCATCTTCAAGCACATCGCCTTTCTGCTCGTCTACGGGCTCGGGACGGCATGGGCGGCGTGGGTGGTGTTCGGGTAGGAGAACGAAGTGGGGGCCGCAAGCCGGAAGCCGATCTCGACGGCTACGACGCGCTCCCCTTCTCGACCTGGCCGAGCGCTCGAGCGAGCTCTCTCTCCACCGCGCTGCGACTGCTCGACTCGTTTCGCCACAGGCGCAGCCTCACCGCGAGCCTCGCTCCCTCCGGCCCATCGATGACGGTCGCGAGGACGATCTGCTGACGCGCCACGAACGCGATAGTCAGACCGATCGTGGCGGCAGCTAGGCACGCGTACAGAAGGTTGGTCGACCAATCGTCGACGACTTGAAGACGCGCGTAGTACCCGATGCCCTCGACACGCAGGATGTCGCCGCTGGGCAGAGCCACGTCCTCCCCCGGACTCACGATGCGGTCCACCAGGGGCTCGCCACTCGGCGAGGTCACGACTACCCGAGCGGTGGGCTTCTCGGGCAGACTCTTTTCCACCTGCGCACCGACGCGTTCGAGCGGAACGGTCGTGGACACGTTCAGCTCGGCGTTGCCCGCACGATCGGAGATCGCGAGAGATCCCGACGAGACGGTCCCGTCCGCCGCAGTATCGGAGAAGTCCACGAGCTGCACGGAGCGCCCGGTCTCGACCCCGCTCGTATTCGCGATGGAGATAGTCGCCGCGAACCCGTATGCGCTGGGGTAGATCGCGAGCGATCCGGTCCTCAGCATCATATTGGGATAGACCCGCTGCGTCTTGAGGACCCGACCCTCTCCATCCAATACCGAGACGGTCGGTGTCGGCCCACGCTTCGTGCCCCCGGTCTGGTACTGAAGGTCGAAGGCGTCAACGCGGATACTCCGGCGCACGCCGCTCCAGTCATAGAGCGGCCCCGCACGGAGTCTCCCGTACGATGCAGGCACATCGAGCTTGGTCTGTCCCACCGCCAGGCCCATCAGGCCCTCGGAGCGCTGCAGGTTGCTGGCGAAGATCACCACGATCAGCGCAAGGAGCGCCCAGTGGAAGACAGGACTTCCCACGACCGCCCAAGACGGAGAGACTGCGCTGAGCACGTCGCCCCGACGCTTCGTCCTGATCTCTAGTTCGCCGAGCGTCCGGGAGGCGATCGACAGGACTTCCGGCTTGCTCAGTGCAGAGTCGCACTGGATCTCGAGATCGTGGTTCTCGATGACTGACTGCTGGTCCGCGATCGCAGCCTGGCCGAGAGCGTGGCCCCTGTGCACAGCAGCCCTCGTCCGCTGCCAGGCACACAAGGCCGTAGACACCGCCAACACCAGGACGCACAGCGCGAAGGCCGGAGACGTGAACGCCTGATGCAGACCGACGACGCGCACCAGCGGCTCGATGAGCGGGTACTTCGACGCCCATGCCGCGACGAGAGGGTCTGACGACCCGCCCTGTGGGATGGCCGTGGCCGTCGCCGACCACAGGCCCACGAATGTCAGGAGCCAGACTGCGAGGCCCGCCGAACTGAGGAACTTGACCGTGCGGCGGCAGAGGGCGTGAATCAATTGAGCGGGCCTCGACGTGTGACCTTCACCGAGTCGACCACCCAGTCCTGGCCGGACCGCACGACCGTGTAGGTCGTGTCATAGCTCGCGGGGTACGGGCCGCCGACGATCTTGCCGGCTGTCTGGATCGAGACGTAACTATACGTCCACTCTTCCTTCGCCGACACCACGGCGCGACTGCCCTCGATACTGGGCGTGCCGAAGGTGATCGAAGTGAGCTTCTGGTCGATGACCCGCTCCTTCTCCAGGTTGAGTTGGGTGTAGGAGTCGACCCGAACCTCCTGGGACATTGTCATCGTTGCGGTCGCGACGGTGGAGCTTCCGATGCGGTAGGCATAGGACGTCCACCCGAGGTACGACCGGACCGCCGACTCCGGCGTCGTCAACACCCATGGCTGCGGCTTCGACGCAAACGCCTCGGGCGTGACGTTGACATCCACAACGGGGCCGGCCATTGCTGCGCCGACGGTGCCGGACGTCGTTTCCTCGCTGCCACCGGAGCTCGCGTCCTGAGCGGCGCCGGAGCAGCCCGCCATCGCGAGCAGTGCGATGCCGACAAGGCAGCACAATGCCGCCCGCATGGCGATTCGCGTCGTGGGCGGCAGCGGCCGTCGTCGGCTCGAGATGTATTCCGTTGTTCTCACCAATCCTCACAGACGATGGCCAGGCGCGCCGTCATGCGTTTCAGTAGAACATGGCGTTCATTCGTTGAACGATAATCAAGAGGTGAGCCTTTGGAGCGTTCCACCCCATCTCCGCGGCAGTTGAATCAAAGGCCAAGAGAGAGTATGTCACCCCAGCGCAAGGGGGCGGGCATCGTCGCCCGCCCCCCCTTGATTCGCTGACTCACGTGTTGCGCCGAGTCTTGTGTCCCCTCGCCTACTTCAGCTTCGCAGGATTCGAGATCTGCGGTTCTCTGAGGCCGTGCTCGAGTTCATCGAGATTCGGTTCAGCGGAGCAGGCGATGCACATCTGCTCATCCCAGTAGGGAACGCCCTGTGGAGTCAGAAGGTGATCGTCGGTTGCGGCGGTAGGCCCGTTGCCCGGCGAGTTGCCGTTGGCCATTGCCTGACCGCGACCCTGCCAGTACGGGAACGGATCCGCAACCGACTGCAGCTCGCCCACGAAAGCAGTGGTGCTGGTCGGGTAGGAGCCCGTGTAGCCGTTGACCATCAGGCGCGGACGCTTCCAGCCGTGCGGGATGGCGATATGGCAGTTGATGCAGTCGGAACGACCATCGGTCCTGCCCTGGTTGCCACCGCGGGCGACAAAGCCCTTTCCTGGCGCAGTGTTTTCAATGGTAGTGCCGCCGGCATGCATACCGTGGATGGACTCGGGATCGTCCATCCCGTTGCTCCAACCGTCCATGCCGGTACCCTCGTTGAAGAGATCGTGGCACTTGGCACAGATGACCGCGTGCTCACCCGTGGTGCCGTCGGCGATCTCCCTGGGGTCGTTGCCGACGTTCCTGGTCGGATCCAGTCCCGTCGAAGCGTCGGCGCTGGGGCCGGTATAGCCCGGTGCATCGCTCATCGTGGTACGGAACTTGATGCCGCTGGTACTGGTGGCCTCAGTATTGCCCTTGCGAGCACCCAGGACCGCGTACTTGTAGGCGCCCGGGTAGTTCGAGTCGATACCGACCTGGCCCTCGTTGGCGCCTTGCGGACCCATCGCTGAGTCCAAGCCAGTGTGGCAGTCCTGGCAGGTGACGACCGATTCCTTGTTCAGGCCCACCTTGGCGGTGCTGGGAGCCTCGCCGGTAGTGGTCGCGTCCTCAGACCAGAACACGTTGACATCCGGGAAGACCCACGTGGTCGTGACCGTGTTCTCCTGCGTGTCCTTGAGAAGCGGGTTGCCGTCGAGGCCATCGAACCTCTCGAACGGGCCTACGACACCGAAGGTCGTCGTGCTGTGACCGCCGGCAGTGCCCTCGCCGAAGCCATGAGGAGCGAAGTTGTCCTTGTGGCAGTCGACGCACTCGGCTGCTCCTGCGAGCATGAGCGGCTTCATCTCGGCGTTCATGTTGAAGACCGAGTTCGTGTGGCAGAAGCAGCCGGGCAGATCGCCCTTCTCGTGCACCGCAGGAAGATCGGTGCCGTGGCATGCGACGCATGCGCTGCTCTTCGTGCCGACCGCACTTGCGTGCGTGAAGTCGTGGATATTGTCGTGGCAGTTCTCGCACACGAGAGACGGCGTCTTGCCGGCTCCGTGGCATGCCGCGCAACCCGGGTTCCGGGCCCACGAACTGTGGATGACGGTGACGTCAGACGAGTGGCAACCGCTGCTGACAGAGCATCCGACATTGGTCGCGGTGTGCGTGTTCGCGACCATCGTGTGGATTACGGCCTGGGTCCCGGTATGGCAGGACTCACATGATGCATCCGGTCCAGCGATGCCGGCTGCGATGACACTCGCGACCCGGGTGGTGGGGATGCTGGAGGTGGGACTAGCCACGTAGCCGTGGCACGTGGTGCAGCCTCCTGCATGTACGGCTACCACACCGGCGGTGTGGCAACTGGTGCAGGTATTCGGTGCCGAAGTCGTGCTCGCAACAGGAGTATGCGTCGCCCCATGCGGGCCGTTCGTATTGTGGCACGCGGAAAGCGTGCAGTCCTTGGCCGGCGTGATGCCGGCGCCATGGCATGCAGCGCAGCCCGGTCCACCAGTGGCCAGGTGGATGCTCGTGAGATCTCCACCGTCGTGGCAACCGGAGGCCGTGCACACGAGATCCGTCGGCAACGCGTGCGCGGCCGCGACGTTCGTGTACTTCTTCACGAAGAAACTGGCCATCTTGTGAACCTCGACGTTTCCGGCCGTATCAACGGACCAGAACTCGAGTGAATGCAGGGCGGACAGCTCAGTCGCCGGCACCGTGAACGGAGCGGTGTACCCGATCTGTACTCCACCGTCGAGCTTGTAGTAGGTATGAGCGACAGCGATGTCGTCGGTCGCGCTCAACGCTACAACAACAGGCCCAACGTAGTTGAGTCCCAGATTCGAAGTAGTCACCGGGGCGCCCGCAGCGGGAACTCCGTGTCCGATGAAGAACGCGGGGCCCTCATAGCGGTAGATGGACGCCATCGTCGCGATGACGTTCGCCTTCTCCGTCTCGGAGGCCGTGTAGAAGTGGACCTTCTTCTTGACGTTATAGAAGCGGTAGACCGGTAGACCCGACGTGTCGGCTGACACGTTGTAGGCCACTCCCTCGAAACGGTAGGTGGACGCCATCGTCGCGATGACGTTCGCCTTCTCCGTCTCGGAGGACGTGTAAAAGTGGACACCGGTGACCACGTTGTAGAAGCGATACAGCGGGTGGCTGTTTGCGGGATCAGAGGTGTCGATCGTGTAGGCGACCCCGTCGAGGCGGTAGATGGACGAGAGCGTCGCGACGACGTTCGCCTTCTCCGTCTCAGAGGCCGTGTAGAAGTGAACGCCCTTCACAACATTGTAGAAGCGGTAGACCGGCTGCATAGCGGCCAGCGCGATGTTTGGAACGCTCATCGCCAGTGCCAAGATCGCGACGAACGCGCCGATCTTGGCTGAACTGCGGAGCGACCCGTGCTCCTTGCCCATAATGCCCCCTGCCCTCGTTGACACCCCCGACGCTCGGTATGAGCGCCACACACATTCTCCACAGTATAGACACGCCAAGCTGGCGATGTCGATTCAGGACAGAGCCATCACCTCGGGTCGCCGGGGAGTAGCCCGCCAGGCGGCCCGATCCTGAGACGGGAGCGCTAACGCCCGTCCTCACGGCGCACCAGCCTGTCTCCTAAGCGCCGGGCGATCAGCCGACGTCGCAGCGCAGGAGGTCGTCGTAGGTCTCCCGGCGCACGAGCGCGCGCCGCATAAGAGTTACCTCATGCTCCTCTCACGCGACGCTCACGGCGCCACCCGATGATGGCCAGGCAAGGACAACGGAGCTGCCGTGTCTCGGCAGCCGCATCACGGACCTTGGAGGTCGAATTTGAGGAATCGAATCGTACTTGGGATCGTGGCGATGTCTGCCGTAGGCTTGATCGCAGCCTTCGCCACCAGCGCCTACGCGTTCCCCACGAAGACGAGCATCTGCACCACGTGCCATGCGCACAACGCGGCCATCACCGTCACCGCTACCGAGCTCTCAAACAACGGAGCCACCGCGACGTACCAGGTCGCCGTTGCAGGCGGATCCGCCGTCAAGGGCTACGCGGTCTTCAGCGGAACGACCAAGATCGCCAGCGCCACCGCATCCGGCGGGAACATCGTCGTGGCCGTCGGCCAGGCGTACACGGTCTATGGTGTCGACAGCGCCGATGGCTCCAATTCGGTGGTCATCAACCCGGTCGCGACGACCCCGGCACCCACTCCTGAGCCCACTGTGACTCCGACGCCGACGCCGACTCCGACGCCCACTCCTGAGCCCACCGTGACGCCGACTCCGACGCCCACTCCGGATCCCACCATCACCCCGGAGCCCACCCCCGTACCGACGGCGACCGCTACCGTCAACGGGACCGTTCGGATCCACATCATGGCCCGCACTGGCCATGGCGTCGCAGCCTCGACCGCCACTATCGTGAACGTCGCGACGGGCGTCAGCGTGACCGCCACCGCGGACTCGCATGGCTGGGTCACGTTCAAGAACCTGCCCTACGGCGCGTACACGGTGACCGTGACGCTGTCCAATGGACACGTCCTCACGCGCACCTTCGACGTGCAGCACCACCGTACGACCTTCCAGCTCAAGGATCACAAGGCGGCGCACCACGCCGACAAGCATCACAAGGCCGTACAGCACAAGGTCTCGCAGCATAAGACCTCGCAGCACACGACCGTCATGCAGAGCCTGAAGGCCTCGCACGGGCGAGACTAGTCACACCACCGCGCACTCACCGCGAAGTATCCGACTCGCCGCGCACGACCCGCGTGGCCTGCAGATAAGCGGGTAAGCGAAGGGACCGTCACCTGGTAAAGGTGGCGGTCCCTTCGCATCGCTTCGTACAGACCGCGACGCGCTACCCGACGTCGCAGCGCATCAGGTCGTCGTAGGTCTCGCGTCGCACCACCACGCGCGCCTCGCCGTCACGCACGAACACCACGGCGGGACGCACCTGCTTGTTGTAGTTGCTCGACATCGACTGGCAGTACGCCCCGGTCGAGCACACGCACACGATGTCGTCCGTCTCCACGGGCTGGAGCGGCGTATCGCGAGCGATGAGATCGCCCGTCTCGCAGTGCTTGCCGGCAACAGTGACGATCTCGGTGCGCGGGCGGTCGGCCTTGTTGGCGACGAGACACTCGTAACGCGCGCCGTAGAGCGCGGGCCGGATGTTGTCGGTCATGCCGCCGTCGACCGCCACATAGGTGCGGATCCCCGGAATCTCCTTCACGACGCCCACCGTGTAGAGCGTGATCCCCGAATTGGCCACCACAGCGCGTCCCGGCTCGATGAGGATGCGCGGCACCGGCAGGCCGTTGCGCTCGCACTCCGCCTTGATGCCATCCACGACGACCTTGCCGAACTGCTCGATGGTCGACGGCTCGTCGGCGAGGCCGTACTTGATGCCGATGCCACCACCCACGTCGAGGTCGCGCACGGTCTCGCCGGTCTCCTCGCGGACCCGGCGCATGAAGTCGACCATGACCTCGATCGCCTTGCTGTAGCTCTGGAGCGCGAAGATCTGCGAGCCGATGTGCATGTGCAGCCCGGCGAAGCGCACGCCGGGAAGCGCGGCGGCGACACGCACGCCTTCCATGGCGAGCCCGTGGTTGAGTCCGAAGCCGAACTTCGAGTCCTCCTGGCCCGTCTGGATGTAACCGTGCGTGTCGGGCTTCACACCGGGCGTGACGCGCAGCAGGACCGCCTGCTCGAGCCCTCGCGCGGATGCGATCGCACTGATCCGACGCAGCTCGAGCTGGGAGTCGGCGATGATGCGGTCGACGCCGGCCTCCACCGCCTCGGCGATCTCTTCGATGGTCTTGTTGTTGCCGTGCACCTGGATGCGGTTCGCGGGCACCCCGGCGGCCAGAGCGATGGCGAGTTCGCCGCCTGAGGCGCACAGCAGCATGCAGCTCTCTTCGTGCACGATGCGGCACATCGCCTTGCACATGAACGCCTTGGCGGCGTAGACGGTCTCGACCTCGGTCCAGTGGAACGACGTCCACGAGCGGAACTCGCGGAGCTGGTGGCGGATCTGCTCCTCGTCCATGACGTAGAGCGCCGTGCCCTGCTCGCGAGCGAGCTCCACCATGTCGACGCCGCCCACCCACAGATGACCCTCACGGATGCTGGCCGTCATCGGCAGCACCGACGACAGGTCCGCGCTCGGATCGAGCGGCTCGGCGGGGACGGGTTCCTCGAGTGTGTCGAAGCCCATGGCTACATCCTCTCCGGTGCGCTGACGCCGAGGAGCGCGAGCACGCGTTCCAGCGTCAGACGTGTCGCGTCGACGAGCGCGATGCGCGCCGCGGTCAGTGCCATGTCGTCGGTGACGACACGGCACAGCGTGTAGAACTGGTGGAACGCGCCGGCAAGGTCCTCGGCGTAGTGCGCGAGCTTGTGAGGTGCGAGCAGGTCGGCCGCCTGCTCGACGACCTCCGGGAACTCGGCAAGCTTGCGGATCAGCGCGAACTCGGAAGGATCGTCCAGCGCGTCGAGGGCCACGTCCGCCGGCGCAAGCCGGGCGGCCGCCTCGGCGGCGACAGCGGACTCATCAGCGGTCACCCCGGCGGCCTTGCGCAAGATGGAGCAGATGCGCGCGTGCGCGTACTGCACATAGAAGACCGGGTTGTCCGGGCTCTGCTCCTTGGCGAGGCCGATGTCGAAGTCGAGCGGCTGGTCGGTGCTGCGGCGCAGGAAGAAGTAGCGCGCGGCGTCCGCACCGACCTCGTCGAGCAGTTCCTCGAACGTGACCATCTCGCCGGTGCGCTTGGACATGCGCACGACCTCGCCGTTGCGCAGCAGCGTCACCAGCTGGCCGATGACGACATCGAGTCGCCCCGGGTATCCCAGCGCGGCGACAGCGGCTTTCATACGCGCCACATAACCGTGGTGGTCAGCGCCCCATATGTTGATGACGCGGTCGAAGCCGCGTTCGAACTTGTCTTTGTGGTACGCGATGTCGGCAGCGAAGTAGGTGAACTCGCCGTCCGCCTTGAGCAGCACGCGGTCCTTGTCGTCACCGAACTCCGTCGAGCGGAACCACACCGCCCCGTCCAGGTCGTAGATGTGGCCGAGCGCGCGCAGCTGTTCGATGCCGCGCTGCACCTCGGACAGGCCGTCGTCGCCCTTCACGTGCAACGTCCGCTCCGAGAACCACACATCGAAGTCGACGCCCATACCGTGCAGCACGTGCTGCAGATGCGCGAGGACCTGCGCGTAGGCCTTCTCCTTGAAGTACGACTCCCGCGCGTCGGAGTCGGAGTCGGCCCAGACATCGCCTTCCGCATCGAAGATCTCGCGTGAGATCTCGGTGATGTAGGCACCCTGGTACCACTCGGGGGCGAACTCGACCTTGCGGCCGCACAGCTCCAAGTACCGCGCCGCCACCGACTTGGCGAAGATGTCCATCTGCACGCCGGCGTCGTTGACGTAGAACTCCCGCTCGACCTTCCACCCCGCGTGAGCCAGGACCGCCGCCATGCTGTCGCCGAGCGCGGCCCACCTGCCGTGACCGACGTGCAGCGGGCCGACGGGGTTGGCGGACACGAACTCGACCTGCACGCGACGGCCGCGACCGAGATCCACGCGGCCCCAGTCCTCGCCCGCCACCCGCACGAGGGCGACCTGCCTGCGCAGCGCCGCGGCGGACAGGCGGAGGTTGATGAAGCCGGGACCGGCGACCTCGACGGTGTCGATGTCCGGGTGCCCGGCCACGCGCGCCGCGATGGCATCGGCGATCGCGCGCGGGCTCGTACCGGCTGCCTTGGCGCTCTTGAGCGCGACATTGGTCGCCCAGTCGCCGTGTGCGAGGTCGCGCGGACGCTCGAACCCGATCTCAGGCACGGAATCGAGATGCAGCTCTCCGGCGTCGATGGCGCCGCGGATCGCGTCGTCCAGAAGCGTACGCAACATCTCTCTCATGCGGGTCCCTACAGGCTCGTGGCGGCTTCAGATTTTGAGGAGTAAGGATACCACTCGACGCTGCGCCCTCCGGGGAGCATGGCGCGCGACCCGGGCCGGAGACTGCGAGGGATGAGACGGCTATGTGAGCCTAAGCGTCCGGTCCGATGTAGTAGCTCGGCACCGCGCGCCCCTTGTAGATGAGATAGAGCGCGTGGATGCCGCGGTCCCCGCCACCGCGCGCGGCCAGCTCCTCGAACATCTCGAGCGCGAGACTCAGCCCCGGAAGGATCGTTCCGCGCAGCTCCGCCTCCGCCTTTGCGATCTTCATATCTTTGATGAAATGCTTCACGTAGAAGCCGGGTGCGAAGTCGCCCTCGAGCATCCGCGGCGCGTAGTTGGTCAGCTGCCACGACCCGGCGGAACCGGCCTCGATCGACTTGAGCACAAGGCGCGGGTCGAGCCCGGCGGCCTCCGCGTACACGAGGGACTCGCACACCCCGATGATGTTGTCGGCGATGGCGATCTGGTTGGCCATCTTCGTATGCTGGCCCGCGCCCACACCGCCCTGCAGCACGACGTTGGGGCCCAGTATCCGCAGCATGGGCTCGACTGCGGCGAACGCGTCGGCGTCCCCGCCGACCATGATCGTGAGCCGCGCGTTGCGCGCCCCCACGTCGCCACCCGAGACCGGAGCGTCGAGCGCGGCGAGACCGTGTCCCATCGCCTCCCGCGCGATGCGCATGGCGAGTGACGGCGTCGAAGTCGTCATGTCGATGAGGATGGTTCCCGACGCCGCGCTGGCCACGATGCCGCCGTCCCCCAGGTAGGCCTCTTCGACATCCGCCGGGTAGCCGACGATCGTGATGACCGCTTGAGCACCGACCACGGTATCCCCGGGAGTCGCGCACCACACTGCGCCGCGCTCGACGAGCGAAGCGGCCTTGGAGGCCGTGCGGTTGTGTACGCGAAGCTTGTAGCCGGCATCGAGCAGGTGCCCGGCCATGGCCGAGCCCATCACTCCGGTGCCGACGAACCCCACGACTGAACCGGGACCGATCACGGCCAACCCCCTCCACCGACGCCATGAACCGCACGCTGAGTCTAGCATCGTCTCAGCGCTGCGCGGGGGCGGTATCATCTTCAGACACCCCGCTCGGGCGAACGGTCGGGCAGAGACAAGAGGATCGCAACCATGCAGTGTCCCGAGTGCGGAACCACCATCGAGGACGGATCTGAAGCCTGCCCGGGATGCGCCGCCGCGCATCCCGTCTCCGAGCCCCCGATCCGCCGCGTCCGCGTGGGTTTCGCGATCGCGTTGACGGCGCTGTTCCTCGTGGCCTTCGTCGCGGTCCTGCTCCGCCCGGCCGGGCGCCCCACCGCCCCTCCCGCCTCGAACGTGTCCACGCGTTCGGTCGAACCGACGCTACCGGTCGATCCCATCCGGGCGGCGATCGCCCAGACCATCCGGGGCTTCTACGCCGCGGTCGATGCGGGAGAGTCGGTCACCGTCAGCCCCTACGTGTACCCGCAGGGTTCCGGCGGGACCGCGCCCGCTCAGGTCGAGTCGACCACTACGACGGACTTCTCCATCGCACGGGCCGTGGTGGGAAGCGGGACGGCCGACGTCTACGGACGCGAGAGCCGCCCGGTGATCGCTCCCCGACAGGGTGAGGTCGAGTTCCGCCTGCGCCTGGTGGACGACACATGGCTGATCTCGAGCTGGCAGGTGGCTCGGGAGGTGACCACCGCGCCACAGGCCCTTGCCCTGTCGAACGTCACCGCACGCGACATCGTCGGCACGCTGCTCCAGGCCCGTCAGGCCGGCGACGCGACGACCGTGCGCTTGCTCACCACCGAGCGTTTCCGATCGGCGCACAGCTCCTGGCTCAACGGTGCCGATCAGACGGCCCTACTGCTGAGTTACCGCGTCGTGTCGGCCCAAGCGCGTGGCGCGGAGTACACCGTCACCGTGGCGGAAGACTGGAAGCCCACTCCGCTGACCACGACCTACACGGTCGTCTTGTCGAACGGCGAGATCCTCGTGGACGCGTGGTCCTGGAAGTAGGCACCCGCGGTCAGAGGTGATAGGGCTCGTTGCGCATGATGCGGAACGCCCGATAGAGCTGCTCGAGCAGCACCACCCGGGCCAGCTGATGCGGCAACGTCATCTGCGACAGCGCGAGCCGCTCGTCGGCACGCCGCAGCACCGCGGGAGACAACCCCGCGCTCCCGCCGATCACAAAGGTGATGTCGCTCCTGCCGTCGACCATCAGCCGCGCCAGATCGGCCGACAGCCGCTCGCTCGTTGCCTCACGACCCGTGAGGTCCATGGCGAACACGTAGGACGAGTCCGGGATCGCGCGCAACAGATCGGCGCCCTCCGCAGCCATGGCGCGGCCTGCATCGGCCGTGATGTCACGATCGCCCACCTCGGCCACCTCGACAGTGGCGTACGGGCGCATCCGCTTGAGGTACTCATCGGACGCGGCGCGCCAGTGCGCTTCTTTGAGCCGGCCGACACACGCGATCCTCAGCTTCATTGCGCCCCGGCATCGGATGTCAGGGTGGCCTCGACGGTCACATGCTTGTCTCCGCGCACCGACTCGATCTGCACCGACTGGCCGATCTTGCCGCCGCGGACCGCGACCAGGACGTCTTCCGAGGTCGCGACCACTTGATCGCCGACACGCACGATGATGTCGCCCACGCGGATACCGGCAGCAGCGGCGGGCGACCCGGGAGAGACCTGCTGCACGAGCGCCCCGCCACTGACCGGCAGGCCGTAGTACTGCGCGAACGCCTCGTTGACCGTGGCCGTCGACAGGCCGAGGTAGGGGTGGGTGATCTTCTTGCCGGCGATCAGCTGGTCGGCGATCGTCTTGGCGAAGTCGATCGGTATGGCGAACCCGATGCCCGCCGACTGTGAGCTGCCGAGCTGCCCCGTCGGCGAATAGATGAGGGTGTTGATCCCCACCACGGCACCCGTGAGATCGGTTAGCGCACCTCCCGAGTTTCCGGGGTTGATCGGCGCGTCGGTCTGGATGAGGTTCGTGTAGGCGGTGACGCCGGACTGCCCCTGTGTGAGATTGGTCCGATGCAGCGCCGAGACGATCCCGGAGGTCACCGTTTTATCGAGTCCGAAGGGGCTGCCGACCGCCACGACGCCCTCCCCCACCTGCAATCCTGCGGAGCTGCCGAGGGTCGCGGCGGGCAGGCCGGTGCGGTCGATCTTGAGCACGGCGAGGTCGGACCCGGGATCGGCCCCCACCACACGCGCGACCAGATCGACGGTCCCGAGTCTCACGACGAGCCGCGTCGCCCCCTCGACCACGTGGTTGTTGGTGAGGATGTAGCCGTCGGAGCGGATGATGACGCCGCTCCCGACGCCGCTCGAAGTCCCGAAGGCGTCCTGCTGCTCGATGGCGATGTTGACGACCGAGGGGACGATCCTGGCTGCGACGGCCTCGATCGGCTGCACGGGTACGGGCGCGATCGTGGAAAGTACCGACGACGACGGAGAGGTGAGGCCGGGCACCGCGCCGCGATCGATCGCGAGCAATCCCAGATACAGCGCAGCAGCTCCGACGACCCCTCCGATCAGGGCGGCCATCAGCAACCGGCCGAACCCGCTTCCGGTCCGGCGGGTACGGACGGAGACGGGCCCGGGCTCTGACGCGGGAGCGTGCGCGGCGGGCTCGACGGCATAGGGAGCCTCGGAGGCGGACCGGGTATCGGACCCGAGGGCGATAGCGGACTCGAACTCCTGCCGGTCATCCATCGGGGTCGCACCTCGCAGCCGGTCGGCGGTGGAGCTGGCACTTCCTAGCGTACCCGCTCGATGGCGGAGAGACGCAGACCTTCACGGATTCTCCACCACGCATCCAGGCGAGCGCCACCTCGCCGCGAGAGAGATCAGCGTCCCGCAGAGATCGCGGACAGGATCGGCGAGGACGCGAGGCCGATCGCCAAGACCGCGAGCGCGCAGGCGACGATGACCGCCGCGGAAGCCGCGGGCTGTGCGCCTCCGATGTCCGGCTTCGCTGAGGTCGTGAAGAACATCGCGCGCACGATCCTGAGGTAGAAGCCCGCGGAGACCACGCTCATGGCCACTGCGATGACCGCCAGCCACGTCAGGCCCACGCCCATCGCCGCAGTGAACAGGTAGAGCTTGCCGGTGAAGCCGGCGAGCGGAGGGACGCCGACCAGCGATACGAGCATCAGCACGGTGGCCCAAGCGACCCACGGCCGCCGCGCCGCGAGACCGCGCAGGTCGTCGAGCGTGTTCCCGTGGCGGGCCGCGACGAGCATCACCCCCATCGATGGAACGGCGTAGGCGATCGCGTAGAACACCGCCGCTCTCAAGCCCGCCTCCGTCCCTGTGGCGAGGCCCACGAGCAGATATCCGGCGTGCGCCACGCCCGAGTACGCCATCAGGCGCCGCACGTCCGTCTGCGGGTAGGCGGCAAGGTTGCCGAGAAACATCGAAGCAAGCGCTGCCGCGACAAGCAGCGGGCCGACCTGCGGGACCTGCGGCATGAGCAGTTGAGCCACGCGCGCGAAAGCGGCAAGCCCGGCGATCTTGGGCACCGAGGACACGAAGGCGACCGCGGCCGAAGGGGCCCCGGCGTAGGCGTCCGGCGCCCACCACTGGAAGGGCGCGGCGGACAGCTTGGCGAGAAGCCCGGCACACACGAAGGCGGCCGCGATGATCCCGATCGTCCCGCCCTGCAGACGCGTCGCCGCGAACGCGGTGGAACCGGACATGCCGATGACGAAGGATGCGCCGTAGAGGAACAGCAGACTCGCCACCATCGACAGCAGGAAGTACTTGAGCGCGCCCTCGAGACTCCGATCGTCACTGCGGTCGAAGCCCATCAGCACGTATGCCGGCATCGTCGCGGTCTCGAGCGCAAGCAACAGCACGATCCAATCGCGCGCAGCGGCCATGAGCAGCGCACCGAGGGTCGCGAACAACACGAGTGCGGCGAACTCGCGCACCCTGCCCCGCCGCAGGCCCTCGCCGGCGAGCCACACCAGGAACGCCGCCGCGAGCAGGAGCGTCGCGGTGCGCGCCACCTGCGCCGGCCCGTCGATGGAGAACTGCCCGCCGAACAGCTGCCCGCGACCCGCATACAGCGACACGCCGGCGGCCAGCGCACAGCCGGCGGCGCCGATCCACGCGGCGGCGCGCTCACGTCCCCGCACGAGAACGTCCGCGAACAGCGCGAGGAGCGCGCAGAACAGGAGCACACCTTCGGGCGCTATGAGCGTCCAGGCCGGCATGCTACGCGGCCCCCGTCACGAGAGCGAGAAGCGCCTTGACCGCGGGGTCGACAAAACCGAGCAGGCTCGACCACCACACGCCGACGACCAGGGTCAGCGCGATCAGCGGCGCGAGCGCGGCGACCTCACGCGCGGTGACGTCGGGAAGTCCCAGCACCGCCTCGGTAGGCGTGCCGAGCACGACCCTGAGCACCATCCACAGCATGTAGGCGGCCGCGAGCAGCACGCCGACGGCCGACACCACGGTGATCCAGTGCGGGATGACCGCGCTCTGCCACGCGCCGACGAGCGAGAGGAACTCCCCGACGAAGCCGGAGAGGCCCGGCAGCCCGAGCGACGCGAACGACGCGAACGCCAGCAGCCCGCCCATGACCGGCATCGCGACCGACAGGCCGCCGACCTTGGATATCTCGCGGGTGTGCGAGCGCTCGTAGACCATGCCGACGAGGAGGAAGAGCATGCCCGTCACCACGCCGTGGCTGAACATGACCGCCACCGCGCCGTTGAGGCCGGTGGCCGTGAGCGAGAAGATCCCGAGCATCACGAAGCCCATGTGGGACACCGACGAGTACGCGACCAGCTTCTTGAGATCGGTCTGCGCGAAGGCGACGGCCGCCCCGTAGACGATGGAGATCGCGGCCAGCACCGAGATCCACGGCGCCCAGGCCGCACTCGCCTGGGGCAGCATCGGCAGCGAGACGCGGATGAAGCCGTAGGTGCCCATCTTGAGCAGGATGCCCGCGAGGAGCACGGACGCCGCGGTCGGCGCCTCGACGTGCGCGTCGGGCAGCCACGTGTGCAGTGGCCAGACCGGCACCTTCACCGCGAAGCCGAGGAAGAACGCGAGGAACACCCAGTTCTGGAAGCCGAGACCGAACACGCCGGAGGAACCCGCCCTGGCCAGCTCGACCATGTCGAACGTCCCGGCGCTGAGGTAGAGCGCGATCATCCCGACGAGCATGAACACCGAGCCCGCCAGCGTGTAGATGAAGAACTTGATCGAGGCGTATTCACGCCGCGCGCCGCCCCACATCCCGATCAGGAAGAACATCGGGACGAGCACGAGTTCCCAGAACATGTAGAAGAGCACGAAGTCGAGCGCCACGAACACGCCGTTCATGCCCACCTGCAGGAGAAGGAGCATCGCGAAGTAGGCCGGCGCACGGTCGGTGACCTTCCAGCTCGCGATGACCGCGACGAGCCCGAGCAACGAGGAGAGCGCGAGCATCGTGATCGAGATGCCGTCGACGCCGAGGTGGTAGTGCACACCTGCCTGCGGCACCCACACGACGTTCGTCACGAACTGCATCGCGCCGGACGCGCGGTCGAAGGTCGCGACCACGGCAGCGGTGAGCGCGAGCCCGAGCACGGAGGTCGCGAGCGCGACCCACTTTGCCGCACCGGGCCGGTTCTTCGGGACCAACGCGGAGACCGCGGCCCCGAGCAGCGGCAGGAAGATGATGACGCTCAGCAGATAGGACATGTTCTGACCTACGCCCCTCTCACGATGATGGCGCCTACAACGAGCAGGACCGCGAGCGCGCAGCCGGCGGCGGCGAGCATCCCGATCGGCGAAGTCAGGACCGAGAACAACACCAGGGCGAGCAAGCCGACGTAGGCGAGGCGCTGGTATCCCTGTACGCGGCCCGCCTGAAGCTCGCGGGCGCGAGCGCCGGCGCGGATGACCAGCGACCCGAGGCCGTTGACGGCGCCGTCGATCCCGCGGCCGTCGAAGTCCCACAGCGCATCGGACGCGCGCGACCAGGCCCGAGCGGCCCCGTTGACCACGCCGTCGACCACACGGGCATCGAACCGGGCCAACACCCCGGCGACGTACATGAAGGCCTCGACGAGGCCGCGATTGTAGGTCAGGTCGAAGTAGAAGCCGTTGTCGAGCACGGTGGAGACACGCGGGAAGCGGCGACGAAGCGCCTGGGTGTCGACGCCCGCGAAACCGTAGATCCACACGCCGGCACCGATGCCGGCCGTTGCGGCAAGGGACCCCGTGACCGCCATACCGAGATCGGGCCAGCCCCTGACCTCGCCGAGGAATGCCGCGAACGCGGGCGAAGTGAATCCGATCACCGCGGTGATCGCGGCGAGGACCGCCATCGGGACCACCATCTCGGCGTGGCCCTCGCGCGCCAGCGAGCACACACGGCCCGCGAACACGCGGATGCACACGCGTGTCATGTAGAAGGCGGTCAGCGCGGCCACGAGCAGAGCGACCACCAGGGCGCCCCACGACCACCACTCACCGCGGGCGTAAAGCGTCATCAGGATGTCGTCCTTACTCCAGAAGCCCGAGAAGGGGAAGACTCCCGAGAGCGCAAGGGCTCCGAAGAGGAATGTCGTCGTCGTCCACGGCATGACCTTGCGCAGGCCACCCATCTCGCGGATGTCCTGCGTGCGGGTCGCGTGGATGATCACCCCGGCTCCGAGGAACAGCAGCGATTTGAAGAACGCGTGCGTCACCAGGTGGAACAGCGCGGCACCCTCGCCCCCCGCTCCGAGCGCGATGAACATGTAGCCCAGTTGGCTGATGGTCGAGTAGGCCAGCACCTTCTTGATGTCGTACTGCACCATGGCGAGGAGTGCCCCGACCATGGCTGTCGACGCGCCGACCCAGGTCACGAAGATCAGCACCCACGGGGGTGCGGCGTGGAACAGCGGCATGGCGCGCGCCACGAGGTAGACGCCCGCCGCGACCATCGTCGCCGCGTGAATCAGCGCGGAGGCGGGAGTGGGGCCCGCCATCGCATCGGGGAGCCATACGTGCAGCGGCACCTGCGCCGACTTGCCCATGGCGCCCGCCAGAAGACCGAGCGAGACCACCGCGGCCGCGGCTGCGGTCCAGTGCGTGTCATGCAGGACCACCGCGAAATCGAACGAGTGCGCGTACGTCCACATCGCGGCGAGTCCGATCGCGAATCCCACATCTCCTACGCGAGTGGTGAGGAATGCCTTGATCGAAGCGCGCCGCGGCCCGTCCTGCTCGTGCCAGAAGCCGATGAGCAGGTAGCTGCACAGGCCCATGACCTCCCACGACATGTAGAGCAGGAGGAAGTCGCCGGCGAGCACGAGCAGCAGCATGGCCGCCGAGAACAGAGACAGCACGGCGAAGTACCAGCCCCGACGCGGGTCACGGTGCATGTAGCCGAGCGAGTAGACCTGCACGCAGACGCCGACGACCGTCACGACCATGAGCATCACGACGGAGACCGCGTCGACCCTCAGCCCGATCGCGAGCGGTGCGCCACCGAGGTGTGCGAGGGCGAACGAGGCGCGGTAGACGGGCTCTTCTCCGCCCGGCCACACGGCCAGCAGCGCAGCGACCGACAGCGCGAGCGATCCGCTCATCGCCGCCAGCGGCAGCCAGCGAAGACGCGTGCGCATGTCGCGCGACATGACGAGCATCGCGGCGAACGCGAGTGCGGGGAAAAGCGGTATGAGCGCCACCCAGGCCACGGCTCAGCCCCTCAGCCGGTCGATGCGGTCGAGTTCGACCGTGCGACGGATGCGGTAGAGCGCCAGCACGAGCGCCAGCCCGAGGCCGACCTCGGCCGCGGCGATCACGATGATGAAGGCCGCCGTGAACTGGCCCGCCATCGAAACAGGTGTGAAGAAGCGGGAGACGGCGACCAGGTTGAGGTTCACCGCGTTGGTCATCAACTCGAGCGACATGAGCACGAGGACGGCGCTCTTCTTGGACAGCGCGCCGAAGAGCCCGATGCAGAAGAGCAGCGCGGCAAGAGCCATGAACGCGATCGGTCCGACGGTCATCTAGCCCTCACCCCCCGCCCACCACACCGCGCCGACGAGCGCGATGAGCAGGATCACGGAGGCGATCTCGAACGGCAGCGCCCGCTGGGTGAACAGCGCGCGCCCGAACTCGGCGACGCCCGGAGTGAGGGCGGGCGCGACGGCCTGCGGCGCGACGAAACTCGCGATGCCCGCGGCCAGTGCGATGAGTATCCCGAGCGCGATGAGGCCCGCGGACCACGACAGGTCGAGCGGACGCTCGGCGTCCTCGCGGCGACGCAGCGTCAACATCACGGTGAAGAGCACGAGCACCGAGACCGCACCGGCGTAGACCATCATCTGGACCAGCGCGAGAAAGCCCGCGGACAGGAGCATGAACAGCCCGGCGACGGCCATCATGACCTCGAGCAGCCAGAACGCCGCGTGCACGACGTTGCGCGAGAGCACGACCATGAGCGCCCCCGCCACCACGGCGACCGCGAGCACGAGGAACGGGACGAACGCCACACCCTCAGGCATCGTCGCCCCCCTTCGCGCGGCGCGGCGAAGCCGCGTCGACGTCGCTCAGCAGCACGCGCACGAGGTCACCGTGATCGCGGGTCGCGAGCTCGTACTCGTGGCTCATCTCGATGGCACTGAAGGGACACGCCTCGACGCAGAGGCCGCACATCATGCATGCGCCGACTTCGTAGACGTAGCGGTCGATGTGCTTGCCGCCTTCGGCGTTCTTGGAGACCTCGATGCTGAGCACGTGGTCGGGGCACTCCTTCACACAGATGAGGCACGCGGTGCACTTCGGCAAGCCAGCCTCGTCGTAGCGGGGCGCGACGGCCCAGCGCGCCCGCTCGGGAAGCTCGAGGCGCTGCTCGGGATACTGGACGGTGATCGGCGTGCGCAGCATGTTGCGCATCGTGATCGCGAAACCCTTGATGATCCCGCTCCCCCACATCAGCGCACCACCGCCGCGATGACGACGGGCGCGAGGCGCTGGATACAGGCCCACAGAACGACCCATCCGAGCGAGATCGGGATCAAGCGCTTCCAGCAGAAGGACAGCATCTGATCGACACGGAACCGCGGCAGCGAGCCGCGGGCCCACATCATCACGAAGATGCCGACGTAGGTCTTGGCGATGAACACGATCGGAGCCAACCATGCGGGGGTCGCGACCCACGGCAACTGCCACCCGCCGAAGAAGAGCATCGTCCCGATCGCCGAGACGATGAACATGTTGGAGAACTCCGCGAGATACATGAACGAGAAGCGCATGCCGCCGTACTCGTTGGCGAAGCCCGTGATGAGCTCGGACTCGGCCTCGGACATGTCGAACGGCGTCTGCTGCGTCTCGGCCTGCGAGGAGATCGCGTACACGACGAAGGCGATCACCTGCGGCAGCACGAACCAGCGAGGGATGAACCCGAACCACGTGCCCGACTGCGCGGCGACGATCGCCACGGGGTTCAGCGAGCCGGCCATCATCACGGGACCGAGAGCGGAGAGCAGCAGCGGCACCTCGTAGGCGATCTGCAGGCCTGCGGCGCGCATGCCGCCCAGCAGCGACCACTTGGAGTTCGACGCCCAGCCGGCCATCACCACGCCGAGCGGCACGAGCGCGGTGAGCGCGAAGACGAGCAGCACCCCGGTGTCGAGCGAGGTCACGGTCAGCGACGGCCCGAAGACCAGCGGCAGATAGGCCATGAACGACGGCACGAAGATGAGGAACGGTGCGATGTTGAACAGCCACGCATCGGCGGAGTCCGGACGCAGGTCCTCTTTGGTCAGCAGCTTGATGACGTCGTTGGTGGTCTGCAGCAGCCCCCAAGGCCCGACGCGGTTCGGCCCGATGCGGATGTGCAGCCGCCCGAGCACCTTGCGCAGCATGTAGATGAGCATGACGCCGTTGACGAGCAGCAGCCCGAGCATGGCTCCGAACCGGGCGAGAATGGCGAGGGCCGTGGTCATCGGTCGATCTCCCCGAGCACGATATCCAGACTGCCGAGCGTGACGATCGCGTCGGCGAGCAGGCCGCCCGCGAGCGCCTCGTCGACGACCGCGAGGTTGAAATAGGCCGGGGAGCGCAAGCGCATCCGGTACGGCGTGAGCCCGCCGTCGGAGACCAGGTGGATGCCGAGTTCGCCGCGCGGAGACTCCACGGCGGCGTAGGCCTCCCCCGCAGGGGGCTTCAGCATGCGCGACATCTTCGAGCCGTGATCGCCCTCGGGCATGCCATCGAGCAGCTGCCTGATGAGGCGCAGGCACTGGCGCATCTCGCCGACGCGTACGACGTAGCGGTCCCAGTTGTCGCCGGTGCTGCCGAGAGGGACCTCGAAATCGAGCTCGGGATACACGCAGTAGGGCACATCGCGACGCACGTCGTAGTCGACGCCCGAGGCGCGCAGGCAGCCGCCGGTCATCCCGAAGGCGAGCGCGGTCGTGCGATCGATCACCCCGGTACCCTTCATGCGGAGCCGGAAGATCTCATTGCCGCCGAGCAGCGCATCGTTCTCGTCGAGCCAGCCGTCGGCGTGCGCCAGCCACTCACGGATCTTGCCCTCGGTGCCGGCGGGAAGGTCGGCGACCACACCGCCGGGCCGGGAGTAGTTGAACATCATGCGCGAGCCGGTGACGGCCTCGATGATGTCGAGGAGCATCTCCCGGTCCCGCATGATGTAGAGGAACGGCGCCATCGCCCCGGCGTCGAGGCCGAAGGTGCCGAGCCACACGAGGTGGCTCGCGTAGCGGTTGAGCTCCATCATCAGCGTCCGCAGGTACGACGCCTTGCGCGGGACCTCGATGCCGGCCAGTCTCTCGACGGCCAGCGCGAACGCGGTCTCGGTGTGCAGGCCGGAAATGTAGTCGGCGCGGTCGAGCAGCGTCGCCACCTGGTGATAGCGACGCGACTCCGCGAGCTTCTCGATGCCGCGATGCAGGTAGCCCAGCGACGCCTCGGCAGCGATGACCTCTTCGCCGTCGAGTTCCACGAGCACGTGCAGCACGCCGTGCGTGGACGGGTGCTGTGGGCCCATGTTGAGCACGAGGTGCTCGGTGGCCAGCTCGTCGACGCCGCGCGGGATGCAGCGCAGTCCGCACGGGACGGCCACGGGCTGGTGCATGCCTTCGCGATGGATCGGGGCAGGGGCGCTCACGAGAGACGCGCCTCCTCGGCCGTGCGGAGGAGGACCGAGCGGCGCAGCAGCGGCTCGGTGCCGTCGACGGTCAGCAGACGCTTGGGGTTCGGGTGTCCCGGGAATCTCATACCGAGCAGCTCCGCGGCCTCGCGCTCAGGGTAGAGCGCCGCGGGGTGGATGCTCCACACGCTCGGCGCCTCGCCGTCGTAGTCGACGGTCGCCTTGAGGTAGAGGTCCTCGTGGCGCTCGAAGGCGCGGACGTGCCACGTGAGCTCGAGGCGCTCGCCCGTGTCCGTGGCGAAGAGGTCGACGAGGAAGTCGTAGCCCTCCGCGTACAGCGCCTCGAGGGCGTCGGCGATGCGCGCGGCCTCGAGGCGCACGACGGCGCCGAGCGTCTCATCCGAGGGCTCGCAGGCGATGCCTGCGGCGCGCAGGGCGTCAGCGGGCGTCTGCACGGGCATCGAGCCGCTCCCGGGTCTTGTCGCGGATCTTCTTCTGCAGCTCCATGAAGGCGAACTGCATCGACTCGGGGCGCGGCGGACAGCCGGGGACCCAGATGTCGACCGGCACGATCTGGTCGACGCCGAGCACGACGTTGGGGTATTCGCGGAACGGCCCGCCGCTGGACGCGCAGGCGCCCATCGCGATGACCCACTTGGGCTCGGGCATCTGGTCATAGAGGCGGCGCAGCACGGGCGCCATCTTCTTGTTCACGGTGCCGGCGACGATCATCACGTCGGTCTGGCGCGGGCTGCCGCGGTGGAAGATGCCGAAGCGGTCGTAGTCGAACCTCGGTCCGCCGGCGCTCATCAGGCCCTCGATGGCGCAACAGGCGATGCCGTAGCTCAGGTAGAACAGCGAGTTGCTGCGCGCGAGGTCGAAGAGTTGTTCGCTGCGGATGAACAGGAGTGAGTGCTCGCCCGCGATACGGTCTAGCGCCATTGCAGAGCACCTTCCTTCCATGCGTAGGCGAGCCCGAGCGCGAGGATGCCGAGGAAGACGACCATCTCGCCGAGCACGTACAGCGGCAGCGCGTTCAGCGTGACCGCCCATGGGTAGAGGAAGGCGGTCTCCACGTCGAACAGCACGAAGAGCAGCGCGTAGAGGTAGTAGCCGATCTTGAGCTGCACCCACGGGGGGCCGACCGGCTCGACGCCGCATTCGTAGATCTCGGACTTCACGGTTCCGGGCTTGCGGTGCTGCAGCAACCGGGACATGCCGAGGGTCACCGCGACGAAGGAGACTCCGCCCACAAGGAAAGCAGCTATGACGTTGTAGTCGAACGCGTACGTCGGCTCCATGGACCCTGTTCCTGTGCCCCGGTTTCACACCACGAGGATATGCCCGACCACCTCATAAGGTACACGGATGCCCGCGAGCGGGGTCTGCAGCGCAGACACCGAGCGGGCGATGAGGTCGGGGAAGCGTATCACTCACCGCGAAGCAAGGGCAAGTGTCGATCCCGGATACCCCGAGGGGTGTCTGTGTGCAGACCGTGCGAGCGCGTCATGGGTACATACCTTTCGACGTGTGATGACGCCGGCTGCCGCGGGGGGCTCGTCTGGATGAGAGGACTTACGGCGATGGCCGTCGACAGGGGCGCGCTTCGGGTATCCATCGTCGTCCCCACCCTCAACGAGGCGGCGCGACTGCCGGTGCTGCTCGACTGCCTTGATGCCCAGACGCGGCAGCCCGACGAGATCATCGTGGCCGACGCCGCCTCCTCGGACGGTACCGCGGCGATGGCGCTCACCCGCGGAGCGCGCGTGGTGCCCGGCGGCCTGCCCGGGATGGGCCGCAACGCGGGAGCCGCCGCTGCCACCGGCGACATACTCCTGTTCATGGACGCCGACGCCGTGCCTGCGCCTGCCTTCCTGCAACGCGCGGTCGCCGAGTTCCAACGGCGCGGACTGTCGGTCGCGACCGCTCCGATGAGGCCCGTCGAGAACAGCCCCGAGTACGCGATCATGTGCGCGCTCGCCGAAGGGTACATGCGAGGTGTCCAGAAGATCTCCCCGCACGCGGTCGGCCTGTGCATCCTGGTGGAGCGCGGACTGCATGAACGCATCGGGGGGTTCGATGAGTCCATCGTGCTCGCAGAGGACCACGACTACGCGAGGCGTGCCGCCCACGCGGGCCGCTTCGGAGTGCTCCGAAGCGTAGCGGTCCCGACGCCGATGCGCCGGCTCCGCAAAGAGGGGCGCCTGCACATGGCCCGCGTGATGGTGTACTCGGAGGTCCGCACGCTCGCCGGTATGCCGATCCGCAGCATCCCCTTCGACTACGACTTCGGGGTGTTCGAGGGCGACCGGAAGAACCCGGACCGTCGCTCGCCGCTCCTGCTGCGGCAGCTCTCGAAGCCGTCGACGGAGGTCCAGTCCGACGCGATCGGCCTCCAGATGGCCTCGACGATCGGTGGCGGGATCGGTACCGCGGCGCTCGTGGCCGCCGGCGCGGGACCCGGGACCTATCTCTCGTTCGCGAGCGTCGCAGCCGCGGTCGCCGGCTTGTCGGCGTACGAAGCCCTGCGCAAGTTGCGCTTCGAGAAGCCCTACGGGGAGTTCTTCATGGCATCCGTGGCGGTGGCGAGCGCCGATATCCGCGACAGCGCCGGCAGGACGATCATCCGCAAGGGGATCGACGAGGTCTGCGAACTCCACGCGATCGGGCATCTGGGGCGGATGTCGGGACTCAACAGGCAGGGCCTGTCCGGGCGCCTCACCATCGTTCTCGAGTCCCTCGAGGGGCTTCGGGCGATGATGGACGATATCGACGACCCGATGTACCGCAGCGTCACACACGTCACAGCACGATCGGACCTCACCACCATCCTGTTCAAGATGGGCTTCTCCGAGATCGACGACCCGCCTCGCTTCGATGCCGTGAACCGGGCGCAGAAGCGCGCACTGATGTGGTTCATCGGTCAGCGGATCGGCAGGACGCGCTCCGGGGATGTCACTTCGTACAGGATGGCCCTCGTGTCCAAGGATGAGTTCGCCGGCGAACTCCTGCGCAGCGCGGTCGACGATCAGATCGCGCGCGCGCGGCGCGGTCTCGTACGTGCGCGCGCCCGTGGCTAACGCAGAACCGCCGCCCGGATCCCCAAGAACCCCCACCCGAGCCACCAATCCAACAGCAGCACCGACACGACGATGAGTACCGCCACCAGGATCAGAAGCCACAGGCGCCATCCGGTGATCCACGGGGCCGGAAGCCGCGACCTCCACCCGGCAAGCCACACGACGAGCCCGGCTGCGGTCTCCAGCGTGACCCTCGCGTCCAACCGGCTACCGACCGGACCCGATCCGACACGCGGCAGGAACAGGGCCCGAACGACCCGTCTTACAGCCGCACGACTTTGCCGCCGTCGAAGGCCCTGAGGGTGTTGCGGGTATCGAGGATGAGCGGCGCGTGGCGCACGACCGCGTGGTAGTCGACGTTGCTGTGGTCGGTCACCAGCACCACGGCGTCCACCCCGCACAGCGCTTCCTGGGTAAGCTCGACCGAGGGGATGCACCCACCGCGCACGCAGAACTCGGGCACCCACGTGTCGTGGTAGACGACGTCGCCCAGCTTGTCGCCGATGAGCTCGGCGATGCGGATCGCAGGAGACTCCCGCAGGTCGTCAATGTCCCTCTTGTACGCGACGCCGAGCAGCAGGATCTTCGAGCCCGCGAGCGACTTGTGCTGTGTGTTGAGCGCTTCCATGAGGCGGGTGACGACGTAGTACGGCATGTTCTCGTTGACCTTGCCGGCCAGCTCGATGAACTCGGTATGGAAGTCGAACTCCCTGGCCTTCCACGACAGGTAGAACGGGTCGATCGGTATGCAGTGGCCGCCGAGACCGGGCCCGGGGTAGAACGGCATGAAGCCGAAGGGCTTGGTCTTGGCGGCGTCGACGACCTCCCAGATGTTGATGCCCATGCGGCCCGACACCTGCAGCAACTCGTTCATGAGCGCGATGTTCACGCAGCGGAAGATGTTCTCGAGCAGCTTCGTCATCTCGGCGGCGCGCGTGGAGGAGACCGGGACCACGGTGTCGATGAAGCGCGAGTACATCCTAACGGCCATCTCCCCGCACGCCGGCGTGACGCCGCCCACGACCTTGGGCGTGTTGCGGGTCTGGTAGACCGGGTTACCCGGGTCGACGCGTTCCGGCGAGAACGCCAAGTGCAGATCGGTGCCGACAGTCAGCCCACCCGCTTCCAGGATCGGCTGGATGACCTCCTCGGTGGTACCGGGATACGTGGTCGACTCGAGGGTGACGAGCATGCCGGGGCGCAGATACGGAGCGACCGATGCCGCTGCCGCCTCCATGAACGAGGTGTCCGGCTCCTTGGTCTTGTTGAGCGGCGTCGGGACGCAGATGACCACCGCGTCGGTCTCGCCAACGCGCGAGAAGTCGGTCGTGGCGACGATGAGTCCGCGATCGACCAGATCGGCGAGCTGCTCGATCGGAACGTCCGGGATGTAGGACGTCCCGGCGTTGACCAGTCCGACCTTCTCCGCGGAGATGTCGAACCCGATGACCCGGTGCCCGGCCTTCGCCATCTCGACGGAGAGAGGCAGGCCCACGTAGCCGAGACCGACCACACCAAGCACCGCGCTACCGTCGCTCAACCGCTCGGAGAGCCCCATATGCACCCTTTCGGAGATTGTGCTCCCCGCATCGTGACCCGCAACAGCTGCACGGTCAATGCGCCAGCAGGCACCTCTCGCGAGTAGCACAGCGGGAATCGTGCGGCCGAGGAGCATCATGTCGAAACCGACGGTCCAGTCCTCCATGTAGAAGAGGTCCAGGCGGACCATCTCCTCGAACGAGAAAGACGGAGCCCGCGTTGTCGCTGCCGGTGTGCGCCAACCCGAGACGGCTGAGGTAGTCCACGGTGTAGCGGACCCCGTAGGCACCGCCGTCGAGCGTGTGGTTGTTGGCGGTGGTGAGCACGTCGAACCCGGCGCTCTTCAGCGCGCGCACGTACGCCTTGGGGTTACCATGGCGGGCTGCGCGGAGACAACCCCGAGCACCTCGCGCATCAGTATGGCAGGAACCGGGAGGTCCCGAACCAGCCGTTCGCCACGATCACGGCCCCGAGGAGCAGCACGGCCATCGCGACCAGCAGCCACAGCCGCCAGCCGGACTGCCACTTCGAAGGCCACCCGGCCAGCCACTTGGCGGGCAGCTGTGACAGCCACGCGAGCAGTCCCTCGGCGAGCCGGTGTGGCGCGCGATCCTCGGGCATCGTGAACTCGCCGGTGATGTGCTCGGCGGGCGCCGCCACGGTCTCCTCCACCGCACCGGCATCCGCCAGCTTCCACCTGCGCTCGCGACCCACGACGCCGCTCTCCTTGACGCCCCACACCACGACGCCGAGCGTACGGGCGCGGACCTTCGCGAGGAGATCGCGGGCGTTCGCCGCGGCCGGACGCGTGGAGACCCCCGCGCAGGTTACGAGGAGTACGCCGTCGGCCCAGCGCACCGTTGCCGCAGCATCGGCTACGGTCAGCAGCGGCGGCGAATCGACGATCACCCAATCGTGGGTCGCTTCCAAGGCCGCGACCAGTTCCGTCATCGTGCGGGAGCCGAGCATCGCCGACGGGTTCGGCGGGACCCGGCCGCAGACGAGGGCCCTGAGCCCATGTACATCCGTCGCCTGCAACGCGACCCCGAGCGGCATGCGGCCCGATAGTACGTCGGAGAGCCCGAGGCTGTCGTTCACCTTGAAGAAGCGGCTCGTGGCGGGGCTACGGAAGTCGCAGTTGACGAGCACGACTCTCGCGCCTGCCAACGCGAGGCTCGCCGCCAGGTTGGCCGCCACTGTGGACTTGCCCTCAGCCGGCGCGGCCGCGGCGACCACGACAGTCCGGAGGTCGCGCTGGAAGTTGACGAACTCGAGGTTCTCGCGCATCCGGCTATAGGCCCCGGCCGCGTGCGAGCCCGGACGCTGCGTGATGGCGAGCCAATGCGGCTCGCCCAACCCGAGGTACTCCGCCGGGATGGCGCCGAGCAGGGGCGCGCCGAAGATCCGCTCGGCCTCCTCCGGCGACCGCACCGTCTCGTCGGGGCGCTTCACGACGAGCACCACGCCGAGCCCGAGCGCGAGCCCGGCGAGCAACCCCAGCGCGCCGTCGCGCACCGGCGCAGGAGCCACAGGAACGGCGTCGGGCGCCTCGGACGACACGAAGGTGGCGGGGCCCCTCTCGCGCTGCTCAGCGACCTTCAGCGCCTCGTACGTGGCCGACAGCGTCGTGTAGCGGGCGGTTGCCGCCTGCAGCCGCGCCTGCAGCCCGGGGTTCTCGCTCTGGTCGCCGGGAGAGCCGAGGCGGGTGCCGATCTCCTCGATCCGGGCCCTCAGGTCGGCGAGCTGCCGCTCCGTGCTGGCGACTCGGGCCAGGGTGCTCGCCAGCGCCGCCGGATCCGTCTCGGACTGCTCCTGGAGACGCAGATCCACGAGCGTCTCGATAAGGGCCGCCTGCTTGGCTGTGGCGTCGTTCAGCTCGACCTCCATCGCCGCGCTGTCGGTGCCACCCATCTGCGTCGTGATGGCGAGCATCTCCTGCATCGCCGCGCCCATGCTCGCGCTCGCCTCGGCGGCCGCCGACGTGATGCCAGCGCGCTTCAGGTCCCGCGCCCATTCCACGTACGACGTCGCGAGCGCGACCGCGTCGGCGGTCGCCCGCCCGGGAGCGGAATCGGTGACCGCCAGCGTCACTTGGTCGGTGTGCCAGACGGCCGAAACGGTGACCCGCTTCATCAAGTCTTCCGGGGTCGTGCTCAGGCCCAACTTGAGGATGGCGCGCTCCGCGACCGGCGGACGCTGCATGAGCCGCATCTGGCTCCGCACGCCGGGCCCGGGGAGGCCGAACAACTCGTCGAGCACGGACCCGAACGCCGAGGGCTCAGCCGCCTTCTCGGTGATGAGCATCGTGGCCTCGCCGCGGTAGGCGCGCGGCTGCAGCACGCTGGCGCCTGCCGCGATCAGGGCCGCGACGAGCGCGGCTGTGACGATCGGCCACTTCCGATGCCAGATGACGTACAAGTAGTCTCCGCATCCCACGATGGCGTCCCCCGGTCCGATCGCCGTCAGGAGGCGCCGAGAACCCGGCTGCCCCCGCAATCAGGTTTCCCTCGCCGCCTGCGGACGAAACCGGGACAAGGCTATTTGGGGAACTTTGCCGGAATCCAAAGCTCCTCGACGAGGAACGAGCCCGGGAAGCCCTCGCCTCCCGTGACGCAGACGCGCCTGCCCTCCCATCACCCGCTCACCGGGACTGCTCCAACTCCCTGGCGACCCGCGCCATGTCGTCGCCGACCATCATCGTGACCAGCTGCTCGAAGGTGACTTCCGGCACGGGCCGCCGACATTCACGCGGGGCGCACATGCACGTCCGCGCGACGCGCATCGGGTGACCCGGCCCCTTCCCTCGTCTATCGCCGAAGGTCGCTCACCGACAATGCGCGCACAACAGGAATGGGCGGCACTCACCCGATATGCGAACGCCTACATGGGAATACTATGAGCGCGTCGGACGAAGTTCGACGCAGGGGAGACTGTGATCCACCGTCATCGATTCGACGGTCACCGTCGGGCGGCGGGGAGTCAATGGTGAGACCGGCCCTTGTAGGGTAGGTCGGCGCCCGCACCAACTTCAGGTCGCCAGTGCGGGGGATGTGGGCATCGGCCTTCGTGTCGCCCGCGCGGGGATACCCGCGCCGGTGAAGGAGGCCCGATATGTCAGCGTTCATGGCCGCCCGGTCGGGGATCGGCACTTCTGGTTCGCGTCACGCGATCGCTGGTGCGCTCTCGCGCACCTTCGGAGCCGCACTCGCCGTGGTCCTCGCGGTTTCCTTGAGCGCCCCGGGCATCCCTGTGGCCTCGGCGCAGCCGGCCCTTGGGCACAACGTGCAGGCGAACCCGGACAACGAGGGCCTTGGCGCGAGCGGCTGGGCGGCCGACACGGGGATCACCTTCACGGTATTCGACGGTGAGACGCCGGTGGGCACCGGCTCCCTGACCACGAATGCGGACGGCAACGGTTGGACCACCTGCTCGGGCGACATCCAGCCCGGCATGACGGTGCGTGCCACCGACGGTGTCAGCACCAGTGAAATCTGGGTGGATTCGACGATCACCGTGACCGGCGTCGACCCTGAGAGCGACACGCTTTCGGGCACGGCACCCGAGGGAACGCGGGTTCAGGCCTTCAAGAACGGCTTCATGGGCCCGGGCCCCGAGGGGACCGCCGACTCGGAAGGGAACTGGAGCATCTCCTTGACGGACGTCGGAGGACTGTCGCTCGGTGACAATGGGAGCGTGTTCGCCTACGACGCCGAGGGCGACGCCGTCGTGCTCAACTGGCGCGTCGCGAACCCGGCGCTCAATGTCAACATCTCGTCCAACGGGTTCGGTCTGAACGACTGGCCCGCGAACTCCTCCGTGACGGTCACCGTGACGGGCGGCGGTCTGGCGGAGCCGAGGGTGCAATCGTTCGACACCGATGAGAACGGCAACGGAGGCGGAGGAATCGAGGGGCTGGACCTCATCGGCGGCATGACAGTCGATGCGGAAGGACCGGGGGGCACGCCTCACAAGACGCTCGTGATCCCGCCCGAACTGGCCATCACTTCCGTCGATTGGGAGAACGACATCGTGTCGGGCACCGCGCCGGCCGGCAGCGAGGTCACTGTCTGGATGCAGCGCGATCCTTCAGGGTCGAGTACGAACACGGTTGCGACCGGTGGCACGTGGTCGGTCGACTACGCCGGCGTAGTCGACATCCAACTCGGCGACTCGGGCCAGGCGATGGTCCGCGACGATGACGGCGACTCGGCCTCCGTGGCCTTCGCCGCCGCGCGGCCGACGCTCACGGTCGACCCCTGGAGCGACAACGTGTGGATCGATGGCTGGCCGGCCGACACGGACGTGACCGTGAGCGTCGACTTCCCGACGGGCTGGAGCGCCGTCATCCACACCGATGGGATGGGTAGCGGCCAGCGTTGGACCCGGGACTATGGCGACAACTACGACATCACGACGGGCGTGGCCACCGCGAGCGATGGTTCGACCACCAAGAATCTGTTGATCGCAGGCGGTTTCTCGGTCACCCATACCGATGCCGCGGCGAACACGGTAGCCGGCACCGCGCTCGAGGGCACGACCGTGACCGTCGAGTTCAGGGGTCCCGGATGGCAGGAGTTGACGACCACGGTCGCGGGCGCGGATAGCCGGTGGCTCGCGACGCTTGACCACGACTTCGGGGCGAACGACCAGGGACGTGTGTGGGTTGAGGATCTCGAGGGCGACCGCACACAGCTCGACTGGCGTGCGGGAACCCCGTTCATCCAGGCAACGAGCGAGGGGGCTCTGTGGGCGTCCGACTGGTCGCCCATGACCGTGGTCACCTTCCGCATGAGTACCGATCCCGACCCCCTCACCGGGACCGTGATCGCGACCATCCAGACCGACGAGCGGGGCAACGGCTACGCCGATCCCGGCGGACCGATGACCTTCGCCGATGGCGTCTACGTGCATGCCTCTGACGCGTGGGACACCAAGACGCTTCAGATGGCAGGGGGCTTCGCGGTCACGGAGGTCAAACCGCTCACCAACACCGTCTCGGGTACCGCGCCTTTCGGTGAGGTGGTGACGGTGACCGGCGACAGCAACGAATGGCCGCAGCCCACCGCTACCGACACCGCCAACGGCGCTGACCGATGGTCGGCGACGTTCGACGGGTTCGACATCGTGCCGGGGTCGACCGGCATGGCGATGCTTGCCGACGGTGACGGCGACAGCCAGATCACTTGGTGGAACGCGCCGAACCCCGTTCTCTGGGTCGATCTGGCCGCCGGGGGCGGCATCTTCCTCGAGGACTGGACTCCCGGCACCACCGTGGACGTGAAGGTCTACGACCACGAAGGCGGAGAGGTACTGCTCTCGCGCACCGCCACGATCGACTCCAGTCGCTGGTGGAGCAGCGAGGACCTGGGCGAGTTCACCCTCGCTCCGGGGCAGTACGTGGTGGCCGCGGGCGCCGATGGCACGACCAAGTCGCTCACCATCGAGAACCTGGCCATCACGGAGATCGATCCGGACGCGGGCACTGTGAGCGGCACCAGTGGTGCAGACGGCACGCTCGACGCTTGGATCGACGGCCGCGACGGCACGCAGGTCCCGATAGTCGACGGCGTGTGGTCCGTGGACTTCGGGTACGCCGGAGGCTTCGGACGGGGTGACAGCGGGATGGTGTCGCTCCCGGACCCGGACGGCGACTCGACCCGTGTGGGGTGGCGGATCCCGAATCCGCGCGTCGTGGCCGATGTGAAGAACAACACCATCGGCATTGAAGACTGGCCGGCGGGCACCACGGTGCATGTCGCAGTCTTCGAGGACGTCTCCGGCGCGCCCGGCGAGACGCCTATCACGGGGCTTGATTGGGACCTGACCGTAGACGAGTGGGGCAACAGCGAGACGTGGCTCGACGCCGGCGTCCTCACCGCGGGCCGTTGGGTGCGCGCGTCACAGGTCGATGGTGCCGACAAACTCCTTCAGATCGAGAATCTGACAGCGAGCGCGGATCCCGACACGGACATCGTTTCCGGTGCTGCAGACCCTGACACCGCCGTGAGCATCTGGATCGACGCCTATGGAGACTCGAATCGCGATCTGCTCGCCAACGACGAGGGCTGGATGTACAACTACTCCGGCCAGTACGACATCGTCCTCGGTTCGTCGGGAATGGCGGAGATCCGGGACGACGACGGCGACGTCACCAGGGCCGGCTGGCAGATCCCCCGGTATGCTCTCGTCGCCGAGCCGCAGTCCGGCATGCTCTCCCTTGAAGAGTGGCCGGCCGGCGCGACGGTGCACCTGGCCCTCTATCCGGACGGTGAGACACGTCCGGATATCCCGCTGTGGGAATCCGACCTCCTGATCGACGAGAGCGGGTACGGCTCGTCGGGAGTCGGCGGCAACCTCGAGCCGGGCGTGTACGTGGTAGCGAGCCTTGGCGCTGTCGAGAAGGAGCTGCACGTCGCGACCCTCACGGCGACGGCCGACAAGGACACCGACACGGTCTCCGGGACTGCCGACCCCGGTTCCCCGGTGCATGTCTTTGCGTGGGACTCGAACGAGGAGTACAACCCGATCGTCGATGGCGCGGGCACCTGGAGCCAGCACTTCGACGGTGGCATCAACCCCGGCAGTGGCGGCGCGGCTGAGATCCCGGATGGCGACGGTGACTCGACGAGGGCCAGTTGGTACGTGCTGAACCCCGTCGTGCACGCGAACCTGTTCTGGGACAACATCGCCGTGATGGACTTCCCGATGGGCTCGACGGTCACGGTCGTCGTGGACACCGACGGTGATCCGGGTACCGGCGAGCCCCTCTTCGAGGGCACGGCCATCGTGACCGACTACACGGGCTGGGGTTGGGGCGGGGCCGAGTTCAACGACCTGGGCGGTCTGGATCTGGTACCGGGTCTGTTCGTGACGGCGAGCGACGGCGAGACGACGAAGACGCTTCAACTCGCGCCGATCGCGGTCACCAGCGTTGACGCGGACACCGACACCCTCACCGGCACGGCACCCCCGCGCGCGTGGGTGGACGCGTCGGTCAGCGGCCGCGAAATGCCCACGGGAACCCGCGTGCAAGCGGACATCTCCGGCAACTGGTCGATGTTCATCGGCGGTGGTGGTGGCATCCTTCCGAACGATCAGGGAAGCGCGTCTGTCACCGATGACGATGGCGACTGGACGGACACCGCCTGGTCGCTGGCGCCACCGAGCATCGCGGTGGACTCCCGCAACGACAGCGTGGAAGGCTGGGGCTTCGTACCGGGCGCGACGGTCACGTTCACGTTCGACGGGACGCTCCATTGGGAGGGTGTTGCCGATAGTCACGGCAATCTGAGGTCCGAGGGCAGCGTGAGATTCGACATCGTGGCAGGGCAGGTCTGCACTGCGACCGACGGTTCTGCCACGAAGACGCTCGACGTGGCCGACGTCCGCGTCACCGCCGTGAACATAGGCGCCGACACCATCTCCGGTACCGCCTCGGCGGACACCACCGTGATCGTCATTGCCTCCACAAGCGAGGATCCGGGCATGAACGCGCGCGAGACCAAGTCCGATGGCTCCGGCGCGTGGACCGCGGACTTCACGACCACGAATCCCGAGACTGGCGAATCACCCTTCGATATCACGGCCCTCAGCTCCGGCAGGGCGTTCGACCGTGACGCCGACGGCGACAACAACGTGGACTTCTGGAAGGCGGACTCTGCGCCGCCGGTGACCGGCCACAATGCGGTCGCCAGTTACCTGGGCACCGCGACGATCACCCTGCACCCGGACGACGGGAGCGGATCCGGCGTGGCCTACACGAAGTGGAGCGTCGACGGCGGAGGCTGGACCACCGGCACGGTCGTCGCCACGAGCACGGCGGGCGACCACACGCTTCAGTTCTACAGCGTGGACAACGCAGGCAACGAGGAGGACCCGCAGACAGTTGGATTCAGACTGAGCACCCGCTTCGAGCAGACCGACAGCAAGCTCGCCTTCGCGGGAGCCTGGTCTACAGCCACCGGCGCCTCGTATTCGGGCGGCTCCCTCAAGGTCGGCTCCGGCACCGGCGTCGAGTTCAGCGCAGCATTCAGCGGGACCTC
>DATCIG010000003.1:0-3803 GCA_036507895.1 Coriobacteriia bacterium
GGCATGAGCGGAGTCAGATCGATCTTCTCACCCGATGGGAAGTCCAGCCGAAGTTGCCCTGAGGCCTTGGGCGCGACATAGGCCAAGGCGATGGCGCCCTTCGCAACTGTGAACTTGGATTCCGCTCCCGTCATCTTGGCGTCCGTGAGAGTGTTTATCCCAGAGGCGTTGAGCCACGCGGCCGGCTCACTCGATCCCGAATCGGTAGTGAGAGTTGGGCTCAGCTTGGCGAAGGCCTCGTGCTGAGCCTCGGGAAGTTGAAACTCGACGAAGACGATTCTGTCGTCGGAGCCCATGTCCAGCGGAGCCAGACCAGCAATCGACGTGTCCGCGACGACGCGGAGCACGCGGAACGTGAACTCGCCGACGGTTATCGACGCTTGGTTCCCCGGCACGACGTCGGGGCTGGTCGTGCCAGCCTGGGACGTCTGGGCAGGGGCGGCTACAGGTCCAGAGGGCTTGCCTCCGCATCCCGATGCAAACAACACGACGACCCCCAGCAGGGCCGCGCAAAGCGAGACTCTCGTTCTGTTCATCTGAATCCCCCGCTCGACACTCGTCCACTCGTCCTGTCGAGGCGACGGTACTCGGCTCCGGCATCAATCTCAACAGCGCGTCTGACCAAGAAGGAAGACTCCGCGCGACTTCGCCAGCGCGTCGAAGGCGAACCTAGGGTCCGGTCGTCGTGCTGGTCGATCCCCCGCGGTTCATCATTCCGCTGCCGTTGTTCGTGCCGCTACCCGAGGTGTTGGCGCCTGAACAACCGGTCGCTGCCAGCACAAACGCGGCCAGCCACACCGCGACGACGATCATGGTTCGCTTCTGGCGCATTGCCGCTCCCTCCGACAAGGAGTTCGTACCCGGCGGAGGTTCGGCCCATGCAGGGCGCCGGCTGCTCACGTAAGTTCAAGTTTGAACTGCACCACCTAGCGTGATTCTTCTCCCGCCTACCTTGGAGTTGGAGTTACCCTCGCACCCCTGGGGTGGTGCACTTAGTATCTGAATTCGCCTCTATAAGACCGAGGTGATCCGCAGACGCGGCCCTTGGAGGAACATCGACGATGTCGAGTTCGCGACGCTGGAGTGGGTCGACTGGTTCAACAACCGACGGCTGCTCGAGCCGATCGGCGACATACCGCTCGCCGAGTTCGAGGGTCTCTCTTGGCTTGAGCAGGCCGCGAACGATACAGTCGGACTCAAGGAGCCGAGTCTCCACTGAACCCGGGGCGATTCACAAGGGGAGTTGTGCTGACCCGTTGCGCACGTCAGACCGACTCGTGATGATGGGAATGCATGTAGGGGGGCGACGTCGAGGTTCTTCCACCCGCCTGAAGACTTCCGAGGATGGGTAGTGCGCGTGGCTGACGAGCGCGATGTCGAAGCGGATGTGGACGAACCTTCGCCGGAAGACTTCGCGGCAGCCGAAGACGAGAGTCCGCAGGTCGGTACGACGGCTGTCCTCGCAAGGATTCTCAGGACAGTCGGAGTCCTGTTCGTCATCGTTGCCCTGCTCGTCTACCTCGTCGTGCCCGTCAGAACCTTCGTAACTCAGGTCGTGCATGACCTACGACGCCCGAACACCGAGATGCGCAAGATACCTCTCGCGCCTGAACCGACGAGCAGCCCCACAATCCGCCTCTGAGTCTCGATGCCCTGCCATCAGGGCTGCTGCAACGTCATCGCCTGATCCAAGGATTTGCCTAAGTGAAACACCTCGGGTTCCACGTCGGCTCGATCATGTGGATGCCACGGTCTCCCGGGCGGCTTGCTAGGTGCGCTGCTCGAGCAGCTGCAGCCTCCCCGAGACCCCTCCCTTGCTCCGGTTTCGGAGGATGGGCTTGTCCCGCAAGGTCGAACCCGGCGATGAGGAAGTGAAGCATTGTCTCCCGCCGCTTCGGTGGATGCTCCGAGGCGATGATGGGAGGAGTGCCTCGCGTACCTTCCCTCGCGGCTGGTAGACGGCGCGATATAGGTCGTGCGCTTCGTCGTCATGGCCTGTGTGGCGCTGTTCATCTTCGCTCTGGTGGGCTACTTCCTGACGGTGGTGCTCCCCTGGTTCCTCAAGGTAGTGGTTCCGGTGGCGGGCTGGGGGTAGACCTTCAGGATCAACGCGGCAATGAGGAGTGGAGCATCTCCACGGTGCTCGTGCAGCACACTCAGTGGGCGGCACGGAGACCGTGGCATCCACATGATCGAGCCGACGTCAAACCCGGGGCGTTTCAGAATGAGCGTATGCTCGTGACAGAGGGGGGCGTTGCCGATGTCCGCGTCGTTCATGATCGATACCGGAAGCGTGAGCATTCCCGCCATCTGTGTAGCGTGTGGCGCCCCGGCGGCGCCCTACTGGAGCGACGGCCAGGGGCGCGCCTCCCTGCCGGTGAGCGGTTCGTCGAGATTCGGGAACAGGGTCGTGACGGCAAGAATGTCGTTCCCGCTGTGCTCTGATTGCGCCGCGGCGAGAGCGCGCAGTCTTGCGAGTCGCTACCCCGTTTCATGGATGGTCCGATCCCTGTTCCTGGCTTCCGCTATCGCCCTCGTCGCGTTCATAGCGGGCGTTCAGGTCGAGAAGGCCGGCGGCCCGGCGATCGCCGGGTGGTTCTTCGCCGCGTCCGTTGTGAGTCTGGTGGCGGCTCTCTGGCTGAAAGTGCGGACGCAGCGCGAATACGACCGCGCGAATCCTCCGGACGAGGACGATGTGCGTCGCCTTGCGCTCATGAAGGGTGCCGTGTACATCCACCCGATGTTGGACACCGGCCCTATCCGGGGGGCGAGCATCGCCTTCACGAACGACACGTTCGCCCGGGCGTTCGGCATAGCGAACCCCGGTGGCCTGGCGGGCTTCACGGCGAACAACTAGCGCCAACATCGCGACGCCGGTCGCACGCGGGCCTCCCTGACCGAGGAGGGCGGAGTGGAGAACAAGAGAGACGTCCTGCCGGTTCCCGACTGGTACCCGGATCCTCATGGCCGGCACGAGCTGAGGTACTGGGACGGCGCCGCGTGGACCGCGGACGTGGCGGACCAGGGGACGGCTTCGGTCGACACTGTCGACTCGCTCGGACCCGAGACGGTACTCCTGACGCTCTCGAGGGTTACCGACCCATCGTGGGGAGGCTTCGCGACCGCGTACCTCACCGATCGAAGGCTCGTAGTGGAGCAGATCCTTGGGGCCGGAGCAACGATGGGTGCGGTCGCAGCGGGCGGCCTCGTGGGCCTGACGCTCGCGCGGAACGCCGCGGAGACGAACGCCGCTCGCGAGGCCGACGGCCGAGTCAGGACCATCGACGAAGTCCTTGCTGCTTCGGGCCAAGCGTACGCGATCGCTTACAGCGACATCTCGGACATGACGCTCACTCGCAGGGCGCTCCCGCTCGGCTACAGCCGATGCAGGATCCGGTCGAGCCGGAAGGACGTCACTCTCGCGTTCAAGCGCGAGATGTTCGATGACGTGTCCGCGTTGCTGATCGGCGCTCTGCCGGGCAGAGTCACCGTCAAGTGAATGTTCCACGATTTCGGTGAAGCGCTTGAGAGCGGAGCAGATCGCGCTCTTGCCGCGGTGGTTCGCGCGCGACGGATGGCTAGGGCGAATGCGCCTGTCTCACGCGTCTAGAAGACTCACATGTGCGGGGCGGGCGCAGTGTGTCAACGTGGTGTCAACAGAACAGGCCGGCTCGGGGCGAAGCCACCTGCAGTGACAGGGACATGTCCCCCGACCTCCGCTCAGGTCAGGGGGCATGTCCCGTACTGGCGGCGACTAGGGTGGAAACCGCTGGGGCTCCCTCATAACCCGAAGGTCGAGCAAC
>DATCIG010000004.1:0-6952 GCA_036507895.1 Coriobacteriia bacterium
GTGATGCTGATAGATCAGTTCGGGAATCGGTTCCTCCACGTTCGCGGAGACGGCGAGTTGGTATCCCGCCTCGGCGTGAGCCTTGATGAGCTCGAACTCGATCGGCGAGATAGTCCCGGGCTTGCCGAGGATCTCGGTCGGTACCGCGACCTTGCCCATATCGTGAAGCAGACCGGCCACGCGGACGTCGGCGACCTCAAAATCCGACATGCCGAGCTCCTGCGCCATCCTCACCGCGAGTTCGGCGACACGCCTCTGATGGCCGGCGGTGTAGGGATCGCGCATCTCACCCATGCTGCCGGCGATGTCGATCACCGAGGTGAGCGTTCGCTCGATGCGCACGGCTTGCCCGGCCGCCAGCTCCTCAGCCGCTTTGTCCGCCGTGATATCCCGGGTCATGGCGACATGCTGCGGATGCGTCTCGTCTCCGACCAGCACCGGCGCAATGGTCATGTCGACCCAGACCGTAGTGCCGTCAGGACGGAGGTAGCGCTTCTTCATCTGATAACCATTCGTTTCTCCGGCGTTCATCAGTGCCATGCTATCCAGGCCGGCCTGCAAGTCATCCGGGTGTGTGATGCTCATCCAATCGAGCTCGCAGATCTCCTCGATCGTCCGGCCCGCGATCCTCGCGTAGGCAGAATTCGCTTCGCATATACGTCCCGTCAGCGCATCTATCAAAGCGATACCTGACGGAGCATGGTCGAACATGGCCTTGAGACGGGATTCGCTTGAGGCGAGCGCGTTCTCTGACCGCTTGCGCGCGGTGATGTCGCGGATGACGAACACCAGATTGGTGAGCTGCCCATCGGCATCCCGAATGAACCCATCGCTCACCTCAAGATCAAAGGTGCTTCCGTCCGGACGCAGTGCACGGTATGCGTTCGGCCCCGGTATGGTGCCTTGGAGCAAGAGAGCGATATTGGCCGCTGCGCGACCCCGGTCCTCGGGGACGATGAGATCGGTGACCGGACGGCCCAGCAGTTCCTCTTCCCGTTCGCAACCGCACATCGTCAAGACCGCAGGTGAGACCATGAGCATGCGACCCTCGAGATCGACGAGCGTGATGCCGTCGGGGGAGGCGTTGAGGATGGATTGATACCGCTCTTCGCTCTCCCACAGGATCTCTTCCGCCTGCTTGCGCTCGGTGATGTCGTGTACGACGTTGAGCAACGCCTGCTCGCCATCGACGATGACGGGGGCAGACCACACTCGGACGGGAAACAAGGTGCCGTCACTGCGACGGTGCTGCGTCTCGAACGGCACTCCGTGCCCGGTGGCTTCACACTCCTGAATGCCGACGTTGCCTTGACCCTGTGACGCTTGGATATCGCTGATGCTCAGAGCGAGCATCGCTGTGTGGGAGTGGCCGTAGCACCTCAGGGCCGCAGAGTTGGCATCAAGGATAGACCCGTCGAGTCCCACCAGCAGCAGAGCATCGCCGAGACGGTCGATGACCTCCTGTGACATGACGAACTGGTCGATTCGCACTGGTTCCTCCGCTCAGCACATTCGGCAGATGCCGAACTACCGCTCTCGGCCCCGTGGTCGCGCAGCCCATGCTTGTTGAGGTTGATACCCAAGCAATGGGATGAGAGCGCGCCGAGAGAGCAGAAGGCCTCGACTCTGACGAGTCCGGGCCTTCGATCTGTGCTGGTGGGCCATCGTGCACGAACTTGGAACCTGATTCTCGGTGCTGCTCCCAGTGGCGCAATGCGCAGGCTGCGAACTCAAGGGCAGCCGCTCAGGTGCAGCTCATCGCTGTGAGAACTCGAATCCCTCCTCGTTGAAGAGGCGGATGCAGACTTCCGAGACCGATCCGTCGTAGAGCGTCGGGGTGCCGCGCTCGATCTCGGCGAGCGCCGCCTTGATCCCGAGCGCGGGTCGGTAGGGACGGTGCGACACCATCGCCTCGACAACGTCGGCCACAGCGAGCACTTTGGCCCCCTGGAGCGTCTGATCGCCCGTGAGCCCACGGGGATACCCCGACCCGTCGCACCGCTCGTGGTGCTGGTAGATCATCTCAGCGATCGGCTCTGCCAGGTTCGCCGAGACTGCCAGCTGGTACCCTGCTTCGGCGTGGCTCTTGATGAGCGTGAACTCGAGCGGTGACAACACACCCGGCTTGCTGAGGATCTCGCTCGGGATCCCGGACTTGCCCATGTCATGCAGCAGTCCGGCCACACGGATGTCGTCGATCTCGTGACCGGAGACGCCAAGGCTCTCGGCGATCTTGACAGCGAGTTCGCTGACACGCCGCTGATGACCGGCGGTGTATGGGTCACGCAGCTCGACGATGTTGCTGGCGATGTCGATCACCGAGGTGAGCGTTCGCTCGATAAGTCTCGCTTGCTGAGCTGCGAGCTGCTCCGCCAGCTTGCGTTCGGTGATGTCTTGAGCCGTTCCGCGCAGTCCGATGAGCTTGCCATCCGCATCGCGCTTGACCTCGCCGCGAGCGGTGACCCATCTCGTCGTGCCGTCCGAGCGGACCTGTTCCAAGTCCAGTTCGTACGGCTCGCCCGTTTGCATGCTCCGGTTCACCGCCGCGTCCAGCCGTGCGGCGCTCTCAGGGCCGTACACATTCAGGTGCTCTTCGTATCCGGGCGGCTTCTGCTTCGGGTCGACGCCATAGAGGCGGTAGTACTCATCGGACCAGACGATGGTGTCGGTTCGCGCATCCCAGTCGAAGTTCCCGAAGCGGCCGATGCGCTGCGCCTCCTCCAGCTCGGCTTCTTCCTCGCGAATGACCGCTTCGGCATGCTTGCGTTCGGTGATGTCCCGGAAGTACCAGACCCGGCCGTAGTACTGCTCGCTCGGACCGAACATCGACGCCGAGTAACGTTCGAAGACCCGGCCGTCCGTCAAAGCGAGTTCGTCTTGGCTGGTCTCGTTGCGGTGCTGGTACAGGTAGTCGACTCGCTCGAGGAACGGCTGTCGATCCGCGATCTGACCCGCATTGTGCTGCAGGATCGGTTCGTCGATCCCGGCTTCGACGAGATCCTCCGGGACGTGCCACATCTCGACGAACCGGTGGTTGTACGAGAGGATGCGCGCCTCCTCGTCCACCACCAGGATCCCGTCCCTTGAAGTCTCCTGCTGTGTGGACAAGATGGCGTTCTTGGATTCCAGCTCCCCCTCCGCCCGCTTGCGCTCGGTGATGTCGCGAACGACCGAGAGAATGCACGCTCTGCCCTGCAACACGAACGTCCGAGCAGAGTCGGTGACCGGAACCGACGTGCCGTCCTTGCGCCGGAGAGTAGTCTCGAAGTCGGTGACCTGGCCGGCCTTCTCCAAGGCGGTGACGAACCTGACGCGGTCGGCCGGATCGGCCCATATCGAGAGTCCGGTGGTTGTCTTCCCAATGGATTCGGCGCGCGTATATCCCAGCAGCTTCTCGTACCCTTCGTTGACTTCCAGGATCGTGCCGTCGCCGACCCGCGTGATGACCACCATGTCGGGAGATGCGTCGAATGCGGCGGAGAACTTCTCCGCGCTTTCCCGCACGTCGCGCTGCGACAGGAGGCTGGTCAAGGCGTCGGTGAGCCGCCAGCCGATCTCCTCGAAGAGCCTTCTCTCCTCCGATGCCCACACCCGCGGGTGGGAGCATTGGTGGACGCCGAACACCCAGGGCTCGCCCAGCTTGGGATGGAGGGCGACCATCATCTGGGACCTGACGCCGAACTCCTCGGCAGTGATCTTGTTGACGGGCCGTTCCGTCCCTGCGAGATACGTCAGCGGTCCACTGGATTTCAGAGCCTCGCGCAGATTCTCGGCCATGTCGGGGGGCAGGGGTAGGTCCTCGTTCAGGATCCCTGCGCCCGGGTACTCAGGCCGTGCGACCTCCATGGGGACCCGGAACGTCGGCGAGTCCGGGTCGCACGGATAGAACAACCACACTCGGTCGCATTCGAGGGACGAGAGGACGACGTCGAGAACATCGTGCATCATCCGATCGAGGTCACTCGCACCTTGGATGGCCCGGTTGACCCGGTCCATGGTTTCGGCGAAGCGGAGACGAGCCGCGCGTTCGTCGTCCGCCCGCCTGCGCTCGGTGATGTCTCGCTGGATCACCGAGATCGCGGTGATATCGCCTGCGTCGTTGCGGATCGGGGAAAGCGTCGACGCCGCGTCGAACAGGCTGCCGTCCTTGCGCATGCGCAGAGTCTCGAAGGCCACGATCCGCTCTCCTTGGCGGATGCGCTTGGTGAGCTGTCCCGCCTCGTCTTCGCGTCCCGGCGGCATCAGGAGATCGACGCTCTTCCCGATCATCTCCTCCACCGAGTAGCCGTACAGGGACTCTGCGCCGGCATTCCAGTTCGTCACAATCTCATCGAGGTCCTTTGTGAAGATGGCATCCTCCGACGACGTCACGATGGCCGCCAGCCGAGCCGCCTCTTCATGGGCCCTCTTCCGCTCCGTCACGTCGCGAGCGGCAGCGAGCACCCCTTCGACCTCGCCCGCTTCGTTGCGGTAGGCGGTCGCGTTGTACTCGACGTCCATCAACGAGCCGGAGGCGCTCCGGAAACTGAGAGGATAGTTGCGTACGTCGCCCTCCCGGATGACGCGTTCATACCCCGCCCGCGCGGCGTCAGGGTCGGTGAAGTAATCCGCGAAGTCGGTCCCGATGAGGCGGTCCCGCGGGACGCCGGTAGCTCTCTCGGTGGCCTTGTTGACGTCGGTGATCTTGCCGCCAGGGTCGATGGTCACGAGCGGATCGAGGCTCGCCTCGATGAGTGAACGCGCGTAGGAAGCGGCGATGCATTGCGCCTGTTCTTCCCTTGCCAACGTGCGCTCAGCGATGTCGATCAAGACCACCTGGATGGAGGGGACGCCCTCGTCAAGGAACGCTGAGGCGGTGGCCTGCACGTCCACGGAGGTGCCATCGAGCCGGACGACGCGCACCTCAACGGCAGGAACCGTCTCGCTGCCCACGAGCAGGCGCTCCTCAACGAGCGGACGAGAGTCCGGCTCGAACAGGTCCAAGGCCGACCGGCCGAGCAGGCCTTCCGGTGACGAGGCCCTGAACAACCGCGCGCACGCCGGGTTCGCGAGACTCACCGTGCCGTTGCGATCAACGATGATGGCCGAGGGCGAGTTGTCGACGAGGGCGCGGTAGCGTGCCTCGCTCTCCGCCGGTCCCTGCCCTGCAGAGCCGCGCGGGGTGGCGGACTTCCGGCTCTGCATCGCGCGCACCTCCCCTGTGGACGCGCCAGACTCGAACTGGTGCCCGCTACGATGACGGCGCTTGCACCTTTGCTACGGGAATATTCCCCCGCTCGCCTATTCCCAGCGGAATCACCGGCGGTGCGCGTATCCATGGTACGGCGCGCTTCCGTGCAGCGCCACTCCAAGGGGGAAGCCCCCGGTCTGACGAGTCCGGGCCTTCGTTCCGAACCGGTGGGCCATCGCATACGAACTTGGAACCGGACCCGCCTGACTCGAGCACTCGCAAGACGCATCACGATGCGCGATGGCGCGTTCCGCTGCGGGTATACAGACTCCATCAGGGCCGCTGCTGCCGGTGGGCGTCATGAGTTCGCACCCCACAAGTCGAGGCAGGTGAGTTCCGTGTGCGCAGCCATGCTGGACACGACCTTTCGACGCATCCTCGACACTGTCTCCGATGGCGTCTACGTCACGACGGCAGAGCGCGAGATCGTCTACTGGAGCGCGGGCGCCGAGCGGATCACCGGATACCGGGCGGACGAAGTCGTCGGGAAGCACTGCTACGACAACATCCTCGTCCACACCGACCTCCACGGCAAACAGCTCTGTCTGGACGGATGCCCCCTCCAGGACGCCATCGAGCATGGGACCGAACACGCCGTCAACGAGGTCTTCCTCAAGCGCAAGGACGGCACACGACTCGCCGTGTACGTGAAGTGCGCGGTCTTCAAGCAGGCCGGCCGAGCCTTGGGCGTGGAGGTCTTCGGCGAACTGAAAGGCGTTGCGGGCGAGGCGCTCGCAACGCGAGTGCAGGAGCTCTCCGACTCATCGGTCACGGATCCTCTGAGCGGACTGTTCAACCGCCGGTACTTCGACGCCGCGCTGGAGCAGTCCTTCAGCATGTACCGGCGTCTCAAGCGTCGCTATGGCGTGCTGCATCTCGACATAGACAACTTCAAGTCGATAAACGACACCCTCGGCCATGCGGCCGGGGACGAGGCGATTCGATTCGTCGCAAGGGTGCTGTCGTCCAACGCACGAACCATGGATGTCGCAGCCCGATACGGTGGCGATGAGTTCGCGGTCATCTGCCCGGTGGCGACACCCGATGAGCTCCAAAGCTACGGGCAGCGACTCGTCAGACTCGTCCGCGAGTCCCACTTCACAGCGGTGGAGGACGCCGGCCTTTCGCTGACCCTATCCGCTGGCGGGACGTTGGTCGTCGACAGCGATCTTGACGCGCAAACGGCGCTGGCGCGCGCAGACGAGGCCATGTACGAGGTGAAACGTGCGGGTCGCGATGGCCTCGTCATCCGGCTCGCTGCAGAGACCTGACCGGCCAGGGGTGCCCGCTCCCCACACCGCGCCTGCGCATTGACCCTGCCTCTCAAACGGCATAGCAGGAGGCCCCGACTCTGCTGAGCCGGGGCCTCCGGTTTGTGCTGGTGGGCGATGTAGGACTTGAACCGCCTACGTGTAGCGTTTCTACGACCAAGTCGCTACGTATCCGCGCCAGATGTGAATGCAGAGCCTTGGTACGACCCAGAAGCTACGCATTCGCGTGAACCGTGAATGCGTCCTGTTTCTACGATGCATCCGCTACGTATTCGCTCAGATTCGTGGATGTGACCTGCTCCTACGGCACAGAAGCCACGTGTTCGCCAACGCTGCTCCCGCAACGAGCCACCAAGCGCCAATCGCTACGCATTCGCAAGGGCCTAGGCTGGCAGAAGCCCGCATCGGGATCCGGGTTACTCGACCTTCGGGTTAGACACTCTGTGACCTT
>DATCIG010000005.1:0-2891 GCA_036507895.1 Coriobacteriia bacterium
TGACGTGCACCCGGCATCCGCGGTGATGTCCTCGCCCGACGTCGCGTTCAAGGTCTACGCGTTCGTGATGATGGGCGGCTGCCTACTCACGGTGCTGGCGCTGAGCGTCCCGGTGCGACGGTGGCTCAAGCACGCCGAGGCTGTCGAGCAGTAGGAGGCATCACCATGGAACATCCCGGCTGGCCGGCCCTCCCGTACGAGGAGTGGGCGCCGACCAAGAAGACCCTGCAGATGTGCACGCAGATGCTGGGGAAGGCGCGGCTCGCGCTGGCGCCCCCGCAGCCCGAATGGTTGCACTCCTGTCTCTACGTCGACACCCGCGGGTTCACGACAGGTCCGATGCCGTGCGGCGACCTGGTCGTCGCGATGGGCATCGACCTGTTCCAGGGCGTGCTGTGGATGGAGTCGAGCGACGGCAACGACACCGCGGTCGAGATCGGTGAGGGCCGCTGCGTCGCCGAGATATGGGCTGACTTCGCCGAGGGGCTCGAGGACCTCGGTATCGCCGCGGACCTGTGGCAGAAGCCGCAGGAGCTCGCGGACGCCACGCCGTTCTCCGAGAACCGGCACGACTGCACGTTCGTGCCCGAGCACGCGCTGGCCTACCACACGCTGCTGTGCACGCTCAACGGCGTGTTCGAGGAGTTCCGCTCGACCTTCTTCGGCCGCAGCAGCATCCAGTTCTGGTGGGGCGGGTTCGACTTCGCGGTCCTGCTGTTCAGCGGGCGCCACGCCCCGGCTCCCGACGACCGCGGCTACATCATGCGCTACGACCTCGACGCCGAGCACCTCAACGCCGGCTTCTGGCCCGGCGACGACAACGCGCCGTCCCCCAGCTTCTACGGCTATCTGGTCCCCCGTCCCGATGGCTGCGAGACGGCGCCGATCGAGCCCGCACACGCAGGCTGGGTCGAGTCGATGGGCGAGTGGATGATGCCGTACGAGGCCGTCCGCACTTGCGACGATCCGCGCAAGGCCGTGTTCGACTTCCTGAGCAGCATCTACCGCGTGGCGGTCACCCAGGGCGGATGGGACGAGCAGGCGCACGAGTACGTCCGTCCCGCCGCGCCCGCGCGCGGCTGAGCCTTCGAAGGAGCCCTCCATGTCCGAATGTCAGCACATGCACACGGTCCCGTTCCCGGAGCCCGAGGCGAGCGGCCAGGGGTGCGTGGAGTGCCTCGAGATCGGACAGCGCTGGGTGCACCTGCGCGAGTGCCTGGAGTGCGGGCACGTCGGATGCTGCGACCAGTCGATCGGCAAGCATGCGACCAAGCACGCGCATGCGACCAAACACAGCGTGATCCGCTCGTTCGAGCCGGGCGAGGAGTGGCGCTACTGCTACCTCGACGGGACCTACGAGGAGTAGACGGGCGCCGCTCTACAGCAGGTTCGATGCGAGCCGGCTCGCTGAGTTCCAGTAGCGCCGGAAGGCGCTCCACGACGCGATGTCTTGGAGCGTCACCTCGACGCAGTTCTCCAGGTCGGCCTCGAACACGTCTTCTTGCCGGCGCGCCTCGCCCTCGTTGTAGACCCACACCATGAGCTCCTGGTTGAGCCGCAGGCTGCGGATGTCGAGGTTCATCGTCCCCACAGCGCACACCTGCTCGTCGATCACGATCGACTTCGCGTGCATGAAGCCGGCCATGTACAGGTAGACGTGGCCTCCGGCCCGGAGCACGGGCTCCCAATACGACTGCGCGGCGTGGAAGGCGAGCTTCTTGTCCGGGACGCCGGTCATCATGAAGCGCAGCTCCACACCCGACAGTGCGGTGTTGATGAGCACGTCGAGCGTCGTCGGGTCGGGTATCCAGTACGGCGACTGGATCGAGACCCGCTTCTGCGCACCCGAGATCGCGATCTCGTGGGCGCGCGTCGACGACGACCAGAACTCCTCGACGCCCTGCGCCACCACCTGGGTCATGACCGGTTCGGCGTCGACCGGCATGTCGGCCGGCGGGAAGTAGCGCTCCTCGAACAGGCTCTCGCGGTACACCTCGTACCAGCGCTCGGCGAACAGCTTCTGCAGCTCTGCGACGGCCGGCCCGGTGAAGCGCATCCCGGTGTCGCGCCAGCTCGCGAACCGGGCGCCCCCGTCGATGTACTCCTGTCCTACGTTGATGCCGCCGGTGTGGCCGATCACCCCATCGACGACGGTGATCTTGCGGTGGTCGCGGTAGTTGAGCTTGCGGATCTGAGCTACGTCGTAGCCGACCTGCGCGCCGGCCGCCCTGAGCGCGGCGAGTTGGTCCTTGCGGTAGCGTGCGCTGCCGATGAAGTCGTTGAGGATGCGTACCTCGACGCCCGCGCGCACCCGCTCGGCCAGCGCGTCGCAGACCTGGGTGGTCAGCTCATCGCGCTCCCACACGTAGTACTGCATGTGGATCGAGTGCTGCGCCTTCGAGATGTCGTCGAGCAGGTGCGGGAAGTACTCCCCGCCGCTCGGCCAGATGGCGAGGTCGTTGGCCGGCAGCGGCTGGTTGCCGCGCTCCCGCGAGACGGCCCGGATGAGGCGCTCGACCGGCGTGCCGCGGTACTTGGAGACGACGCCGACGGCGTACGCCGCGTAGCGGTCGTAGAGCGGCTCCATGAACGGTTTCCGAACCGCGCGAAGGTCGGCGACCCAGCGCTGCCTCGGATGGATCCGCTTCCAGTCACGCCCGGCGAAGAAGTAGATAAGCAGGCCCAGCCCCGGCAGCACCACGAGCACCAGGATCCAGAGCAGGGTGACGGTGGGCTCGCGGTCCATGGCGACGAGCGTCACCGCGACGGCGATCCAGTAGAGGGCGAGCAGCACGTAGCCGATCCAGTAGAAGTTCGCGATCAGCAGCGACACGTGGCCCCCTTAGGTGTTCCGGTAGCCCATGGTCGCACGCGAGCGGGCCCGCCGCCGC
>DATCIG010000006.1:0-4055 GCA_036507895.1 Coriobacteriia bacterium
TGACGTGCACCCGGCATCCGCGGTGATGTCCTCGCCCGACGTCGCGTTCAAGGTCTACGCGTTCGTGATGATGGGCGGCTGCCTACTCACGGTGCTGGCGCTGAGCGTCCCGGTGCGACGGTGGCTCAAGCACGCCGAGGCGTAGCCGCCCGCGTCACCCTCGACCGTTCGTCGACTCCGTCCGGCCCTTCGCTCGACACTCTCGCCTGCATATGATACTTGGGGAGTATCACTTGTTCGCAGGGGCGTGACGACGGGGGAGTACGTGGACATCACTCGAAGGACCGACTACGCGATCCGCATGATGGTCGCGCTCGCCGAAGCCGGCGACGCGTGCCCCGTGTCGGTCCGGACGCTCGCCGAGGCTCAGAGCGTCCCGTATGCCTTCGCTCGCGCGGTCCAGCGCGATCTCATGGCCGCCGGGCTCGTGGTGGCGACGCGCGGCGCCGCGGGCGGTCTGTGTCTGGCGAGGCCGGCATCGGGAATCACGCTCTTGGAGGTCGTAGAGGCGACCCAGGGTCCGCCGTCCATCGCCGTGTGCGTCAACCATCCGGAGTGGTGCGGCCGTTCGGGCTCGTGCGCCGTCCACTCGGTGTGGCAGGAAGCGGACGCTCTTGTCCGCGATCACTTGGGAAGCCGGACCCTCGCGGGTCTTCTCTCGAAGCACGGAAGGTGAGGTGGGGCGGGTGGACGTGGTGATGCTGTCACGGATCCAGTTCGCGGTGACGATTATCTATCACTTCTTGTTCGTACCGATCTCGATCGGGATCGGGTTGGTGATGGCGCTCGCTGAGCGCAGGTTCTACAAGAGCGGCGACCCCAAGGATCGTGCCGCTGCGGACCTCTGGGTGAAGATCTTCACGGCCACGTTCGCCGTCGGGGTCGCTACAGGCATCTCCATGGAGTTCGCGTTCGGCACCAACTGGGCGACCTACTCCCGGTTCGTGGGCGACATCTTCGGCTCGCCGCTGGCAGCCGAGGGCCTGTTCGCCTTCTTCCTGGAGTCGACCTTCCTGGGTGTGCTGATCTTCGGGCGCAACAAGGTGTCGAAGAGGTTCTTCCATCGCTCGGCCTGGCTCGTGTGGGCCGGTTCGATGCTCTCGGCGCTGTGGATCATCATCGCCAACTCGTGGATGCAGACGCCGGCCGGCTACAAGGTGGTGGGCGAGGGGCTGGCCCGCAAGGCTGTGCTGACCGACTTCTTCGCCGCGGCCCTGAACCCGTCGACGATCCCTCGCTACCTGCACACCGTCGATGCCACGCTCATGGTCGGCGGGTTCATCGCCATGGCCGTCGCGGCGTACTACTTCCGTCGCGGGACGCACGCGCACTTCGCGCGCTCGACCATGGTGACCGGCATCGTGATCGCGGCGATCTCGACCGTGCTCATGCTCCCGGCCGGGCACTACCAGGCGCTCGGCGTGCTCCAGAACCAGCCGATCAAGATCGCGGCGTTCGAGGGGCATTGGGACAACGGCCCCATCCCGATGGGCATCATGGGCTGGATCGACACGGCCAACAACAAGACCGTCGCCCTTGCGATCCCCGGCGGCGTGAACCTGCTGGCCGGCGACTTCTCGGGCACCAAGTCGTACCCGGGTCTCAACAGCGTGCCGGAGGCCGATCGGCCGCCGCTGCAGGTCACCTACCAGACCTACCGCTGGATGATCCTGTTGTGGGTCGTGATGCTCGTGGTCGTGGTCTGCGCGTGGTGGCTCAACCGCAAGGGCAAGCTCGAGGGCAACAAGAAGCTGCTCGGGCTGATCGTGTTCTCGCCGATCCTTCCGATGCTCGCGATCCAGTTGGGCTGGGCCGCCGCCGAAGTGGGACGCCAGCCGTGGATCGTCACGGGCGAGCTGCGCACGCTGGACGCGATCAGCAAGGCGGTCCCCGCGGGCGAGGTGCTCGTGTCGCTGATCCTGTTCTCCGCGTTCTACACGCTGATCTACGTGGCGTGGACGCGCGTCGTGGTCGGCTTCATCAAGAAGGGCCCTGCGACCGACGAGGGGGTGGAGTAGATGGGACTCGGTGACGTGTGGTTCGTGCTCGTGGGCGTGCTCCTGACCGGCTACGCCATCTTCGACGGTTTCGATCTCGGAGTCGGTGTGCTCTATCCGTTCCTCGGCAGGTCCGAGCAGGACAAGACCGTCATGCGCCGCTCGATCGGGCCCGTCTGGGACGGCAACGAGGTGTGGCTCCTCACCGGAGGCGGTGCGCTGTTCGCGGCCTTCCCGGCCGTGTACGCGACCGTGTTCTCGGGCTTCTACCTGGCCCTGATGCTGCTGCTGTTCGCGCTCATCTTCCGGGCGGCCTCGCTCGAGTTCCGCCACGCCGACCCGGCGTGGGCGAAGTTCTGGGACGGCGCTTTCTTCGTGGGTAGTGCGGTCCCGGCGCTGTTGTTCGGCGTCGCGGTCGGCAACATCGTCCGCGGTGTGCCGCTGACGGCGGCGGGGGAGATGATCGCCGGGGGCGGGGAGCCGATCTTCCTCGGCAACCTGTTCGCCGCGCTCAACCCCTACGCCCTGGTCATCGGCGTCTTCGGACTCGTGTGGATCACCCTCCACGGCGCCTCGTGGCTGTGCGTGAAGACGACCGGCGATCTCTACGAGCGCGCCGTGAAGCTGCGCAGGACGCTGCTCGTCGCGTTCGCCGTGATGATCGCGGTCTCGACCGCGGCGACGGCCCTGCTCGTACCCGACGCCTTCGCAAGGGTGACCGGTTCCGTGTTCGGATGGGTCTTCATCCTCGTGGTCATCGGCGGAGCGGTGCTGTCGTGGGTATCCGCCTCACGCGGCAACGACCGTCCGGCCTGGTACGGGACGACGCTCGCGGTGGTCGGGATGGTCGGCATCTGGGCAGCCTCGATCTACCCGGCTCTGGTCCCGGCTCTCCCCGGCAGCGCAGGCGGCGCCCTTACGATCGCCAACGCCTCTTCGTCGACGCTGACGCTCACCGTCATGCTCATCATCGCGGCCATCGGCGTGCCGTTGGTGCTGTGGTACCACTTCATCGTGTACCGGGCGTACCGGGGCAAGGTCGAGCTTCCCGTCGAGGGCGACGGAGGCTACTAGCGAGTGGTTCGCCGCTCACGCGGCGTGCGAGAGCGGGGCGTCGGCCGATCGTCGGGCCGGCGCCCCGCTCTCGTGCTAGAGCAGGTTCGACGCGAGCCGGCTGGCGGAGTTGCGATAGCGCCGGAAGGCGCTCCACGACGCGATGTCCTGGAGCGTCACCTCGACGCAGTTCGCGAGGTCGGCCTCGAACACGTCTTCCTGCCGGCGTGCCTCGCCTTCGTCGTACACCCACACCATGAGCTCCTGGTTGAGCCGGAGGCTGCGGATGTCGAGGTTCATCGTCCCCACCGCGCATACCTGCCCGTCGATCACGATCGACTTCGCGTGCATGAAGCCGGCCATGTACAGGTAGACGTGGCCTCCGGCCCGGAGCACAGGTTTCCAGTACGACTGCGCGGCGTGAAAGGCGAGCTTCTTGTCGGGGACGCCGGTCATCATGAGGCGCAGTTCGACGCCCGAGAGCGCGGTGTTGATGAACACGTCGAGCGTCGTCGGGTCGGGTATCCAGTACGGCGACTGGATCGATACCCGCTTCTGGGCGCCCGAGATCGCGATCTCGTGGGCGCGCGTCGACGAGGACCAGAACTCCTCGACGCCCTGCGCCACGACCTGCGTCATGAACGGCTCTGCGTCGACCGGCATATCGGCGGGCGGGAAGTAGCGCGACTCGAACAGGCTCTCGCGGTAGACCTCGTACCAGCGCTCGGCGAACAGCTTCTGCAGCTCGGCGACGGCCGGACCCGTGAAGCGCATCCCGGTGTCGCGCCAGCTCGCGAACCTGGCGCCTCCGTCGATGTACTCCTGCCCGATGTTGATGCCGCCCGTGTGGCCGATCACCCCGTCGACCACGGTGATCTTGCGGTGGTCGCGGTAGTTGAGCTTGCGGATCTGCGCGACGTCGTAGCCGACCTGCGCGCCGGCCGCCCTGAGCGCGGCAAGCTGGTCCTTGCGGTAGCGCGCGCTGCCGATGAAGTCGTTGAGGAT
>DATCIG010000007.1:0-40432 GCA_036507895.1 Coriobacteriia bacterium
CGCCCACGCGCACGAGGTCGAACATCTTCGCGTTACCCAGGCCTTCGGCCACCACGAGCGGGCCGGCGACTTTGACGATGACGCCACGGTCCATCTAGGATTCCTCGCTTCCGAACGGCACGGTCGTGCCGAGTGCGCGGACGATCGCGCGTTCGAGCTTCTCACGTCCAACACCACCGGGGCTGCCTGCCCCGGGAATGACGGTCACAGCAGGCACCGGCCGGTCCGCGCTCTCGGCGGCGAGATCCGAGACCGCCGCATAGACCTGCTCGGTGACGAACACCACTCCGTAGCGCCCGTCGGTCAGCTCGGGCCACAGTTCCCGCGCCGTGGCCGGATCTTCGACCGCATACACAGCCAGTCCGAGCGGGCCGAAGCCCGCGACGGACGTCGGGTCACCGACGATGGCGACAAGATCGCTCACGAGGCCATCCCCCTCACGCGGGACGCGACCATCTCGCGCGGCAGGCCGGCCAGTCGACCGACCAGGACCGCACGGACCGTGATCGCCTCGGCGCGGCGCTGCAACACGTAGCCGAGCACCGGTTCGGGACCGATCGGCCCGCGCGCAGCCTCGCGCTCGAGTGCGGCGGTGGCCGCGTCGACGATCACGTCGAGCCGCTCGAGATCGAGCAGGTCGGCGGGTACGGGCGCGCTCAGCACCCGGGCGGCGATGATGGCTTCGACGAGTCCGGTCGGGTCGCCGATGAGCTCCGCGGCGGCCGCGGCCTTCCACGTGCCGCCGGGCACCAGCATCGCGCGGGCATCGGCGGACGAGCGACCGGCCACGGCGCAGCGCAGCAGGACCTTGGCGTTGGCGGCGTCCGCCTGACGCGCCACGAGCTTCCCGAGCAGCTCGATGCGCGAGACACGTGCGAGGCGCGCCAGCTCCCGGAAGAGCGCGGCGTCAACGATCGCATCGATACCCTCCGCGCCGGCTTCAGCGCCCGCGTCGAGCGCGTCACGCGCAGCCGTCCCGAGCGCGCCGGGAAGCTCCTCGAGCGACTCGAATGCGGTGAGGTCCACCGCTCCCAGCTTCACCGCGGATGAGGCGACGGTCACGCCGAGGACACGGGTGCGCAGCGCCGACTTCAGCGCCGAGAAATCGTACGGCGCCTCAAAGTAGGCGACCACCGCGACGGGAAGGCCGGCCCGGTGGAGGAAGTCCTCGTACAGGTCCCGCAGCGACTCGTCCACGGCACGCTCCACGTCGGAAGCGTTGTGGACGCCGTCGAGGAACCGCCCGAAGTGCGTTTCGGTGAGCACTCGACGCTGGTCCTCGAAGGTGGGTGCGTCGAGCAGGCGCTCGTAGGCGGCGCGCGAAAGCAGCCGCGTGCGCAGGACCATGACGCGCCCCGTCGCGAAGCCGTATTCGATAGCGTCACCGCGGGCCATCTCTACGCCTGCTTTCCTTCTTTGAACAACAGGGCGTCCGCGTCGGCGAGCAGAGCGTCCCGGCGCGACGCGACGATCGCGGCGGCCGACACCTCGACTCGCAGGCGGTCCCCTTCGAGCACGACGCCGCGCTCGACGTCGGCGGGCGCCTCGTCGATGGCCAACGTCACACCGACCGCCTTGAGCGCGGCCGGCAACGTGCGGCGCAGGCGATCGGGATCCGCCGAACCGAGGCGCAGCGACGTGCAACCCTCGGCCGAGACGACGATCTCACGAGCCAGCAGCGTCACGTAACGCTCGTCGTCGAGCGACAGCAACGCCTCCTCGACGCGAGCGAGCGCCTCGTCGTCAAGAGCACGGCGCGCCGAGAGCATCGCGTCACGCGCGGCGAGCCGGGCGTTCGCGAGAAGTGTGGTCTCCTCACGATCGGCGTCGGCGCGTGCGCGAACAAGCGAGGCGGCTGCGCGCGCATCCGCGCGGGCGCGCGCCTCGGACGTCGTGCGCTCCGCGTCCGCGCGCGCAGCGGCGAGCAGCGCGCCGGACTCGTCCTGCGCGTCGCCCGCGATGCGGGTGACGATATCGTCGATGGCCACGGTGTTCCTAGCCGGCCATGTAGGCGGCGCGGAGACCGATCAGCATCAGGATCGTGACGATGAGGGACAGCACCGCGTACGTCTCGACCAGAGCCGGGAAGATGAGTGCCGGGGCCTGCTTGTCGGCGGCGACGATGCCCGCCGCGGACGCGCCTGTCTTCCCCTGGTAGTACGCCGAGATGAAGCACAGCCACGCGACTGGCTGACACGCCAGGAACACCTTGAAGCCGGCGATACCGGGAAGCGTCACGTTACCGGTGAAGATGCCGAAGAACACGAGCACGAGGACCGCGGCGATGAAGCCGTAGATGCCCTGCGTGCCCGGCATCGCAGCCAGCGGCAGCAGCTTGCCGAACTTCGTGTCGTCCTCGGACAGGATGCCCGACACCGTGGCGCTCGCGATCGTGATGCCCCACGCCGAGCCGATCCCGCCGAGGATGGCGGCCATGCCAGCTCCCATGAGAGCCCAGTCGACTCCGGTCAATCCAAGCCAAAGATCCTTCACGATCCCGCTCCTCCTTCCCGCCGACCCATGCCGGCGTTCAACACCACTGACCGTGTCGCGAACCGGAACGGCGCCAAGGGGCGCCCCCCGCCTTCGTAGAACTTCGAGAAGAACTCGACGAACTGCAGGCGCGCCGGATGAACGAACGCGCCGAGCAGGTTGATCACAACGTTGAAGACGTGCCCGAACACGAACACGGCGATCGCGCACACGGCCACCAGCAGCGCCCAGAGCCATCCGAGGCCGCCTCCGGTCCACAGGACGCGAACAGGGCCCCACACGAGCCCCGCGAGCAGGTTGAACACCATGCCGACGAGCGCTCCGGATAGTCCCAAAGCCGCCAGCCGGGTGTAGGACAGGATGTCGCCCAGGAACGCGGACATGCCATAGACGGCGTAGATCCCACCGAGGAAGGACACCACGCAGCGTCGCACGGCCTTCGAGGCGAACAGGCCCACGAGCGTGACCGCGAGCAGGGTCCAACCGAAGAGGGCGGGCCCGCCGAGCGCCAAGGCGCCGGCCCAACCGAGCATGGCAGCGAGCCAAGCGAGACCGAAAACGCGGTCCCACACCGGGCCGCCTTCACCGCGCAGCGCGGCTTCGAAGGTGCGGCCCTGCATCAGCATCGTCCCGAGCAGACCGACGACCAGCGCCGCGCGCCCGACGACCGCATTTCCGGCACCATACGCGACCACACAGACACCGATCATCACGAACAGGAAGATCGTCGACAACTGTTCGAACACGCCGGTCGCAGCGTCACCGCGCCGAAACGCATCGAATGCCGCGATGCCGATGCCGAACACCACCTGGGTGAGTCCGAGTGCGATCGTCACGAGCAGGAACGTCTGCAGATCGTTCAGCGGATCGAGCAGCGGCTTGTAGCGCAGGAACGAGGGCAACCACGTCACGTCCATCGCGAAGTAGCTGCGGAACGCCACGCCGACGACCATGGAGGCGGCGCCACCGACGATCATGAGGTCCATGAACCGCTTCACGCCGGGCGCGACGTCGAGCTTCTTCTTGATGAGATACGCGCCGCCGGCGAGCATCGCGCCGTAGCCGACGTCGCTGATACAGATGGCGAAGAACAGCAGGAAGAACGGGGCGAGCAGCGGCGTCGGGTCGATCTCACGGTAGCCGGGCCGGCCGTAGAGGTCGGTGAGTACCTCGAAGGGGCGCAGGAGGGCCGGATTCTTGAGCTCGACCGGCGGATTCTCGTCGTCGCGCGGTTCCCGGAGCGTGATGTCGAGGTCCTGTGCCCAGGGTGCCAACGCCTGTTGCAGCTCCTCGCCGCGCGAGGCGCGGACCCAACCGTCGATCGCGAACGCACGCTCGGTGCGTCCCACGCGCTCGAGCATGTGGGCGGACGCGCGGTCGCTGTCCAGCGCCTCGACGACGACCACGGCCTCGTCGTAGTGCGCGTCCGCCACCGCGCGAGCATCGCGCTCGGCGGCGGACAGGTCCGCCTCGATCTCGACGATACGTGCGGCGGCGCGAGCGAGCTCTTCAGCGGGGTAGTCCTCAAGGCCGTCGAAAGCGACCTCGGAGAACCGGGTGGCCGCGAGCGCTCCGCGGACCTGATCGAGTACCGAGCGGTGAGAGAGCACGATCCACGCCTGCCGGGTCCCGACCGCTCCGAACTCGGCGACCGACACCAACGGCGTCACTTCGCGCAGCGAGGCGCGGATGCGCTCGGAATCCGCCGCGGGGACGGTCCCCGCCATCAGCGCCACCTGACGCGTGCCCTTCCAACGACAGATCTGCAGGTGCACGTCCGCCCACGACTCCAGTTCGCGGACGAGCGCCTCAAGACGAGCCTTCTCACGTTTGCCCGTCGCCATACGGTCGGCAAGATCGCCACAGAGACGATAGAGCTGCAGCAGGCTCCCGGCGGCATCCAGGTCTGCGAAGTCCTGCTCGCTGACGTGGAACTTCTCGCTGACGAACATCGAGAACGGCTGGGTCGGCTCGTGGTAGCGGCCGAGGAAGTCGGCCACGAAACGCGCATCCGCCGAGTACTCGTCGAGGCGACGGAGACGCTCGTCGTCCGGGTGCAGGGCGGCGGTGGGGATCTCTTCCGGAGAGGTCTCTATCTGGACGACTCCGGCGCGCTGGAGGGCGTCGAGGACCTCACCGAGTACCGGCTGGTACCCGAGGACCTCGACTCTGCTCATGCGCGCGACGGACATCGGGTTCCTAGGCCTCCAGCGATGCGGTGATGCGCGCCACGGCGCCGTCGAGACGGCTCCGAGCCTCGTCGAGTGTCGCCGTGCGGCGGTCGGTCGCCTCCTGCGCGATGCGCGCCGCCTCGGCCCGTGCCGCGGCCAACTTCGCGCTGCGCTCGGATGCGATCGTGGCATCACACGAGCCCGCGACGTCCGTCTCGATCCGACGCGCCTCCTCGACTGCGGCAGCACGGAGCCGGGCCGCCTCGACCTGCGCGTCGGCGAGCGCTTCGCGGGCGTCATCCTCGGCCACCAAGACGCGTTCGAGCTTCTCCACGGGCTTCTCCTTGGGCATGTGCCACGGACCTCGTGCGGGCCACAACGTGGCTCGAAGAATCTTACATGAACGCGCGCCACGGCGTACCGGATCATCCCAGTCGCAGACACTGTATATTGTGCCCGCAGGAACGTGACCGCCGCCCGTTGCCGCGACCACCTGGAGCCATGAGAGACCGAACGACCACACACCGCACTCGCCGCTCGAGTCGCACCGCGCGCGACGTCGGGCGTGAGCGCGTGATCGCCGCGCTGGCCGTAGCCGTGCTCTTCGTTGCCGGAGGAGCCGGGCTCGCGCTGATCGCGCCACGGACGCCGGTAGCGGTGGCCACCGCAGCCAAGGTCTGGAAAACGGTGGTCGCCACCGAGACTCCCGCACCGACGGACGCTCCGACGCCGGTCTTCGCGTCGCTGCGGGGGGTTCCGCTGCACCTGCCGATCCCGGCGTGCGACGTGACCACGCTCGCCTTCCATCAGTCCTCGTATGCCGACACCGTCGCACTCACGTCGCTGGTCCGCTTCGACAGCCCGACGCGCGCCCGCGCGGCGGCCACGGCAGCCAGGGCGACGATCAAGGCGGGCGGAGTGGCGACCATCGCGGCCACTCCCCTCGACGCCTCCGAGGACGCATCCGGGACGTGGACCGGCTCCGCGCTGGAACTCTGGCGCAGCGCGCGCAACGTCAAGCAAGATACCGCTGTCGATTGCGGAGCGGCGCCCGGGACCCCGGTCATCTCGCCCGTTGACGGGACCGTGATGCAGATCCGGCCGTACAAACTCTACAAGCGCGTAGACGACTTCGAGATCCACATCAAACCGGACGCCTGGAACGACCTCGACGTGATCATCCTGCATGTGACCGACCCCTTGCTCGTGCCCGGGGCACGGGTGGTGGCCGGGGTCACGCAGGTCGCGAAGGTACGCCGCCTGTCCAACGTGGTCTCGGGGCTACAGCTGAGGAACTACTCCCTGGACGGCGGCAACCACACGCACTTCCAGATCAACCGGATCCCGCGCCCGAACGACACATGGGTCCTAGGACAGGACCCGCCGGGGCTCGTTCGGCACAACTGAGCCGCCTCGCCCGCTCGGCTAACTCATGTCGCCACCCCGGCGCACGAACCCGCGGAACCGCCGGTCGAACTCCGAACGCACGAGGCGCACCTTGCGTTCGCAGCCGAGACACATCAGCCCGATGTCCATGCCGAGCTTGGTGACCTGCCACTCATTGGTCCCGCACGGGTGCGGCTTCTTGAGGTGGACGACGTCGCCGACGTGGATCGGCGTGATAGGGACAACCACGTCGCCTCCTCCCCCTCCCGCACTTTGACCCGGCCGTTGCCCCATTGTATGGTCATGCCCCGCCTGGTGCCCACCCACGACGCAGAGAGGCATCCGCACATGGAGCGCTATCACGTCCGGCGCGCCGACCGCGAGATCACGGACGCCGAGGCGCTCGCCTCGATCCTCCGCCACGGTCGGTACACGACGATCGCTCTGTGCCACGGCGGCGGCCCCTACGCCGTGACGCTGTCGTACGGCTACGACCACGAGCGCGCGGCCCTCTATTTCCACGTAGCGAAGGCCGGCCGCAAGCTCGATGCGATCGCAACCGATCCGCGCGCCTGCGCCACTGTGATCGTCGACGGCGGCTACGAGCAGGGCGCGTGCAAGCACCACTACGAATCGGTGGTGCTCGACGGGACCATGACCATCGTCGAGGACCTCGACGAGAGGCGGCACGGCATGCGCGTGCTTCTCGGCCACCTCGAGGACGAGCCCGCCTTGGTGTGGGAGCGCAACGGGCTCGACGGGGACAATGCGTTGGAACGCGTGATCGTAGTGCGCTTCGACATCGAGGCGATGACCGGCAAGGCCGGAAGCTAGCAAGGCGACCGCACAAGGGAGAAGACCATGGAGACGCGCGCCATCCTGTCCGTGCTCGGCGAGGACCGCACCGGCATCGTTGCCGCAGTGAGCGCCGCGCTCGCGGAGAACGACGCCAACATCGAGGACATCCGCCAGACCATCATCTCAGGCATCTTCTCGATGACGATGCTCGTGACCGTGGACGAGGATGCGACGTCGTTCGATCGCGTCCAGGCCGCGCTCGCAGTCGTCGCCGAGACCCTCGACGTGCAGATCTCGCTGCAGCGCGAAGACGTCTTCCGCGCGATGCACCGGGTCTAGGGGGCGCACAGATGCTCATCCAGCCCGAGGAGATCGCCGAGACGCTCGAGATGATCGGCCACCACAACCTCGATGTGCGCACCGTCACGCTGGGCCTCTCCCTGCGCGCGTGCGCGCATGACGACCTCGACACCATCGCGCGACGGGTCTACGACCGCGTCACCACGGCCGCGGCGCAGCTCGTACCCGTGGCGGACGCGATCTCGCGCGAGTACGGGATCCCCATCGTGAACAAGCGCATCTCGGTCACCCCGGTGGCCGAGCTGATCGCGTCGTGCCCCACTCTCGACGTCTCCCCCATCGCCATCGCGCTCGACCGAGCGGGCCGCGAGGTCGGCGTCGACTTCGTCGGCGGCTTCTCCGCCCTCGTTCACAAGGGCGTCGGCGAGGCCGACCGACGCCTCATCGACTCGATCCCGTCCGCGCTTGCGATGACCGAGCGCGTCTGCGCGTCGGTCAACGTCGCGACGACGCGGGCCGGCATCAACTGGGACGCGGTGCTGCTGATGGCCCACACCATCAAGGCGGCCGCGGCGGCCACCTCGGAGCGCGACGCGATCGCCTGCGCCAAGCTCGTCATCTTCTGCAACATGGTCGAGGACAACCCGTTCATGGCGGGCGCGGTCCACGGCTCCGGCGAACCCGACGAGGTCATCAACGTCGGCATCTCCGGCCCGGGAGCGGTGCGCGCCGTCGTCGAGGCACTCTCCCCCGACGCCGACCTCACCGAGGTCGCCGAGGCGATCAAGGGCGCTGCGTTCAAGATCACGCGTATGGGCGAGCTGGTGTCCCGCGAAGCCGCGCGGCGCCTCGGCGTGCGCGCCGGGATCGTGGATCTGTCGCTTGCCCCGACGCCCGCCGAGGGCGACAGCGTGGCGGCCATCCTCGAGGCCATCGGCGTCGAGCGCTGCGGCGGCCCCGGCACAACGATGGCGCTCGCGCTGCTCAACGACGCGGTCAAGAAGGGCGGCGCGATGGGCACGTCCAACGCGGGCGGTCTGTCGGGCGCGTTCATCCCGGTGTCCGAGGACGCGAACATGGTCCGCGCCGTGCTCGACGGCGCGCTCACTCTCGAGAAGCTCGAAGCGATGATGTCAGTGTGCTCGGTAGGCCTCGACATGATCGCGATCCCCGGCGACACGACCGCCGAGACGATCGCCGGCGTCATCGGCGACGCCTGCGCCATCGGCGTCACCAACACGAAAACCACGGCGGCACGGCTCATCCCGGTCCCCGGCAAGGGCGTGGGCGACCTCGTGGAGTTCGGCGGCCTACTCGGCTCGGCACCGATCATGTCGGTCAACGGCTGGGCCGGGACGCGCCTTGCGCGCAGGGGCGGGCGCATGCCCGCGCCGCTGAACGGGTTGAAGAACTAGCGGAGCCGGAGCCTCAGGCGCAGCGGAACGTAAAGGAAGCGAAGCGCTCGCGCGCCGTCGCCGGCACGTCGGCCTCGGTAAGGCCGACGGCCGCGAGCCCCGGACGCGCGCCGATCGGTCGGTAGGCCTGGACCGCCCACGCGGTCACGCCCTCGGCGGCGAGCTCTGCGGCGAGGCGATCGACTGCGACCGCGTCGAGCAGGTCCGGATGTACGGTCGTGCGCACCTCGTAGGGCACACCGCTGGCAACGAGCGCGCGCAGGCTCGCAAGCGCCCGCTGACCCGATCCGGGCACCCGGGTGACGCGCTCGTACTCACCGAAGGACGCCTTGGCGTCGAAGCCCACCCAGTCGACCAGGGGAAGCACGGCCTCGAGGCGCTCGGGCAGCGGCCCGGCGGTGTGCAGCCCGACTTGGAAGCCGAGCGCCCTCACCTCCCGCATCGCGTCGCCCAGCGCCGGCTGCACCGTGGGTTCGCCGCCGGAGAACACGACACCGTCGAGCAACCCGCGCCGCGCCTGAAGCAGCGCGATCACGTCGGCCCAGGCGGCCTCGCCCGCGTCGGCCGCGAGCAGGTGCGGGTTGTGGCAGTACGGGCAGTCGAATGGGCAGCCCTGGGTGAACACGGTCGCCACCAGCTCGCCGGGCCAGTCGCACGAGGAGAGCGGCGTGAGGCCGCCGACCCTCAGCTCAGTCGGCGTCACGGGGCTCCACGAAGCACTGGCGCTCGGCGTACTCGCCCTTCTTGCCGATGTTGAAGGAGCTCACGGGGCGGTGGTAGCCCATGACGCGAGTCCATATCTCACAGGGCGTGCGCTCTTCATCGGTCAATTCGAACCCGGTCGTGTCGGTCGCGATGGTCGCGCTCATGACGATCCCCTCTCGGTTCAGACGGCCGCGGCAGCGCGCTTGCGCGCGATCAGCTCGGCGTCGCACTTGGGACAGAACTCGTTCGCGCCGTTGAGGTATCCGTGCTTGGGGCACACGGAGAACGTCGGCGTGATGGTGATGTAGGGCAGGCGGAAGTTCTCGAGCGAGCGCTTCACGAGCCTCTTGCACGCCTCGGAAGAGCTCACACTCTCACCCATGTAGAGGTGCAGGACGGTACCGCCCGTGTACTTGCGCTGCAGGTCCTCCTGCCGCGCGAGGGCATCGAACGGGTCGTCCGTGAAGCCCGCCGGAAGTTGGCTCGAGTTCGTGTAGTACGGCGCATCGACCGTGCCGGCCTGCAGGATGTCCGGGAAGCGCTTGATGTCCTCGCGGGCGAACCGGTATGTCGTGCCCTCGGCCGGAGTGGCCTCGAGGTTGTACATGTGCCCGGTCTCCTCCTGGAACACCACGATGCGCTCGCGCACGTGGTCGAGGAACCGCAGCGCGAAGCCGTGGCCCCACTCCGTGGTGATGTCCTCGGCGTCGCCGGTGAAGTTGCGGATCATCTCGTTGATGCCGTTGACGCCCAGCGTCGAGAAATGGTTGCGCAGCGTGCCGAGGTACCGGCGCGTGTAGGGGAACAGCCCGTCGTCGATGCAGCGCTGCACGACCTTGCGCTTGAGCTCCAGACTCGTGCGACCGTGCTCCAGCAGGATGTCGAGCGCCGCGAACAGCGCGTCCTCGTCACCGTTGTGCAGATAGCCGAGCCGCGCGCAGTTGACGGTCACGACGCCCAACGACCCGGTCTGCTCCGCGCTGCCGAACAGACCGTTGCCGCGCTTGAGGAGCTCGGTCAGGTCGAGCTGCAGACGGCAGCACATGGAACGCACCATGTTCGGCGACAGCTCGGAGTTCAGGAAGTTCTGGAAGTACGGCAGGCCGTACTTGGCCGTCATCTCGAACAGGAGATCGGCGTTCTCGCTCTCCCACGGGAAGTCCTCGGTGATGTTGTACGTCGGGATCGGGAAGGTGAAGACGCGGCCCTTGGCGTCGCCCTCGGTCATGACCTCGATGTAGGCGCGATTGATGAGGTCCATCTCGACCTGCAGCTCACCGTACGCGAACTCCATGATCTCGCCGCCGATGACCGGGTACTGCTCCTTCAGATCGTCCGGGCAGGTCCAGTCGAAGGTGAGGTTGGTGAACGGTGTCTGGGAGCCCCAGCGCGACGGAACGTTGAGGTTGTAGACGAGCTCTTGGATCGACTGGCGCACCTGCTTGTAGGACAGCGAGTCCTTGCGGATGAAGGGCGCCATGTATGTGTCGAACGAGCTGAACGCCTGCGCGCCCGCCCACTCGTTCTGGAGCGTGCCGAGGAAGTTCACGATCTGCCCGACGGCGCTGGAGAAGTGCTTCGGCGGCGCAGACTCGACCTTGTCCGGCACTCCGTTGAGGCCCTCGGTCAGGAGCGTGCGCAGCGACCAGCCGGCGCAGTAACCGGCGAGCATGTCGAGGTCGTGGATGTGGATGTCGCCGTCGCGGTGCGCCTGGCCGACCTCGCGCGGGTAGACGTGGCTCAGCCAGTAGTTCGCGACGACCTTGCCCGATACGTTGAGGATCAGCCCGCCCAGCGAGTAACCCTGGTTCGCATTGGCGTTGATGCGCCAGTCGGCCCGGTTCAGGTACTCGTTCATCGAGCTCTCGACCTCGACGACCGCCTTCAGATCGCTGCGCACCCGCGCGCGCTGTTCACGGTAGACGATGTAGCCGCGGGCGGTCTCATAATAGTTCGCCGAGATGAGGACCTGCTCGACGACATCCTGGATCTGCTCGATGTCGGGGTCGGTCTTGCCGAATCGGTGGCGCAGGACCTTGATCGCCTGTGCGGCCAGAAGTTGCGACTCGGCGGCGTCGAACTCGCCGGAGGCGATGCCCGCGCGCTCGATGGCTACGCGGATCTTCTCCGCATCGAAGACGACGCGCACACCTTCGCGCTTGATGACCCCCGCCGGAGTGCCGTTCACCAGATTCCCCATCACACGTCCTCTTCGTCGGATCAAAGGGCGGTGATAGCCGGCGCGACGCCGAAGAACCGAGGATCACCCCGAGCCAGTCAGCGAGCCGCCGAGTCACCCCGCCCGAGCGTCGATACCATCGGTCGCGGCAGGTCTACTGGCTCGCGCGTCATCACCACTGCCGCACCTTCCCAGCGCTCACGCGCCAGTGGCCTTTCTTCGGCAGAAGCTCTTCGCTCACAGTTGCGGGGGCAGCGCCGGTTTCGTCCCCGTGCGACATACCGGCTTCCCTCTTGGTCACCAGATGTTGTGGTCTCTGGCGAACCGCGACACAACATACGGTATGCGCGGGGCGAGCCCGGGTCAAGGGCATGCGGAACCCAAAACGCTGCGTCCGATGAGCGGGTTCAGGACGGCGACGAACGATACCAAGGCGGCGCAAACGGCGCCAAACGGAGGCCGAACGTTGCCGGCGACGCCGCCGATGCTAGATGCCGACGATCTCCCTGAAGGAGTGGATCTCGCGGCGGGCGACCGGGATGTGCGTCTCGTCGCGGTCGGTGGCGACGACCACGTAGCCACCCTCGACGCGCAGGATCTCCTTGATGCAGTTGAGGTTCACGATGTAGCTCCGGTGGATGCGGTGGAAGTTCTCGCGCAGCAGCCGCTTCTCGATCTCGCCGAGAGTCTGGTCCACCAGGTACTGGTTCTCGTACGTGTGGATGTAGGTCGACTTGTTCTTGGCGGAGATGAAGACGATGTCGTCGATCGACAGCAGCACCGTCCGACCGCCCTTGCGCACCGCGATCTTGCGGAACTCACCCTCGCCGCTCGAGGCCTCGGCGGGATGGACATGCGTGTTCACCAACGAGTGGACGCGTGCCGAGAGCTCCATGATGTTGAACGGCTTGGTCACGTACTGCTGCACGCCCTGCTTGAAGGCGAGGACCTTCGCGAGGTCCTGCGTCTTGGCGGTGAGCATGATGACCGGGATGTCGGCGGTCACCGCGTTGTTGCGGATCTCCATGAGCGCCATCCAGCCGTCGACCTTCGGCATCATGATGTCGAGGAGGATGACATCAATGGCGTTGTGGGCCAGCACGTCGATCGCCTCGGCGCCGTCGCCCGCGCTCAGGACGTGCATCCCGTCCGTCTCAAGGCCGAACTTGATCATCTCGCGGATCGAGGGATCGTCGTCGACGACCAGTACGGTGGGACTTGCGTCCATGGGAGCCTCCATGCGGCGGGTAGCGCGAAAGTGCGTTGCCGTTCATCGGGATTATACCGAACTCGGCGGAACCATATCCTGGCCGTTCGTCACCCGACTGCGCCACTCATCGTGGCAGGGGGCTATCCGCGTCCCGTCGGTCCTACCCTCGCAACCACGCATCCATGGAACGGGCAGCGGTCTTGCCGGCCCCCATCGCGAGGATGACCGTCGCGGAACCGGTCACGATGTCGCCTCCGGCGTACACGCCCGGGATGCTGGTCGCGCCTCCCGCGTCCGTGGAGATGTAGCCGCGCCGGTCGAGGTCCAACCCGGGAGCTGCCTTCGAAATCAGCGGGTTCGCGCGGGTGCCCACGGCGACGATCACGGTGTCGCACTCGATCTCGAAGTCGGAATCCAGCACACACATCGGCGCGCGACGGCCCGAGGCGTCGGGCTCGCCCAGCTCCATGCGCGTGGCCACCAGCCCGGTCACGAAGCCGTCACGGCCTCGCACCTCGATCGGCGAGCACAGCATCTTGAATTCCACGCCCTCCTGGCGGGCGTGGTGGGTCTCCTCGAGGCGTGCCGGCATCTCCTCTTCCGTGCGGCGGTAGACGAGGAACACCTCCTCGGCTCCGAGACGCAGTGCCGTACGAGCGGAGTCCATGGCGACGTTGCCGCCGCCGATGACCGCCACCTTGCGCCCGCGCCACACGGGAGTGTCCGCTTTCGGGAACTCATAGGCACGCATCAGGTTCACGCGCGTCAGGAACTCGTTGGAGGAGTACACGCCGTTGAGGTTCTCGCCCGGGATGCCCATGAAGACGGGCAGGCCCGCGCCCGAGCCGATGAAGACCGCGTCGAATCCCTCGTCGGCCATCAGCTCGGAGACGGTGTAGGTCGCGCCGATGACGACGTCGGTGACGATCTTGACGCCCATGCCCAGCAGCGTCTCGATCTCCGCGGCCACGAGTTCTTTGGGAAGCCGGAACTCCGGGATCCCGTACACGAGCACACCGCCCGCGACGTGCAGGGACTCGAAGACGGTGACCTCGTGGCCGAGGGTCACGAGTTCGCCCGCACACGCGAGTCCCGACGGGCCGGAGCCGACCACGGCGATACGCTTTCCGGATGGGGCCGCCAACTCGGGCTGGCAGCGCGCGGCAAGCTCGCACGAAAGGTCGAGGTCCCCGAGAAAGCGCTCGAGACGGCCTATGGCGACGGGATCGCCCTTGCGGGCGAGGACGCACGATGCCTCGCACTGCTCCTCCTGGGGGCACACGCGGCCGCAGACGGCGGGCAGCGCGTTGCGCGCCTTGAGGACCTCGACGCCGGCACGATCGTCGCCCTCGATCATCTTGCCGATGAACGACTTGATGTCTATGTGGACCGGGCAGCCCTCGATGCAGGTGGGATTGGCGCACTGCAGGCAGCGCATCGCTTCGGCGTGCGCCTCCTCGGAGGTGTAGCCGTACCCGACCTCCACGAACGACATCCGTCGCTCGAGCGGGTCGCGCTCCGACATGGGCGTCCGTGGCGCGCGGCTCGCGCGGTGGCGCGGGGCCGGCGCGGAGGGGGCACTGTCGTCTACAGGTGGCATGAGCACCCCTTGCTGTACTCGGTATCGGCCTCGCGCTCGTCGTCGACGTAGACGCGCTGACGGCTCATCAGCTCCTCGAAATCGACAAGGTGGCCGTCGAAGTCGGGACCGTCGACGCACCCGAACTTCGTCTCCCCTCCCACGCTGACACGGCAGGCGCCGCACATGCCAGTACCGTCGACCATGATCGGGTTGAGCGATACAACGGTGGGGACGGCGAACTCGCGCGTCGTGGCCGCGCAGAACTTCATCATGATCGCGGGTCCGATCGCCATCGCGTGGTCGACCTCGTCCGCCTCACACATCACCTTGAGCGGATGCGTGACCAGACCCTTCTCGCCAGCCGACCCGTCGTCGGTCATGACGATGAGGCGCTCGAGCGGCAGCGCGCGGAACTCATCCTCCAGGATGAGGAGGTCGGCGTTGCGCGCACCGAGGACGACGGTCACGCGGTCGCCTGCGGCGCACATAGCGCGCGCGACCGGGTACGCGACGGCCGCACCGACTCCGCCGCCGATCAGCGCGACGCGGCCCAGACCCCCGACGTGCGTCGCAATGCCGAGGGGCCCGACGACGTCAGCCAGCATGTCGCCGGCAGCAAGGTGCGTCAGCTTGTGGGTCGTCGCCCCGACCCGCATGAAGATGAAGCGGATCCACCCCTCTTCGGCCGACCAGTCGGAGAAGGTGAACGGGACGCGCTCGCCCGCGGCGTCGACGCGGAGGATGAAGAACTGCCCCGCGGCCGCCTTGCGGGCGATGGCAGGGGCGGCGACGGTCATCTCGAAGACGGCGTCTGAGAGCTGACGTGTGGCGAGTATCTGGAACATGCGTATCCTCGTCGTTTCGGTCCGTGCGCCCAAGGGGGCGCGGGTGCGCATCAGTATACTTGCCCCGTCAGACATCGACGACAAGCGGGGGACCATGCGCCGGATCACAGCCGCGCTGATCGCATCGGCACTACTGTTCCCGATCACCGGGTGCTCTTCGCAGGCGCAGCCCGACATCACCACCCGCGATGTCCTCGGGACAGCGGTGACGATCACCGCCTACGCCGCGAACACCACGGACAGCTCCAAGGCCACCGGCCGCGCCTTCGCGGCGATGTCCGCCGTGGAACGCGAGCTGAGCCCCTACGACACCTCGTCCACCATCGCGGCCTTCAATCGCGCGCCACTGTCGAGCCACCCGCTCCCGCCCGACGCGCTCGCCATCGTCGCGCGCGTGAAAGCCCTCGGCGTCGAGGCACAGTTCTCGCCGGCGCTGTTCGGCGTGACCGCGCTCTACGACTTCGGAGGGGTGGGCACCGTGCCATCCGACTCCACGCTGCGCTCGGCGATCGACGCCGCAAGGACCTTCCGCACTGCCCCCGACGGGACCGCCGCCTTCGGCTCCGGCCAGACGACCGGCACGCCCGGCCTCGACTTCGGCGGCGCGTCGAAGGGGCTCGCCCTCGACCGGGCGGCGATCGCGTTGGCCGGCCGGCCGGTGCTGCTCACCGCTGGGTCGAGCACGCTGGCGTTCGGTGCGAAACCCGACGGCGAACCATGGAGGGTCGGTATCGAGGACCCGCGGGAAGTCGGGAGGGTGCTCGAAGTCGTGTCGTCAGCCGCCACGCTCTCCGTGTCGACCTCGGGCGACTATCAGACCTACTTCGAACACGACGGGGTCCGGTACCACCACATCCTCGACCCACTTACCGGACGCCCCGCACGGGGTCTGCGGTCGTTGACCGTCTTCGGGACCATGAGTGCCCTGGACGCCGACATCCTGTCCACGGCGCTGTTCGTGATGGGGCGGCAGAAGGCGATCGCCTATGCGGGCGAGCACCACGTCGGCATCTTCCTCGTGGACGACACCGGGGCCACCTACAAGTACGTTCCTGCGGGCTACAGCGTCAAGGCAAGCGCCGAAGCAGGCCCGCCTCGTCCATAGAAAGCCACCACCGGGATAACTGCACACACAGCGAGGACGGGCCACCACCGGCGGCTCGTCCTCGCGACGTCACGCTGAACGAGACGGACTAGACCTGGTCGATGAAGTTCTTGACGACCCCGTAGATGACAGGAACCTGGACGCTCTTCCCGTTGTACGCCTGGATCGCCATGAATACCTGGTACACGAACACGAGCACCCAGACGAGGGGGGCCAGAAGCGCAAGGATGATCGTGGCTCCCAGAATGGCATCGACGACCCAGAGCGCTAGCGCGAGAGCCGCCGCCTGGATGACGTGCGCGCGAACGAACATGTCGCCCTTGTAGTCATCGAGGAAGAGTGCAATGACCCCGAACGGTGCGAAGATCCATCCGAGCAGCGCGATGAGCCGCGCATTGCTGGAGGGTCCGCCCGTCTGGGCCGGCGGTGCCGGAGGTGCGGGAGGTGCGGGCGGTACCGGGGGAGGAGTCATGTCGCTCATGCGCGTCTCCTTCTATCGAGGATTCGTTCCAAGGGATTCGTACCCCTCCTGAGGCCGCGCGTCAACGCTGTGATAGGATTTGTGGCGGTGCGATCAGTCACCACGCGGGAACTGCAGCCATTTCGTCGAACAAACCCGCCGGAGGTACCGAACACCCATGCGTCTGAGCCCCCCGCTCCGCATCGCCCTCACCCTCGCGCTGTGCGTCAGCCTCTTCGCACCGTCGGCGGCTCTTGCCCTGTCCTCCAAAGACGTCGCCGCACATGCCGCCGCGGCCGCGGCCGCCCGCAAGAAGGCCGCCGCCGAACAGACGAAAGCCAACGCGCTGCTCAGCGAGACCCAGCGACTCGAGACCCAGATCTCGGGTATCGAGGCCGAGCTCGAGAAGCTCGGGACCGAGATCGGAACGGCCACTCAGCGCCGCGCCAACCTCGACAGTCAGATCGAGCTGCTCCGGTCGGAGATCAGCGCCAAGGAAGCGCTGATCGCGCAGCTGAAGTTCGACTACGACCGGCGCGTGGACGCGATGTCCGCCCGCGTCGACAGCGCGTATCGGACGGGCGATTGGGCCTACATCGAGATGTTGCTCAGCTCCGAGAACCTCGCCGATCTGATCCAGCGCACCGAGTTCGTCACGCTCCTGATCCAGGATGACGAAACGGCTGCCACGGAGCTCGAGGGCAGCCGGCAGGCGCTCGAGACGGCGAACACCGAGATGGCTCGGTCCCTCGAGACCATCCAGGTCAAGCGCAACGAGGCCAAGGCCGAAGAACAGGGGCTACGCACCCTGCAATCCTCCCGCGACAACAAGCGGGCAGCGGAGCAGAGCGTCCAGGACCAGAAGGCCGCCCTGCTCGCGCAGACAAAGAAGAACATCGCACGTCTGCGCGCCATGGCCCTTGCCGAGGAGCAGGAGTCGGCGCGCATCGCCAATCTGCTCAAGAACGGCGCGTCGCACGGCACCGGCAAGTACGCGGGAACGCTCACCTGGCCCACACCGGGCTACACCCGCATCAGCTCGCCGTTCGGCTACCGGATCCACCCGATCCTGCACGTGAAGAAGCTCCACACCGGCATCGACATCGCCGCCCCGTCGGGGGCGAAGATCGTTGCGGCCGGCGCGGGGACGGTCATCTTCGCCGGCTACAACGGCGGCTACGGCAACTGCACCATGATCGACCACGGCAACGGGCTGGTGACCCTGTACGGCCACCAGAAGCGGATCGTGGTGAGCAAGGGGGCCCGGGTCAGCGCGGGAACCACGATCGGCTACGTCGGCTCGACGGGGATGTCCACCGGAGCCCATCTGCACTTCGAGGTCCGCATCAACGGGACGCCGACGAACCCCCAGAACTACCTGTAGAGTTCGGGCGACCCGGAACAAGGCTCCTTAGCCGTTGTGCTCCGCCATGGCCGCGTCGATCCCGCGCTCCAATACGTCGAGCACCGCCTGCGCAGCCGTCGGGATCGTTCCTTCGAGCCGCTCGAACTTCTCGCCCCGCAGTGGTTCGAGGACGTAGTCAGCGGGATCCATGCGGCCGGGAGGGCGTCCGATACCCACGCGGACGCGCAGGTAGTCGTCACCGACCGAATCATGCAGCGACCGAAGGCCGTTGTGCCCTCCGTGCCCACCGCCCGATTTGGCCCGGACGTCGCCCTCCGGCAGGTCGAGGTCGTCGTGCACGACGACGACCTCGACCACCGGGGCTCCGTAGATCTCGAGCAGCCGCTTCACGGACTTGCCCGATACGTTCATGAACGCCTGGGGCTTGGCGAGCACGAGATCCTCGTCGCCCAAGCGGACCTTGACGGTCTTGGCGCCCGCCTCGTCCTTCCAGTACGAACCGCCCAGCGTCTCCGCCAACAGGTCGACGACCATGAAGCCGGCATTGTGACGGGTGCGCGCGTACTCGGGCCCCGGGTTGCCGAGGCCGATCACGATTCGGGTCATAAGGGTTTCGGCTACTCCTCGTCCGGCTTCGCGCCGATGACCTCAGGCTCGCCCTGCTCCTCGGTGACTTCCTCTTCCTCCTGGACGACAGGCGCGATGATGCTCGCGACGATCTCGTCCTCATGGTCGAGGATGGTGACGTCCTTCGGGGCGACCAAGTCCCTGACGTGGACCACGTCGCCGATCTCCATGGCGGAGATGTCGTAGACGATCGCCTCGGGCAGGTTGTCCGGCAGCGCCTCGACGTTGATGTGCTGGACCGCGTGCATCAGCACGCCGCCCGCGTGCACGCCGGGAGCGTCGCCCTCGAAGTGGACCGGGACTGTGGTGCTGATCATCTGCTTCATGTTGACGGCCCAGAAGTCGACGTGCTGGATGAAGCCCTTCCGGGGGTCGTGCTGGAGCGCCTTGACGATGACGTGGATCGGCTTGCCGCCATCGAGCGTGAGCTCGATGAGCTTCGACGAGATGTTGCCCTCGTGGACCAACACCTGCTGGAAGGCGTGGCGGTCGACCGAGATGGCCTTCGAATCCAGGGCGGTCCCGTAGATGACGGCGGCGAGCTGCTCGCGGTCGAGGCGGGTGTTGGCCTTGCCGACGATCGAGCGGGATGTGGCTTTCATCTTGATGTTCTCAGCCATAGTGCGCACGTTCCTTTCAATTGACGGTACGGGCGCTTGCGCGGTTACTGAAAGTCCGGGTCGAACAGTTCGGAGACGGACTCGTCATCGTAGACGTTCTGGATCGCGTGCGCGAACAACGGCGCGACGCTCAGCACATGCAGTTTACCGTGCCGGCGCTCCTCGGGGATCGGGAGCGTGTTGGTGACGATGACCTCGGCGATCGGAGAGGCGTCGATCCGGTCGAACGCCGGGGGCGAGAATATCCCGTGCGTCGCCGCCACGTAGACGGCCGTCGCGCCCTTCGACATGAGCGCCTTGGCGCCCTCGGTGATCGATCCCGCAGTGTCGATCATGTCGTCGGTGATGATGCAGGTCTTGCCGGCGACCTCACCGATGACGTGCGTGATCTCAGCCACGTTGTGCTCAGGACGGCCCTTGTGCATGATTGCGAGACCCGTTCCGAGCATGTCTGCCAGCTTCTTGCACACCTTGACGCGGCCCACGTCCGGGGACACGACCACGCAGTTCTCGAGCTTGAGCGACTCGAAGTACCCGGCGATGATCGGCAGCGCCGTGAGGTGGTTGACCGGAGTGTTGAAGAAGCCCTGTATCTGGCCCTGATGCAGGTCCATGGTGATGACCCGGTCGACGCCCGACACGGTGATGAGATCGGCGACCAGCTTCGCGGTGATCGGCTCGCGTGCGGCGGACTTCTTGTCCTGACGCGCGTATCCATAGTGCGTCACCACGGCGGTGATCGTGCGCGCCGACGCACGACGCGCCGCGTCCACCATGATGAGCATCTCCATCAGGGCGGCGTTGACCGGTGCCGCGATCGATTGGACGATGAAGACGTCGGCACCGCGGACGCTTTCGAGGTACCGAACGTAGATCTCACCGTTCGCGAAGCGCCGGATCTTGACGTTGCCGAGCTCGATCCCGAGGTGCTTGCTGATCCCCTCGGCGATCTCCGGGTTCGCCGTCCCCGAGAACACCATCATGCGCTTGCTCATCTCGCTCATCGTCCCGCCACGCGCCCTTTCACTCGTCCTCGAGGACCGTCTTACGACGGTCACCCCATCCTTCCACATTACGCTGCGCCGTGCGCTCGATCCCGAGCGCGCCGGCGGGGACGTCCTTGCTGATGGCGCTACCCGCTCCGGTGACGGCGCCCGCACCGATCTCCACGGGGGCGATGAGCATCGTGTCCGAACCGATGAACGCGCCGTCCCCGATCACGGTCGGGTGCTTCACGTGCCCGTCGTAGTTGCAGGTGATCGATCCGGCTCCGACGTTGACGCCGTCCCCGATGGTCGCATCCCCCATGTATGAGAGGTGCGGCACCTTGGAACCTTCCCCGATCGTCGAGTTCTTCACCTCGACGAAGGAACCGACCCGCGCCTCTACAGCAAGCACGGTGCCCGGACGCAGGAACGAGTTCGGGCCGACCTTCGCGCGCTCTCCGATCCGCGCTTCGCGGACGACCGATTGCTCGACCGTGGCGCCGGCCCCGATGGTGCTGTCGAATACCCGCGTGCTCGGTCCGATGTGCGCGCCATCGCCCACGGTGGTGGCCCCGCTGAGCTGCGTCATCGGCTCGAGGACGACGTCCCGGCCGAGGACGACTCCGGGGCCCACCCATACGAGGCCCGGATCGATCATCGTCACGCCGGCGAGCATGTGGCGCTCGTTGATGCGGCGCTGCATGATCCGGGAGACGGCGGCCAACTGCACGCGTGTGTTCACTCCATGGGACTCGTCGACATCATCGAGCACGACGGCGGTGACCGGGCGGCCCGCCTCGCGGAGCAGGGCGACCACGTCCGTGAGGTAGTACTCACCCTGCGCGTTCACCGGGGTGATGCGCGCAAGCGTTTCGAAGAGCTCGATCGCGTCGAAACAGTAGGTACCGACATTGCACTCGCCGATCCCCAACTGCCCCGGCTCCAGGTCGCGTTGCTCGACGATCCCGGTGACGAGCCCGGCATCGTCACGGACGATGCGCCCGTAACCCGTCGGGTCGGGGATGTGCGCCGTCAACAGCGCACAGCCGCCGTCCGCAGACTTCCATGCGTCGAGCAGTGCGGAGAGGGTCTCTGAGCGCAGCAGCGGCACGTCGCCCGCGACCACGATGACCGGGCCATCGAAGTCGCGAAGAGCGCCTGCCGCCGCCCGGACGGCATCTCCGGTCCCGAGCCGACTCTCCTGGATCACGGACTCGGTGTCGGAGATGAGCCCTGTGACGGCATCGGCGCCATGGCCGACGACCGTGATGATCCGGTCAGCGCCCGTGCCACGAACGGCATCGATCACATAGCGGACCAGCGGGACCCCGAGGACCTCATGCGCCACCTTGGGCACGGAGGAGCGCATTCGCGTACCTTCACCAGCTGCGAGGACGATGGCGGCGTGCATCGTGCTCTCCTTGATCACCGGGGGTGAATCGTTCTGCCGGGCTCGGAGCCCGGTTCGCGGCAAGTGGCTGGGGCGGCAGGATTCGAACCTGCGGATGGGGGCTCCAAAGGCCCCTGCCTTACCGCTTGGCGACGCCCCAAGAACACCCGCGAAGTGTACCAGAAGGGCGCCTTGGCGAGCCGCCGACAGACCGTCGGCGGCGATGGAGGACAGGGACAGCGCAACCCGACCGTCAGTCGAAGACGAGGACCTGACCGTGCGTTGCCAACGCCTCTTCCGACGTGAAGTAGTCCACACCACCGTCGATCTCGAACTGCTCGAGCACCGAGTCCTGGAGGCGCTGACGGGACTCTGCGTTGATCGGATGGCAGATGTCACGGAAGTCGCCGTTGGGGAGCTTGCGCGATGGCATCGCGACGAACAGCCCCTTCTCGCCGTTGACCACGCGCAGGTCGTGCACGACGAACTGGTCGTCGAGTACGACGCTGGCGATGGCGCACACCTTGTTCATGGCGACAGGACGCAGCGTGACCTTGGTGACCTCCATGGAACTCTACCCCCGTCTATTCTCAAACTGCGACGTCATGCGCCGTCGTACCCCCTCCTGCACTATTCGTGGCGGGAACGCATATCCCTGCACGCACCGACCCGAGCGGGCACCGCTACGACCGCGCAAGGAGCCGCGGCTCGACGAGCCTCAGGTCGGCCGGCTTATCGACATCCATCGCGATGGAGGGATCGTCCAAAACGACGGCGGCACCGCTCCCACCGAGGAGGTCGTGGATCTTATCAGCCAGGTCCTCGGGGACCAATCGGCCCAGGACGAACCTTACGACGAAGCCGATACCGGCCGCACGCACGAGCGCGATGGCATTCTTGCGGTCGTTGAACAGGCGCTGACCGAGATCGCGAGCAGCGGGCAGCAGTTTGGGATCGACGATCATGGCGTTCCCGCCGGTGAAGCGGCCGGTCTTGAGCTTGAAGTAGGTACGTTCGCTGCCCGGGTATGCGCCCTCGACCGATTCCTTATGGACGAGCGGGTAGACGAACTCCGATCCCGTCGCGAGGCCTGCCTCGATGAACGAGTCGATGGCGGCACCTGTCAGCAGGGGGATGTCTCCCGTGGCGATGATCACAGGGCGATCGCTGCGGAAGGCCGCTGCGCCGGCGATCGCGTTGTCCATGAAGTCACGGTCCGATACGACGAGCTTGTCGACCCGGTCGACCCATCCTCCCAGGTTCTCAGCGGTGGGGATGACGACGGCGATCTCGCCCACGCGCTCGGCGTCACGGAAGGCGTCGACGACCCACTCGACCAGCGGCTTGCCCGCGATCGGGACGAGCCCCTTGAAACGCTGGGTCGGGTCGATGACCTCCCCGTCGCCACCGGCGAGGATGACCGCGTCGACCTTTATGTCAGTCAAGTCCGACTCCCATCGTCTGGTCGAGCGTTCCGCCGACGGTCGCACGAGCGACCGTCGACCACATCCCACGCTCGCGCGCGGCTTCGGCCACACTGCGGGCGTGCTCGCCGTCGGAGAAGATACCGAACACCGCCGATCCGCTGCCACACAGGGCGGACCCGCAGCATCCGTCCGCCGTTCGCATGAATGCTAACGCGTTCTCGATCTCCGGGACCAAATGGACCGCGGCAGGGGTCATATTGTTGTACAGGGCCGCTCCGAGGGCGGGCAGGTCCTCGAAGGCGAGGGCGCTTGCCACGCACCGCGGGCCCGGAGCGGGCGCGCGGCCGATCCGATCGAATGCGGCGTAGGCGGCGGCCGTCGAAACGGCCTCGTCGCCCTTGATGATCGCGAAGTACGCGACCGGCGGCCGAAGGGCGCGCCCGAAGGTGGCACCCCTGCCCCGGTAGAGGGCGCATCCGCCGCGCAGTGCGAACGGCACATCGGCCCCGAGCGAGGATGCGACCGACTCGAGGCGGGGGTCGTCGCGCGAGACATCCCACTCTGCGGCCAGCGCCGCGATGACCGCGGCGGCGTCGCCGCTTCCACCCGCGAGTCCCGCACCGGCGGGCACGAGCTTCTCGATGTGGATCGTGAAGTCCGGTGAGCGGTCGAACGCTTCGCCCATCGCCGTGGCAGCCCGCCAGCCGAGATTGTCGGAAGCGCTCACGCCGACTCCGGGCTCGCAGGTGAGCGACAACGCGGGCGCGGGCGTGACGGTCACCCGATCTGCCAGGTCGAGAGCGACGAGGACCGTCGTGACGGAATGGTAGTCGCTCGGGAGCAGGTCGCCGACCGCCAGGTAGAGATTGAGCTTCGCCGGCGCGCTCACGACCATCGGCATCGGAAGAGACCTCTTTCAACAGACGAGGCGCGGCGTCCGCAGAGATGTGCGGCGTCGCGCCCGGTCATGACGTCATGCTGAGCGTGGTGTGTATCAGTTGAGCCAAGGGAAGACGCTGTCCCCGCTCTCGGGATGCGTCAGTTCCACGGTGCCGGTCAGCACGTCTACGTACGAGTAGGAGACCCGGGCGGTGCGCTCGCGCTTCTCCTCGACCTTGACGACGAACAGGCTGGGGTGGGTCTCTTCGAGCACACCCTCGCGCTCCACGATCTTGGAACGGCCCATATTCGCGCGAAGGCGCATACGGGTGCCGGTCAGCGACATGAGATCGGCGCGGATGCGACCGACGACCTCCATTTGGTTCATTGATTCCATCAAGCATCCTCCTGACGGTACAGACTCGGAGAATTATACAGGTCAGAGGCCCTTTTTACAAGGTAAGACCCGCTGCTGCCACTGCGACCGCGAGCGTGACGAACTCGTCGACCCCGAGCGTCTCGGCCCGGCGACGACCGTCGATCCCCGCGGCTGCCAGCGCCTCGTCGAAAGTCGGGCCCGACCAGCCCGTGGAGGCGAGCACGGAATTGCGGAGTGTCTTGCGCCGCTGCGCGAAGGCCGCTGCGGCGAGGCGCTCGGCCGCCACTCGGAGCTCGACCGGCTCGTCGCGACTGATCCGCTCCAGGCGCAACACGCTGGAATCCACGTGGGGCGGCGGCATGAAGCAGGTGCGCGGGACCCCGAACCGGCCCGTGACGTCCGCGTGCATCCGCAACTTCACGGTATAAGCCCCGTAGTCCTTGCGTCCCGGGGATGCGGCCATCCGGTCGGCGACCTCCGCCTGGACCATGACCGTGGCGCTGCGCAGAGAAGGGACCTCCTGGAAGAAGCGCAGCACGACGGTCGCCGCCACCGCATACGGAAGGTTCGCCACGAGCGCCGTGGGAGGGCCGAGCGGACCTGTCAGTGCATCGATCGAGACGCCGACCGCATCGGCACGAACGATCGCCAGGTTGCCGCACTCCTCAGCGACATCCGACAGCACCGGCAGAAGGTCGGCATCACGCTCGACCGCGAGGACGTGCCCCGCGGCCGCACAGAGAGCCACCGTGAGCGTGCCGATGCCGGGCCCTATCTCCAGCACAGGGGTTTCCGGCGTCAGAGCCGCGAGCGCCATGATCTTGCCGACGATGTTGTCATCGACCAGGAAGTGCTGCCCGAGGGACTTCTTCAAAGACAGGCCGTGCGCCTCGAGCACCGCCCGCGTCGCGGACGGCGAGGCCAATCGTGAGACCGTCATCGCAGGTCAGCTACCGAGGATGGTGACACGAAGGTCACGGCGGCGGCCCCAGCGCGACGCGAGTGCGGCGGCGGCGGAGCGCTGCGCGGCGGATGCGTGTCCCGTGGGCGCGCTCAGCGTCGCTCCCCAGAAGCACACGTCGATCCTGTTGCCCTTGATGGCGCTGCCCGTGTCGCCGGCCACTGCGTACCCGTACCCTTCGATGAACATGCGCGTACCCAACGGGATGACTCTACGATCGACGGCGACGACGCCCCAACCGTCGGGGATGTCGAACTTGGAGCGGCGCCAAGCGATCCAGTCGGCGTCGACGCCACACGCAAAGGGAGTGTAGGCGGTCGCCTCGATCAGGAGTGTGCGGCCGGAGATGGCCGGGGCGTAGGAGCGCGAGCCGTCGGAGTCCTTCGGCCCGGCGACGACCTGGCGGAAAACGCTCTTGGTACCGACGCGGACCACTTCAGAGACCGGCGGCGCGATGACGGTCTCGGCCTTGAGCGTGGGCTGCCCTTCGGCGTCCCCGGTGACCAGGACCTGCCACACACGAACGGCGGATCCCTCGGCCCCCTTGGCGACCACGACGCGCTTACCGTTCGGCAGCTGCGAGTCGCCCTGCACGACGGTCTCGAACGGAAGAGCGACTTCCTCTTCCGAGACCCGGATGAACACATCCGAAGCGGTGATCGTCATGCCCGCGGCCAGAGGGGTGTCGACCGCGGGATCGGCGCTGATGCCGCCGGTGGGATCGAGTCCGGCCATGATGAGCGCGTCGGCGACGGTCCTGCCGAGCACCTCGAGAGTGAGTGTCTGCCCGTTGTGGACGAGGGCCACAGGCACCACGTGGCGGACCACGATGACCGAGCCATCGTTGATGGCGGTCGCCGCGGTCGGGCTGACGAGGTCGCCCGGGGAGACGCGCACGCCGGCCTCGGCGAGCAGGGAGGCAACGTCAGCGCGTTCGGTTGTCACACTCGTCGAGGAACCATCGACAACGAGCGTGATGCTCTTGCTGGCCCATACGAATCCGGTGGTGCATGCAAGTCCCAGAAAGGCTGCGATGAGTGCTGCGACGTAGTACTGGGTCTTCAGGAAACGTGCCGGGCCTACCGGCAGTCTCAAACTGATCCCCCTGGCTTCGAATCAACGAATCGGTAACGGGACGGAGGCATATCGTAACCCAGCCCCGGGGGTGCGGCAAACGCGCAGGTCGCCACGGAACGGTCGTACGACGACCGGTTCAGGACCGGCGCAGACGCTCCGCCGCGTCCTGCGCGATGGCGGTCCCGATCTCTTCCGCCCGGGCCAGCGCGGCGGGCTGGCCACCGACTTCCGAAGGGGTGTCGGCGCGGACGAAGAGCTCTGCCGAGTAGTCGACCCCCAGCACGGCGAAGACGCTGCGCGTCGTGGTCACTGCACACTCGTGGCCGTACGGGTCACCGCCTCCCCCGACGATGAGGTACGCGCCCGGCCGCCTGCGCTCCAACGGCACACCGAGAACGTAGCGCCGCGCCCAGTACTGTTGGCAGCGGTCGTAGAGGGCCTTGAGAGTCGCCGGCACCGTGGCGAAGTAGACCGGGGAGGCGATCACGATCGCGTCCGCGGCATCGATGCGAGCGTACGCATCCTGCGCGCCGTCGTGCACGACACAGTCTCCGGTCGAGGAACAGGTGTTGCAGCCGCGGCAGGGCGCGATACCCGCATCCGCCACCACGAGCAGGTCGGTCTCCGCCCCGGCCAGCCTGGCCGCCTTCAGGCACGCCTCGAGCAGGCGATCGCTGTTACCGCCGCGCCGCGGACTGCCCGCGATCCCGAGCACTCGCGGAGCCACCTCAGCGCTCACAGGGCCGCCCCCGCATCTCCACGTGACCGAAACACCCGCAACGCGTTCTCAAGGCATGCCGAAGCCACGTCCGCAGGGTCGATCGAAAGCTCGTCGGCGACGCGCGCCGCGTTGAGCACCGCGAAGGCGGGCTCGTTGGGCTCGCCCCGGTAGGGTGCGGGCGCCAGGAACGGGCTGTCGGTCTCGACGAGCATCCGATCGAGCGGGACGACGTGCAGCGCATCGCGGACCTGCTGTGCCTTGGCGAAGGTCACCGGCCCGGCCAGCGAGATGTAGACGGGATCGGCGAGCGCCAGGAAAGCGCCGGCCATCTCGGGGCCCTCGGTGAAGCAGTGGATGACGCACCCGGCATCGGGGACCCCGCACTCTGCCAGGATCGCGAGTCCCTCTTCGTGGGCGGCGCGCAGGTGCACCGTGACGGGGAGACCGAGCTCGTTCGCCAGACCGAGCTGACGCCTGAAGGCGTCGCGCTGAGCGTCCCGGGGCGAGTGGTCGTAGTGGAAGTCGAGGCCGAGCTCCCCGAGGCCGACGGCGCCCACCGCTAGCGCGGTCTCGCGCAGGCGCACGTGCATCGCGTCGTCGTACTTGGATGCGTTGTGCGGATGGACACCGACGATGAGCCGGACATCGGGCGGCGCGAGACCCGGGCTGCCGAGGTCCTCGCCGCCTCCGAGGGCGACACAGTCGGCGGCGAGGACCTCGGCAGCCCGGGCGAGCCAGCCGGCAAGGCCGTCGAACGTGACCTCAGGCTCCTCGGTGAGGTCGACCACCGAGCACACCAGGGCGATACCCGCCCGCGCTGCGCGGGCCAACGCACCCGCAGGATCCGCGAGCATGTCGAGATGCGCATGCGTGTCCGCGGTCGGAGCGCCGAGACGCGGCAGCACGATCTGCTTCCCGGAACCCGGGAACGTCGGCACGCGATCGCGGTCGGCCGCCATCAGCTCGCTCGCCTACTCCGTCGTCTCATAGATGCGGGGGAAGAGCGGCTCGCCCTTCTCGACGACGGAGCCCGTCGGCAGGCCACCCCATAGCGCCGAAGCGGCCACATCCGTGATCTCGTTCGGATCGCCGAGTCCAAGGCGTCGCCAGACCTCACGCGACGTGTTCGGCATGACCGGCGCCGTGAAGAGCGCGGCGATGCGGACTGCCTCGAGCGCGTTGTAGAGTACCGCGTCGAGTCGGGGACGAGTCTCGTCGCTCTTGGCGAGGTTCCAGGGAGCGGAGTCCTCGATGTACCGGTTGGCGCGCTTGATGAGCTCCCAGGCGTCTTCGAGCGCGCCAGAGTAGTCGAGGGCCACCATGCGCTTCTCGATCGCTTCAGGGAGCCCCTGAGCGATGCGGACGAGGTCCTCATCCTCCGGCGCGGGCGCGGACGCGACGGGCACGACACCCTCGCAGTACTTCTCGGTCATGTTGAACAGACGCGAGACCAGGTTGCCCCAGTCGTTGGCCAGATCCGCGTTGTAGTGCTGCACCATCGACTCGACCGAGATCGAACCGTCGCCGCCGAACTGCACGTCACGCATGAAGTAGTAGCGGTAGGCATCGACGCCGAAACGCTCGACCAGCGACGCGGGCGTGACCGCATTGCCCGTGCTCTTGCTCATCTTCTCGCCCTTGGTGAGCAGGAACCCGTGGGCGAAGACCTTTTCGGGCAGCGGGAGGCCTGCCGCCATCAGCATCGCGGGCCAGATGGTGCAGTGGAACCGGATGATGTCCTTGCCGACGAAGTGATACTGGGCCGGCCAATAGTGCGCGAGCGGCCCGGAGAAGGTCGGCGTGCCGTCGGCGCCGAAACCGACCGCGGTGATGTAGTTGATGAGCGCGTCGAACCACACGTACATGACGTGCTTAGAGTCGAACGGCAGCGGGATCCCCCACGTGAAGGTGGTGCGGCTCACCGACAGGTCGTTCAGGCCGCCTGAGACGAACGACAGGACCTCGTTGCGCCGCGTGTCCGGCTGGATGAAATCGGGATGCGCCGCGTAGTACTCGAGCAGGCGGTCCTGGTACGCGGACAGGCGGAAGAACCAGTTGTCCTCGGCCACGAGCTGGAGCTCGCGACCGCACTGCGGGCAGGAGTGGTCCTCGCTCAGCTGCTCCTCGGTGTAGAACGTCTCGTCAGGCAGGCAGTACCAGCCCTCGTAGTGGCCCTGGTACAGATCGCCGTTGTCCTTGAGGATCTGGAGGAACTGCTGCGCCCCGCGCTCGTGCCGCGGCTCCGTCGTTCGTATGAAGTCGTCATTGGTGATGTCGAGCATCTTCCAAGCCTCGATAAACTTGGGCGCGATCGTGTCGACCCAGGACTGCGGGTCCATGCCGCCCTTCTCCGCGGCCTGTGCGACCTTCTGTCCGTGCTCGTCGAGACCGGTGAGGAAATGGACGTCGTAACCGGTCATGCGTCGGTAGCGCGCGAGGGCATCGGCTGCGATCGTCGTATAGGCGGTTCCGAGGTGCGGGACCGAGTTCACGTAGTAGATCGGAGTGGTGAGGTAGAACGGGGGACGCTCCATTGGGTTTGGACGCTTTCTCCGCGGGAAGGAAGGAATTGGCGGTTCATTAGTGCTCGCATGAAGCCGCTACAGGTTATTCTACCAACGAGAGCACAGCATCGAGCGAAGGGCGCGCGTTATGAGCGACACAGGCATCGTTCGGCGCATCGACAGCCTCGGGCGGATCGTCATTCCGATGGAGTTCCGCCGCACCCTCGGCATACATGTGCACGACCAGTTGGGCATCCGCCTCGAGGGCGATCAGGTCGTGATCGGACGGCACGCCGACACCTGCGCCATCTGCGGCGCCGAGGGCAAGGTCGTCGCCGTCAAGGACCGCGTCGTCTGTGCGGACTGCATCGGCGCGGTCAAGCGCCTCTAGGCGCCGGCCTTTCCCACCGCGATCCGATAGACCTCGTTGCGCGGGATGCCGATCGCGGAAGCGACCGCGCGCGCCGCGTCCTTCCGACTGAGCCCCTCGGAGATCAGGGCCTCGACACGGGCTCGCACCTCGGCCTCGTCCACGGGTGCCGCCTCCTGATGGCGCGGAGGCGGACCCACGAGAAGGACGACCTCGCCTTTGAGTTCGCGCTCCCCTATCACAGCGGCGAGTTCCGATACGTCGGCGCGTGCGACCTCCTCGTGCAACTTGGTGAGCTCGCGCGCCATGCACGCGCTGCGGCCCGGCATCACCTCGGCGAGAGAGGCGAGTGTCGCAGCCGTACGGTGCGGCGACTCGTAGAAGACGAGCGTGGCGTCGAGCGCGACAAGCGCCTCGAGAGCCCGGCGGCGATCGCCGGGTTTCCGCGGGAGGAAGCCGCCGAAGTAGAACGCGTGCGTGGGCAGGCCGCTCGCCACGAGCGCGGTCAGCACGGCGCTGGCGCCCGGCAGGACCTCCACCGCGAGTCCCGCATCGATGCAGGCGTCCACGAGATGCGCCCCGGGGTCGGAGACGCCCGGCGTACCCGCGTCGCTGACGAGCGCGACCGTCTGTCCCGCTTCGACACGCGCCACGACCTCAGGCGTGCGCCGCTCGAGGTTCTTCGCATGATACGGCTCGAGCCTGGTCGTGATCTCGTATCGCGCCAGGAGCTTGCGGGTCACGCGCGTGTCCTCGGCTTCTATCACGTCGGCACAACGCAGCGCATCGAGGACGCGAAGCGTCACGTCCCCGAGGTTGCCGATCGGCGTAGCGCAGACGACCAGACGACCGTCAGACATCGGCCTCGCCTTGCGGAGCGGTCGGATCGAACGGGTCACTCGCTACGGGAGGCACCGGTGGGGCCTGCGGCGCCGGCGCGTACGTGACCGGCGGCGCCGGAGGGTACGCGAGCGGAGCAGGCGCCGCGACGGCGACCGGCTCGGCTCCCGTCATCCGCCGGAAGAAGATCGTCCAGGCAGCGTGGTAGAACGTCGCGTACATCGCGGACGGGACCATGAGGACCAGGACCGCGACGAGAAGCAGCACCCCGCCACCGGTGTAGTTGCCGACGTACATCATCACGCCCGCCGGCACCAGCGTGAACAGCGCGACTACGGCCACACCGATCCCGAACGCGATTCCCACACCGATCTGGATCAAGTACATGAGGAACGCTCCGCGCTTGGCCCAGAGGTCCTTCCAAGCGGTCTTGAGCGCGTCCATGACCCGACGGTCCTCCAAGACCACGTAGCGAAACGCCAACTCCTTCACGATCCCGAAGATCGTGCCGAGGACGATGGCGGCGATGAAGAAGATCACGGCGAAGATGCACAGACCCGCGATGGCGGCGGCGACGGCCGTCCCGATCTGCGCAGTGGATCCCTGGTACGACACCCAGGCACCGAAAGCCGTCAGGCCGAGGAACACCATCATCGCGAGGCCCACGATCGCGAGCGGAAGGTCGGCGAGGAAGCCGGCGCCGAACACCCTCCACCACTTGGAGAATCCGACGTGCCACCCGGCGGAGGCGCGGACCTCGCGTCCCTCTTCCGCTTCGTTGACCAGATGGATGAGGCCGCCGCGCGCCCCCACGGAGACGATCATTATCAGCAGCGCGAGCACGACGAGGAACAGCGCCGCCACTACCAGGACGAGCGCTTCGTGCTGAAGGAACGCCTCGATCTGCGCGGGGCTCATCTGGGGGGGCGACTGTCCGCTCCCCGAGCGACTGCTGCTGCTGCCGTACGAACTCGAATAGCTGCCCGACCCGCCGCCGGCGCCGGCGAAGAAGCCGAACAACCAGAGGATCTTGTAGCGCCAGGTCACGTTCCAGCTCTTCTTCAGTATCGCTGTGTAATCCATCCTCGACCCCTCCAGCTCCCGGGACTGCCCATACCTACTCGACGACGACCAGCTCGTATTCCGTCGTGCCGAGTCCCATTTCCTGCGCATATCCGATCGCCAAGGTCCCGTCGATACCCGTCACCTCGGTGAACTTGTCCTGCCCCGCGCCCATGCCCTCACCGCGGGAGCCGGGCAGGCCCACCGCGGCGGTCACGAGGTCGTAGGCCGCTCGGTCGATCGCGACGATGTCGGTGGACGCAAGGACGCCGATGTCTCCGACGATGGGGGCGTCGCTGAAATCCCAACAATCACAGTCGGGTGAGACCGCCGTCACGAACGACAGGTACACCACCTTACCGCCCTTACCCGCGAGCGCTCCCATCACGTGCTCGACGATCTTCTCCTGGATCGCCTGCGGCGTGGTCTTCCACTGGACTGCGATGGCGGCGAAGGGGCACGCTGCCACACACTCGCCGCACCCGTAGCACGTCCCATGGTCGATCGCGGCGACACGGTCGGCACCGATCACGATGGCCTGTACCGGGCACCGCTTCACGCACCGCGCACACGCCGTGCACTTGTCAGCGGATACCTCCGGCTTGAGGTCCGAGTGCATCCGCTGTTTCGCCGAGCGGCAGCCGAGTCCCATCCCCACGTTCTTCAGTGCGCCTCCGAAACCGGTCGCCTCATGGCCCTTGACGTGCGTGACCACGACCATCGCGTCGGCGTGCACCGCGGCCGAGCCTATACGCACGGTCTCGAAGTGCCTGCCGGCGATGGGGACGTCCACGGCCTCGCGGCCGTCGATACCGTCGGCGATCACGATCGGTGCCTCGACCGTCGCATACGAGAAGCCGTTCTGGATCGCACACTGGATGTGATCGGCGGCGTTGGCGCGCATGCCACTGTAGAGCGTGTTGGCGTCGGTCAGGAACGGCTTACCGCCGTGCCCCTTGATGCGCTGGACCGCCTCGCGAACGAACACGGGGCTCACGAAGCCCGTGTTGCCCGTCTCGCCGAAGTGGAGCTTCACCGCGACCAGGTCGCCTTCGGACACAACGGCGCCCAGTCCGGCGCGCTCGAGCAGTCCCCCGACCCGTGTGACCATCGAGCGCTTCTTGGACGAGCGAACGGGTGCGAAATAGACTGTGGATGCCATCAGTGGATGCCCTCCCGGGAATCGTGGTCCTCGAAGGCGAGCGCTGCTGCGCCTGCGACACCGGCGTCGTTGCCGAGTTCGGCGATCAGCACCCGCACGTCGCGCCGGCCTGCGAGGGCCTCCGCCGAGATGCGGGCGGTGGCGTGCTCCGCCACCATCGGACAGCTCTCGCCGATCCCGCCGCCGATGAGTATCGCCTGCGGGTTCAGCACGTTGACGAGGCCGACGAGACCCTCGCCCAGCATGTCGCCCACGTGCCCCATCACGGTCATCGCGGCCTCATCGCCGGCGTTGGCCGCGTCGATAACGATCTCGGCGGTGATCGCTTCGATGTCGCCTCCGGCGAGTCGCGTGATGCTGGACCCCTTATACGTAGCGGCGGCTGCGCGCGCCTCACGGACGATCGCCGGCCGCGCTGCGAACGACTCAAGGTGCCCACGACCGCCGCACGGGCAGTCGGGCCCATCGACGTCTATCACCATGTGGCCGATCTCTCCACCGAAGCCACGAGAACCGCGAGCCAGCTTCCCGGAGATGAACACGCCGCCGCCGACGCCGGTACCCAGCGTGACCATGACGAAGTCCTTGAGCCCCTTGGCCGCCCCGAACCGCCATTCGCCGAACGCTGCTGTGTTGCCGTCGTTGTCGATCGTCACGGGCAGCTTCAGCCGGGACATGACAAGGCCGCGCATATCGATGCCGCCGAGCGGGAGGTTGGTGCAGTACTCGACGGATTGACGTACGAAGTCGATCTGGGCCGGCAACCCGATACCCACGCCTGCGATCTCCGAAGGATGTATCCCCGAGGTGATCTCCCCGACGACGCTCACGATGGCGTCGACGATCGCGAACGGTCCCGCGGCCTTGGGAGTCGAGAGCTTGGCCTCGCGGACGATGCGGCCCTTGCGCTCGACCAAGCCCGCGGCGATGCGCGTGCCTCCCACGTCCAGGCCGATGGAGTACACATTGCGCATCGAAGACCTCCCCGTCGCGAGCGCCGAGAGCCGCGTGAGCCGCGCCCGGGAAGAATCATACCCCGCACACGGGCACAGCCGTCCCGGCCGGGCAAGGCGTTTCCCCGAACCGGACGCCGGGCCCTTCCCGATGCACCCTGACGCGGCAAGGAGGCCGACATGAGGTTCGAGCATGACACGGCGCCGTTCTGCGACGGCTCTCATTCGACCATCTGACGGGACGCCCCACGGAACTACAGGGCGGGCGCCGGGACCGGCGGCTTCTCGGGGCCGACCATCACCATGCCTTCGACGACCTTGGCCTCGAAGACCCTCAGGGGCCGGGGATGCCGCATGAGCTCTCCGACGGTCAGCGTGGCACCGGTCCAGTCCGTCCAGCGCACGACGTGTCCGTCCGTGAGGTCGAACTGCGAGTGGTGCCGCGGGCAAGTGACCACAGCGCCATCCAGCACTCCCGAAGCCAGATGCCCTCCCAAGTGAGGGCAGCGATTGTCCGCTACGAAGAAGTCCTCGCCGACGTGTGCCACCAACAGTTCGTGGCCGTCGACCTCGACCATCTTCATGGTGCCGCTGGGGACCTCCACCGCCTCAACGAGCTCTATGTAGCCGCTCATGACGCCTCCTGCCACCGGTTCGGTTCGGCCAGGGCCCGGCGCCTCTCGCGCCGACATGCCTGGGGCCTATACGACAAGCGTACCCGCTGCGTACAGAGCGGCACAGCTGGCGGCCACCGCCGGGTCGAAGAGCTCGGGGTGCGTGGCGATCTCCTTGGCAGCGGCGTCAAGGCCGAGCGCGGGACGATACGGCCTGTCGTAGGCCATCGCTTCGACCGCGTCGGCTACCGCCAATACCCGAGCGGCCGTCAGGATCGCGTCTCCGGCGAGCCCGTGCGGATACCCGCTGCCGTCCATCCTCTCGTGGTGCTGCAGGACCGCGTCGGCGATCCTCCAGGGGAAGGCGATGCCCTCAAGGATGTCGTAGCCGGCCTGGGGGTGCTCCTTGATGAGCGCGAATTCTGCGGGGGAGAGCCTGCCCGGCTTCGTGAGTATCTCGGCCGGGACGCGCAGCTTACCGACGTCGTGGAGCAATCCGGCCATCTCGATGCCGTCCACCTCGTCGTCCGACAACCCCATGTTGCGCGCCAAACGCACGGCGAGCGCCGCGACCCGCTGCTCGTGGCCCTGGGTGTACGGGTCGCGCTGCTCCACGACCCGTCCCATCGTCTTCGCCACATCGTGGACCATGTGCTCGAGCGCGGAATTGCTCGAGACGAGCGCTGCGTCGGAGCGGTCGATCCGCAGACCGATCCGGGAGGCCGGAAACGCCGGAGGCAGTGGCGCCGTCGAAAAGAGCAGGGGCGTGTCGTACGCGTAGCCGACGCACAGGACGAAACCGAAGTTGGCGACCATGAGGGACAGCGCCGCGGAGGCCGATCGGCTCCGGGACCCCGTCGATCGCGACAGAAGCAACGCGACCACCAGAAAGGCGAGACTCAGCGCGACCAGAGGGAACATCCGCCCGACCTGGCGACCGAGCGACATCTCCGCTGCAGAAGCGAACAGGCGATCAGGCGCGAGCGGCAGGCCCGTGAGCAGATCGACGATCTCGAGTGTCGCGACCGCCAACACCGCCGCCAGCATCCCGTCCACGAGGAAGCGGGAGCGGACGGCGAAGCCCACGCGCAGCACCAGCGCAAGGCTCAAGACCAGGAGCGTCAGCGCAGAAGTCGGCACCATCGCGTCGTAGCTGAAGATCTTGCCGGCGAGTTGGAGCGCGCCCCCTGCCCATCCGACAAGGCCGCGATGGCCAGCACCATCACTACCGAGGCCACCGCATACTGGAGCACCCGGATCGCCCGGTTCGGTCGGTACTCGGTCACGGCACTCCCATGGTCGAACGTATGAGCGCCCGCATCAGACGTGGCGGATCGCCCTGATATCGACGACCACCCTGCTTCCGCCACCACTCTTGGCTTCGTACATGCGCTCGTCTGCTCTGCGCATCACCTCTGCTATATCGGTAACATCAGCCATGCTCGCGACCCCGATGCTCAGACCGGTCCCCGAGAGTTGCTCGCGAGCATCGCTGACGAGCCGCTGTGCGATGGCCACAGCCTCTTCCGTCCCGATCATCTCGAGGAGTACCGCGAATTCGTCGCCGCCCAGCCGCGCCACGACATCGGTCGTGCGCACGCCGGCGACGAGCAGGCGCGCGACGGAGATGAGAGCCGCATCACCCGCCGGGTGTCCCATCCGGTCGTTGATCGCCCTGAAGTGGTCCACGTCGATGTGCAGGAGGATGCTCGGCACATCACGATGCGCTCGAGCGAGCGCCCGCTCGAGCGCCGACTGCAGCACGCGCCTGTTGGCGAGCCCGGTGAGGATGTCGTGGTCGGCGAGGAATGCGAGTTGCCCTGCCTGGTCCTTGGAGACGGTGATGTCGTAGCAAGAGCCGATGAAGCCGAGGTACTCTCCGTTCAGGTCGAAGAAGGGCCGGCCGCAATCGGCGATCCACCGGTACTCGCCTTTCGCGTTGAGCAGCCGGTACTCCAAGTCGAACGGCTTGCGTGCCTCGAGCGCGCTGGTCCGAATAGCCATGCAGCGCTCAAAGTCGTCCGGGTGGATACCGCTCATCCACCCGTCGTCCCTCTCTTCGTCGATGGTCCTTCCGCGGAACTCGAGCCAGGACCGGTTGAAGTAGTCGCACTGTCCCGCAGCATCCGACCGTCGGATCAATGCCGGAAAGTCGTCGAACAGCCGGAGATAGAAGTCGTGCGAGCGCTGTAGGTCGTCGCGATGATCGACGAGTGCGTCCGCCGCCGCCCGCAGCTCGTCACCGTGCTGCCCCGACTCACGGACGTATCGCACCAGCAGCCACACCGCGCCCGTCTCCGCGACGGACCAGGCACACGTGAACACGGCCAGCGCGAAGTGCGATGCGCCGTACGAACGAAGCGGCCACAGACCGACCAGCACGGCGGTAGTCACGATAGCCGTCCCGATGACGCCCGACGCCACACCCACGCGCATCGAGCGTGACGGGATGGAGCGGACCGCCAGAAGCGCGATGGGGAGAAGCGCGACCTGCAACAGGGCCGCTGCCACAAGAAGCGATCGGACCACACCCATCGGCGTCCTTCTCCAATCCGGACCGGTACCGCGATCCCTCGAGTGGACCGGCGCGTCCCGACACCCTACAGCTCGATCAGCCCCAGTTCGTGGAGCTCCACACATGCGGAAACAACATCCGCGTCGTACTTGACCGTGTTGTCACGCACCTCCGCGATCGCGGCATCGAGCCCGAGGGAGGGCCGGTACGGCCGGTGCGAAGCCATCGCCTCCACGACATCGGCCACCGCGAGGATGCGGGCCGCTGTCGAGATCTCGTCGCCGACCAGGCCGCTCGGATAGCCGCTTCCATCCTGACGCTCGTGATGCTGCAACACCATGTCGGCGATCCCCCACGGGAACGCAATGCCCATGAGGATGTCGTGACCCTGCTGGGGGTGCTCCTTGATCAATGCGAATTCCATGGCCGAGATCATGCCGGGCTTGGTGAGGATCTCGGCGGGAACGTGGAGCTTGCCGACGTCGTGCAGAAGACCGGCCATCTCTATGCCGTCCACTTCGTCGGCGCCCAGCCCCATGCGCTCGGCGATCTGCCGGGCGAGTCTGGCGACGCGCTGCTCGTGGCCCTGCGTATAGGGGTCGCGCGCCTCGACCACGCGCCCCATCGCCTCCGCCACGTCGCGCACCATCTGCTCCAGCTGCCCATGGCTTTCCTGAAGCGCCATCTCGAAGGCCTTGCGCTCGGTCACGTCGATATGGGTGCCGGTCACACGGATCGGCTGCCCGGAGGCGTCGCGCTCGGTGACCTCTCCCTGCGTCGCGACCCACACCCAGCTCCCGTTCTTGTGTCGCATACGCACTTCACACCGGTAGGCCGGGACCTCTCCCGAGAAGGCAAGGCCCATCAAACGATCGGCCTCTTGGAGGTCGATCGGATGGACCAGGCGCCTCCATGTCTCGATGTTTATCGGGGCAAGTTCATCACAGGTGTATCCGACAAGACCCGCCCACTGATTGTTGACGATGAGCTCACCGCTCTGGACCTTCCAGTCCCACAACCCGATATCCGACGCCTCGATGGCGAGCGCGAGTTGCTCCTCGGTCATCGCCAAGGCGTCGCTCAGCGCCGTATGCCGCTCCTCGCCGAGCAGGACCCAGCAGACCACGGCTGTCGCCAACGGGTAGAGCGTGATGGCTATCAGCACGACCTCTCGCATCGCGGGAGTGCCGATGCCTCCTGGGAGCAGCGTGAAGAGCCCCACCATGATCACGTGGACGGCAAGCCCCAGCGCCAACAACTGGGCCGGGCGCACACCCCCGGTGCGGCGACGTCGCAGGTAGAAGAAGGCCACACCCAAGACCGTCGACTCGATGACCACCGACACGCCGACCGCGGCGCCGGTTCCACCGAGGGCGATCCGATAGGCCGCAGCCATCACGGCAGCGACGCCGGCCACGACCGGACCGCCGATGGCCCCGGCTGCGCACAACACGACGGAGCGACCGTCGAAGATCAAGCCGGGGCCGATGCTGACGGGCGTCGCCATCCCGATGAGCACCACGACCCCGAACAGGAGGCCGGATGCCAAGCGGCCCGCGAGGGTATGCAGACCCCATCGGCGAGCCACGAGCGGCAAGATCGCACTCAACGCGACGAGCAGTGCGATGTTGTGGATTAGATCGAGGAATATCATGCCTCGCCGATCCGCCGCGGGGTATGGCGCGCCGCAGAAACGTTGCGCTCGCCCCAGTCTAGCAGCACCTCATGGACATTCGCCCTGCTGTGGGGGCTCGGGGGTGACAAATCCCGGGTGGTAGACTGGAGCTATTCGTTTCGACCCCCGCCACCTCTGGAGACCTCAGACATGAGTAGGATCCTCTTCGTTGTACCGCCGTATAAGTGCTGGGGCGTCCAGACCATCGGCAACTGGCCTCCGCTGCAGCTGGCGTACCTCGCCGGCGCGGCGCTCAAGGCCGGTCACGAAGCCAAGATCTACGACGCGATGAACAAGAACGCGACCTTCGACGACGTGCGTGCCGCGATCGAGGGCTTCTCTCCCGACTTCGTGATGACACTGGACTACCTGCCGGTGACCGGAGCCATCAGTACCGCGACGGTGCCCGCGGCCCTCAAGGTCCTCGGCATGGCGAAAGAGATCGACCCGAGCATCGTGACGATGATCGGCGGCCCTCATCCCACCTTCATGTACGACGAGATCCTGCGCGACGCGGACAACCACGCCGATTTCGTGTTGCGCGGTGAGACCGAGGAGACCCTCGTCGACCTGCTGGCGGCAGTCCTAAGCGGCACGACGGCGGATGTCCAAGGCATCGCGTTCCTCAAGGACGGCGACGTGGTCACCACCCCTATGCGGCCCCACATCGCGGACCTCGACACGCTCGACGTCGCGTGGCAGCTGCTCGATTGGGAGGACTACCACTACAATGTCGAGCCCTGGGGCCGCATGGCCTCCGTGCTCACGTCGCGCGGCTGCATGATGGGTTGCTCGTTCTGCAGCCAGCGACTCTTCTGGCGCGGCGACTGGCGGGCCCGCAAGCCCCTCGACGTCGTGGTCGAGATGCGCCATCTGGTCGACGAGTACAAGGTCGAGTTCATCACACTCATCGACGCGTACCCCACCCACGACCGCGAGCGCTGGATCGAGATCCTCGACCTGCTCATCGAGGAGGACCTGGGCGTCCACCTGCTCATCGAGACGCGCGTCGAGGACATCATCCGCGACGCCGACATCCTCGATAAGTACGCGGCCGCCGGCATCATCCACGTCTACCTTGGCGCCGAGACGAGCACCGACGCGATGCTCGGCAGCCTCAACAAGGGCACGACGATCGATCAGAACAAGCAGGCGATCGACCTGCTCAAGAAGCACGACATCATGATCGAAGCCTCGTTCATGATCGGCTTCCCGGGAGAGACCCAGGAGACGCTCAAGGTCACGATCGCCGAGGCGATCCGCCTCAACCCCGACATCGCGGTGTTCCCGGTCATCACGCCGATGCCGTTCACTCCGCTGTTCGAGGAGATGAAGGACCGCATCCGCGTCTGGGACTACTCGAAGTACAACCTCGTCGAGCCGATCATCGAGCCCTACGCGATGACGATGGAAGAGATCACGATCGCGCTGGGCCGCTGCTACATGACGTTCTACGCGGCCAAGATGAAAGAGATCCTCTCGCTGCCGGAGGGTTTCAAGCGCAGGTACATGCTGAGCGCGATGAAAGAGATGATGAAGGACTACGGCGAGCACTTCGACTTCCTCGGCCTCGGGGTGGCGCGGATGTCGCAGATCATGGGCCTCGGAGTCCCGAAGGCGATGGTCGACGCGATGGGAAGCATCCCCGGCATGCC
>DATCIG010000008.1:0-93555 GCA_036507895.1 Coriobacteriia bacterium
GTCAGCGAAGTCGCCATCGGCGCCGGACTGGCCATCATCTTCCTGTCGGTCATCGCCATGTTCTCTGCGGCGACCCCGGTTGAGAACGCCGACTACTGGCTGGGAGCGACCGGCGGCGGATACATCGGGGGCGCCATCGCCTGGCTGCTGTCGCGTCTGCTCGGGACCGTGATCACCTATGTGGTCCTCGGCGGAGCAGCTCTGATCGGCATAGTGATGGCGACGGGCGCGCGCCTCGCTGATGCGTGGGACACCTTCCTCGCCCTCTTCGAGCGCGACGAGGAACCGGAGTCGCCGCGCGAACCGCGCCGACGCCTCTCCCCGGGCGCCAAGACCCTTCCTCTGGCCGACCTGGACACCGATGAACCCGCGGCGCGTCCGGCTCCCGCCCGTCCGCGCCGCTCCGACCCCGAGGCCGAACGCAACACGGTGCCGGTCCCCCGTGCGTCGGTCCCGAGGCGTGACACCACCTTCGAGCTTCCCTCGCTCGGCCTTCTGAGGGTGTCGCCGGTGAACGCCGCCGCGTCCCGCGCCAGCGACAAGGAACTCAAGAACACCGCGCACGTCATCGAGTCGACGCTCGCCACCTTCGACATCCCGGCGCGCGTCGAGGATTGGATCGCCGGTCCCACGGTCACGCTCTTCGAGGTCAAGATCGCGCAGGGGGTCAAGGTGAACCGGGTGACCGCCCTTGCCGACGACCTTGCGATGGCGCTGGCCACCGCGACCGTGCGCGTGCTCGCGCCGATCCCCGGCAAGTCACTCATCGGGATCGAGGTGCCCAACGAGCACCGCACCATCGTCACGCTGGGCGACGTCCTCACGGGCGGCCACAACCCCGACACCAGCCCGATCATGCTGGGCATCGGCAAGGATGTCAGCGGCGAACGCATCGTGCTCGACCTCGCCGGCATGCCCCACCTGCTGATCGCAGGCTCCACCGGCACCGGCAAGTCCGTCTGCATCAACTCGCTCCTCATGTCGGTGATCATGCGCTCGACCCCGGACGAGGTCCGCATCATCCTGATCGACCCGAAGCGCATCGAGCTCGCCCTGTACAACGGCATCCCTCACCTCTACGTCCCGGTCGTCACCGAGGCCAAGGAGGCCGCCAGCGCACTGGGTTGGGCGGTCACCGAGATGGAGACCAGACTCCGCAAACTCCAGAAGGCAGGCGTCCGCAACATCGCCGCCTACAACGCCGCGGCGCGTGACGGCAAGCTGCCCGAGGGCCTCGAGCCGATGCCATACCTGATGATCGTGATCGACGAGCTCGCCGACCTCATGATGGTCGCTGCCCGGGAGGTCGAGGACTCGATCGTCCGTCTCGCGCAACTCGCCCGCGCAGCCGGCATCCACCTCGTGGTCGCCACGCAGCGTCCGTCGACCGACATCATCACCGGCCTCATCAAGACGAACATCACCACCCGGATCGCCTTCGCGGTCTCGTCCGGCATCGACTCGCGCGTCATCCTCGACCAGTCGGGCGCGGAGAAGCTGGTCGGGCTTGGCGACATGCTGCTTTCGACCCCTGCGCTCGCGAAGCCGAAGCGGGTACAGGGCGCCTTGGTCTCCGAGGACGAGATCGAAGCGGTCGTCGAGCACCTCAAGAAGCAAGCCGAGCCCGAGTACCACGAAGAGATCCTGCACCTCAAGCTGACTCCCGGTGGCGGGGGAGCAGGCGATCCCGACGACGACGATCCGCTCACCTGGGAAGCCGCCGACATCGTGGTGACCTCCCGCATGGGCTCGACCTCGCTGCTCCAGCGGCGGCTGAAGGTCGGCTACGCGCGCGCGGGCAGGATCATGGACATCCTGGAACAGAAGGGGATCGTCGGCCCCCCGGACGGCAGCAAGCCACGCGAGGTCCTGGCCGACATCGAAGAGCTCGAGTCGATCAAAGCGTTCGAACGCAGCGACGCGCGCGACGATGAGATCTAAGCCGGCGGGTACACGCGCTACGGTACAATCGAAGGTGGATATGCCGTCCGAACAACGATCCGGGACACACCCTATGACCACTGTCGGAGAGATACTCGCCGCGGAACGCCGCCGGCAAGGCAAGACGATGGCCGACGTCGTCGAGGGAACGAAGATCCGGTCACGACTTCTGGACGCGCTCGAGCAGGGCGACTATGACTCGCTTCCGAGCAACGCATACGTGAAGGGATACATCCAGAGCTACGCCCGCTATCTGGAGATCCCCGCCGAGCCCCTGCTCGAGCAGTTCAAGCGCGAATCAGCGGACACCGTGCGGCGAGCCAGCCCCACGGAGCGCTACCTCGAGAACATCCCCCAGGCCACGGTCGTGCCGCGTCGCGAAAAGGCGCACGAGATCCCCCGGAAGATCTGGGTGGCTGTTGCCGCCGGCGTGGTCCTGGTCCTGCTCGTCCTGTGCGCGATCGTGCTGATCAACGGAAGATCGAACGCGGCAGACACCACGCCTGCCACAGCGCCGAGCGGGGAGATGACGGCGTCACCCGGCGCCACAGGCAGCCCGGCGGCCACGACCACCGCCGTCACCAACGGCACCGGGTTCAAGTTGCGCGTGTCCATACGCGCGGGACTCGCGTCGTACGTGAAGGTGACGTTCGACGGCCTCACCGCGTTCAATGCGACGATGCAGGGTGGCGAGAGCCACGAATGGGCGGTAACGCGCCAAGCCGAGATCATCGTCGGGAAGCCGGATGCCGTGGTCATCACGCGCGACGGCCAAGCGGTCTCCATCCCCAAGACCGCCAACGCGAAGATCGACCTTTCCGCGACCGAGTAGACCCACCGTACGCCGCTGTCGCGGACGCACGGCACTGAGAGGAGGCCACTAAGATGGCCAAGGACGAGAGCTTCGACATCGTGAGCGAGGTCGACATGCAGGAGGTCGACAACGCCGTCCAGCAGGCGGAGCGCCAGCTCACACAGCGCTTCGATCTCAAGGACACCAAGTCCGAGATCACACTCGACAAGCACGCGGCGACGATCGCCGTGAAGGCGCCGTCCGACTTCGTGGCACACCAGGTCATCGACATCCTCGCGACCGCGGTCGTCAAGCGCGGTATCGACCTCAAGGCACTCACATGGGGCGCGACCGAGGCTGCCAGCGGAGGATGGGCGCGCATCACGGCGACCATCGTCAACGGCATCGAGGACACACTCGCCAAGAAGATCAACAAAGAGATCCGCGACGAGAAGTTCAAGGCCAAGGTGCAGATCGAGGGCGAGAAGCTCCGCGTCTTCTCACCGAGCCGCGACGAGTTGCAGCGGGTCATGGCCTTCGTCAAGGGCAACGATTACGGCATCCCGCTGCAGTTCACGAACCGTCGATAGCGTGGGAGCGCCCATGACCGGCACGCGCGAGCAGCGCCCTCGCGTCGCGTTCGTGACGCTGGGATGCCCGAAGAACGAGGTCGACTCCGACCGCATGGCTGCGTCGCTCACCGGTGCTTTCGACCTCGTGGCGGACATCGACGACGCTGACGTCGTCGTGGTCAACACCTGCGCGTTCATCCGCGAAGCGACCGAGGAGTCCATCTCGGTGATCCTCGACGTCGCGGGAGAGTGGAAGAGCGAGCATGGCGACAGGTATCTGATCGTCACCGGTTGCATGCCCTCCCGTTACGGCGAGGACCTTGTCTCGTCGATCCCCGAGGTCGACGCCTTCGTGGCGGTCGCCGACGAAGGTGAGCTCGCACGCGTCCTGGCCCGGTTGACCGGACTGCCGGAGCCTACGACCTCACTCCCTGCGTCCCGGCTGAAGCCCGGGCCCTCGGCCTACCTACAGGTCTCCGACGGATGCCATCGCGCCTGCACCTACTGCACCATCCCGTCGATCCGGGGGCCGTATCGCTCCCGCACCGCCCGCGACATCGTCGCCGAAGCCACATCACTCGTCGCCGGTGGTGCGCGCGAGCTCATCCTGATCGGACAGGACATCTCCTCTTGGGGCCACGACCTGGCGGACCAGCCCACGCTGGCCGACCTGGTCCGCAAGCTGTCGGCGGTCAAGGGCCTCGCCTGGCTGCGATTGATGTACGTGCAGCCCGACGAGATCACACCCGATCTGCTCGAGGCGATGGCGGCCTCACGGGTCGTGTGCCGGTATCTGGACATGCCGCTCCAGCACGCATCCCGCGAGGTCCTTCGCCGGATGGGGCGCCCGGGCGATGCATCCGAGTACCTCCGACTGATCGGGACCGTGCGCGACCTGCTGCCGGGGGTCGCACTTCGAACGACGCTCATCGCCGGGTTCCCGGGCGAGACCCGCGAGGACTCCAAGCGGCTTCTCGACTTCGTGCGCGATTCCCGACTCGACTACGTCGGCGTCTTCCCGTACTCGCCTGAGGAAGGGACGCCCGCCGCCACGATGCCCGATCAGGTCCCCTCACGAACGCGTCTGGCCCGCGCTCAGCGCCTTCGCGACACGGCCGATTCGGTCGGTACCGAGCGGGTCGCAGCGCTCGTGGGGCGCACCCTCGAAGTCCTCATCGAGGGCGTGGACGAAGAGGGGCAGACGTTCGGGCGTCATCGCGGACAGGCCCCTGAGATAGACGGCCTGGTCTTCGTGGACCGGCCCTGCGTGGTCGGTGAGATCGTCTCCGCCACCGTCGTGGACTCACTGGGCTACGACCTGATCGCGGAGGTGCAGTAGGTGCGCAAGATCGGCCTCGCCAACTGGATCACCATCATCAGGATGACGTTCATCCCGGTGTTCCTGGTGCTGCTTCTCGGGCGCTTCGGCGAACCGGCCACCTGGGCCGACTGGCGACCATGGCTGGCCGCAGCGGTGTTCACCGTACTCGCCGCGACCGATGCGGTCGACGGCTACGTGGCCCGCTCTCGCAACGAGGTCACGACCTTCGGGAAGTTCATCGACCCTCTCGCCGACAAACTGCTGGTCACCGCGGCTCTCGTCGGACTCGTCCAACTGGGCAGTCTGCCCGGCTGGGTGGCCATCGTGATCATCGGGCGTGAACTGATCGTCTCCGGTCTGCGCATGGTCGCCGTCGCCGAGGGGGTCGTGATCGCCGCCTCCCCATGGGGCAAGGTCAAGACGGTGTTCCAGATCATCGCCCTCGTCGCCTTCATCATCAAAGGCGCACCCATATTCGAGCCGTGGTCGCGCGTGGCGGACACCACGTCCTGGCTGGTGATGATCATCGCGCTGGGACTCACCGCACTCTCCGCGATCCAGTATTTCTACCACGCCCGCGATGTGATCGCCGGACCGTGGAGCACAAGCCCTTCATCCAGCGGTGACGGCGCGGACCGGTCCGGATCCCGCCGATGAGCGGATATCACACAGCCGCGATCGTCACCATCGGGACCGAGCTGGTTCGAGGCCTGGCCGTCGACACCAACACGTCCGAGATCGCGCATGCGCTGCTCGGCGCGGGCATCGACGTCGCAGAGACGGTCAGCGTGGCGGACGACATGGAGTTGCTGACAGCCGTTCTGCGGCGTTCAGTGGCCTCCTGCGACCTCGTGATCGTCACGGGCGGCCTCGGACCCACTCATGACGACATCACCCGTGAGGCCGCCGCTGCAGCTCTCGGGGTCGCACAGCATCGCGACCCCGACCTCGTCGACGGCCTCCGCGCATCCGCTGCCCGCCACACCGATCCGCGCGCGGTGGAGAACGTGTTCCGCCAGGCCGATGTCCTCGAAGGCTCGGTCGTACTTCCCGCCATCCGGGGGACCGCTCCCGGTCTGGTCGTACCGACCGCCAGGGGATCACTCGTGCTGCTGCCCGGCCCGCCGCGCGAGATGCGTCCGCTGCTGGAGGGTCTCATCGCGGAGTGGGGGATCGCGGCCGCTCCGCCGCGAGTGCTGCGCTGCACGGGCCTGTCCGAATCCGACGTGCAGATGGCAGCGCAGGACGTCCTTGAAGCGGATCCCGGCGTGGAACTGACGGTCCTGGCGCAACCCGGCGACGTGCGCGTCGTCCTCTTCGACCGTGGCGCTGGCGGACCGCGTCTCGACGAGCTCGCGTCCGCGATCGCCTCGCGCATCGGAGATGCCTGCTACTCGGCCGACGGATCGAGTCTCGCCGAGGTCGTGCTGGCGCGTGCTGCAGCGGCCGGCGTGACGCTCGCCACCGCCGAGTCATGCACGGGCGGCCTCGTCGGCGGTGCGCTGACCGCGGTGCCGGGTTCGTCCGCTTCCTACCTCGGCGGCGTGGTGTCCTACGCCGACGAGGTCAAGGTGACCCTGCTCGCAGTGGATCCGGCGTTGATCGAGGCGTGCGGCGCCGTGTCGGACGCGGTCGCGCGCGCGATGGCCCTGGGCGCCTGCGACATGATCGGAGCCGATTACGCCGTGTCCGTGACGGGTGTTGCGGGCCCGGACGGCGGCAGTGCGGAGAAACCGACCGGCACGGTGTGGTTCAGCGTTGCCGGGCCGGACGGCGTCGATGCGCAGATGCGCCGCTTCCCCGGCGACCGGGAGACCGTCCGCACGAGAGCCGTCGCGACCGCACTGGACCTGTTGCGACGTCGACTCCTGAACGCCTGATCCGTCATGCCCGAGCGCTGCTTCCTCGCGCTTTCGCTCTCGCGACCCGTCGTCGCGTCACTCGAACGCGCACAGGCGGCCTTCATCGCCGCAGCACCCGGCTGGGCGGGGGAGAAGTGGGTCTCGGGCGGCCTCCTGCACGTCACCCTCGAGTTCCTCGGCCCCATGGACGAACAGGGGACCGATACCCTCGTCCGGCACATGGAAGCGGTGGCGGCGGGCACTCCGGGATTCGATATCCGGCTGAAGGGTGTCGAAGCGGTTCCCTCGACGCGACACGCATCCATGCTGTGGGCGTCACTGCGCGACCCGGCTGGAACGGTCACCGGATTGCGCGAACGATTGCTCGCCGCCACCGCGCGTCCGTGCGAACCGGCGCGCTTGTTCAGACCGCACATCACGCTGGTGCGCGCGCGACGCCCCCGCCCCGTGCCACCGGACGCCCTGAACGCGACGCAGCGGATCGTGTCCGAGGCGGGTAAGGGGACGGATGGGATCATGTCAGTGCGGTCGGTTACTTTGTTCTCGAGCACACTGACGGCGGCCGGTCCGGAGTACCGGATGATCGCCATCGGCATGTTGGCGCGGTGAGTCTTTCAACGATTGACACCGAACACGTGTTCGTATAGTTTCATCGAAGCAGGATCGCCGGAACCAACGCGGCGGCCACGAGGCAACAGAGGAGCGAGACGCATGGATCGCGAGCAGGTCGACAAGGTACTCGAGCTCACGAAAGAGCAGGTCGAGCGCAAGTTCGGCAAGGGCTCTCTGATGCGATTGGGCGAGCACGCCAACATCGGGTCCATGCCCGCCATCCCGACCGGGTCGCTCGCACTCGACGCGGCCCTGGGCATCGGCGGCGTCCCGCGCGGACGCATCGTCGAGATCTACGGCCCGGAGTCCGGCGGCAAGACCACCCTCGCGCTGCACATCGTGGCGGAGGCCCAGCGCCTCGGAGGCGTCGCCGCCTACATCGACGCTGAGCACGCGATGGACCCGGCCTACGCGGCCAAGCTCGGCGTCGACATCGACGACATGCTCATCTCACAGCCCGACCACGGAGAGCAGGCGCTCGAGATCTGCGACATGCTCGTCCGCAGCGGGGCGATCGACGTCGTCGTGATCGACTCCGTCGCCGCACTCGTTCCCCGGGCCGAACTCGAAGGCGAGATGGGGGACACGACGGTCGGCCTGCAGGCCCGGCTCATGAGCCAGGCCCTCCGCAAGCTCGCCGGTTCCCTTGCCCGCTCCAACACCACCTGCATCTTCATCAACCAGTTGCGTGAGAAGATCGGCGTGATGTTCGGAAGCCCCGAGACCACGTCGGGCGGACGTGCGCTCAAGTTCTACTCCTCGATCCGTATCGATATCCGGCGCATAGACTCGATCAAGCAGGGCACCGACATCGTCGGCAACCGTGTTCGCGCCAAGGTCGTCAAGAACAAGGTCGCCCCGCCGTTCCGGCAGGCCGAGTTCGACCTCATGTACGGCCAGGGTATTTCCAAGGAGGGCTCGCTGCTCGACCTCGGTGTCGAAGAGGGGATCGTCGCGAAGTCCGGGTCATGGTTCACCTGCGGCGAGGAACGACTCGGTCAGGGACGCGAGGCCGCGAAGGACTACCTCCGCGAGCACACGGAACTGCGCGACCGCATCGAGAGCCAGATCCGTGAGCGGCTCAGCATCCCCCAGACGAGCGGCCTGACCGCGCCCATCGGCGCGGCAGCTGCAGACGATTCTGACGAGTCGAGTGCGGTCGCCCCGATCGCGCCGATCGCGCCGGTCGCACAGGCCTCACAGGGTGTCCCGGTCCCGAAGACGCCCAAAGCCGCAAAGGCCTCCCGATTCGCCAAGTAACCGACCTCGACCTCAACTTGAGGTGCTGTGTGTCCGTAGTGACTGAGATCCGCACGGTTCGGCGCGGCTCCAAGCGTCGGCTGGTCCTGCTCGATGACGAACCGTGGCGAATCGCGCCCGCTGATGTCCTTCGCGAAGCGGGACTGCAGGTCGGTGACACCGGAACAGACGCGGAGATGGTCGAGCGCCTCTCGAAGGTCGAGGGGCGCTCCGCACGGGATCGCGCAGTCCGCCTGTTGACGTACCGGGACCGCTCCAGTGCGGAACTCATGGTGCGCCTCGACGAGGATGGATACCTGCCGCAGGTCGCAGCCGATACCGTCACCAGGTTGCTCGACCTCGGGCTGCTCGACGATGACCGCTTCGCCCGCGCTCTCGCGCGTAGTCTCACGCGCACAAAGGGTCTGGGCAGGTCGCGTGCATCGCGGGAGATGATCGCTCGCGGCGTGGATCCCGATGCCGTCTCTGCCGTACTCGAGGAAGCTCTGCCGCCCGAGGACGAGGAGAACGCCGCACTGGCCCAAGCACGCGTGTTCGCGCGGCGGGTGGGGGCCACCAGAGACCGCGTCGCGGCGCGCCTGATGCGAAAGGGCTACGCCCCGAGAATCGCCCTTTCGGCCGCGCGCGAGGCCTGTGAGGCGATCGCGGACGGGCCCGACGATGGGGGATGGGACACGGCTGATCCGCCCGCTGACGACATGCCGTTCTGAGACCGCCTCGACAGCCGTCGTCCTTGACCGCCGGCACCCTGCGCCGCTATTCTTGACCTCGGCAAATGTGATCACACCGAGCGGTGCGAACCGTTTCGATGTTGTGTATGAGGGACCACGGGTCCTGAGCGTGGATCAATAGGGCGCAGCTTGCGCCCTAGCGGTGTATCCAAGCCGCAACTCCCGCATACATGTGGTGTCGCCTTTGCCGGACGCATCGTCGTCCGGCTTCGTCGTTTCTTGGGCCGCCCGCTTAAGGGATATCGCCCGCGGCCTTCCCGAAAGGGAGCATCGACGACACCGGCCTGCGAGCGCCCCCTGTAGCAATCGATATGGGCGCACCTTCAGATACGCGCCCGAAGGGAGGGACCACGAATGCCGCTAGTGACCATCATGATCATCGTTGTCGTAGCGATCGTAGCGATCGGCGTCGGCGTCCTTCTCGGCAACGTCTTCCGCAAGAACTTTGGGGAGAAGCAGCTCGATAACGCTCGCGATTCAGCGGGCCACATCGTCGCCGACGCCGAGAAGCAGGCCGAGACGCTTCGCAAGGAAGCCGTCATCGAAGCCAAGGACGAAGTGTTCAGGCTTCGCGCCGAGGCCGAGACCGAGGCCAAGGAGCGTCGCAAGGAGATCACGAGCCTGGAGAGCCGCCTGCTGCAGCGCGAGGAGTCCATCGAGCGCCGCGCGGAGTCACTGGATAAGCGTGAGCACCAGCTGTCCAGCACGGCCGGACAGGTCGAGAAGCGCGCGAAGGACCTCGAGGACGCCATCGCCGAAGAGAAGGCTCATCTCGAGTCACTCGCCGGCATGAGCGCCGAAGAGGCCAAGCAGGTCCTGCTCAAGCGCGTCGAGGACGACGTCAAGCATGACGCGGCCGCCATGATCCGCGAGGTCGAGGCGCGTGCCCGCGAGGAAGCGGACAAGAAGGCCCGCAACATCGTCGGCATCGCCATCCAGCGCGTCGCCGCCGACCACACCGCCGAATCCACGGTGTCCGTCGTTCACATCCCCAGCGACGACATGAAGGGCCGCATCATCGGCCGCGAGGGCCGCAACATCCGCGCCTTCGAGCAGATGACCGGGATCAACCTGATCATCGACGACACGCCCGAAGCCGTCATCCTGTCGAGCTTCGACCCGGTCCGTCGCGAGATCGGCCGTATCACGCTCGAGTCGCTGCTGGCCGACGGTCGCATCCACCCGGCCCGCATCGAGGAGATGTTCGGCAAGGCCGAGAAGATCGTCGAGCAGCAGGTCCACGAGGCAGGCGAGCAGGCGGTATTCGAAACGCAGGTCCACGGCGTCCACGCCGAGCTGGTCCGCACCTTGGGACGCCTGCGCTTCCGCACCTCGTACGGCCAGAACGTCCTCAAGCACTCCCTCGAGGTCAGTTACCTCGCGGGTGTCATGGCCGCCGAACTGGGCGTCGACGTGAAGCTCGCGAAGCGCGCCGGCCTGCTGCACGACCTGGGCAAGGCCATCGACCATGAGGTCGAGGGGCCGCACGCACTCATCGGCGCGGAGCTCGCCAAGCGTCTCGGTGAGCACAAGGAGATCGTCCACTGCATCGAGGCCCACCACGGCGACGTGGAACCCTCGACCGTCGAAGCCGTTCTCGTCCAGGCCGCGGACGCCATCTCGGCGTCCCGTCCCGGCGCGCGCCGCGAGACCATCGAAAGCTACATCAAGCGCCTAGAGAAGCTCGAGGAACTCGCGAGCTCACACAAGGGCGTCGAGAAGGTGTACGCGATGCAGGCCGGTCGCGAGATCCGCGTCATGGTCAAGCCGGACGCTGTCTCCGACACCGACTCGGTCGTGCTCGCGCGTGACATCGCCAAGGAGATCGAGGACCAGATGGAGTACCCCGGCCAGATCAGGGTCATGGTCATCCGCGAGAGCCGCGCGGTCGACTACGCGAAGTAGAGACTCGGCTCGCCAACGAACGCATACAACGAGCCGTCCCGTACGATGGGGCGGCTCGTTGAGCTTCCGCGAAGGGGGAGTGCACGTCCATGAGCGTCGCTTCGAACATCGAGTACCGTGAGGCCGGCCCCGACGACCTTGCGGGCGTCCTGTCGGTGCAGCACGACGGTTTCGGCCGCGTCGCGCTCGAGTTCGACATCGATCCCTCCGAGCTTCCGCCGCTTCGCGAGGACCTGTCGGAGCTGCGGCGCGTGATGTCGGAGGGCACGTGCTTCTTCGTGGCGCTCGACGACGGCCGCGTGGTGGGCACCGTGCGCGGCTCGCTCACGCCCGACGGAACCGTGGAGATCGGCCGGCTGGCGGTCAGCGCGGACCACGTGCGGCTAGGGATCGGCCGCGGCCTCATCCGGACTCTGGAGCGCGCCTACCCCTCCGCGCGGCGCCTGGAGCTCTACACGGGCCGTGAGTCCCACGCGCCCCTGGCGCTCTACCGCTCGCTCGGCTACACGGAGATGCCGTCGAAGCTCGACATCCCGTATCTCATCTGGCTCGAGAAGCCCGTCGCGGCTCCTACCGCCACCGACGGCGCCCCGCTACACTTGTCGTCATGACTCCCGACGACTCTCTCCTCGACTTCGTTTCGTCCGTCTCAGGCGACCAGTACATCAAGGTCGAGGAGACGCTCGGCGACGGATACGTCAGGCTCAAGATATCCGAGGCCGAACGACGCCAGGCCAAACACGATATCCGTACGTTCGAAGACGTCGTCGTCGAGGTGCTTCGCAACTCTCGCGACGCACATGCCAGGCGCATCTACGTCGCCTGCAGCCGCGAGGCGGACACCCGCACCCTGACCGTGATCGACGACGGCGTCGGTGTGCCGCCCGCGATGCACGAGCGCATCTTCGAACCTCGCGTGACCAGCAAGCTCGAAACGATGGTGATGGACCGCTGGGGCGTGCACGGCCGAGGAATGGCCCTCTTCTCGGTCCGCAGCAACGTCAGCAGCGCACACCTCGCCGCTTCAGACACGCACAAGGGCGCGGCGCTGGTCATCGTCTCCGACACGAGCACCCTACCTGAGAAGGCCGACCAGTCGAAGTGGCCCACGGTCGAGCGCGATCCGGAGACGGGCCGCTATGCGGTGGGCACGGGGCCTCACAACATCGTCCGCGGCGTGGTCGAGTTCGCGGTGGAACACTCCGAGGTCGACGTGTTCTTCGGCAGCCCGACCGAGATCCTGGCGACGATCTTCGTCCACGCGCGCGAGCGTCTCGACGCCCGCCAGCTTCTGTTCTGTGACGACCCCGCCGACCTACCGGTCTGGCAACGGCCCGCAGTCGCGGGCGACGCGGCCGAAGTCGTCACGCTCGCCGCGTCCGTGGGACTGACGATATCGGAACGGACCGCACATCGCGTGCTCGGCAGCGAACTCGGTGCCCTCGAAAGCGTTCTGCAATCGGTGCTGCCGGCGCCGGAGGAATCCGAGGCCAAACGCCCGGACATCTACCGTGACAGGCGTGGCCTGCGCATCCACCACTCCGACATGCGGGAGTTCCAGCGTCGGCTCGAGGAGGCCTTCGACGTCGTGAGCGAGAGGTACTACCTCCAACTCGCCGGAGAGCCGAAGGTCACTGTCGGACGCGATACCATAACCGTCAGGTTCAGCGTCGAGAAGGACGACTGAGCAGGGGACTCGTACCCGCCATCATCACCCTGCACCTGCGCTATACTGTCGGCGCTTCACATCGGGGCCAGCCCCGCATCATCGAACCAGAGCCGCAGCACACGTCGTAGCGATCCTCACCGCACCGGGGGCATCCGTGGAAACTCTCAAGGTGTCGTCGCACTCCAGTCCGAACTCCGTGGCGGGCGCACTTGCCGGAGTCATTCGCGAGCAGGGTGCGTGCGAGATCCAGACCGTCGGTGCGGGAGCACTCAACCAGGCCGTGAAGGCCATCGCGATCGCGCGGGGTTTTCTTGCGCCGACCGGCGTCGATCTGACGTGTGTGCCCGCGTTCGCCGACATCACGATCAACGGCGAGGAACGCACCGCTATCCGCTTGCTGATCGAGCCACGGGACATGCGCGATCGCTGAGTCCGTCGCTCCCATGTGAAGCCGGGCGCCCTATGACCATCGACCTCCACGTCCATACCACCGCCTCCGACGGGCTGCTTCGTCCGGCGGACATCGTCGCAAGAGCCCTCGACCTTGAGTTGAGGGTCATCTCGATCACCGACCATGACTCGGTCGCGGGGATCGATGAGGCGTGTGAGGCGGCGGCCGGCACCACCCTTGAAGTCATCCCCGGGGTCGAGCTCTCCGTTCACGCCACGGGCGGCGGAGACGCTCACATCCTCGGGTACTTCGTCGACCAGCATGACGATGCGCTGCTCGTCGCGCTGTCCCGCCTGCAGACCGCCCGGTTCGATCGCGCGGTCGCCATGGTCGATGCCCTCCGGACGGCGGGCCATGCGATCTCGCTCGACGATGTCCTCGGATACGCCGACGGGGGAGCCGTGGGAAGGGTCCACGTGGCGCGCGCGCTGGTCGCAGCGCGATCGGTCGACACCATCGAAGAAGCGTTCGCCGAGCTGATCGGCCGCGATGGTCCGTTCTACGTCCGGAAGGCGCTGTTCCTTCCGCGAGCGGCGCTGGACGCCATCCACGGCGCCGGCGGCGTTGCGGTCCTCGCACATCCGGGCGTGAGCGGCGAAGGTCCGCTGGTGGGCCTTGTCGCCGAGGGACTCGATGGGATCGAGGCGTACCACGCCGACCACACCCGTCCGCAGCGCGACCACTTCGTCTCCGTGGCGCGCAGGTTCGGGCTTATCGTCACCGGAGGTTCGGACTTCCACGGTCCCGGGCTGCGAAGCGCCTCTCTCGGCTCGGGTTCGTGCCCGCCCGAAGTGGTCGAGGCGCTTCGGGAGCGTGCTACCATCTTGCGACCATGAGCACATTCCAAGTCCGCACCCTCGGGTGCCAGATGAACAAGCACGACTCAGAGCGGATCACGGGCATGCTGCTGGCGAAGGGCCTGACGCCCGCGCCGGATGACACCGTCGCCGATGTCATCGTGTTCAACACGTGCTGCGTCCGCGAGAACGCCGACGAGCGTCTCTACGGCCAGGTGAGTTCGCTCGCGGGTGTGCGCCGCGAGCGGGGCACGATCATCGCGGTAGGTGGATGCATCGGTCAACGCGATGGCGAGACGCTCCTGCGCACGCTCCCCGCCATCGATATCGTGTTCGGGACGCACAATCTGGCGAGCCTTCCTGCGCTGATCGACGCGGCGGCGCAATCACCGGGACCGATCGTCGAAGTTCCCGATCCCTCAGCGGGGGACTTCACAGCAGACCTTCCGTCCGAGCGCGAGCATCCGTGGCACGCCTGGGTGCCCATCGCCGTAGGATGCAACAACTTCTGCACGTACTGCATCGTGCCCTACGTGCGAGGCCGCGAGCGCTCGCGTGAGTTCGACGACATCGTCGCCGAGGTGCGCCGTCTTGCCGGCGAGGGCGTGGTGGAGGTCACACTGCTGGGGCAGAACGTCAACTCATACGGCCGCGACCTCTACGGAAAGCCTCGCTTCGCCGAGCTCCTGCGCGCCGTCGCTGCCGCCGGGGTCGAGCGTGTGCGCTTCACAACGAGCCACCCGAAGGACCTCTCCGAGGAGACCATCCGCGCCATGGCGGAGACCCCCCAAGTCTGCCACCACCTGCACCTTCCCATACAGTCCGGCTCCGACCGGCTCCTGAAGGCCATGAACCGCCACTACACACAACAGGGCTATCTGGAGCTCGTCGAGCGTCTTTACGACGCGATGCCCGACCTCGCCCTCACCACCGACCTCATCGTCGGCTTCCCGGGTGAGGATGACGAGGACTTCGAGCAGACGATGAAAGTGGTCGAGCAAGCGCACTACGACGCGGCCTTCACCTTCATCTACAGCCCGAGACAGGGCACTCCCGCCGCGGCGATGGACGGACAGGTCCCGAAGGAGGCGACCCAGCCGCGCTTCGAGCGCCTCGTGACCGCGATCCAGGCATCGGCGCTGGCGAAGAATCTTCCGCTCGTCGGCACGACCATGCGGGTGCTCGTCGAGGGCCCGAGCAAACGCAACGCATCGGTTCTCATCGGTCGCACAGGGACGAACAAGGTCGTACACGCTCCCACGGGAGACGGCAGATCGGCCGAGGACTACGCGGGGACATTCGTCGATGTTCGGATCGACGATGCTCAGACGTGGTTCTTGATGGGTACGCTCATCTAGCGAGGCCGAATACCCGATCCGCGGGAGGGAATGGTTGCCATGTCGTTCGACGTGCTCGGCATCATCGCGCCGCATCCCCCGATCATGGTCGAAGCGGTCGGTGGCAGCGACGCCGCGGCGACGGAACGCTCAGCCTCCGCGATGCGCTCACTTCACGACCTGCTCGTGCGCTTCGCTCCCGAGACTGTCGTGATCGTCTCTCCTCATGCGCCCGGATTCGCGGACACGTTCACGGTGAGTACCGCGGATCGTCTCAAGGGGGATCTGGGACGCTTCGGAGCGCGACAAGCCTCACTGACTTCAGCAGGTGACCCCGACCTGGCTTCCGCCATCCTCGAGGAAGCGGAAGCGACCGGCTTGGCGACCGTCGCCCGTGAACAGTACCCGCACCTCGATCAGTCTCTCGACCACGGCGTCCTGGTTCCCATGAGCTTTCTCGATCCGAACGGGGAATTCCCCCTGGTGGTCGTCTCGTTCACGTTCCTGAGTGCGGAAGACCACATCGAGTTCGGCCGATGCATCCGGCGCGCTGCGAGCCGCGTGGGCCGTCGGATCGCGATGGTGGCGAGCGGCGACTGCAGCCACCGCCTGACTCCCGATGCGCCGGCCGGCTTCGCCCCCAGGGGCCGCATATTCGACGAGCAACTCATCGACTTGCTGTCGCACTCGGACTGGGCGGGCGTCGCTGCGATCGATGAGGGCCTTCGAGACGAAGCGGGGGAGTGCGGCTGGCGCTCGTTTCTGATCCTCTCGGGATTCCTCGAGGACACCCCCGCGATCGTTCGCGTACTCGCCTACGAGGGTCCGTGGGGGGTCGGCTATCTCACCGCAGCCGCAGCGCCGCCCGATGAGCTCGCAGGTCTGCCCGCGTTCACGCCTGCCCGAGGGGAGAAGAACGGCCAAAAAGGCCGCGACAAGACTGCGCCCGTGCGTCTCGCGCGAACGACCATCGAGTCGTACGTGCGCAACGGGACATTCCCGTCACCCGATCTGTCCGACGACCCTGGACTTCCTCGGATGGCAGGCGCCTTCGTCTCGCTGCACTCGAGAGGCGACCTGCGCGGCTGCATCGGCACCATCGCGCCCACCAAAGCGACACTCGCTGAGGAGATCGCGGGTAATGCGGTCCAGGCCGCCACAAGCGATCCGCGCTTCCCCGCGCTGCGCTCCGAGGAGCTCGAGGCTCTCGAGATCTCCGTGGATGTGCTCCACGAGCCCGAACCGGTCGGATCGCTCGACGACCTCGATCCGAAGGTGTTCGGCGTCATCGTGACGGCGGGACGCCGGAGGGGGCTGCTCCTGCCGGACCTCGATGGCGTCGACACGGCCGAGCAGCAGGTCCGGATCGCCCGGCACAAGGCGGGGATCGCGGACGGTGAGCCGATCTCGCTCGAGCGCTTCAAGGTCGACAGGTATGAGTGAAACGAGCGCGTCGGCAGACGCGCCTGCTCGGATCGTCGCGGTCGTCGGTCCGACGGCCGTCGGCAAGTCGGCCGTCGCCGAGAAGATCGCTGGAAGCTTCGGCGGGGAGATCGTCTCCGCCGACTCGATGCAGGTCTACCGGGGGATGGACATCGGCACCGCCAAGCAGCCGGCCGCTTCACGCACGGTGCCGTATCACTGCATCGACCTCGTCGAACCGGGACAGCCGTACTCGGCGGCCCTGTACCAGCGCGATGCGCGCGATGCGATCGCACAGGTCCGTGCCCGCGGCTCGCTCCCCGTCGTCGTGGGCGGAACAGGACTCTACGTCCGCGCCGCGCTCGACGAGATGGACTTCCCGCCAGGTGAACTCGAATCGGACACCCGGGAACGCCTCGAGGCCCTCGGGGCAGAGCTCGGCCCCGAAGGGCTGCATCGCCACTTGGCCGAGCGCGACCCCGCGTCCGCCGCACTGATCCACGCGCAGAACATGCGCCGCGTCATCCGGGCCCTTGAGATGCTCGAACATGACGGGCCCTCGTACTCGGAGCAGGCGGCCCGTTTCGCCGAGAGGCGGGCCGCGCTGCCCGCGACCTACATCGGACTCGTCATGGAGCGCTCCGCTCTCTATGCGCGCATCGACGCCAGAGTCGACCGCATGATCGATTCCGGTCTCCTCGGCGAGGTGGAGCGTCTGATGGAAGCGGGGTACCGCGACGCACTCACGGCCGCTCAGGCGATCGGCTACAAGGAGCTGGTCCCGGTCCTCGAGGGAGATACGGGACTGGATGAAGCCATCGATGCGATCAAGCGTGCGAGCCGTCGCTACGCCAAGCGCCAGTTGACGTGGTTCCGTGCGGATCCCCGCGTGGCGTGGATCGATGTCACGGAGCTGTCGCACGACGGTGCGGTCGCTGCAGCTCACGCGCTGCTAGAATCGGGTCAACGCCCGTAGACGCGCGACCGGAGACACAACATGGATCTCACCTTCACCAAGATGCACGGCTGCGGGAACGACTTCATAGTGGTCGACGATCGTGCACGCGAATGGGACCTCGACGAGACCGCTGTCGAGATGCTGTGTGACCGCCACTTCGGCATCGGGGCCGACGGGATGATCCTGGTCAGGCCGGCCACCGACCCGGCTGCCGACTTCTACATGCATTACATCAACGCGGACGGATCGCTCGCGGAGATGTGCGGCAACGGGATACGCGTCTTCGCGAAGTACCTGGTCGACCGCGGCTTCGTCACGAGCGGCCGGCTGGTCGTCCAGACGCTCGGCGGCCTCAAGCCCATCGAGATCGTGCCCGATCAGGGCGGTGCCTTCGCGCTGGCCCGCGTGGACATGGGCGAACCCGTGTTGGAAGCGGCAGGGGTCCCCACGACGCTGGCGAACGGCCGCGTCATCGAGGCACCGCTCGTGACCGAGGCCGGGACCGTAGCGGTGACGTGCGTGTCGATGGGAAACCCCCACGCCATCATCTGGGTCGACGACGTCGAGAACGCCCCGGTCGACACGATCGGCCCGGAGGTGGAGGTCCACGCGGCGTTCCCCCGGCACACGAACGTCGAGTTCGCCCAGCTGATCGGGCCGTCCCACATCCGGCTTCGGGTATGGGAGCGCGGCGTGGGGGAGACCCTCGCATGCGGGACAGGTGCGTGCGCGACACTGGTCGCGGCGGTCCTCACCGACCGCTGCGGGCGCAGCGCGATCGTGGACCTGCCCGGTGGCGAGCTCCGGATCGAATGGCCACAGGGCGGACATGTCTACATGACCGGGCCCGCAGAACAGGTCTACGAGGGTGTGTATCCCATCCCGGACCGGGATTAGAACGCGTTTCCGTCCCTCGCGCGCCGATCGCGCACCGGGACGGGTGTTACCATGTGCCACACCTCCGGGCCTCTTGCAGGCCTTCAGTGACCGCCACGGACGAAGGGACCCGCCGTCGTGAGGACCGCGAACCGCATCGCGAATCTGCCCCCGTACCTGTTCGCCGAGATCGACCGTAAGGTCGCGCTCAAGAAGGCCGAGGGTATCGACGTCATCTCGCTCGGCATCGGCGACCCCGACCGTCCGACGCCCGAACGTATCGTCGAGGCGATGGCGCGCGCGATCCGCGTCCCCAAGAACCATCGGTATCCCAGCTACGTCGGCGCGCCCACGTATCGCCAGGCCTGCTCCGATTGGATGAAGCGCCGGTTCGACGTGGATGTCGACTCGAACACCGAGACCCTGGCGCTCATCGGGAGCAAAGAGGGCATCGCCCACCTGTTCCTCGCGTTCGTCGATCCTGGTGATGTCACGCTGGTGCCGGGCTGCGGCTACCCCGTCTACCACACCGGCGGTATCCTCGCCGGCGGCGAGACGTACTGGATGCCGATGAACGAGGAGAACGGCTTCCTCGCCGACTTCGAGTCCACGCCCAAGGACATCCTGGCACGCGCCAAGATGATGTTCCTCAGCTACCCGAACAACCCGACCTCGGCCATCGCGACCGAGGAGTACTTCGACCGCGCGATCGCGTTCGCCCGCGAGAACGACATCCTGCTCATCCACGACAACGCCTACTCGGAGATCGGTTACGACGGCTACCGCGCGCCGAGCCTGCTTTCGCGCCCGGGCGCCAAGGACGTGGCCATCGAGCTGTTCTCGACGAGCAAGGCCTACAACATGACCGGCTGGCGTGTCGCGTTCGCCTGCGGCAACGCACAGGCGATCAAGGCGCTCGGCACGGTCAAGAGCAACATCGACTCCGGTGTGTTCACGGCGGTGCAGGACGCTGCCATCGAGGCCTTCTCCGGCCCGCAGGACGAGATCGACGCACTGTGCGCCATGTACCAGAAGCGTCGCGACCTCGTGATGGGCGCCCTCGGCCGGATCGGTATCGAAGCGGCGGTCCCGAAGGCGACCATCTACGTATGGGCGAAGGTTCCCACCGGCTTCACGTCTGTGGAGTTCGCGACGCACATCCTCGAGAAGGCCAACGTCGTCGTTCCGGCCGGGTCGGCGTACGGTCCCGACGGCGAAGGCTTCATCCGGATCTCTCTGACGACGCCGGACGATCTGCTCTCGGAGGCCATCGACCGCATCCAAGCTTCGCTGTAGGGGAGAGCGCACCCGCATCCATGTCGAACCCCGACCGGTTCCCGCTGCACACAGTCACCGAGCACTTCGTCGATCGCGCCGTGCTTGTCGGCATCGATCGCGGCCGGGGCTCCAAAGGGTGGAGCATGGAGGAGTCGCTGGCTGAGTTGGAACGCCTGGCAGAGACGGCAGGCGCCGAGGTCGTGGGCCGACTCACCCAGAAGATGGGTGCCCCCGACTCCCGGACGTTCATCGGCAAGGGCAAGCTCGAAGAGGTGGCCGCTGCCGTAAAGGAGCTGGACGCGACCCTCGTCATCTTCGACGACGACCTCTCGCCGTCTCAGCAGGCCAACATCGAGAACTCTGTGCCGGAGACCAAGATCGCCGACAGAACGGCGCTCATCCTGGACATCTTCGCGCTGCATGCGACCTCTCGGGAGGGCAAGCTCCAAGTCGAGCTGGCCCAGATGGAGTACCTGCTGCCGCGGCTGCGCGGCCTGTGGCGCCATCTCGACAAGTACGCGGGCGGCGGCGTCATGACACGAGGGCCGGGCGAGTCGCAACTCGAGACCGACCGGCGCCTTGCGCGTCTGCGGATCTCCGATCTCAAACGCGATCTGAAGCACGTCGCGGGAGAGCGTCAACTCCAGCGCAAGAGTCGCGCGCGCAGTGGGATCTTCCGGGTCGCGCTCGTCGGATACACGAACGCCGGGAAGTCGACGATCCTCAACGCGCTGACCGACGCCGGCGTCTATGTTGCCGACAAGCTCTTCGCAACGCTGGATGCCACCACGCGCACGCTGGAACTACCCGAAGGTCGTTCGGTCACGGTGACGGACACCGTCGGGTTCATACACAAGCTGCCGCACTCTTTGGTCGAGGCGTTCAAATCGACGCTCGATGAGGTGCGCGAGGCAGACCTCCTCGTGCACGTGGTCGACGGAGCTCACCCGCAGGCGTTCGACCAGATACAGGCGGTCATCGAGGTCCTCGGCGAGATCGAGGCCCACGGGTCATCACTCGTGGTTTTCAACAAGGCGGATGCCATGGACGCCGACACCCGCGCGGCACTTCTGGCCCGCTATCCTCACGCCGTCGTCTGCTCCGCCCTCACCGGCGAGGGACTCGACGGTCTGCGTGAGAAGGTGGCGGCCGAGGCGGCCAGGCAGGCCATCACGCTTACCATCCTCGTTCCCTACGACCGGGGGGACATCGTCGCGCTCGCGCATGAGCATGCGCAGGTCGTCACAGAAGAGCACTGCGAAGAAGGTACCCGGCTGGTCGTGAGAGCGGGCCCGCAGGCCGCCGGACGACTCGAACCGTTCGCGGAGCATCGTCGGCCCTAGATGCGCCGGAACATCGCCACGACTTTACCGAGGATGGTGACGTCCCGGGCGTAGATCGGCTCCATGGACGAGTTCTCCGGCTGGAGCCGCACGCGATCGGCCTCACGGAAGAACCTCTTCACGGTCGCCTCGTCCTCGATCTGCGCGACCACGATCTCACCGTTGTGCGCCGTCGGCTGCGAGCGGACGACCACATAGTCGCCGTCGAGGATACCGGCCTCGACCATCGAGTCACCTTTCACCTTGAGCACGAATGTCGCATCGTCGCGCACCAGTTCGGTCGGCAGGGGCATCGTCGACTCGATGTTCTCCGTCGCCAGCATCGGGATCCCGGCAGCCACCGAGCCGACCACCGGCAGATACACGATGTTCGACACGGCGGAGTGGGATGGGACCGCGGGCGCGTCGCGCTCCAGCACCTCGAGAGCGCGCGGCTTGCTGGGGTCACGTCGAATCAGGCCCTTGGCCTCGAGTGCGCCGAGATGCGCGTGGACCGTCGATGACGAGTGCAGGCCAACAGCCTGCCCGATGTCGCGCACGGTGGGGGGGAACCCCTTCAGGGCGACCTCCGCCTTGATGAAGTCGAGCACCTGTCGCTGGCGGTCGGTCAATTCACGATCGCGCGCCATGCTCGCGCTCCCTTCATCGAACGTGCGTTCCTTGAGGCGAGTGTATCGCGCTGTGCCGGCAGGTGCAAACACGTGTTCGATTATCGCTTGCACTACGAACACCTGTTCGCTATAGTTCTATACGAACACGTGTTCGTTCACGCGCGTCACCGATGTCAGAGCCGCGGTCCATCATCGGCTTGCACGACAGTCGACCGAGCGTCAGGTACAAACGAAAGGCGATCAACCATGGCAACCACCACAGCACATCTGGCGCACACCGCACGCATCGTGCACTCGAGCGCCGCGCGCACCGGACAGCGGCGGATGGTTCGTCGCCCGATCGTCGATCTCGCGCCGTGGATGGCCCCGTTCGCCTGGATGACGGTCCTTGCTATCACCGTATGCGTGCTCGGAGCCGGTGCGATGCTCCGGGACGGCGTTCCATCGATCGCGCCCGCCACCATCGCGGTCCGGGTCGCCCCCTCCGACACCCTCTGGTCGATCGCTGAGGCCAACCGCCTTCCCGGCGCCTCGACCGCTGCCACCGTCGAGACGATCGCCCGCATCAACGACCTGAGTGACACCGGCATCGCCGCGGGGACGGTGCTTCAGGTCCCGACCATCGAGGTGTCGGACGCCGCCTTAGCACAGGCCGAGAGTGATGTCGTCACGCGGTAGCCGGCGGACGTTCGCCTGAAGGCGACACAGGGCTGAGCGCGAAGAGTCGCAACCCCATAGATTGTACGAATCTGGGTACGTTTCCATATTGTGACCCCATATGTTGTGTGTTAGCGTAAGTCGGTGACCAACATATAGGGGTGGGGAGACGTATGAGGTGTCCGTTCTGCGGTCACGACGAGACGAAGGTCGTCGACTCTCGCGTCTCAGAGTCCCAGGATGCGATCCGCCGGCGGCGCGAATGTCTCGAGTGCGAGCAGCGGTTCACCACGTATGAGCGCGTCGAAGAGATGCCGCTCATGGTCACGAAGAAGAACGGGCGCCGCGAGCCGTTCGACCGCAGCAAACTCCTGCGCGGACTCGCAGTCGCGACCGTCAAGCGCGATGTCACCTCTCAGCAGCTCGAGTCGCTGATCGATGAGGTCGAGGCGGAACTGCACGACAGCTTCCGCTACGAGATCTCTTCGAAGCAGCTCGGTGACGTGGTCCTCCAGCGGCTCAAGGCGCTCGACCGCGTCGCATATGTGCGATTCGCGTCGGTCTACAAGGAGTTCAAGGACCTCGATGAGTTCACTCGGGAACTCAAGGGGCTGAAGTGACCGTGCGCCTGCCCGTGACCCTACTCGACCCCGGCCTCCCGCTCCCGTCCTACGCGCATGAGGGAGACGCGGGGTTGGATCTGTATTCCTCCATCGATATCACACTCGCCCCGTTCCAGCGTGCCCTCGTGCCGACGGGCATCGCGGTGGCGATCCCCGCGGGACATGCAGGCTTCGTCCTGCCGCGTAGCGGTCTCGCGGCACGGAGCGGGCTGAGCCTCGTCAATGCTCCGGGTCTGATCGACAGCCGCTACCGGGGCGAGATCAAAGTCATCGCGATCAACCTCGATCCCGCCATACCCATCGAGATCCACCGGGGTGACCGGATCGCACAGCTCGTGGTCCAATCCGTTGCCTGCTGCGAGCCGCACGAGGTCGCGTCTCTCGACGTGACCGTGCGAGGGGAGGGCGGCTTTGGCAGCACGGGTTGCTAGCCCCCGACTCAGGGTCGCCGCGGTGCTTCCCGTCAAAGGCGGGATCGTCCTCGTCAGACAGGCCCGCGGCAAGAATATCTACCACCTGCTCCCGGGTGGCGGCGTCGAAGCGGGGGAGGACATCGAAGCCGCTTTGAAGCGCGAGGTGTTCGAGGAGACCGGTCTGGAGTGCGAACTCGTCGCTCCGCTGTTCATCAGCGACTCCATCGACCCCGACGGCGCGCGCCACATGGTACAGCTCACCTTCCTCGCCACCGTGACCGGGGGCGAGCTCTCCGTCGATCCGAACGATCGTGCGATCCTCGGCGTCGAGGTGATCGATCCCGCTGCGCTGCCTGCGATCGACCTTCGCCCGCCGATGGGCGAAGCACTCCGGACGGCCTCACAGCATTCCTTCGATGTCCCGGCCCGCTATCTGGGCGCGCTATGGGTCGATGAGCACGATGCAGGCAACACCGCAATCCCGCAGGTGACCGACTGACGGGGCCGCGAACTCAAGTTTACATAAGACATATCGGGATATTCGCCGGTCGGTCCGGCGGGAGGGAGGAACGGATCTCAGGGGCATGGGCGTGAGCTGGGATGGCTCACGTGTCAGAGATCATCTCGACCGAGGAAGGCTGGTACAAGTGGAGAAGTTCTTCAAGTTCGAGGAGCGCGGCACGAACCTACGCACGGAGGTTCTCGCCGGCATCGTCACCTTCATGACGATGGCGTACATCATCTTCGTCAACCCGGGTCTGCTTTCTGCGGCCTTCGGCGCGACTCCGGCTGCGCAGGCCGCGTGGATCCCCGCGCTGGCCACCGCCACCACGCTGGGCGCAGCCGTCATGTGCATCGCCATGGGCATCTTCGCGAACCGTCCGTTCGCACTGGCCTCGGGCATGGGCCTGAACGCCGTCGTCGCCTTCAGCATCATCATCGGCCTGAAGGTGCCGTGGCAGGTCGGCATGTCCGTCATCTTCGTTGAGGGCCTGGTCATCCTGCTGCTGGTCCTCACGGGCCTGCGCGAGGCGGTCATGAACGCCATCCCGCTGAACCTCAAGCGCGCGATCGGCGTCGGCATCGGCCTGTTCATCACCTTCATCGGCCTCGTCGACGGCAAGGTCGTCGTTGCCAACCCCGCGACGCTCGTCGCGCTCGGCGACTTCACCCAGCCCGCCGTGTGGGTCACCCTGATCGGCGTCATCGCGATCATGGCGTTCATGGCGTTCAAGGTTAAGGGCGACATCCTGTGGGGCATCTTGGTCGCCACCATCGCGGCCCTGCTGCTCAAGGTGACCCACCTGCCGACCGGCAGCTGGATCGCATCGCTCGACTTCCGCACCTTCGCAGCGCCGTTCCAGACCATCAATGGCGGCGGTATGGCGATCATGCAGCTGTTCACCGGTGCCCTGGCGCCGACGCTCCTGCTGTTCGTGTTCGCCACGATGCTGTCGGACTTCTTCGACACCATGGGCACGGTCATCTCGATCGGCGAACAGGCCGGCTTCGTGGACGAAAAGGGTCAGGTTCCCGGCATCAAGAGCATCCTGACGGTCGACTCCATCGCCGCCGCGGTCGGTGGCTTCTTCGGAGCCAGCTCCATCACCACCTACATCGAGTCCGCCTCCGGCGTTGCTGAGGGCGGCCGCACCGGCCTCACCTCCATCGTCGTCGGACTTCTGTTCCTGGCCTCCGCGTTCTTCTCCCCGGTGATCGCCATGGTCGGCGGCGCGCTGCCGATCACCGCCGGCGCTCTCATCATCGTCGGCTTCCTGATGATGGGCACGGTCCGCGAGATCCCGTGGGACGACTTCGAGAACGCCTTCCCGGCGTTCCTGACGATCGTCGGCATTCCGCTGACCTACAACATCAGCTACGGCATCGGTCTCGGCTTCATCAGCTTCGTGCTGATCAAGCTGTTCCACGGTAAGGCCAAGGAGATCCACTGGCTCATGTACGTCGTGAGTGCGCTGTTCATCCTGACCTTCATCATGCCGCTGATCCAGAAGATGGTCGGCTAACGCACACGCACTGGTGCCCGCCTCGAGCTAACGGCCCGGGGCGGGCACCGCACAAAGCAAACGGAGGTGGGAGAGTAACGTGGCATTCGATCGAGTGATCCAGACAGACGAGAAGCTACCGATCCTGCAGGCGATCCCGCTGTCGCTGCAGCATCTGATGGCCATGTTCGGCGCGACCGTCCTCGTACCGATCCTGACCGGACTCGACCCTGGGGTCGGTCTCATGACGTCCGGTATCGGCACTATCCTCTATCTCATCTGCACCCGGAACAAGATCCCGAGCTACCTCGGTTCGAGCTTCGCGTTCATCGGGCCGCTGATCGCCGTCGGTGGCGGCGCGGCCGCGATCGCCGCGGGCAAGGGCAACCTGCCTGCGGCTCTGGGCGGGCTTGTCGCCGCCGGTGTGGTCTACATGATCGTTGCCGGATTCGTGAAGGCGTTCGGCACCGGCTGGCTCAACAAGCTGCTTCCGCCGGCGCTGGTGGGTGCGGTCGTCATCGTCATCGGACTCGGCCTCTCGGCCACCGCCGTGAAGATGTCGCTGTATCCGTTCGCTGACGCCACCAAGGCGATGGAGCCCAAGCTCTTGCTGGTCGCCTTCATCACCCTGGCATCGGCGATCATCTTCTCCTCGTACTTCAAGGGTTTCATGAAGACGATCCCCGTGCTGATGGGCGTCGTGGTCGGCTACATCGTCTCGATCCCGCTCGGACTGGTCGACTTCACGAACATCTCCAAGGCCGCCTGGATCGGGCTGCCGAACGTGACGTTCCCGACGTTCGATCTGGGCGCCATCCTGATCATCGCCCCGGTCGCGTTCGTGGTCATCGTCGAGCACATCGGCCACCTGCTCGTCATCAACGAGATCACCGGCAAGGACTTCACGCCGATGCTTCCCGAGTCGCTCTTCGGCGACGGACTCGCAACGGCCATCTCCGGCGCGCTCGGCGGCACCCCGTCCACCACGTACGCCGAGAACATCGGCGTCATGGCGGTCACGAAGGTCTACGCCACGCAGCTCTTCTGGTACGCGGGCGGCTTCGCGTTCCTCATCGGCGGGTTCATCCCGAAGGTGAACGAAGCGATCAAATCGATCCCGACCCCTGTCATGGGCGGCATCTCGCTGCTGCTGTTCGGCCTCATCGCCAGCAGCGGCTTGCGGCTGCTCGTCAAGAGCGGCATCGACTACAGCCACAGCCGTAACCTCATCATGTCGAGCGTCGTGCTCGTGATCGGTATCGGCATGGAGACCGGCGGCTTCGTGATCCCGCTCGGCAAGTACGCGGTGCCGGGTATGGCTCTCGCAACGCTCATCGGCGTCATCCTCAACCTGATCCTGCCGAAGGAGTCGGAGGGCCTCGCACTGGATGCCCCGGACTTCACGGCCGGCATCCAGGAGGAGTCAGCGGGCAAGTAGCCGCACCAATATGGCGAAGACGCGCCGCGACCGACGCAGGCGCGCTTTGACGCAAAGATCGGCCCCGGACTGCGGCTCAACCGCGGCCCGGGGCCGATCAGCATTTCCGGCGACGCACGCATTCGCGCGCGTCGCCCACACGGGATTTGCCGTCGGAGATGCAACACTCACGCTCGGCAGCTCCCCCGCGCTCGTTCCCTCTTGCCCTTTACGCCTGATAATACATCTTATGTAAAGTTACTTGAACGGCACCATCCCCCGGCACTAAAACGTCTTGCAAAGGGCGCACACCTTGCGACCCGCGAGCGGCCTATGCCTCTGCCGGGAAATAACGTTCCTCGAACTCCGCACGTGTAAGCCCGGTGAGGTCCGCTGCCGCCATCCCAAGCGCTTCGTGGGCATCACCGGCACTCTCGAACAGTCCGAGTGACGTGACGTCCTCCTCGTTGCCGAGTGCCACCGCCTCGACCTGGAAGACCTCGTACTCCGCAGGGGCCTCGGTCTTCGGACTCCGATAGAGGATGTCCTCTCTCCATTCGAAGGCGGGACTGTCGACCCCATCGAGATGCATGAGCCGTACTCGATAGAAGTCGCTTGCTGCTCCGATACCGGTACCCATCCGCGGTGCCCTTTCTCCGTCTACTGTTTACGGATCTCGACGCTTTGCGCCGAGTTCGCGACCCAACCGATGCGTCCGGCCGGGTCCTTCACCTGCAACCACTTGTCCGTACGGCTGAGGACCTGGAGCTTCGCACCTTTCGCAAAGGTCGTGATCACATCTGCTCCCGCCGCGGCGGTGAGTCGCAGCTGCAGGCCATCCAGGCGCGTAACAGCGACGGTATCCGTCACGATCGTGGCGGCAGTCGGCCCCGCGGATGACGTGGCACTGATCGCCCCCGTCGTAGGCGGCGCGATGGCAGCCCGGCGAAGCGCACTCTGAAAGCCCGTGACGATCAGGGATGCTACGAGAACGAGAACGAACAACACCAGCCACGGCGTCACATATCGCAGAGTGGCTGCTCCCGACCCGGGCTGCTCAGCTTCATTGATCCCATTCATGCTCGTCCGCCCCCTCGAACCGCACAAGCATCAGGCCGGGCGTCATCCCAGGACGCGATTGTCGACCACGCGTCGGGCCTTCCCCACCGTCCGCTCGATCGTACCCGGTTCGACCAAGGTCACCTTGGCCGACAGCCCCAGCACGCTACTGAGTCTATCCGATACATTCCCCGTGAACTCGACCATATCCGCCATAACATCAGAGAAGATCTCCTCGGCGACTTCGATGCGGACCTCCATGCGGTCCATACCGTGCTGCCGCTCCAGCACGATCTGGTAGTGCGGAGCAACGCCCTCGATCTTGAGCAGCACGTCCTCGACCTGGCTGGGATACACATTCACGCCGCGGACGATCAACATATCGTCGGTACGATGGCGCACCTGATGCATGCGCGTGAGCGTTCGCCCACAAGCGCACGGCGTGCTGTCCAGCGAGGTCAGATCGTGCGTCCGGTATCTCAGGACCGGGAATGCCTCCTTGGTGAGCGAGGTGATGACCAGCTCACCCTGCTCCCCCTCACCGAGCGTCTCGCCGGTGACCGGATCGACGATCTCGGCCAGGAAGTGGTCCTCGTTGAGGTGTAGGCCGCAGCGGCATTCGCACTCACCCGACACGCCCGGACCCATCACCTCCGTGAGCCCGTAGTTGTCGGTGGCCCTGATGTGAAGGCGCCGTTCGATCTCCGCGCGCATCCCCTCGCCGCAAGGTTCCCCGCCGAACAGCCCGACCGACAATGGCAACGCGGCGAAGTCGACCCCCGCCCTCTCCCCCACCTCGGCGAGGTACAGAGCGTAGCTCGGAGTCGAAACGAGCGCCGTTGTGCCAAAATCTCTCATCATCATGAGGTGCCGCTCGGTGTTGCCGGAGCCGGCAGGGATCACCGCCGCTCCGATCCGCTCGATCCCGTAGTGCATCCCCCACCCCCCGGTGAACATGCCGTAGAGGAATGCCATCTGGACGCGATCGCCGGGTGAGATCCCCGCGGCGGCCGCCACGCGTGCCGTGCACTCGGTCCACGTGTCGAGGTCACCACGCGTGTATCCCACAACGATGGGATTGCCGGTGGTTCCCGAACTCGAGTGCAAGCGTACGATCTGGTCGATCGGCACGGCGAACATCCCGAAGGGGTAGGTGTCGCGCAACGCCGTCTTGTCGGTGAACGGAAGGAGCTCGACGTCTTGAAGGCTCACGATATCGCGAGGGCAGACGCCTCTCTCGTCGAGAGCGTCGCGATAGTAGGGCACGCGCTCATAGAGCCACGCGACCGTGGTCTGCAGTCGCCGCAGCTGCAAGGAGCGCATCGCTCCGCGCTCCATCGTCTCGTGTTCGAGGTTCCAGATCATCGCACGGCCTGCCCCCTGTCCCCTCGCCGGCACCATTCCACGCGCCAGGACCCCGGCCCCGGGCACCCGGAAGGGGTCACAGCGCACCGGGCAGCCAACGGCGCCTGACGTCAGGTCGCAGCGATCTCCTCTTGCTCGACGAGCCTGACCGGGCTGCCCTTGAGCAACGCGACGGCGCGTCCCGTGTGTGCGACGTTGAGCACCACGTAGGTGCCGATCAGGGAATAGACGTACTCGATGTTGACCCCCGCTTCGGACACGATCTTGAGAACGGAGGACAGCCCGCCGGGATGATCGGGCAGGTCGACGCAGATGACGCCCGTCTCCCGCACGGTGAACCCCGCTTCGCGAAGCAGCACCGCCGCCTCGGCCGGCTTGTCGACGATCAGACGAAGGATCCCGTATTCAGCGGTATCGGAGACCGAGAAGCCGCGGATGTTGATACCCGCCTTCCCGAGGATCCTCGTGACCTCGGAGACGCGTCCGGCCTCATTGGCGATGAACACGGACAGTTGGATGACTTCGCTCACCTAGCCACACTCCCCTTCCTGACAGGCCGCACGACCGAGTTCGAAGGCGGCCAGATTCCCGTCCACGGTCTTCGGCGGCACGCGCGCCGCGATGACATCCCTCCACACCTCTACGGGGAACGGCAGACCGACCGACAACGCGCCGAGCAACACGATGTTCGCGCTGCGGGGGGATCCCGCCACGCAGGCGATCTCTTCGGCGTCCAGGAACACGGCGCCTTCGTACGCCAAGGCCGCTTCGACACCGGTCGGCGCGGCTTCCTCGCCGATCAGAACGGGCAGCGGCGCGATCATGCGATTGTTGACCACGAGACGCCCCAGAGGCTTGCAGTAGTGGAGCCAGCGGGCGGCCTCCAGCAACTCGAACGCGACCAGATGGTCCGCGCCTCCTGCATCGATCGTCGGCGAGAAGACGCGCTCGCCGAAACGCACGATCGTATCGACACTTCCGCCGCGCTGCGACATCCCGTGCACCTCGGCGAGCTTCACGTCGAGGCCAGCCGCGGCGGCGACCTTCGCAAGCACGTCCGCAGCAAGGATCGTCCCCTGGCCGCCCACACCCACCAGCATCACCGAGGTCACGTTCATGCGCCCATCCCTATGTCGCACGAGCGTCCCGTTCTCACGATCGCGCCGTAGCTGCAGACCTGCACGCACTGACGGCAACCGACGCACACTTCGACATCGATCTGGGCTCGGCTGTTGGCGTCCTTGCTGATGGCCGGACAGCCGAGACGGACGCAGGCGCCGCAGGCGGTGCACGACTCCTCTTCGACCGCGAAGGGATCGGGCTTATCGCGCAACAGGAGTGCACACGGCGCACGGGCGATCACGACCGACACACCGCCGGATCCGACCGCCCGCTGCAGCGCCTTCTCTGTTGGTTTGAACAGATTCGGGTTCACGGTCTGCACGTCGGTGACCCCGAGCGCGCGGACCACTGTCTCGATGTCGATCTCGGGCGCCGAGGAACCGGCGAGCGTCCGCCCGGTGAACGGGTTGTCCTGGTGCCCGGTCATCGCGGTGATCCGGTTGTCGAGTACGACGATCGTCTCGGCGCCACCGTTGTACACAGCATCGAGCACGCCGGTCAGACCGGAATGGGCGAATGTCGAATCGCCGATGACGGCCACGACGGGTCGACCGGCCGGCTCATCGCCCGCGAGCGCGAAACCGTGCGCCATCCCGATCGAAGCGCCCATGCACACGCAGCTGTCCATCGCACCGAGCGGCGGCAGGGCCGCGAGTGTGTAGCAGCCGATGTCACCCGTCACGACCGCGTTCATCTCGCGCAACGCATGGAAGACGCCGCGATGAGGGCAACCGGGGCACAGCATCGGAGGTCGAGGAGGAAGATCACCCATCGGCTCGCGGGTCTCGGGCGCTTCGGCCCCGAACACCGCGGCCACCACTCCCGGGCTGAGCTCCCCTATCCGCGGCAGTGAGGTGGATTCGACAGAGATGCCCATGGCGCGCACGGCGTCCAGCAGATACGGATCGAGCTCCTCGACCACGAAGAGTTTTGCGACCTCGGCCGCAAAAGAGCGTATCCGGTCCTCGGGCAGGGGGAACGTCATGCCGAGCTTGAGGGTCGAAGCATCCGGGAGCGCCTCGCGAACGTACTGGTGAACGACACCGGAGGTGATGACACCCATCGACTTGTCACGCAGCTCCTCGAGCGTGAAGGCACAGGCCTCGCTCTGCTGACGGGCGCGTGCGATGCGGCGCTCGAGGTCGACGTGGCGGACCTTGGCGGCGCCGGGCATCATGACCCACTTGGGTCGAGAGGTACGGTAATGGACCCGATCGGCCGCCGTGCGCTCGCCGCATTCGACAAGACCCTTGGCGTGCGACAAGCGGGTGGTGGAGCGGAGAAGTACCGGCATGTCGAGCGCCTCGGAGAGCGCGAATGCCTCGCGCATCATCTCCAGCGCCTCAGGGCTGTCGCTCGGCTCGAGAACGACGACCTTCGCGAACGGTCCCCAGCGACGGCTGTCCTGCTCGTTCTGCGACGAGTGCATCCCCGGATCGTCGGCGACGACGATCACAAGACCGCCCCCGACTCCGGTGTAGGCGACGGTCATGAGCGGATCCGCCGCGACGTTCAGCCCCACGTGCTTCATCGTGACCAAGGCACGCGCACCGGCCATGCTCGCCCCGATCGCCACCTCGAGCGCGACCTTCTCATTGGGCGCCCACTCGCAGGTCACATCCGACTTGCGCACGAGGTTCTCAAGGATCTCGGTGGAGGGAGTCCCCGGATAGCCCACCGCGACCACCACGCCGGCCTCCCAGGCCCCCTGCGCGATCGCTTCGTTGCCTGACAGCAGTGCGGGCACGGGCGGGTATCCTTCCGTGATGAGCGCATCGATGATGCTGCCTGATACGGGTGCGACGGATTCTACCATAGGGTCTATGCAGGTCAGACGGTCGTGCGGGACGCAAGAACAGGTTGCGCCTACGGTCTGACAGCCCCGACGTAGTCCGATCGTGAGCTGATCCGATCGGTCAGTGACGAGTACTTCACGAAGTCGCCGGTCCCCGGGGCATGGATGAACACCCCACCGCCGACGTACATCCCCACGTGGTGGATCTTGGTCGGATCGCCACCGTAACCGAAGAAGACGAGATCGCCGGACTCCAGCAGGTCCGTCCTGGAGGGCGGGATGAACTGACCCACGGTGAACTGCGTCCGACTCGTGCGCGGCAGGGATATCCCGACCTCGCGGTAGGCGTACTGGACGAAGCCCGAACAGTCGAATCCCGACGGGGTCGTTCCTCCCCACAGGTAGCGCACGCCGAGGTAGCGCTTGGCCGCGGCAGTGGCCTCCGGATGCGATGCTCCGAGGTCGCCGGCGTCACTCGGACGAGTGGACGGATGGGTGGCCGCCTCGGCTGCGCGCCGTGCAAGCTCTGCCGCGGCGCGCGCCCGCCGATCCGACTCTTCCTTCATCAACTTCTTGATGTCCGCCGCCAGCGACGCGACGTAGGACTGCTGACGTACGAAGGAGGCCTCGACGAGATCCGCCTGCGCCTGCGCCTGTTCGCGGAGCGCGACCTCCTCGGACTCGCGGTTCTGCAGTGACACCTTCGTTTCCGCGACACTGTTGCGATCCGCCTCGACCTGAGCAACGAGCTCGGCATCGGAGGTGGTGATCCTGTTGAGCAGATCGAGGCGCGTGACAAAGTCCTCGAACGAAGAGGTCCCGAACAGGACCTCGACGACGTCCACGGACCCGCTGCGGTAGATGAAGTCGGCCCGGGAGGCCAACTGCGCCTCGGAGTCCTGGAACGCGGACTGGACGGCCGCGAGGCGCTGTTCCGTGACGACTATCTGATCGCGCGTGGCCTGCACAGCCGCTTTGACGGCCTCGAGGTCGGTCTGCTTCAGCTCGAGGTCGTCGTTCAGGTCCTGAAGCTTCGTCTCGGCCAACGCGGCATCAGCTTGCTTCGCGCGGATCTTGGCGTTGGTCGGCGCCGCCAGCGCTACGACAGGCAGCAGCACCAGGCACGCTGCCAGAACGCACGCGATGAAAGCCGATGTGGCCGGACGGCCGACGATGCGTCGCACCTGCTCCAACCCCCGTAGTTGACGGTCGAACTGCTGCGTGAAGGGTGTGCGTTGACGCGCTTCGAGCCAGCGACGAGCCCTATCGATGATAGCACCCGGCTGACCGGACGGCCTCGCCGAACGGACGCCGAGACTCCTGCGACGGGCCGGTCAGGCCACGTGCACCAGCGAAACGATCGTGTGATCGCCGAGCTTCTCGCGACCGTTCAGGAAATCGAGCTCCATCAGGAACGTGAAGCCGATGACCTCCGCGCCGTTGCGCACGACCAGATCGGCCTTGGCCGACGCCGTTCCACCGGTCGCCAGCACGTCATCGACGATGAGGACGCGATCCCCCGCCACCAGCGCATCGGTGTGCATCTCCAGTTGATCCACACCGTACTCGAGCGAGTACTCGGCGCTCGTCGTGTTCCACGGCAGCTTGCCCGGCTTGCGAGCGGGCACGAAGCCCGCGCCGAGCACGTATGCGAGGGCGCCACCAAGGATGAAGCCGCGCGCCTCAGCGCCCAGCACCTTGGTGATCCCTGAGTCTGCGAAGGGGGCAGCCAGCAGGTCGATCGCCTCGCGGAACCCTTCGGGGCTCGCCAGGAGCGGTGTGATGTCCTTGAAGACGATGCCAGGCTTGGGAAAGTCCGGGATGTCACGGATATAGGATTCGAGGTTCACGCGGGTCCTCTCGGGGTGCGTCGAGCAGTGCCTTCAGCGGTTGAAAGGGTAGCACACGTCGGAATCGGTGCAGGCGCGGTCCGCCAGAGCGCGAAGTTGGTCTTCAGTACCGAGAACCACCAGCCGATCCCCGCTGCGCATCACGGTTTCTCCCGATGGATTCGGATTGTCCGAGCCGTCAGGGCCCCGGACTGCGAGCACGTAGGCGCCGGTCGTCGACCGGATGTGCGCCTCCGCGATGGACTTCCCCACGTAGGGATCGCCCTCGGAGAGTGCGATCTGCTCGAGCTTGAACTCCATCCCCCGGCCGCGAGTGACGACGTCGAGGAAGTCGACCACCATCGGCTTCATCACCATCGCCGCCATCCGGCGACCGCCGATCTCTGTCGGCGTGATCACGCGGTCCGCGCCGGAGCGCAGCAGCTTCGACTCGGCGGAGGGCGTCGTTGCGCGAGCGACCACGAACAGGTCGCGCGCCAAGCCACGTGCGGTGAGCGTCACGAACACGTTCGAGGCATCGGAATCGAGCGCCGCGGTGAGGCTGCGCGCCCGAAGGATCCCCGCCTCCATCAGCGTCGCCTCCTCCGTGGCGTCCCCTTGCACCCACGCCCAGCCCTTCTCCTTGGCGCGCACGATCGCGGCGTCGTCGAGGTCGATCACGACGAAGGGGGTCCCCGCCGCCTCGAACTCCTCAGCCACCACCAGGCCGACGCGCCCCAGCCCGGCGACGACGTGATGCTCCGACATTCCCGTGATGAGCTTGTCCATGCGCCTTCCCTCCAGCAATCCCGAGAAGTGACCCTCGACCATGAAGTCGGTGACGGTGACAACAGCGAACCCCAAAGCGCCGACCCCAGCGACGATCACGAGCATCGTCCAGAGCTGGCCCGCCTGGGAGAGCGGGTGGATCTCCCGATAACCGACCCCGCCCATGGTGATGACGGTCATGTACAGACCGTCGAACGCGCCCCAGCCCTCGATGAGCACGTAGCCGAGCGATCCGATGACCACGACCGCCACGAACACGGCGAACGCGTAGACGAGCCTGCGGATCATCGGTTCGCCAGGCCGAGGTCGTCAAGGACCTCGTCACTCAGCACTCCGAGGTAGTCGAGATTGCGCATTCGACCCTCAAGGTCCAATCCATACCCGACAACGAAGGTATCGGGCATGCGAAAGCCGCGATAGGCGATGGGGAGGTCGGCGATGCGCCGCTGGTCGCGGTCGAGCAGGACGGCGACCTCGAGACTCGCGGGTCGGCGCGCCCGCAGAATGCCCAGGAGGTAGTTGAGGGTCAGCCCGGTGTCGATGATGTCCTCGACCACCAACACGTGCGCGCCCTCGATATCCTCGTCGAGATCCTTGGTGATGCGCACACCACCCGGGTGCTCGGACGGTCCGTACGAGCTGATCGCCATGAAGTCGAGACGAACCTCAGCATCGATTGCACGACACAGGTCGGCAAGAAAGAACACGCCGCCGCGCAGCACGGTGATGAGGATGATCTCGCGACCCGCGTAGTCCTCCGAGATCGCTGCGCCCAGCTCTGCGATACGGGCACGGATGCGTTCCCGATCCAGCAGCACTCCGGCGATTTCGTCAGGCGCGCCCGGCGGAGCCGGCTCGACCCTCACCCGGTGCTGCCGGCGCCGTGGCGCAGGTCCTTGGCGCCCTGGGGATACGCCAGCCCGTACTTGAAACAGAGGGCGCGAAAGTCCTTCTGATAGAAGATCTTGATCTGAACCTCCGGATAGAGTTCGCGCAAGCGGCGCACTTTGCGGTTCTTCTTGGTCACGAGCTTCTGCGACATCGTCGTGAGCTCGATGTAGAGATCGAAGTCCGGCATGTAGAAATCAGGCGAGAACGACGCGATGACGTCGCCGGCGGCGTTCCATTCGATCGGGAAGGTCGTTGGCTCGTACTCCCAACGGATCCCGTAGAAGTCGAGTATCTGTGCTGCGACCCTCTCCGATGGATGGGCGAACGCGGTCGCAGCGACCTTGCCGGAGATCGGCAGCTCGTCGCCCTCCTGTGATGTCACATTCGATCCGGTCATGCGAGCGCTACACCACGTCCTCGAACGTACCCGCAACGGCGCGCCGGGTCAGACTCCGCTTGAGTTCGTCGGTCAGCCTCGTGAGGTCGGCCACGGCTTCGATCAGCTTCTGCTTCGTCTCGGGAGTGCGATGCCGATACGCGGGCATAAGGATCTGCTGGAACAACGCCGCCTCACGCTCGGCAGCGGTGACGTGCATGCGGAGATGACGGGGATCGATGCCGTAGGCGCGCATATCCCAACAGACGTGCGCGATCTGGACGTCCCCACGCGGCAACTCGTCTCCGCGCTCCCCCTTGACCAGGCTCACGAGCCCGAACTCCGCGAGCTCGCGAACGAACGAGACCGGGAACCCCAGCGCGGACGGCACATCCTCGAGCGCCACGGCTTCCGCGCTGTCGAAAGGCATCGCGACCGACTCCGGGCGAGTGACCATCGGCCGGAGCTCCTCGGGGACCTTCCCCTTGTCGAAGTCCTTGAGCTTCTCGCGGATCACCGCGAGCGGCAGGAAGTGCTCCTTCTGGAGCCGGAGGATCAGATCGACGCGCGCCACGTCGGCCGTCGAGAACTTCCGATAGCCGCCAGCGGTCCGCTCGGGCGTGACCAAGCCCTCGTCCTCGAGGAAGCGCACCTTGCTGATCGTGAGATCGGGGTGCGCCGGCATGAGGTTCTCGACCAGCTCACCGATCGTCATGTAGTCACGGCTGCGTGACGCTGTCATTCGGCCCCTCCCGACAGGAACACCATTTGAAACCGTCCGATCTGTACCTGATCACCGGTACGGAGCGCGGCACGATCGACGCTCACACCGTTGACGTAGACACCATTGAGCGAACCGGCGTCGGAGATGCTCACATCGCTTCCGACCACCTCGAGCACCGCATGCGCGCGCGACACGGTGATGTCATTCAGAAAGATGTCCGCGACCGGATCGCGGCCGACCGTGAGCCGCGGGCGATCGAGGTAGAAGCGCTCCCCGACCTCCGGCCCCTTGCGTACAACGAGAAGGGGCCCGTCTGTGACAGCGGCGCTCGGGCGTACGCCCTCAGCGGTCTCGCCTACGGGAGCGAACGAGGCGGTCTTCTCAGGCAAGGACCGGCCACACGCAGAACATGCCGTGGCATCGTCATCGACCTTCGCACCGCATGCCGCGCACGTGTTCATACGCTCTCCCGATCGGATGTAGAGCCCGTCAGTCGGTGAATCCGAAATCCTTGCTCTTGAACGCAGAAGTGATACTGCCCTCGACCGCGGCGATGACCTCCGGGGTCTCGAGGACGTGGCTGAGCTTCTCTTCGCTGAGGCGGTTGCGTACATACGGATCCTTGAGCGCGTCTGCGAGCTTGCGGCCGTTCCCGACCTCGCGGACGACGTACTCGATCACGCGCTCCTCGAGCTCGTTCGCAGACAATCCCTCGAGAAACACGCGGATGGAATCAGACAGATCTGGCACATCTCCTCCTTGCGGGCGGGCTGCTCTTCGTTCCTTGGGGGCATCGGTATCGCCGACCGGTACGGACGCGGAACCGCGAAGATCGCTCGCGAGGATCGCTATCAACCGGTCGAGGTCCGTGCCCGAGATCACGTCGTGATTCTCGCGGCGGCCTTCGGTGAGCCGGCGCACGAGCTCCGCGCGCAGGATATCGATCTTCCCGTGGAGCACGCGGCGACGGAAACTCAGCTCGTCTTCCTCCACCGACATCTGGTCGAGCAGGGAGCGCAGTTCGTCGTTGCTCTTTTCGCACAGATTGAGAAGCGCATCGTCGCCGAACTCTACTGACTCCTGCATAACTCCTCCTGTTCGAAGCTCCGCTGGAAGTGTACCACCGGGCACCGTCACGCAAGGGCTGCAGAACGCCGCAGCCGTCGGATCAGTGCCTCGACGTCCACTGTAGGTTCATACCGGTCGAGGAGCGGTCCACACCTCGTGCTCGTGACGCCGCTCGGAGGCCTCGGCGATCTCGATGTCGGTGAACGCCCCCGACGCCAGAACCACCCCGAACACACGCTCCGCCGCCGTGACGACCGCCTGCGCTATCTCATCGAACGAGGGCGAACGGCCCAGCGCCCCCGACAACGTCGCGGTGGTCTCCCCCAGAGCTTCGCGAGCCCGTTCATCCAGCCGGAACACATCGGCCTCGGCGTCGATGTCACGACCCACCACGAACGATCCGTGCTGGAGCACGGCAGCACCTTCCCAGACCTGCGCGCTCCCCGAAAGCTTGGCCGCGCCCAGCGAGAGGTCGGCCTGCGTCGCATGCAGGTAGCACGCGCCGGATCCGCGCTCGCCGCGGGACCGGGCGGTGACCTGCGCCGGAACGCCGAGGAGCGCATACGCCTCGGCAAGCGCGCCGGACAGGTGCCGGTAGGATGCCGCCACCCCGGAGGGCACACCATCCCGGGTACCCGCGACGATGCTGTAGGTGAACTCGTCGTCGTGGATGACGCCACGACCGCCGGTCGGACGCCGCACAATGTCGAATCCACGGCGCTCACACTCGCTCATGTCGACCTGTTCGACAGGCTGGAAACGCCCCAGCGTGACGGTCGGCACCTCCCACCGGTACAGCCGGAGCGTCGGAACCGAGACGCCGGCGGCGACGCCACGTAGAACGGCCCGGTCCAGGGCCATGTTCATGGCTCCCTGGACCGGGCCGTCGATGATCAAACGCCAGATCGGACCGGACACGGCGCCCGCTACTCGGCGCTCGGTGACTGCCAGCGCAGATCGGGCTGCCTAGCGGCACGCGCCTCGTCAAGTCGACGCACGGGTGTGTCGTAGGGTGCCCCGTGAAGCAGGTCCGGGTCAGTGGCGGCTTCGGCTGCGATCGCCAACATCGCGGCCACCATCCGATCGAGGTCCTCGAGGGATTCCGTCTCGGTGGGCTCGAACATGATCGCCTCGTCGACGATCAGCGGGAAGTAGATGGTCGGCGGGTGGATCCCGTAGTCGAGCAGCCTCTTGGCGACGTCGAGTGTGTGGACCCCGTACTCCTTGCGCAGCAGGCCGCCCGACAGCACGAATTCGTGCATGCAGGGCCGGTCGTACGGCAACGGATACGTGCCCTTGAGCTTCTCCTTGAGGTAGTTCGCGGAAAGCACGGCCTGCTCGCTCGCAGCGCGAAGTCCGTCTCCCCCGAGCGCCAACACGTACGCGTATGCGCGGACAAGGACGCCGAAGTTGCCGAATGCCGAGCGGACGCGGCCGATCGAACGCTCCGTCCATCCGAGTCCGAACGAGCCGTCCTCGAGGCGCACCGGCAGCGGGCCGGGAAGGTACGGCATGAGCGCGGCTGTGACGCATACGGGTCCCGCCCCGGGTCCTCCCCCGCCATGAGGCGTGCTGAAGGTCTTGTGGAGGTTGATATGCAAGGCATCGAAGCCCATGTCGCCCGGGCGGGCTTTACCCATGATGGCGTTCATGTTCGCGCCGTCGCAGTATGCGAGTGCGCCGACGGAGTGCACCGCTTCGGTGATGGCCACGATGTTGGGGTCGAACAGGCCGAGCGTGTTCGGGTTGGTGAGCATCAGCGCTGCGACGTCGGTGTCGAGCGCGGCCCGCAGCGCATCGAGATCCACGGCTCCCTGAGCATCGCTCGGGATCGTGGTCACCTCGTAGCCGGCCATCGCCACCGTCGCCGGGTTGGTGCCGTGAGCAGCGTCGGGGATGATCACGCGGCGGCGAGGGTCGCCCTGCGCCGTGTGGTAGGCGCGGAACATCATCAGTGCGGAGAACTCACCGTGTGCGCCGGCCGCGGGTTGCAGTGTCACACCCGGAAGTCCGGATATCTCCGCGAGCGCCTCCGCCAGCCCGACCATGAGTCCAAGAGCACCCTGAACGGTCTCGATCGGCTGGTAGGGGTGAAGGCCCGCGAAACCCTCAAGGCGACAGGCGTCCTCATTCAACCTCGGGTTGTACTTCATGGTGCACGACCCCAGCGGATACGAGCCGGTGTCGACCCCGAAGTTCATCGAGGCCAGATGGTGGTAGTGCCGAGCGATCTCACCCTCGGTCACGTGCGGGAGATGCGGTGGCGTCGTGCGGGAGTGTCCCGCGAGCGCCTCGTCCATCGATACCTCGGGGACGTCCAGTGACGTGATCTCGAAGCAGCGGGACTCGGGGGATCCGGTCTCGAATATGAGCGCACGGGGCCCGCGGCCGGGAGCGTCCGCGGGGATCCTTGGATCGCGTATGGTCACAGGGACGCCACCTCCAGAACGAAAGCATCCATCTGCGCCTTGGTGCGCTTCTCGGTCACCGCGAACAGTACGAGGCCATCCAACCCGGGGTCGATCGTTCCGAGGTCGACACCCGCAAGGTATCCGCACTCCACCATCCGTGCGTGCATGGCGGCCACATCACCCGTGTAGCGCAGCGCGAACTCGTAAGCGAACGGCGCCGACCATGGCGCCTCGAACAGTCCCGTAGCCAGCAGGGCCTCGCGCAGATAGTGCGCTTTCGACACACAGGCGCGACCGACATCCTCCAAACCGGAGGTTCCGACCGCGGAAAGATAGACCGCGGCCGCAAGCGCGTTGAGGGCGTGGTTCGAGCAGATGTTGCTCGTCGCCTTCTCGCGGCGGATGTGCTGCTCTCGGGTCTGCATCGTGAGCACGAAGGCGGGTGTTCCGTCGACATCGACGGTGCGACCGACGATCCGCCCGGGCAGCTGACGCAGATGCGCCTGCCGGCAGGCGAAGAACCCCAACCCAGGGCCGCCGTAGGACATCGTATTGCCGAGCGGCTGACCCTCACCGACGACGATATCGGCGCCCGCGACCGACGGAGGTTCGAGGACTCCCGCCAGGATGGGATTGACGGCGACAACGAGCAGCGCACCTGCGGCGTGGGCGACCTCGCCGAGGGTCGCCACATCCTCGAGATGGCCGAGGAAGTTCGGCGATGCGACAAGGACGGCCGCGGTCGAATCGTCCACCAGCAGCGCGAGAGTGGCCGGAGCGGTCAGCCCGTCCTCGACGGGACACGTAACGACCTCGATGTTGCCCGACGCGGCATAGGTGTTCAGAACCACACGCCATTCGGGATGCACCGCGCCCGCCACGACGACCTTGTGCCGCCTCGTCACGCGCGAGGCCATAAGACCGGCTTCGACGAACGCGGTCGCACCGTCATACATCGATGCGTTGGCGACATCCATGCCGGTGAGTTCGCAGATCATCGTCTGGAACTCGTAGATGTTCTGGAGCGTGCCCTGGCTGACCTCGGGCTGATAGGGCGTATATGCGGTGAAGAACTCGGGACGGCGCACCACATGGTCCACGACCGCGGGGATGTAGTGGTCGTAGCAGCCGGCGCCCGCGAACGAGACCATGCTACCGGCGGGGACGTTCGCATCGGCGAGCGCACGCAGCTCGGAAGCCGCCTGCATCTCGCTCAGCCCGTCGGGCAACGCCAACGGGCGCTGGAGCCGGACGGCCTCGGGCACGGAGTCGAACAGCTCGTCGATCGTCGCTACACCGACCGCACTCAGCATCGCTTCGCGATGCTCGCAACTCACAGGTGAGAATCGCACAGCGGCCTACGCCTCGTTCGCGACGAAGGACTCGTACTCATCGGCGCTCATCAGGCTCTCGAGCTGACCGGCATCAGAGAGGGTCAACTTGACCATCCAGCCGGCGCCGTAGGGGTCGCTGTTGATGGACTCGGGCGAGGTGCCGAGCTCGTCGTTGATCTCAAGGATCGTGCCGGATAGCGGGGCGAACAGCTCCGATACCGACTTGACGGACTCGATCTCGCCAAAGGTCTCTCCTGCAGCGAGTTCGTCACCGACGGAAGGCAGGTCGACGTAGACGACCTCGCCGAGCTGGTCCTGGGCAAAGTCAGAGATACCGATCGTGGCCGTGTCGCCCTCGACACGCACCCACTCGTGCTCCTTGTCGTAACGCAGATCTGCCGGATTCACTGCTGGTACGCTCCCTTCGAATGGGCTGGTCTCCGCTTGCGCGGGTTCGATCACGCTCGACGGTCAGGCCGAAAGCGAAGTCGCCGTCACGAACGGCGGACGGGTCACAACGGCCGAGACGGTCTTGCGACGGACAACGATCTCAAGGCACGTCCCCGGCTCCGCGAGCGCAGACGGTATGTACGCCGTCGCGATGCCGTGCTCAAGGGTCGGAGAGAAGGTGCCGCTTGCAACAGTACCGACCTCTACACCTTCGTGCAACACAGGGTAACCGTGTCTCGGGACTCCCTCGGACACGGTGAGCCCGACGAGCCGACGCTCGGGGCCGGCTTCCTTGATCTTGGCGAGCACGTCGCTACCGATGAATTCGCCCTTCTTGAGGGACACGACCCATGAAAGACCGGCGCTGATCGGGTCGATGGATCGATCCATGTCGGTCCCGTGCAGCGGGTAGCCCATCTCGAGACGCAGGGTGTCACGCGCGCCGAGCCCGCACGGAGCGATCTCGGGGTAGCTCAGCAGGAGCTTCCAGACAGCGGGAGCATCGGAAGTGGCACAGAGGATCTCGACGCCGTCCTCCCCCGTATAGCCGGTGCGTGCGAGCAGCACGGGGATCGATCCGTCGAGCCGCGCCTCGGCGATACGGAATCGCGCCGGGGGCTCCTCACCCGTGAGCTCGGTGATGATGCGCACCGCCTCCGGACCCTGGAACGCGATGAGTCCGGTCCGGTCCGACTCGTCGACGAACTCGACCTCCTCCGGAAGGTGCGCGGCGATCCAAGCCGCGTCGACCGCCCGGTTGGAGGCGTTGGCGATGATCAGGTACTCGAGGTCACCGGTGTGGTAGACGATCAGGTCGTCGATGATCCCGCCGGTCTCATCGCACATGACGGTGTAGACGGCCTTGCCCATCTCGTCGATCTTGTGCAGGTCGTTCGAGACGATGCGCTGCAATGCGTCGAACGCCTCGAACCCGAATACGCGGAATTCCGCCATGTGGCAGACGTCGAAGATGCCGGCGGACGAGCGGACCGCACGATGCTCGTCGATGATCCCTGCGTACTGCACGGGCATTTCGAATCCTGCGAACGGCACCATGCGCGCACCGAGCGCAAGATGCTCCTCGTACAACGGCGTCCGCGACAATCCCTCAGTCATCCGCTCATCCCTTTCCATCGACACGCATCGATCATTCGCCGGACACGCACGTGATCCTACGACCCTCCCAGGGACCGCCAGATCCGCGCGAAGAAGAACATCACACGCTGCCAGGCGCTCGGCGCCGGCACATCCTGCGACGCGACCAGGGGAACCTGCGCGAGCACATCGGTCCCCTGATACAACGTCATGGTCCCGATAGTGTCACCCTTCGTGACCGGTGCCGGGACGTCGGATCTCAACTCCACCCGTCTCTGCACCGGGCCTGCCAGATCGAAGACCGGCATCGACGTGGTCTCTGCGGCCACCGCGCCCACGGTCCGCTCGAGATAGTCCGAGACGCGCACCCGACCCAAGGCCTCGCCCGCGGTGGCAACCGTGGTGACACGGTAGTGCGCAAAGCCCCAATCCAGAAGCGCCGTGGCCTGCTGCGCCCGCCCGCCCTCACTCGCCGCGCCCATGACCGTACCGATCAGCTCGACGTCGCCGCGCTTGGCCGCGAACACGACACAGTAACCCGCGTCATCGGTCCAACCGGTCTTGACCCCCTCGGCCCCCGCATACGTCTTGAGCAAGGAGTTGTGGTTGGTGAGTACGTGTGTGAAGCGGTCGGAGCGCACTTTGACCGTGTACGTGCCCACGGTCTCCCGGAACAACGGGATGCGCATCGCGTACCGCGCGAGAGCCGTGAGGTCCTCCGCGGACGTGAAGTGGCCCTTCGCATCCAATCCATGGGGGTTCACGTAGGCGGTGTTGACCAGGTCGAGATCGAGCGCCTTTGCGTTCATCATCTTGACAAAGCCGTCCACAGAGCCGCCGACCAGCTCCGCGACGAGCGTGGCCGCGTCGTTCCCGGACTGGACCAGCACGCCCTTGAGCAACTCGCCGACGGCGATCTTCTCACCAGGGACGAGACCCATCACCGACTCCCCTACCTTCGCCGCCGTACGATCGACGGTCACCGTGGTGGAAAGGTTGGCGCGCTCGAGCACCACCACCGCGGTCATGATCTTGGTGGTCGAGGCCATCGCGCGTCGGGAAGCCGGGTCGCGGGCCCACAATTCGCGCCCGTCCATGGTCGTAAGCACCCCGGAGGGCACGTACAGATCGGGAGCCTTCGTCCGCAAGGCCGGCGCGTCTTTGACCTGGGCTGCGCCGATATAGTCGGCGTCGAGGACCGCCGCATAGGCAGGAGACGCGAGGGCGACCAACATCAGGGCGACGGCGACGGCCGTCACACGAAGCACGCTATGCGGAGCGAGGATCATCCTGGTGGTCATTGCGCCATCCGAGTCGGTACCGGCCGGACGCCCCGGCACACACCGGGACGCGAGACAGTATGGTACGACACCCGCGCGTCCGGGGCATGGCGACCCTGCGCGCTTCGCGTATGATTGTGGTGCAGACGCGCATCACCGGTCACGGGGGAAGGACCATCGGTGGACTACTCACGATTCGAACGTCTCACTATCGGCCTCGGCTCGGTCGCCGTCTTGGCCACCACGGTCTTCTCCCTGTATCCCACTCCTGATGCGATAGAGCTGGTGGCTCAGCTTCTCCTGCTGGCCGTCCTCGTGGGAGCCGTGCGCTGGGGACGGCGCGGAGGAACCTTCACTGCGGTCGCCGCCACCGTGGCGTACATCCTTATGCGCATCGACTACGTCGCGGCAACGAACTTCCCACCCCAGTTCACCCGGCTTCTGCTGATCCGCGCGGGAAGCTATGCGCTCGTGGGTATCGGGGTCGGCGAGGCATGCAGCCGTATCAAGTACATGTTCGCGCGCGCCAAAGACGACCTCGCCATCGACCCGTCCAGCCGCGTCTACACGGCCGACTTCATGACCCGCCTGCTCCGGACCTCCGTGGCCTCGTACCTACGCTACGGCGCGCCCTTCTCGGTCATCGTGCTCGACATCGATGCCTCGTTCACTTCGAACCTGAGTCCGGCCAAGGCCGAGGAGGTCGTTCGCACGATCGCAGGACACCTGCGCAGCGAGCTCCGACTGGTCGATGACGTCGGAAGGCTCCACGACGGCTCGTTCGTGCTCCTGCTACCGCAGACCGGCCGGGCTGCCGCGGAGGGCGCCACTGCGCGGTTGCTCTCCGGGCTGCGAGACTCCATCGGGATAGCCGACACCGCGGTCCGCGGACAGACGTTCGGGTCCCTCGATGATCTCGCGGAGATCGAAGCCCTCATCGCCGAGTCCACGGTCCAGGGATAGCGCCACTCCCCCCTACGCGGGATCGGGCTCGTATACTTGGCCGGAACGCACCAGCGTGAATCCGTGTTCGATGAGTCGCCCGACGGCGCGATCGGGATCCTCGACCCGCAGGATGTCGACTGCCGCCGCCCCGCCCGGCCGTGGGAAGCAGTAGAGATACTCCACGTTGACCCCCTGCTCGCCGAGGTATTCGAGCACCTCTGCCAGGCCGCCCGGCCGATCCGGGACCTCGACGGCAACGACCCGCGTCGTCGCTACCGCGAACCCCGCGGATTCGAGCATCCTTCGCGCAGAGTGAGGGCGGTCGCAGATGACGCGCGCCACGCCGTACTCCGCTGTATCAGCCACGACGAGCGCGTGCATATCGAAGCCACCGTCACCGAGCAGGCGGCACATCTGCGCGAGACGACCCTTCTCGTTCTGCAGGAACACCGAAAGCTGCTCGATCAACATGGCTGCCTCACGCTTCCTTGTTCCGCAGGTCGACGACCCGCTTGGCCTTGCCCTCGCTGCGCTGGATGGCGCGAGGCTCGACGAGACGCACGTCAACGCTCACGGCAAGCGCACCCGCGATCGCTCCCGCCACGCGGCGCTTCAACGCCTCGAGTTCCCTGATCTCGTCGAACTCCAGATCGGGGCTGACCTCGACCTGCACCTCGACGGTGTCCATCGAGCCGCGCTTGTCCAACACGATCTGGTAATGCGGCGCCACGCCTGGGATCCCGATCAAGACCTGCTCGATCTGGCTGGGATACACGTTGACGCCCCGGATGATGAGCATGTCGTCGGTGCGGCCGGTGACGCGCTGCATACGGCGGAAGGTGCGCCCGCATTCGCACTCCCCCACCAGGATGCGGCTGACGTCGCGCGTCCGGTACCGGATGACCGGGATACCCTCCTTGGTGAGGGTGGTGAACACGACCTCACCCTGCTCGCCGTCGGGAACCGGCTGGAGCGTCTCGGGGTCGATGATCTCGATGATGAAATGGTCCTCGAACACATGCAGCCCGTTCTGATGCACGCACTCCGACGCGACCCCGGGTCCCATGACCTCCGACAGCCCGTAGATGTCTATGGCACGTATGCCCATGACCTCTTCGATCTGCCGGCGCATCTCCTCGCTCCACGGCTCGGCGCCGAACACGCCGAGCCGCAGCGGAAGCGAGCGGACGTCGATACCCATCGAGGCCGCGGTCTCGGCGATCAGCAGCGCGTAACTCGGCGTGCACGCAAGCACGGTGACCCCGAAATCCTTGAGGATCTGCACCTGGCGAGCGGTGTTGCCCCCGGATACCGGGATCGTCATGGCGCCGAGACGCTCCGACCCGTAGTGGGCGCCGAGGCCACCGGTAAAGAGCCCGTAGCCGTAGGTGACCTGCACGATGTCGTCGGCCGAAGCTCCCCCGCAAACGAGCGTGCGGGCCATCAGATCGCTCCAGCGCTCGACATCTCCACGGGTGTAGCCGACCACCGACACCTGGCCGGTGGTTCCCGACGAGGAATGGACGCGGACGATGTCGCGCTGCGGCACCGCGAACATGTCGAAGGGATATGCCTCGCGGAGGTCGTTCTTGACCGTGAAGGGCACGCGAGTCAGATCGGCGAGGGTCTCGAGCTGCTCGGGACGGAAGCCGGCCTCGTCGAACTTGCGGCGATAGAGCGGGACGTTGACGTAGACGCGCGCCAGTTGCGTGCGCAACCTGGCCAGCTGGAGGCGCTCGAGCGCCTCGCGCGACATGGTCTCGAGCTCAGGCTGGAACATCGAACTCCCCTCGGATGCGCCCCACAAGCGGCCATCGCCGCACGGTGGCCGGCGACAGGACCCTCGGCCCTACGGCGTGACCGTTGCTGTCGCCGGAGTACTCGACGGCTTCGTCCCCACGCGGACGACCTCGTCCTTGGGCTTGTATGTTGACACGAATGTGTCGGTCCGCACCACGGTCGTCCCCTTGGAAACGGTGCGAACGACGGTGATACGCCGACCCGTGATCCCGGCATCCTCGACTACCCGGGCACCCTTCGCCAGCTTCGGGTCCTTGGTCTCGACGACCTTGAACGGGACCGGATTGGTGAACGCTCCGGTGGCGTAGGTGACCGTGTATCCGGGGTTCGTGCCGTACAACGAGACCGTCAGCGACGTGTTGGTGAACGCCGTGCGGATCAATATCCAGCCGGCGGTGTCATTCTTGAACTTGAGATCGGGACCGCCCCACGAGACCGTGGCGTCGCGCCCCTTGGGGTAGTGCGAGATGTAGAACGAATGGTTCCTACGCTCGACAACGGGAAGCCCCGCGAAGAAGACGGTGTTGAAGAAAGTGGTCCCGACCTGGCACACGCCGCCACCGAGCTGCGGGACGAGCTTGCCGTTGACGATGGCGGGCGCCTCCTGGTACCCCTTGGCGGCCGTGCGCTCCCCTGCCGTCGCGTTGAAGCTGAAGATGCCACCTGGCGGGATGAGCTTGTAGTCGAGGGCACTCGCGAGCAGATGCACGTTGTCCACGCGCGCCTTGTTCGACGAGGAGTAGGTCGTCGTGAACGTGCTGATCCGATCCGAGACGCCCATGGCGCGAGCGGCCTCGGTCGTCAGCTTCGGCTGCGTCTCGCTGAGCCGCAACGTTGCCTCACGCGGACCGGTTCCGACGCACGCACGCGCCAGATCGGTTGCGAGACCGGCCAGGTCGGGGCCGTTCCCGACCTGGGAGGGAGTGATCTTGACGCTGCCATCCGTCGCGACGAATGCCGCGTCGCGCGCGGGCCGACCGATGCCGGCGGTCATCGTCGCTATCGCCTGACCGAGACGCGAGGGCTCAAAGCCGGCGACCAGCGCCATCCGCTCATACGCGCCGCTTGCAGTCGTCTCCGCGGACGCCGTCGCCAGAGACGACAACTCCATCGCAGGGGCCACGACCGGCACGCGCAAGAACATGACCGACCCAGCCACCTGCTCCCGGGAGAGCGTCGTCGACTTGCCTTCGAACGCGATACGAACCGGACCGGACATCAGTTGCTGCGCATCGGTCAGCGCCTGCCGCGCATCGGCGTCGACCACGGTGGCCGGCATCGGCCTGGCCACGACCACACCCGTGCGCTCGCGGGTCACGAAGGCGGTGTTGATGGCTGCCAGGGTCTTGTCGCGATCCAGACTGCGACCAGCCTTCGCCGGGATCAGCCGTGGAGATGTCCCCTCGACCGTGATCGAGGCATCCTGCGCGGCGATCGCGACTTTCGACGCTATCTTGTTGAGCAGCGGAGCAGCCTTGTCGGCATCGCCGATGACAAGCATGGGAACGCTCGTACCGCCGAAGAGCGCCGAGACCCGCTGGCCGACCATGGACAGCACACCACCTGTCCGACCCACGGCCATCGCCGCGGTGATGCTGGCAGTGGTGTCGACGCGAGCGCCGATCTGGGCGCCGGTGACCTTCCAGCGCTCTTCGCCGAATACGACCGCCACCGGCGCCTTCGACCCGTTCTCAAAGGCGGCAGAGAGGGCATCACGCGCCGCCTGAGGCGTCATTGAGCCGACCGAGACATCACCCACGGCGACGCCAGGGTGCACCTTGCCCTGCGTGGCGGCGACGTCCACCGCTGACGCCAGGATGAGCACACCGAGCACCGCAGCGAAGCAGATCGCGACAAACCGGGCGCGGGTGCCGGTGGTCGACGCCCCGACGTGGTGCCGAGCCGACGAACGATCACTCCTCGAGATGCGCGGCGGCTCGGACGCGTCAAGCGTCACGGCCGGATCAGGCGTCGCGGGCGTATCGGGCACCGCGGGCGTATCAGGCGTATCAGGCGTTTCGAGTGCTTCAGGTACTTCGGGTATGGACACCGCTACCGCTTTCGCAGGGAAGTTCGGGTGAAGGCGTCCAGCATACATGACGAGGCGCCCGCCCGCGCGGACGCGCGGCAACGAAGGGGTGACGGTTCAGTCGTGGTGTGCCGCTTTCACGGCGTGATCCCTCAGCGCCTCGCGATAGGCCCGCCGGGCCACGAACGTGTACTGCACCGCCGCGGTCAGAGACATCGCGACTCCCACGTACACGATATAGGACCCCAACGCCCGCGGACCACCCAGCGAGAGACGCACGAAGCCAAGATCGATGGTCCCAAGTATCGGCACGTCGACCTGCGGGAAGTTCCAGATCAAAGACGCGAATCCCGTGAGCAGGACAGCGGTGGTCGCCTTGCCGAGCATGGTGACCGGCACTCGTCGCCCATGGCGCTCGAGCACCCAGGCGCCGTAGAGGAGGTACACATCGCGACCGATGAGCACCAGAACGAGCGCGGCACTGACCCGGCCGACGGACAGGAGGCCGAGAAGCGCGCTGGCGATGAGCAGCCGGTCGACGAGCGGGTCGATGATCTTGCCGATGACCGTGACGTGGCCGGTCCGTCGCGCGATCAGCCCATCGAGCCAATCGGTGCCGGCGGAGACGGTGAACAGCCCGAAGGCCGCATAGTTCGGACCGGAGTGTGGGGCCTCGTAGACGAGGAACCACCAGAAGAACGGGATGAGGACGAGCCGAAGCACGGTGATGATGTTCGGGATCGAAAAGACATCCTGCGAGTGATCCACGGGCAGGTTCTGCACCTGCGTGGGATCACGGCGCGAGGTCGCGTCTACCACCAACCCCTCCTCTTGAACACGTACAACATGCCCAGTGTGATGACCACGAACGAGGCGATCACGGCCGGGAACGACCACGGCCACTCGGGCGAAGGCCACATCTTCGCCGTGATGTTCATCCCGTATATGCCCGAGATCAGCGTCAGCGGCATGAAGATCGTGGCAACGACCGTCAGCTGCTTCATGACGGCATTCAGCCGATTGGAGATCGCCGACAGGTAGATGTCCATCACGCTGGAGGCCACATCACGGTAGATATCGATCGAATCGGCGACGCGTGCCACGTGGTCGCCGACGTCCTGGAAGTACAAGTAGGCTTCCTGGCTCACGAAGGCGTTGTAGCGGGTCAGCGCACGCAGGACGTCGCGCTCCGGCCCGATGGCCTTGTGCAGGTTGAGCATCATCCGCTTGACCGCGTAGAGCTCCTGAAGCTGACCGTCCTGGACCTTCGCGAGCAGTTCGTTCTCGATCCGGTCGAGGTCCTCCCCGACCATGTCGACCACCGGGAACATCTCATCGACCGAGCGGTCAAGGATGCTGTGCAACGTCCATTCGGCGCCGCGGGCGAGAGCGCCACAAGCGTCGTCTGCCACCTCATCGATCGCTTTGACGCCACTGCGGTGCGAGGTGATGAGATAGCCGGCGCCCAGGAACACGTCGATCTCATTCAGCTCGAGTGTCCTGTCGGCCGCGAGATCGGGTGCGACCCAGACCAGGAACAGGTTATCGACGTAGCTGTCGAGCTTGGGCCGCTGTGGGAAGTGGAGGGCGTCTTCGACGGCGAGTGGGTGCAGCGGGAATTCGCTCGCCAAGGTACGGAACGTCTCCTTGCCGGGTTTGGAGACGTCGACCCATACGGTGCCGGCGGCTTTTCGGGCGCGCGCGATGTCGGCGAGCCCCCCGGTCAGGACCGCGCCATCGACCACCCATCGAACAATGACCGTTTCCGGCACTGCGATCCCCTCCCCGACACTTGGCTATGACACGCGCGGACGACGCGCGCTCCTGCCTGCGATTATGCACGAATCGAGCCTGTCGAGGGTTCACGGAAGGTCCCGGGAACGGTGGCATGCGGGAGCCACTCGAACCGGAGGTGACGCGGCCGCGCTACACTGCCCATATGCTGCTGCCGATCATCCAACAGTACGGTCTTCCGGTCGTAGCGTTCTATGCCCTGTGCGTCATCATCGTCGCAACCGTCATCTACGAGGAACGCGACCCGTCCACGACACTGGCATGGGTACTCGTCTTCCTGGCGGTCCCCCTTCTGGGCTTCGTGCTCTACATCCTCTTGGGGCGCGACCAGCGGGTCGAGGCCGCCCGAGACAAGCGGCGCAGGCATGCGCAGGACCGCGGCCGAGAGGTCATCACCCCGATCTACTCGCGCTTCGCCGAAGAGGCGACGCTGCTCGAGACCACACGGCCGGCCATCGTCGGTCGCCTCGTACGGGCGATCCGTACGATGACCGGGGCCGGACCGCTGCCCTGCACCGACCTTGCGATCCTCGCCGGCGGGGCCGAGATGTTCGAGCGGCTCTACCGCGACATCGAAGCCGCGAACGATCACATCCATCTCGAGTACTACATCTGGGAGGATGACGAACTCACCCGGCGCTTCTGCGACCTGCTCGGCGAGAAGGCCCGCGCGGGAGTAGAGGTGCGCGTCCTGTACGACTGGGTGGGTTCGATCCGTTACGGGAAGGAGCAGCTCAGCGGGCTCCGTCGCGCAGGTGCGCGGGTGCACGCCGATGCCGCTCGACTTCTTCGGCTCAACTACCGCAACCACCGGAAGATCGTCGTCATCGACGGTCGGGTCGCCTTCACCGGAGGCGCCAATTTCGGCCAGGAGTACATTGACGGCGGAAGCCGTTTCGCCTCGTGGCGCGATACGAGCATACGCTTCGGAGGACCACTGGTGGCCGATCTCCAGCGACTGTTCGCCGTGCGCTGGATGAGGGTCACGGGCGAGGACCTCTTCTCCACACGGTACTTCTCCGACCCGGATCCCGAAGCGGCGACCGGGAAACCCGTGTGGGCGCAGGTAGTGCATTCGGGTTCCGAGAGCCGGTGGGAATCCATCCGCGAGGCGTTCCTGATCGCTATCGGGTCGGCCACGAGCCGGGTGCGCGTGCAGTCGCCGTATTTCGTGCCCGACCAGGGCGTGATGGACTCGCTGGTCGTACAGTCGCTGGCTGGTGTCGACGTCGAGGTCATGATGGCGGGCGTGCACGACAAGAGGATCCCCTGGTGGGCCGCGTTCACCTACATCGACGACGTACTCGAGGCCGGCGCGGTCGTCGAACAGTACCAAGAGGGGTTCTTCCACGCGAAGACGATGACGATCGACGGGTCCGTCGCTGTGATCGGAACGACCAACTTCGACATCCGCAGCTTCTCTCTCCACGACGAGCTCAGCATCTTCTTCTACGACAAGGGCGTCGCCGCAGCACAGGATGCGATCTTCGAAGCGGATCTCGCCGCGTGCCGGACACTCACCGCATCCGAAGTCGCGAACCTCCCCCGACCGATCCGCTTCCGGAACGCGCTCGCGCGACTCGTTTCGCGCGTGCTATAGACCCACCCCACCCTCCCAGCGTCCGAAAGAGACCCGTTGAGCGACTGCACCTGCACCGACGACAAGAGCCCCTGCTTCGATGCCGCGGCCCTCGATGGGATCCTGGTAGAGCATGTGATGCAACCGGGGTCGCTGATGCCGGTGCTTCAGGCGACCCAGCACGCCTACGGGTATCTGCCCGAACCCGCGCTCGAACGGATCGCCGAGGCCCTCGGACTGCCCTTGGCCGAGATCTTCGGAGTGGCGACGTTCTACACCCACTTCCACCTGAGCCCCCCGGGCCGCCACATCGTTCAGGTGTGCCATGGCACCGCGTGTCATGTGAAGGGTGCGACCGAGGTCACCGAAGCGATCGTCTCGGAACTCGGCGTCGACGTGGGCAAGACCTCGACCGACCTGAGCGTGACGGTCGAGTCGGTCTCGTGCGTGGGATGCTGTGCACTGGCGCCGGTGGTGCTCATCGATGAGACCGCGCACGGCGGGTTGGATGCCAAGGCCGCACGGCGCCTGGCCAAGGCGCTTCACGTCAAGGTGGCGTCGTGACGACGCGCGAGACAGCGGCGCCGCTCGCGTCCCATGAGCCGGACGGCATGCTCGCAGGTGCGACCACGATCCGCATCTGCACCGGCTCCGGTTGCGTGATGAGCGGCTCGCTGGTCGTGGCCGAGCGTGTCGAGTCCGCGATCGCTGAAGCGGGCGCCGGCGATCGCGTGCGCGTGGTCCGCACCGGCTGCGACGGGCTGTGCGAACTGGGGCCGCTCACCGTCATCGACCCGCGAGGCACCTTCTACCCCAAAGTGACCGAACACCAGGTCGAACGCATCGTCGACTCGATCCTGGCCGGCGGCGCGCCGGTGACCGAGCTGCTCTATCGCGACCACACAGCCGACGCACCCATCGAACGCTATGCCGACCTGCCCTTCAACCGCAGCCAACAGCACATCGTGCTGCGCAACTGTGGCGTCATCGACCCGGAAGATATCGAGCACGCGATCGAGCGGGGCGTCTACGACGGCCTGCGCACGGCGCTGACCTCGATGTCCCCCGACCGGGTCATCGCGCAGATCCAGGCCTCGGGCCTGCGTGGACGCGGGGGCGCTGGCTTCTCGACCGGACTGAAATGGCGCTTCACGCGCGACGCGGCCGGCGACGGCAGCGGGCAGAAGTACGTGATCTGCAACGCCGATGAAGGCGATCCCGGTGCGTTCATGGATCGCGGCATCGCGGAGGGCGATCCGCATTCGGTGCTCGAGGGCCTCGCGATAGCCGCCTATGCCGTAGGCGCGACACACGGGTTCGTGTACGTGCGCTCCGAGTACCCGCTGGCGGTCAAGCGCTTCCGCATGGCGATCGCAGCCGCTACGAAGCACGGCTTTCTGGGCGACGACGTGTTCGGCAGCGGCTTCTGCTTCAATGCCGAGGTCCGCGAGGGTGCTGGCGCGTTCGTATGCGGCGAGGAGACGGCACTCATCGCGTCGATCGAGGGGCGCCGCGGGACGCCGCGCACCCGGCCGCCCTTCCCGGCACAGTCGGGACTATGGGGACGCCCCACCTGCATCAACAACGTCGAGACGCTCGCGAACGTCCCCTGGATCATCACCCATGGTGCCGACGAGTACACCGCCATGGGCTCGGGCACGAGCCGTGGCACCAAGGTGTTCGCGCTCACGGGCAAGGTCCGGCACAGCGGTCTGGTCGAGGTGCCGTTCGGACTCTCGGTACGCGAGCTGGTCGAGACGATCGGCGGCGGGACACCCGACGGAAGTCCGGCAAAGGCGGTCCAGTTCGGCGGTCCGAGCGGCGGATGCCTTCCCGAGTCTCTGTTCGACACCCCGATCGAGTACGAGACGCTCGCGGCGGTCGGTGCGATCGTGGGTTCCGGCGGAGTCGTCGTGGTCGACGGGCACACGTGCATGGTGGACCTCGCGCGCTTCTTCCTCTCGTTCACCCAGAAGGAGTCGTGCGGCAAATGCGTGCCGTGTCGGATCGGCACCAAGCGCATGCTTGAGATCGTGACCCGCATCTGCGAGGGCGACGGCGCGCCGGGCGACCTGGACACGCTCGAACAGCTCGCGCGCGACGTGGGTGCGCTTTCGCTGTGCGGCCTCGGGCAGACGGCACCCAACCCGGTACTCACTTCGCTGCGCTACTTCCGACACGAGTACGAGGAACACATCCTCGAGCACAAGTGTCGGGCGGGCGCGTGCAAACGTCTCTCCACCTTCCGCATCGTCAGCCACAGATGTATCGGCTGTGGCGTGTGCAAGAAGTACTGCCCGACCGACGCAATCTCGGGCACCCCGAAACTGCCGCATCTCATCGACCAGGCGCTGTGCATCAAATGTGGCGCCTGCCAGCAACGATGCCCGTCCGACGCGATCGAGCGCAGCTAGATGACCCCCGACAACGACACGGACCTCACGCTAACGGTCGACGGCCGCGATATCGCCGCGCGAACCGGCGAAAGCGTGCTGACCGCCTGCCGAAGGGCCGGTGTCCATATCCCCACCTTATGCGACGACCCCCGCCTCGAGCCCTATGGTGGCTGCAGGCTGTGTGTGGTGCAGGTGGAAGGCATGCGCGGCTATCCCACATCGTGCACCACGCCGGTCGCCGACGGCATGGTGGTCACCACGGTCAACGATGAGTTGCATCGCATGCGCCGCACGCTCATAGAGCTGCTTCTGTCCGACCACAACGTGGACTGCCTCGTATGCGAAGCCAATGGCCGATGCACGCTCCAGGACCTTGCGTATTCCCACCAAGTGGACGAGAAGCGCTTCTCCGGCGCCAAGCATGCTCTCCCCTCGCCCACCGACGACGATCCGCTGATCGAACGCGACTACAGCAAGTGCATCTCCTGCGGCCGCTGCGTGCGCATCTGCGCCGAGGTGCAGGGTGCCGACGTCTACGGCTACAGCGGACGTGGATTCGACGTCCTGCCCGATACGCCCTACAGCCGCTCGCTGGCCCGCTCGGGCTGCGAGTTCTGCGGCCAATGCGTCTCGGTGTGCCCCACCGGCGCGCTCACCGACAGGCTCTCGCGCCTCTCGGGCCGCCCCTGGGAGACACGTACCGTCGAGTCGACGTGCGGCTACTGCGGCGTGGGATGCTCGGTGGACTACCGGGTCAGGGACGGGCGCATCGTGAGCGCCGAGGCCTCGATCGGGCGGGGCGTCAACGGCGGCAACCTGTGCGCGAAGGGCCGTTACGGCTGGCGGTTCACGCATCACCCCGATCGTCTCACCACGCCGCTGATCCGCCGCAACGGAGTGCTGGTCGAAGCGAGCTGGGACGAAGCGGTCGAATACATCGCCGAGAGGCTCGGAGCGATCGTGGCAGAGAGCGGTCCCGATTCGATCGGCGGCCTGGCGAGCGCCAAGTGCACCAACGAGGAGAACTACCTCTTCCAGAAGTTCATGCGCGCCACTTTAGGGACGCACAACGTCGACCACTGCGCGCGCCTCTGCCACGCGTCGACCGTGACGGGCCTTGCCGCGGCGTTCGGCAGCGGCGCGATGACCAATTCGATCGCCGACCTGAAGCAGGCGCAGGTCATCCTCGTCATCGGGAGCAACACGACCGAGGCGCACCCGATCATCGGGATCGAGTTGACGCGCGCAGCGGAGGCGGGCACCAGGCTCTTCGTCATCGACCCCAGGAAGATCCGCCTCACCAAGCACGCGGCCGCGCACCTGGCGCTTCGCCCCGGAACCAACGTGGCGCTGTTCAATGCGATGGCACGCATCGTGATCGACGAGGGATTCGCGAACCGCGACTTCGTCGAGCGCCGCACCGAGGGCTTCGAAGAGTACGCGGCGATGCTCGCGACTCTCGATCTCGAGGACGCCGCTGAGACCTGCGGCGTGCCGCTCGCCGACATCCGCGCGGCGGCGATCGCCTACGCCTCGGCAGAACGTGCGAGCATCGTCTACTCCATGGGGATCACACAGCACTCGTCGGGCACCGAGCAGGTGCGTGCCGTGGCCAACCTTGCGCTCCTCACGGGTCAGATCGGCCGGCCCGGTACGGGAGTCAACCCGTTGCGCGGTCAGAACAACGTGCAGGGAGCGTGCGACCTCGCCTGCCTGCCGAACTGCCTGCCCGGCTATCAGCCGACCGATCGCGGCACACTCGACCGCTTCTGCGATTACTGGGAAAGCGACGTCGAACTGCCCACGACGCCCGGACTCACGCTCGTCGAGATGCTCGACGCAGCGGCGGAGGGCACGCTCAAAGCGCTCTACATCATGGGCGAGAACCCGGTGATCTCCGACCCGGGTCAGGCACACGTGATCGACGCGCTCGAGAACCTCGAGTTCCTCGTGGTGCAGGACATCTTCCTCACCGAGACGGCCTCGCTGGCCGACGTGGTGCTTCCCGCCGCCTCCTTCCTCGAGAAGGAGGGCACGTTCACCAATACCGAACGCCGTGTCCAGCTGGTCGACCGGGTGGTGGACGCGCCCGGTCTCGCTCTTGCCGATGGCGAGATCATCGCGCGGATCTCCGCGGCGATGGGCACCGAGATGCGGTACGGCTCGCCACGCGAGGTCATGGAGGAGATGGCGGCCGTCACGCCGCAGTACGGGGGGATCACCTACGCGCGCCTGGCGCGCGAGGGCGGCCTGCAGTGGCCCTGCCCCACCGCCGATCATCCGGGTACCCCGGTCCTGCACACGGAAACGTTCACGCGCGGCCGCGGCTCGTTCGCCGCGATCGGATACCGTCCCGCACCCGACGATGCGACACCCGAGCGGCCGTTCGTGCTCACCACCGGCCGAAATCTGTGGAACTTCCACACGAACACGATGACGGGTGCGTCGGCAGGGCTCGCCGAACTCAGCCCCACAGGCTACGTCGAGCTGAACGCCGAGGACGCGCAGCGGATCGGCGTGTGCGACGGCGAGCCCGTGACACTGACGAGCAAGCACGGCACGCTGACGCTCCCCGCCCGCGTGCGCGCGACGCGCGCGCCCAGACGGGGGACCGCGTTCATGCCGTTCCACTTCGCCGACGCGCCGGCCAACCGGCTCACGGGCGGCATGCTGGACCCGGAATCGAAGATCCCGGGCCTCAAGGTGACCTCGGTGTCGATCGTGAAAGCCATCCCGGAGCCGGACCTCACCCCTCCGGGGTGACCAGCCCCTCGACACGCCCGAGCGCGGCATCCGCCAGCAGCGCCAGCATCGCTGCAGCGGCCGCGCCTTCGAGCACTAAGGCGTAGTTCTGCGTGTTGATCCCGGAGAAGATCGGCGACCCGAGCCCGCCGGCTCCGGTCGCCGCAGCGACGGTCGCGGTGCCGATGTTGACGATCACCGACGTCCTCACACCGCCCATGATCACGCGTGCGGCGAGCGGCAACTCGACCCTGAAGAGAACGCTCCACCGGCCCATACCCATGCCACGTGCCGCGTCGAGTACCGCTGCCGGGACCGCGTCGATGCCGGCGACCGTGCCACTCACCACAGGGAACATCCCATAGAGCGACAGCGCGACGATCGCTGGGGCCAGCCCGAGCCCGAGGATCGGCATCATCAGCGCAAGCACCGCGATCGGCGGGAACGTCTGCCCGAAGTCGACCGCCGCCGTCACCAGCTCCCGAAAGTCCCTGCCAGATTCGCGGGTGACCCATATCCCGAGCGGGAGGCCCACCAGGAGCGTGATCGCACTCGAGACCAGGACGATCTGTAGGTGCTGGACGACGAGCACGGCCAGCGTAGCGCTCGGGAAGACCACGACGGGCATCGTCGGGAAGAGCGCGCGAAGGACGGCAGCCCACCAGTCCTCGCGCGAGACGACGTAGCCGAACACGACCGCGCCGGCCGCGACGAGCACCGACGCTGTCCAGCGCCGCCTCAACGCCCGACCTCCTCGTCGGTCCCGCCACCGGCGTGGGCGTCCCCTTCGGTGAGCGTGGCCTCGATCCCCGCCAAGGCGACGTCGCCCAGCAGGCGACCCGTGCCGTCAGTCACCGCGATCGACCGGAACCCGAGCTCGAGCATGCGGGAGAGCGCCTCCTTGAGCGAGGTGTCCGGGCGCACCGCCATCTGCCGCCAATCGACGTGTGTGACAGCGGACTCCGCCGAACCTCCGCGGTCCAGCACCCGGCAGTCGAACCATCCCACGAGCCGACCTTCCTCATCGACGAGGTAGGCGAACCGCTCCTTCGCACAGGAGGCGCGTGCGGCAGCCGCACCGGCGTCGGTGCCATCGGTGATCGTGGGGATACCGGAGTGCATGATGGCGTCCACACGCACGCGACCGAGCCGCTTGAGCGCCCGATCGGCGCCCATGAAGTCGTGAACGAACTTGTCCGCCGGATGGTCGAGCAGCTGCTCGGGAGTGTCGTACTGCCGCAACCGGCCGTCCTTCATGAGCGCGATCCTGTCGGCAAGTCTGATCGCCTCGTCGACGTCGTGTGTCACAAAGACCACCGTCTTGCGCAACTCCCGCTGTATGCGCGCGAACTCACTCTGCAGCCGCTCGCGGTTGAGCGGATCCACCGCCCCGAAGGGCTCATCCATGAGCAACACCGGGGGATCGGCAGCCAGCGCCCTCGCCACCCCCACGCGCTGCGCCTCCCCTCCCGAGAGCGCACGCGGGTACTTCGACGCGTACGCGCCCGCGTCGAGTCCCACCAGGGTCAACAGCTCGTCGACGCGTCGCGCCATACGGGACCGGTCCCAACCCAGGAGCTTCGGCACGGTCACGATGTTCTCCGCGACCGTGAGATGCGGGAACAAGCCGACCGATTGGATCGCGTAGCCGAGCCCGCGCCTGAGCTCCTCCGGCGAGACGCTCAGGACATCGCGATCCCCTACCAGGATCCGGCCGCCCGTCGGGTCGATGAGGCGGTTGATCATCCGCAGCGTCGTGGTCTTGCCGCACCCGGACGGTCCGATGAGCACGCACACCTCACCCTCGCCGACCTCCAGCGAAAGACGGTCCACGGCGAGCGTCTCGCCATAACGCTTGGTGACCTCTTCGAGCCGGATCATGAAGCCTCCATCCGGATACCCGGAGATGTGATGAGGCGGCCGAGAGCCCGCAGCCCCGAGTCGGCCGTCACCGCCATGAGCACCATCGGGACCGCGCCGAGCAGGGTGAGATCGTCGACCTGCCCGCCCCAGCCCAGGATCACCAGCACGCCGAGCGTCCCGTTACCGATGAAAGCCACCACGGCGGTGATGCCGATGATGAGCACGGCTGCGGCGCGAACACCTTCGATGAGCAGCGGCAGGGCGAGCGGCGCTTCGACGCGCACGAGCAACTGCACCCGGCTCATGCCCATCCCCAGTCCCGCGTCCACCACAGCCGGGTCGACCTGCGCCAGCCCGAGGTAGGTGTTGCGCACGATCGGCAGGAGCGCGTAGACGGTGAGCGCGATGATCGCCGGCAAGGGGCCGATCCCCGGCAGGCCGAGCGCTGCCAACGGCACGACCAACAGACCGAGCAAGGCCAGACTCGGCACGGTCTGGATGATCCCGACGATGCCCAAGACCACGGCGCGAGCCCAGCCGACGCGCGCGGACAGTATCCCGAGAGGCACACCGATCACGATCGCAAGACCGAGCGAGACGCCGGCAAGCGTGAGGTGCGTGCCGACGGCGGCCCAGAAGGCGTCCGCCTGCCTCATGTACTCGAGCACGATCGAAAGACGCCCCAGACCTCCCCAGTACCCCGCACAGAGCCACAGCGTGGCCAGCCCGACGACGGCACCGATCCGCCATGCGTGAGGTGGCCGCGCCTGGACGGCAGCGAACCACAGTGCCGCAGCACCCGCCACGGCAAGCCATGCTCCGAGCCCGATCGAGATCCTCGCGGGGGACGCCGGGTCCGGCGTCAGATGGGAGGCCGCGTATCCGAGGGCCCACGCCAGCGAACCCACCATCCCTCCCGCGCATATGAGCTCGATGCGCGCCCGGAGCGGCTCGCGTGCGGCGAGCGACGCCACGAGCGCCACGGCGGCCAGAAGGAGGAGACCCCATGAGGCAGGTCCGCCGGCGCCCAGGGGCTGCGGTGCGCCGTTGACGATCCTGTTCGCCCGCAGGACGTAGAGAGGCAGCAGGACGCAGCCCGCGAGCGCGATCAGCGCGCCGGTCGCGGCAACCCTGTCGACGCGGTGATAAACGACCGCGTCCGTGGGCTTGTCTCCCACGCTACTTGAGAAGCCCCTCGGACTTGAGCCAGTCGCTGACGACCGCCTTCGGGTCTTTCCCGTCCACCGCCACCTGACCGTTCAACTTCTGGAGCGTCTCGAGCGTGAGCCTCTCGAAGACGGGATCGAGAAGGGTCGCGATCTCGGGGTATTTGTCGGCGATGGCCTTGCGCAGGGTCGGCGCCGGCTGATAGACCGGCTGAGCGCCCTTCGGATCGGAGAGCACCACCAGGTCCAACGCGGCGACCGTGCCGTCCGTACCGTACGCCATGGCGGCGTTCGCGCCGTTCGAGCCCTGTGCGGCCGCCTTCTCCGTCACGGCGGTGTCGCCCGAAGCGAGTGCGACGATCTGGCCGGGCTTGAGCTTGAAGCCGTAGGCGGTCTCGAATGCGGGCATCGCCGCGGCGCTCGTGAAGAACTCCTGAGAACCGACGATCTTCACCGCCGCGCCCCGATTGATGTATGCGGCCCAGTCCTCCATCGACTTCAGGCCGTTGGCTGTCGCGAAGGCGCGCGGCAAGGCCACAGCCCAGGTGTTGTTGGCGGGTGCGGGCTTGAGCCACACGATGCCATTGGCCAGATCGAGCTTGGCGGCCTCGAGGTAGGTCGCCTGGGCGTCCTTCAGGACCGAAGGCGCGACATTCTTGTCCTTGTTGAACACGAGCAGGCTGTTTGCCGTGTACTCCGGGTAGATGTCGATCTGCCCTGAGACCAGTGCTTTTCGCACCACGTCCGTAGCGCCCGTTCGCGTCTTGTCTTCGACCGTGAACCCGTTCTGCTTCAGGACCGTCAGGATCAACTGGCCCAGGAGCGATCCCTCGCCGTCGATCTTGCTACCGACGCGGATGGGACCCTTCTCCGCGGGCGCAGCGCCGGGAGTGTTCGATGATGGAGCCGCGCATCCGACCAACGTCACCGCGACAGCGACCGCCGCGAACGCCGCAGCCGTGGCTCTCCAGTTCGCGCGCATGGCATGCCTCCCTGTTCTGTCGAGGAAGCGATCTCCCCGGCTGTCGACCCCTGTTGGAGGTTTCGTTCCCGAGAACGGACTTCTCTCCACTTGTGGCCACAGACCCATCAGCGTCGACGCTCCGCGCGTCCGCTTGAGCACATTGTCACACGCGCGGCGGGAATGTCCGATCGCACTCCTCGACATAGTCGCGCAGGACCTGCGGCAACGCGGCGTCGAGGCCGGGCTCGGGTACGGGAGCGGAGCTGTACGTGTCCCAGAACAGCACCTGGCTGTCGGTCAGCTTCCCGGCGCGCGCGTCGGCGACCATCGCGGCGAACGCCTTGCCGGTGTAGGTGGTCTCGAGTCTGATCCCGCTCGCAGCCGCCAACGCGACGGCCTCGAGCGTCTCGGGCGTCACGACGCCGTAGCCGGGCTCGAACCAATCGTCACGCAACTCGAACGAGAGGTCGTCGTATGCAAGATCCGGGAAGGACCCGTCGAGGGACCGGAGGAGGGCGACGGTCTTCTCGACAAGGTCGATGGCGACACTCTCGGAGCCCACCTCGACGGGCGTGACCCGGATTGCGACGACACGCGTGTGCGCGCCGATCGCCGCCATGCCGAGCGCAAGGCCGATCGCCGTGCCCAGTGTTCCGGCGGCCACGTAGATCACGTCGGGGCGCAGGTAGTCGCTCAGGTCACGGGCGTCGATGTCGGCGTTGAGCGCGCGCAACTGCTCGACCACCTCGATGGCGGCGTCCACATAGCCCACAGCACCCAAGGCATTGGTGCCGCCCATGGGGATGACGAAGGGCTCGATGCCGTCACGGAGGGTGAGCTCGGCCTTCGCCCGGACCGCCTCGCGAGCACCGTCCCAGCCGTCCACCGGGTACAGGACCGTGCCGAGGCCGGCATGCGCGCGCAGCGTGGCCGCGGCGAAAGGGCCGAGCGCCTGCGGCGAGAGCACGGCGTGAGGCTCGACCCCCAACGCGCGGGCGTGTACCGCGGTCGCGAGCGCGTGGTTCGAGCCGTAGGCGCCGTAGGTGATGACCGCACGAGCGCCGTCGGCGAGCGCCCGGCCCAAGAGATACTCGAGCTTGCGCACCTTGTTGCCGCCGTACACAGGGCTGGTCAGGTCGTCCCGTTTGACGAGCAGTCGGAGGATCCCGAGTTCCGCCGCGAGCACACCGAGCGACTCGACGGGCGTGGGTAGCGTCGCGATTCCCGCGCGCGGGAGCGAGGCCGCACCGGGAAAACGGCGAATGAGCGAGCTGGTCACGGCTGTCTCCTTCAGGCGGGCACGTACTTCGGACTAGCCCAGCTCGCGGGCGAACACCTTGTCGAGGGCGAGGATGTCGGTCGACGAGATGATTCCGACGAGCCGCGAGGAATCGTTGGCCGCAACGACCGGGACACGGTCCAGATCGAGCTGGGCCATCAATGCCGCGACCTCGCCGACAGGGCGGTTCGCTCGCGTGCTGACGGCCGGCGTGGCCATGAGCGTCGAGATCAGCGTCGTGTCACGCTCGTCAGCTGACACATCACGGATATCTGACAGGCTGACGAAGCCGACGAGCCGATCCCCATCGGTTACGGGGAAGCCCTTGCGCCGATGCTTGAGTATGTAGTCGTCGAGGAAGAGCCGAACAGACGCATCTTGTGGAACGGTCATCACGGTCTTCGTCATGATGTCCTGCACACTCAGCCCCATGAGGCGGTCAACGTAGTCCTCACGGCGCCAACGCTGCCGCTTCGAGACCGACACCCGCCCGGCGACCGTGTACGCGGCCACCGACGCGACGAGCCCGGGGATGAGATAGCCCGCTCCACCCGTTGACTCCGCGACGAAGACCGCCGCCGCGATCGGAGTGTTGTAGCCCGCGGCGAGGAAGGCCGCCATGCCCACGATCGGGAACAACGGTCCGCTTGCCGACGGAACCAAGCCTCGCATGATGGAGCCCGCTGCGGCACCCATGGCGATCATCGGGATGAAGAGACCGCCCGCTGCCCCGCTCCCGATAGTGGCGACCGTGGCGCCCACCTTCAGCGCCAGGAACTCGAACGACTCCGCAGGCCCCGCGCCGCCCGCGACGAGGCGCGTTATGGTCTCGTAGCCGGTCCCGAGCACGGACGGCCGGCCGAAGAGGGCGAAGCCAGCCAAAGCCAACAGCCCGCACGCCAGACCGCCAAGACCCGTACGGGCCCAGAGCGGCAGCTTCACCCGGCCTGCCAGCCTCTCGACCGAGTGCAGAGAAGTGATGAACAGCAGGGCCACGACTCCCACCACCACGCCCAACAGCAGGGCCCACCCGAGGTCCGCCCCTGTGGGCATGTAGCGCGCCGCAACACGGAAGAGCGGCTCTGTCCCGAGGAACTGGACGAGCACGAGGTATGAGGTGACCGATCCGACCAGCGCCGGAATGAGTGCCTCGTGGGCCATGTCGTCCATGTACGGCACCTCGAGAGCGAACACCACTCCCGTCAGCGGCGCCTTGAAGATCGCAGCCACGCCGGCGGCGGCGCCCGCCACCGCCATCCTCTTGACGTCGTCCTCGCTGTAACCGAAGCGCCGCAGTTTCTTCATGACGAACGAGCCGACGGCGCTACCCAGATGGATGGCCGGCGCCTCCATCCCGGCGCTGCCGCCCAGCCCGACCGTGGCCAGCGCCGCGAGGACCTTGCCTGGGACCGATCTGTAGGAGAAGACGCCCTGGTGCTCGTGGTAAGCGTCGATGTACTCCTCAGTGCCCTGCACGTTGGGATTGTCGGACGCCTTCTGGAGAAGGAGGCCCGAGAGCAAGAGGCCCACTGTGGGGAACAGCACGATCGTCACGGGCGTCAGATGCTGGCTCACATTGCCCCACAGGAGCTCGTATGCCGCGACGTCGATGAGAGTCACGCCCAGACCGACGATCACACCGACCACGACTGCGGGAAGGAGTTGCTTGCGCACCTCGCCCCAGAGGTGCTCGGCGCCGTGACGCGTGGCCAACGCATAGGCATTGAGGCGGGACCCCACCGACCGTCCCACGCGTGTCGATCGCTTCAACAAGGCCCCCGGTATCCACGCGGTTCACATCCATCCGAGCATACCACCGTGTCGCGTGACCTCCTCGAGGGCTCCCGCCAGGCCCCGGACGGGCATGGCCGACCGCCCGAGGGCCGCCCGACCGCCACCCTCAGACGTAACGTGCCAGAACGGCCTCCGCACATCGCATACCGTCCACCGCTGCAGACATGATGCCGCCCGCGTAGCCGGCGCCCTCTCCGCAGGGATAGACGCCCCGCAGGTTCGACTGCAGGGTCTCATCGCGCACCACGCGCACCGGGGAGGACGACCGCGTCTCCACACCCGTGAGAACAGCGTCCCTCGTCGCGAAACCGCGCATGCGACGGTCGAACATCGGTGCCGCCTCACGCAGCGACGCAACAGCGAACTCCGGCAGGCACAGCGAGAGATCCGCATATTCCACCCCGAGCGGATAGGTGGGAACGACGCCACCCGCCGACGGCGAGGCGACGCCCTGCAGGAAGTCACCCATGAGTTGAGCAGGCGCGTGGAAGTCCCGTCCGCCAAGCTCGAACGCAGCCTTCTCCCATCGCCGCTGGAACCGCACTCCCGCCAGTGGGTGGTCGTCATCGAAGTCCTTGGGCGAGACATTGACCAAGAAGGCCGCATTCGCGTTCGCGCCTTCGCGGGCGAATCTGCTCATCCCATTCGTGACGACGCCCCCCTCCTCGCTCGTCGCCGCCACCACCCAGCCACCGGGGCACATGCAGAACGTGTAGACCCCGCGCCCCGAGGAAAGGTGGCACGAGAGCTTGTAGTCCGCCGCGCCGAGCGCCGGGTGCCCGGCCACAGATCCGTACTGCGCACGGTCCACCATGCGCTGGTCGTGCTCCACACGGACTCCGATCGAGAATGGCTTCTGTGCGAGGGCTGCGCCACTGAGGTGAAGCATCTCGAGGGTGTCTCGTGCGCTGTGACCCGTGGCCAGGATGAGCGCCTCCGCGCCGAACTCTTCGCGACCGCGGTCGCTCTCCGTCACGATGCCGCGGAGTGCGCCCTCCGCATCAAGGACGAGGTCGGAGAGACGCGTCTTGAACCGCACCTCGCCGCCGAGAGACTCGATCTGCTCCCGCACCCACTTCACTCCCCCCGCGAGGTGGTCCGTGCCGATATGGGGCTTCGCCTGCCACGCGATCTCCTCGGGCGCGCCCGCCTCGACGAGCGTCGCAAGCACGCTGCGAGTGCGGGGATCGTGCGTGCCGGTGGTGAGCTTGCCGTCGGAGAAGGTCCCAGCGCCGCCCTCGCCGAACTGGATGTTCGAATCCGGGTCGAGCACGCCGTCGCGGATGAAGGTGTTGACCGCGCGGATGCGCCCATCGACCGCCGCTCCGCGCTCGAGCACCAGAGGCCGCGCGCCCGCCCGCGCGAGCACGAGCGCGGCGAACAGCCCCGCGGGACCCGTGCCGACCACGACGGGGCGCAGCGCGGGAGCGACTGCGAGGCTCGCGATGGCGGGCAATGGCTCGGTCGCGGCGATGAACACGTCGTCCTCGGCTATGCGGCTCACGACGGCCGCCTCGCCGTCTCCGTGACCGTCATCGATCGTCACACCGAGCGTCACGATGAAGTGGACGTTGCCCTTGCGACGGGCATCGACGGAGCGCTTGAGCAAGCGGACAGAGGCGATCCGTGCCGCGTCGATACCGAGGCGACCGGCGGCGGCACGTTCCAGCGCCCCCTCGACTGACGGGTCCCCCGCAGAGAGCGGGAGGGCGAGGTCCCGTATCTGTATCACTCGACGCCTCGCGGACCGTCGGCGTTCCCTGCGGCGCGCGCCAGCGCCGCACGGGCGGCACCCTCGCCCGCTACGATGCCCGACGCCCAGGCCCAGTGCAGGTTGTAGCCACCGGAGCGTCCATCGATGTCGAGGACCTCTCCCGCGGCGAACAGTCCGTCCACGAGGCGCGACCCCATCGTGCCCGGATCGAATGCCTCCACCGACGCGCCACCGCGGGTGACCTGAGCCTGCGCGGCATCGCCCATGCCGGTGACCTCGAGCCGGAAGCCCTTGAGGAGCGCGGCCAGCCGGGCCTGAGGCAACACCTCGGCCGACGTGTGCGGATCGATCCCCGCAGCGCGCACGACAGCGCGCGCCACCCGGTCGTGCAGCATTCCGGTGAAGAACGTCTCCGCACTTCGCCACGAGAGCGTCGCGCAGCGTTGCGCAAGCACCGCCTCGAGCTCCTGCGCCGCGATGTCCGGGAAGAGATCGATCGAGATGACGCATCCCTCTTCAAGGTGGCGTGAGAGGTCGAAGACCATGATCCCGCTCACTCCGTAGTCGCGGAACAGCAGCTCCCCTCGTTCGGTCGCGACGGCCGTTCCTCCGGTGACGCCGTCCGCGCCGACGAGAAGGGTCGCCGCGCACTTCACTCGCACACCGGAGAGCCCACGGATGGGCTCCGTGTCCGTCCTGATCGGGCCGAGTACGGGGACGGTGCCCACCGACTCGTGTCCGAGTTCCGCAAGCAGGGAACCACCACCACCGGTCGTGACGACCACGGAATCCGCTCGGACCGTCTCGCTGCCTCGTGCGGACACCTCGAAGCCGGACGAACCGGTCGTCTTCGAGATGCTCGCGACCTCGAACCCGCAGCGCACCTCGACGCCGAGGTGCTCGCACTCGAGCCGCAACACGTCGAGGACGGAGCCGGCGAAGTTCGTCGCGGGATAGACGCGCCCCTCCTCCTCGGCGTTCGTGAGAAGGCCCATGGCTCCGAAGAACGAACGGATGCCTTCGCATGGATACGCCTCGAGCACCGGCCCGACGAAGTCCGGATGGTTGAATGCCGACGGCGACGCGGAGAGGTTCGTGAGATTGCAGCGTCCGTTGCCGCTCACGAGGATCTTCTTCCCCACGCGAGCACCCGCCTCGAGGAGCGTGACACCCGCGCCGAGGCGCGCGGCCGCTATCGCCGCCGAAAGCCCGGCCGCTCCCCCACCGACGATCGACACTCGCGGCTGCTGCATCGTGTCCTTCTCGGTCGTACGGACAGTCATCTGTACACAAACGACATCTTAGATGACAGCGCGGGTATCCTGTGTGCTCGGGCGATGTGGGTTGTCGCCTTCGGCTCAACGGTCCTACAAGGATAGAGGTTCGCCCCGGTGGCATATCTGCTCGGATGCGAGAACGTCCATTTGGAGTACCCGACGAAGAAGGTCTTCGACTCGGTCACGCTCGGGATCAACGAGGGCGACCGCATCGGCATCGTCGGCGGCAACGGCGACGGCAAGTCGACGCTCCTTTCGCTGCTCGAGGGTTCGGTCGAGCCTGATAGCGGCCGCATCATGCGGCGCGGCGGGACTACCATTCATACGCTCGAGCAGACCGATGCCCTCGATCCGGAAGCGACCGTCGCCTACTCGGTCGTCGGGGACGCACCCGAGCACACGTGGGCGTCAGATGCCCAGATCCGCAACACCATTCGCGGTCTCATCGCGGATATCCCCTGGGACAGCCGGATCGGCGAACTCTCGGGCGGGCAGCGACGTCGCGTGGATCTTGCCCGCGTGCTCATCGCAGACTGCGATGTGCTCATGCTCGACGAGCCCACCAACCATCTCGACGTTCACGCCATCGCGTGGCTGGCTGACCACCTCAAGAACCGGTGGCCGAAGAAGTCAGGTGCGCTCCTCGTCGTCACGCATGACCGTTGGTTCCTCGACGAGGTGTGCATCGGCATGTGGGAGGTGCACCACGGGCAGGTGGAGCAGTTCGGGGGCGGATACTCGGCCTACGTGCTCCAGCGCGTCGAACGTGCGGCGGCGGCCCAGACGGCCGAACAAAAGCGCACGAACCTCATGCGCCGCGAGCTTGCATGGCTCTCGCGAGGCGCTCGCGCCAGGTCGACCAAGCCGAAGTTCCATGTCGAAGCGGCGCGCGCGCTCATCGCTGACGAACCGCCCGTACGCAACTCCCTCGAGTTGCGGCAGGCGGCGATCTCGCGATTGGGCAAGCAGGTCGTCGATCTTGTCGACGTGACCGAACGCTTCGGCGACAAGACGGTCATAGACAATGTCACGTGGTCCATCGGTCCGGGAGACAGATTCGGCATCCTGGGTGAGAACGGCTCGGGCAAGACCACGCTCCTGAAGATCATCCAGGGTTCGCTCGAACCGACCTCAGGCCATGTGAAGATCGGCAAGACGGTGAAGTTCGCCGTCCTGTCGCAGCATCTCGATGAGTTGAACGAGCTGGGAAGCTGCCGAGTCCGCGAAGTCCTTGCGCGCTACAAGACACGCTACGAATTCGACGGCAAGGAGTTGACCCCGGCCCAGCTTCTCGAGCGTCTCGGATTCGAGGCCGCTCAGCTCTCCGCGGTCGTATCCGACCTGTCCGGCGGACAGAAGCGCCGTCTCCAGCTGATGCTCATTCTCTTGGACAAGCCGAACGTCCTCATCTTGGACGAGCCGGATAACGACCTTGATACCGACATGCTCGCGATCGTGGAGAGTCTCCTGGATTCGTGGCCCGGCACGCTTCTCCTCATCACCCATGACCGATACCTGATGGAACGCGTCACCGACGATCAGTTCGCCATCCTCGGCGGGAAGATCCGCCACGTGCCGGGCGGGGTCGACGAGTACCTGCGGCTTCTGGACATGCGCAGCGACGCACAGGCGGAGGCCAGAGCCGAGAGATCGAAGCCGAAGGCAAGCGCCGCCGGCCGATCGAGTGACGGATCAGCCGAGCAGCGCGAACCGGCCTTGTCGAATACGGAAGAGCGCAGCCTGAAGAAGGAGCTCGCGTCCACCGAGCGCAAACTGCACACGCTCGGAAAGAAAGCCGACGCGATCCGCGTCGAGCTGAAGGAGACGGACCCTTCCGACTACATCGCCTTAGGGGACGTCCAGGAGCGGCTTCACAGTGCCGAGCGCCAGGTTTCCGACCTCGAAGACGAATGGTTGAGACTGTCCGAGAAGCTCTCCTGACGCTCGCTAGTCCTCAGGTCGCGGCCCCGCGAGCGACCCTGCCCTAGCGTCTGGCGCGTAACCTGCGCGCCACCAGCTTACCGCGAAGCGCTGGCGCGCTTCAGCGAGTCAGGTTGATGCGCTTGTTAGGCGTCTTCCGGCAAGGTCCGAGCGCGGATGCCCGCATCCAGTTCGTAGAAGAGCGTGTCCAGCCGGCTCTTGCCCGCTTGACGAGCGGGCATCTGCAGCAAGACCTCGCGCGCTTCAGAGGGGGCGTTCTCGATCGCCCAGCGGACCTCGCCGTCACCGATACTCGGGTCGCCGGCGTGGTCAAGCTCGAGAGCCAATGCAGCATACGCCGCTGATCCGACGATGTGCTTGGTTTGGTGGACGTCCGCCAAGGGATGCGTGTAGGCGCTCGCCGCCGCAACGCCGGCGGCACGAGCGGCGGCAGCCGCGGCAGGGTCGCCGACCTCGCGTGCAGCGGCATGAGCCTCCAAGGCAAGGGTGCGCAACCGAGCCGTGCGCTTTCCCCCACCGGCAAACTCCCGGATGCCCTCGATCGCCGCACGGGGCCGTGAGTCTGAATCAGCGCACGTCTCATACACCGGCAGCGCTCTCTCGGCGCTATCCGCAGCCCAGCCACCGATGGCCCTGAGTGACTCTAGGCTCAGAGTGAAGTATCTGGACTCATGATCCATCATTCTTCTCCTGGGATCGAGGTATCACGAGGCTACGAACGATCCTGAGAGGACGCCTGGTTGGGCGCTTCAACGGCGCGCCGAGACCTTGTCGCTCAGCCTACGACTCTGACGCGTCAGCCGGAAGCACCTGTTAACCGTGTCCCGGCCAAACCACGACCGAGGGAACCCTCGACCCGCTACTTGTTCGTCGCGCTCCTGAAGAACAGGTGGTAGATCCACGATCCAAGACACCAGAGCGTAACCGTCAGGATCGCGCCCCCTATGGCAACCGTTGCCCCCAATATGAATCCCAGCACCGGCAGCCCATAGTGGAAGGACACGGCCGAACCTGCCAGCCAGATAGTCGAGATGCCATAGGAGAACCGTCGCGGGGTCGGCGTTGGAGGCAGGGCAGGCGCACCGAACAAGTGACGAACCCCGAGGTTGTACACCAAGTCGAGGACCATGCAGCGCGGGAACAGCACTCCGCTGAGAGTGACGAGCGCCATCGACCCAAGCAAGATGGGCGACTGCAAGACCAGCCCGACCACGACCAGTGCGGTGGCCACTGCAGGAGTGAAACGCAGCGGCAGGGCGTAGCGGGACTTCATCTCGTCATCGAGGCCGCAGAATCCTTGATTGTCCAGGTTGACCTTCGCCGAGTCAGGAAGTCCTGCCATCTGTGTCCACCGCTTCATGTCCGGAATCTGAACCAACTCCGCCCCATATACCCAGGCTGAGCGGAGTCCCCGATTCCCCATCCGATCTTCCCTCGCGCTATCACGGCTAACGTTGGGCGCTTCAGCGGCGGACCGCAGCACTTCCCTCATCCCCCACACCTTACGCCGTCCGCTGGAAGCGCTTGTCCGCCCTACTCGTAGTGCGTCCAGATCCTGAGGACCTTGACCACGTGCTCATCCTCGAGGACCTGGTAGACGAGGCGATGCTGGATGTTGATACGCCGTGAATAGGCGCCGGCGAGGTCGCCCACCAGCTTCTCGAACGCGGGCGACATCTGGAGCGGATCCTCAGCAAGCAAGTCGAGCAAGGTCTGCACCTTGGGCTTCAGACCGCCTGATACGATCTTCTTGGCGTCCCTGCACGCGTGCGTTGTGTAGACGATCCGCCAGCTCACCAGTCGAGTCCGTCCCGGCACTCATCGAGCGGCGCGTTCATGCCCTCGATGACCGACTCGCGGACACCCGGGATCGACACGAGGTGGAGCGTCTCTTGCACCGCGCGCCAGTCATCCTCGCCGACGAGTACGGCGTTGCCGCGCTTGCCAGTGATCTGGATGGGCTCATGCGTGCCCGATACGTCTTCGACGAGCTTGTAGAGGGACTTGCGTGCCTCGGTTGCGGTGATGGTGATCATTCTGGAACCTCCTTGTACCGTACGACAAAGCGTACGCTTCGGTTCCGACCCCCGTCAACCGTGAGCGAGTTGAGGCTAACGTTGAGCGCTTCAGCGGCGCGCCTATTCCTTGTCATTGTGCGCGAACCAAGATGCGTCAGGTTGAAACGCTTGTTAGGCAGATCGTTATCCGGTCCGGCTACCCGTGTGCGGTGGCACGTTTCAGAATTCGATGACGAACACGCCGACATTGGTGATCCCGTCAGACAGGTAGACCGGAATCTCTTGGGCCGTGCCTGCTCGGGCCGCCTGTATGCGCAGGGCCTCCTGCGGTGTCTTGGGTTCGGGGCCCTCGAGATCCGTGCGCAGCGAGTAGCCGACCATGCCGTTGGTTGCCTCGACTTTGATGAGGTCGGGTTCGTCCTGCAGTGACTGAGCATCCAGACCGGAACCGTACGTCATGCCCGACGCGTTCCTAGGCCATTTCGTCACGGAATCCTTCGTGGAAGCGGTTGCGATGGCGGAGAAGCCAACGACTAACACCACAATGGCTGCGGCGCTGACGATCATCGCCCGACGAGTCAGATGCGCCCCTGGTAGTCCGTACACGCGACCCACCCCCTTGGTGGCTGCGGTCGGTCCGGTCAAGCTGTGAGCAACGCGGCCGTGGTCGTTCCCAGCACCATCTGTGCCCCAAGCTGGACGGGTAGCCACCGGAAGTCAGGTATCCGTCACGCAACTGACACTGCCGCGCAGGCAACTCCCCTGTCCTGACCGCATGCGTTCTGCCCAACGTAGTGCGCTTCAGCGGCGAACGCCATCCGTGTTTTCGCAGCGTAGCGCTGTCGTGAGTTTGCTGGAAGCGCTCGTCGGGCGGGAAGACGATTGTCATACAGCAGACGGAAGAACGCGCCCCAAGAACTCCAACAGCGTGCTGTGAAAGACCTCTGGCTGGTCGAGGTTGGCGCAGTGCTTGGCGTTCGGGATCACGATCAGCTCCACGCCGTCGTGTTTCGCCCAGAGAGGCATAGCGTCGCGGATGTTTCCCGTGGCTTCCTTGTCGCCCATCATCAGAAGGAGCGGTTGCGTGACCTTGTAGTCCGGTTCCTCCCGCAGGCAGCTGGTCGCATCCATGAGGACGTGCACGAACTCGTCCTTGCTCAGCAATCGCATGGCTTTGCGCAGCACTTCTTGTGACTCTGCGGAGGTGGCGCTCACCTTCACGGACTGTTCGATGAGGGTGTTGTAGGGATAGAGCGCGAAGATCGGAGTCGCGAGCTTGAGCCAGAACCTGTCCGAGGCGCTCAGCGGCTTGAAGTTCCAGGTGCAGTCGAGCATCGCCATCGCCTGGATGCGCTCCGGATGACGGAAGGCGAACTCCTGGCTCACGTTGCCGCCCATCGAGTGGCCGACGAGCGTCGCCTCTTGAGCGCCAAGCCGGTCGAGGAGCGCCAGCAAGTCCCCCACAGCTTCGTCGAGATGGAACGTGGCCGGGCGAGAGAGACCGTGGCCACGCATGTCCCACGTCAGGATGGAGAAGTGCTCGCCGACGATCGACAGGGTGGCATCCCACTCGTGGTGGTCTATCGTCGCACCGTGGGTGAATACCACTAGTGGTGCGCCGGTTCTGCCACCGGTCCAGTAGTGGAGCGAGCAGCTGTTGCGTTCGAAGACGTCTTCCGTGAGGTCCACTGCTGTTTCCTTGTCTGGTGCTAGGCTTTTCCGCCCAACCGTTGGGCGCGTAACCTGCGCGCCGATCCCCCACCATTCTATGCCGACCTTGAAGGCGTCAGGTTGACGCGCTTGTTGGCAGCGGCGGCCGCGGCGGTCAGTATCCCCAGTCCCTAACCTTCCACTGCCCATCAGACTGGCGTTCCAGAATCCAATGCCAGTCGAGTCGTTCGCCTTCGTCGACGACCAGGTCGCGACCCCACAATCGCACGGGCGCCCTGAACACACGGGTCTCACTGGCCTCTCCAGGCCCGGCCCCATGGCTCCGACGACACCGGAGTGATCGACTCCGCTTCGACGCGAGTGACGGAAAGGGCGTCACTCGGCTCACCGACCCGGAGGGAATTGAACGTATCAAGATCACCGGCGTCGTACGCTCGGAAGAACCGCTCAAGCACGGCTTGTGCCTGGGCCGTCGCGTCTTCGCTGGGGCAAGCAGCATGAGCGCTCGTTTGAGACCCATACAACCCTCAGACTCCTGCTAACGTTGGGCGCTTTAGCGGCGGACCGCGCCACTTCCTTGTTGCTCAAAGCCTACGCAATCCGCTGGGAGCGCTTGTTAGGCGGTACCTATGCCTTTGCGCATGACAACTCGTCTGGACCGCTCGGAATCGAGACCCGCCTCCCGCTCGAACCGACGCAGCAGATCGGCGTCCCAACCGGACTCCGGAACAACCTCGAATCCAAGACCGAGATAGAAGGGACCGTTCCATGGCAAGTCGCGGTAGGTGGTGAGCGTCAGCTCTGCGAAATCGTTGGAGCGAGCCCAGGCCTCGACCATCTGGACGAGCGCCGTACCGACGCCGCGCCGCCCATGAGCCGGGATGACATCGAGCTCCGAAAGGTGTACCCGCTTGCCTTCGACCTCGACGCGCGCGAAGCCGACAGGGTCATCATCGGGTCCGAGGGCCACCCACAGCGTGTTGCCACGCTGGGCGGCGAGAAGGACGGACTCAGGCGTCGTGACCTCGAGAAGCCGAGGTGGGACATCGTCACCGAACAGGGATGCCGCCAACCGCTCGATTTCTGGGAGCAAGGGCACATGCTTCGAGGCCGCAAAGACCACCCTGTAGGAACCTGACATCCCCGCTCCTGTCCGCCTAACGTGGTGCGGATAATCAGCAGCGCGCCCGTGCCGCTCCAAGCCGAGAATACCTCAGCGGCGCGCGATCTGTGTTGATCCGCTTGTTAGGCCTCACCACGAGGACCTGCAGGACTCGAGTATTTTCAGGCACACTACCTTGACAGACACAGTAGTGTGCGTCATGTTGCAGTGAGAAGGAGGTGGCGCATGAATGAGACACCGATCAGCAGCGACCTCATAAGGGGTCACATCGACACCATCGTGCTTGGTCTCCTGAGCGCTCAGGACCGCTACGGCTACGACATCTGCAAACAGGTGACACTCCTTTCCGACGATGAGTACGAACTCAAGGAGCCCACGTTGTACTCAGCGGCGCGGCGCTTGGAGGGTCAGGGACTCATTCGCTCCTACTGGGGCGAGGAGTCCCAAGGTGGCCGGCGCAAGTACTACGCAATTACCGCTGAAGGCCGCAAGGCCTACCAGCGCAACCTCGAGGACTGGAAGCGCGCACGTAGACTCATTGACCGCCTAGTCTCCGGCGACGCCGAGAAGGAGCAGTGATGGAAGCCATCAAGTACTACGTGAAGGGTGCGTTCCAGGGCGTGAAAGCGACCCCCGAGGTCCTCGAGCAGCAAGAGGAGCTCATCGCCGACCTAACCGCGAAAGTTGCCGACCTCGTGGCACAGGGTAAGTCCGAGGACGAAGCCCTCGGAATGGCGATCGCATCGATGGGCGACCTCTCGACCCTCGTCTCGGAGTTCGAGCCAGCCGAGGAATCCCCCGCCCGCGTCCCTACTGCTGCCGTCTTCAGCACTCGACTGGACCTGCATGTCATCACGGTCAGCGCCGGCGTTGGTGCGGCAGTGATGCTGGGCAGCACCGTGATTGGGGCTTGGAGTGCGCTCATCCGCCCCGGAGCGGGGTTCTCGCTCTTGGCGGTACTCGCCGTGGCAGTCTGGTGGATCCGCAGCGCCTATCTGCGGCACCGAGAATCACCCGACGTCGTTGAGGTTCGCGAGCTCGTCTACAAGGCGCGCTTCCGAAACGCGATCGCGGTGTGGGCCGGCGTCTCCCTTATCGCTACGCTGCTCAACATCGCAAGTGGGACCGACTTCTGGTGTTGGCCCATCTGGGTCGCAGGGGGCACGTGGGCACTGACAGTCAAGGTCGAAAAGTGGTTCGCCGAGCGAGCGAAGTTCTTGGCGCCAGAACCAGAACTACCTGAGCGGCCATGATGGGCGGCGTAAGGCCACGAGTTCCGCGGGCTCCTGGCACAAGGGCATGCGGGCGCCTGTAGGCCTGACGTCTGGCGCTTCAGCGGCGGACCGCTAGCGCCTCTTTCATTGCTCGAGCTTGCCGCCGCCCGCTGGAAGCGCTTGTTCGGCACGGCCCCGGCGCACGCCGAGGCGAATCGCCAAGACCGCTGCGACGACGATGGCGAGACAGCCAAGCGCCATCACGACTCCGGTAAGTGCGAACTGGCCATTCGTGTCGTTGCGCAAGACACCCCACGCCCACTCTGATGCAGGTATCCACGCGACGACCATGACCGCCACAACTCGCTCCCAGACACGTCCATTGATGATGAGCAGAACGGCCAGTGCGAAGGACACGAGCTGCGTGAACAGCGTCGCTCCTGACGAGATGCCGAACTGCCACTCAAACGGAACCCCCAGCGATCCCGCTGCCGCGCTCGGCGCCGACCAGCCCAGCAAGGCTGCGGAGATCGGCAGCATGCTCAGCGCGCCGATCGCCGCCGCCACCCCGAGTCCGACGAGGACTGCCCGCGTGATGCCGGATTCCGATGTCGCCACTGCCATCAGCCCCCTGGAGATGAGCACATTCCTATGAATCCTGCCTAGCGTCTGGCGCTTCAGCGGCGGACCGCTAGCGCGATGTCAGCGTACCGCTTTCGCCATCCGATGAGAGTGCTTGTTAGCCAGAACCGCGAGCGCACAAGCTAGCCCGTATCCGGCCAAGCGCCACTGCGGCTCGCACCTGTCGCCGCGCCGGAAGTCGAGGCCCATCATCTTGCAGTCCTCGATAACACGGTCGGCGAAGTCATGGCCGACGAGGCGCAACCCGTCGAACGACAGGTCGCACAGCTCCTCCACACCTTCGAGCTCCGCCAGATCGGACTGAGCAAACCGCCTCACGAGCCACCCGCTCTCTGATTGCGGGCCACGCATCGGACCCCGTGTTCCCGATTCTACCGTGGGAACCGCGCGGGCCGTCCTATGCGAGCGGCGGCCCTGCGAAGGGGTATCAACCCGTCAACGACTCCGACACGGGGAGGTACCTCAGTGGGCTGCTGTCTTGGCGTCTTGCTTCTTGGAGGAACACCACGCCTGGCACTCGCGCTGTGGTGGTTCATGGACCCCGCCCGCATCATGGCGGCCTTCGCTGGTTGGACCACTACGCTGGGCGGCCTGACAGCCCCTCCGTGGGTGTGGCCGCTCGCGGGTCTGCTCCTCGTGCCGTGGACGACGATCGCCTACGTCTTCGTCTCTCCGGGCGGGATCACGACCTTGGAATGGATCGTCCTCGGGATCGCGTTGCTCATCGATCTCAGCACCCACGGAGGCGGAGGCCGCGCGTACCAGCAGCGCCGCTACGCACAATAACGAGCGGTACCGGTGCCGACATGCGACGATGTCGTGTCGCCGCGCATGAGGGGGTACCGTGTCGCAACTGATCGCCGATTACTACTGGCTCGGCCTCGTCCTGCTCGCGCTCTACGAGGTCGCGGTCGTCGTCGCCATCATCGCTATGGACCGCGAGCCCACGGTCACGCTGCTGTGGATCCTGGTACTCGCCGCTCTCCCCGGGCTGGGCCTGCTGATCTACTTCTTCGCCGGGCGCGACTGGAAGCGGATCCATCCCAAACAGCGCTGGGCCCGCGAGTTGCGCGCGATCCGCGAGCCGTTCATGGAGCCCGTCCACGACCGGTACGCGGCGTACGCGCTGGCCACCGTCGCGAAGTACCGCGGCACGCCAGTCGAGCGGCTCATCCGTGCGGTCTCCCGCGAGCGCGGCAACCAGCCGCTCCCGGCCAACGACCTCGCGATCTGGCCGAGCGGCGCAGAGTACTTCCCGCACCTGATCGAGGACATCTCGAAGGCGCAGCGCTCGATCCACATGCAGTACTACGTCTGGGAGCGCGACGAGCTGACCACGACCATCTGCGAGGCGCTGACGGAGCGGGTCCGGGCCGGCGTCGAGGTGCGTATCCTCAACGACTTCCTCGGCAGCGCACGCTACCGCAAGGACCAGCTCGACGCGCTGAAGGCGGCCGGTGCGCACGTCCGGTACGACGTGGACCAAATCCGCAAGCTCAACTACCGCGACCATCGTAAGATCACCGTCATCGACGGGATGATCGGGCACACCGGCGGGTTCAACATCGGGCAGGAGTACATCGACGGAGGCGCCAAGTACGAGGGCTGGCGCGACACGGGCGTCCGCTTCACCGGCCCGGCCGTCGCCGAGTTGCAGAAGCTGTTCGCGGAGCGCTGGTACGAGGTGTCGCGCGAGAGCCTGTTCGACGCGAAGTACTTCCCGCCCACGGACATGCCGGTCGCCGCGGAGCCGATCATGACGCAGGTGGTCGCGCAGGGCGTCGAGGAGTACTGGTCGTCCTCGACGCGCGCGCACGAGATCGCGATCTCCGGCGCCCAGAAGCGTGTCTCGATCCAGTCGCCGTACTGGGTGCCGGACCCGACGACGCTCGACGTGTTCATCAACACGGCGCTCTCGGGCGTCGAACTGCGCTTCATGATGACCGGCGTACCGGACAAGAAGCTCGCATTCCAAGCCGCCCAGTCGTACTGGCAGTCGGTGCTCAGAGCCGGCGGCCATGTGTACCTCTACATGGCGGGCTTCCTGCACGCGAAGTCCATCGTGATCGACTGTCAGGTCTGCGCCGTCGGCACGATGAACCTGGACATCCGCAGCCTCAGGCTCAACCAGGAGTTGATGGTCTGGATCTACGACGAGACCGTCGCCCGTCAGCAGGAGCAGGTCTTCGATGCGGACCTGGCGGAGTGCGTCGAGGTCACGCTCGAGGACATCACATCGTGGAGCGCCTTCCGGCGGTTCCGGAACTCGGCGAGCCGGCTCGCGTCGAACCTGCTCTAGTATTTCTCGGCAGTTGCGATGTCTGGCCTAACATTGGGCGCGTAACCTGCGAGCCATGCGCTTTCAGATTACGACAACCTCGTGCGAGTCAGGTTGACGCACTTGTTAGGCGTGGGCACCCATGCTCGGAACTGCGATAATGCGCCTTGAGCAAGACGAACGGAGCCATAGTGCTCCACTCACTGGGAGGTAATCGACAGATGCGAGCCATGTGGCGTGTCGGTGTGCTGGCGGCGATCATCGCACTGATGTGCATGGCGCTGTTCGGTTGCAGTGGCGCAGGTAATCAGGGCAACGTCGGCAAGCCGGCGACTGGACAGACGAAGACCGCTGGAACGGATTCCGGTCAGGACGGAGCGCAGGCCGAGACGGAGGTCTCGAAGATGCCCGCTGGGTTCCCGTCCGATGTCCCGGTTCATCCGGGCACGGTAACCGCATACGACCCCATCAAAGTGACCGCCTCTACAACTGTCCATCAGCTCACGGTCGAGTCGGCGGCGTCGTTCGATGACGTCATCGCGTGGTACAAGACACAGCTCCCGGCAGGCTGGTCGGTTGGATTCCTCAAGCAGGACGGCGAGAGCGGCAGTCGTGAGGGGAAGATCTCCCTCACTGGCGGTAGCTACACGCCCGCGGATCCGGACGGACAGGGCGGCGGCGTGATAATCGGGATACTTGAGGGAGACACGACGAAGGTCGTCACCACCGTCACCGAGATGGCGCCGTAGGTGCGCAGAGCTGGGTGAGTCTAGCCCCCGGCGGATTCGCATCGAAACCAACCAGAGACCGTGAGCGCTCGTCTGCGGCGCGAACCTGATCCGTCCTGCCCTCCCGCCTAACGTGTTAGGCATGAGCTGCGGCCAATGACCTACTGCTTGATGCTACCTCGCGCCGTCCGCTCGATGCCTTTGTTAGCCAGAGCCTGCACACTCACTGACGAATGCCGGGCACTACTGTCAAGTCGCCAGACTCGTCCGAAACCGTCGAGTCGATCAGCAACGCGTCGATGAAGGCCACCTTCGCGATGCGGTAGTCCGTCATGGTGAGGCCTTCGTGATACCGCTTGAGTTCGTTGTAGCGGGCGAGCGCCTCGCCGTCAGACGCGAGTGCGGACTTGAGCTGCCGGAACCTGCGGTCGTGCCAACAACCGGCGACCACCAGTTGGATCGACGCCGAGCGGCCGTCGCGGTCGAAGTCGTACTCAATGTAGTCACTGGTTGAGTCGTTGCGCAGACTGCGCCGGAGCGTTGCGTCCAAAGCCCGCACCGCGAGCGGGAAGTCCGCGGGCGTGACCCTCACAAGGACATCGAGGTCGCCCTTCGTGAGGCAGCCGAGCACGGCCGTGGCGCCAACATGCTCAATCTCAGCGTCCGGCAGAATCGACGAGACGTCTGAGGCGATTCGCGCGAAGGACCGCTGAGCACCGGCCGGGTCAAGGAGCGAGAGCAGCTCAGTCTCGTTGGGCACCGATTCCCCTTCTGGCTAACGTGTCAGGTATGAGCGGCTGGGCACAACCGATCAGCTGATTCTACCTCTGGCCGTCCGCTCGAAACGCTTGTTAGCCTCACGCGGATTGGTAACTAGGTTGGGAGCCTCTCAGCCCGGGACTCCACGACGCGATTCGCCGAATCCACGAACACCGCGTGTGGCCTCCAGCCCTGAGCCTCGGAATCCTCGAGCTCGACCAAGCTCGCGATGATGACTACGTCGCCGACGCCTGCGTGGTGGGCGGCCGCGCCGTTGACGCAGACCGTGCCCGATCCGCGCGGCCCGCTGAGTGCGTAGGTCGTCAGCCGACTTCCGGTCGTTACGTTCCAGATGTGGACGGCCTCGTACTCGAGTATGCCTGCAGCATCGAGAAGGTCCGGATCGACCGTCACGCTGCCTTCGTAGTCCAGACACGCGTCTGTGACGGTGGCGCGATGGATCTTGCCGCCAAGCATCGTGCGTCTCATGTTCATGCTCCCCTCCGGGTACCCGCCGCAGCGCGGTCGAATCCCGGTCCGAAGGTGACGATGCCGGAAACGTAGCAAGCAAGAGGCCAGCAACGAATGAGCTGTCCTGTTGAGGCTAACGTGTTAGGCATGAGCGGCGGCCCATGCCTCGCTTCAGTCTAGCGCTGACGCCGTCCGCTCAATGCCTTTGTTAGCCGCGCACTGCTCAGATACAAATGTATCGCTTGACTATATAGTCATCCGGTATACCTTGTGACTGTACTGTTGCACTGCATAGGGAGGACATGCATGAATCGCAGCAAGCTTCTGCCGCTGACGGAGACCGTCTACACGATCCTGTTGACGTTGACCGAGCCGGCGCACGGCTACGCGATCTTGCAGCGAGTTCACGAACTATCGGACGGAGACATCCGCATGGCCGCCGGTACCCTCTACGGCGCGCTGGAAACCCTCGTGAAGAACAAGCTCATCGAGCGAGTTGACAGTGACGACCCTCGCCGCAAGGTCTACGTGATCAGCGACTACGGCCGCGAGATACTCCGCGAAGACACTGAGCGAATGCGCCGCATGATCTCGCTCGCCGACCCGGAACTGTGAGAGGAGCCCCCATGTCCAAAAACACACTGACGAAGCTGCGCGTCTTCCTCGATCTCGACGCCGAGGAAGCGTGGATCAACCGGATGGCCTCAGACGGGTGGCTCATCACCAAAGGTGGGCCCATCTACCGCTTCGCGCGCACTGAGCCGGGGCACCACGTGATCCGTCTCGACTACCGGAAGCACGATCGCAGAGCCAATCGCGAAGAGTATCTGCAGTTCATGGCGGACTCGGGCTGGCGCCACCTTGCGGGCAAGTCGAAGCAGTACTTCGAGTCGACGCAGCCGGAGATAGGCAGCGAGCTGTTCTCCGATCAGGAATCGAGGTCCCAGCGATACCTGCGCATGATCAAAGCGTTCAGCGCGATTCTCCTCTGGTTCCTCTACTTCACGTGGCTAACTGGGAGGGGCGCCGGGTATTCCGTCAGCACCCTGCTGAACCCCCGCGGCTTCTTCCTGACCCCCGGTCTGTGGCAGATGCAGGGCTTCCAGTTCCAGCGACACTTCTACTTCGAGCTTCCTTTCGCGATGCTTCGCGGTCTCGGAGCCGCCATCTGGCCGATAGGTGCGGTCATTGTGGTGGCTCTCATACTGCGCGTCGCAGTCCTGCGCCGGGCATCCAAACAGGCGGCCGACGTGTAGGTCCGGCCGCGCGGCTCAAGTAGGGACGGGTGCCTGACTCTGTTGCAGCTAACGTGGTGCGGATGAGCGGTGCTCATGCGCTGTCTTCAGGATAGCGCTCGCGGCGTCCGCTCGATCCGCTTGTTGGGCGGCTGGTGGAACGCTCACGATCGCGACAGATCTGCCACCTGCTGCGCAGAGCACGAATCTGCACCTGCAGGGCTTCCTGCGTCTCGCGCACACGCCCGTGACCCTTGAGTCGCACCCACCCTCCGCGGGTATGCTGGTCATACCGCTTCAATCAAGGGAGAACCGATGCTGTCCATACATGTCGAGAACGGTATTGCCAAGATGACGAGCGAGGGAACCGGAGAATCCGCGACTCTCCATATGGTGCCGGCCGCGGGGGCTTCGGTTGTTCCTCACGAAATCCTCGTTGAGTGGATCCGAGCGAACGCCGAGATCACGATCTGCCGGCTGAAGTACGACCCCACATATCAAGAGAAGTGGAACTCCGAGGGCTAGGAACCGGCAGGACCGCCCGACGGGGTGCCGTCGCTGAGAAGCGACAGGAAACCGCCGGAAAAGACCCTGCAGCGAATTCCCACACGCAGCGACTTGGTCCGCCCAACGTGTTGCGCTTAACCTACGCGCCGATCCCCCGCCATTCCATGCCGAGCTTCGGCGCGCACGGTTGAAGCGCTTGTTAGGCGACCCACGCGCCCGCTGCCAGCCCAATCAGGGTGCCACCGACGATCCCAATACCCAGGACGGGGCCGTATGCCTTCGTGATGATGGCGTCAGGCAGGCTGATGAGAAGGCCGACCAGCGCGCCGAGCGCCCAGCCGGGAACGGGCAGGACGACCAACGGAATCAGGAAGCCGATCGCGAACCTGCCCGCGAACGCGCCGGCCATCGCAACCGGCTTGTCCTCCATCCTCAGCGGAATCATCAGGAGCACATCCAAGACGCCGAACACAGTGCCCGCGACCACGCCAAAGGCAAGGGCGTTCATGTCGACTCCTCCCTCTTGGTGCGCCTGACGTTGTGCGCGTAACCTGCAAGGCGCTCCTCGCGCCTTCAGCCCGAGCTTACCTCACACGCCGGTTTGACTGGTCGATGCGCTTGTTAGGACGATCGAAGGTCAGACTACAGCCCGCATCAGCAACCCGGCACTGAGGCCGAAGCCGACTGACAGCACCCACCCCCCGAGCAACGTCACTGGTACCGCGAGAAGCCCGGCTCTCAGCCTCTGAGCACCGTCGCGAGGCAGAACCCAGAAAAGCGTGGCAGCCGCGACGATGTCGAACCCGAAGGGTGCGGGATGCAGCGATACCACATGCCGAAACATCAAGGCCTCTGCGAGAAGGAGGCCGACAGACAAGGCGACAGCCAGGGCCGCGGACCATCCGCCAGCGCGAGCCGGCCAAAGCAGCACTGCGAGGGCGGGCACTGCCGTGAGTGCGACGATTCCCCACACGGCGATGTCGAGCAGCGGGATGACGCGGAAGTACAGGTAGGCTGCCACGTAGTAGGCTGCGACCATCCCTAGCATCAACACAGTGCACCGAAGAGCAGCTTCCAGACGCGAGCAGGCGCTTACAGACGTGACGGTCACGACGACGATCCACAACCCAAGATGGGTGCCGACGTCGCCGAGGCCGAGAACTGGGGACTGGTCCGCGAGCTTCGCGAGCGCACCAAGCGACAGCCCCACGAGCACTGCGAGAAGTAGCCCGAGCGGGCGAATGGACCGAGGATGCCGCTGTTCCCCCACAGGCACTCCGAATTCGTCCTAATGTGTTAGGTATCAGCTGCAGTTCGCCCCAGCCGACTCCCCTGCCGAGAATACCTCACACGGGCGAACTGTCTGCTGAATACCTATGTTGGGCTGCTCCCGCCCGCCGCCCGGGTACCTGGGTGCGCTTGGTCTCCGTGTCCCCTGGTCTCTACTCAACCTTGAAGTCCTCCGAGTGGAACTCGCTGTAGCGCCTTCCGGATTCGGCAGTGAACCTCAGGACACAGTAGTCGGCGTCCGCCACACCTCCCGGGTAGTACATCTCGTCGCCGTCTCTCCAGATCATCCGCTTCGTCGACGCATCCCGCAGCACCTCCATGGTCCCCTTGAGCATGACGCCTTTGAAGAACCTGTGGTCGAAGAAGTACAGGCAAGCTTTCGGGCTACAGGAGAACTGCTCGACCCTCATCGAGGAGGTGTTGGTCGTGAAGAAGAACCGCCTGATGCCCTCCCGTTTTCGGGGCGGAAGCATCGCTTTCGCGTTCGGGAACCCATCCTGATCGATGGAGCCGATGATGGAAACGCCCGCGCGGTCAATCAAGTTGCCGATGGTGCTGTCTGCATCATTCACAGTCTCTCGCTCCCCTACCTGACGCCGTCCGCTCGATGCCTTTGTTGGACGTCACGCGAGGTCTGGGTCCATCAGCCGCTCGCTGCGCAGCACGCGCACGACAGTGACGACATCCGGATCACGCCGATAGACGATGCGATACGGCGGCAACTCGAGCTCGCGCAGCCATTCCACCTCGAACTCCGGCACCATCTTGCCGCTGTCTGGGAACGCCGAGAGCCGTTCGATGCGCTCGATGACGGCGGAAATCTGACGCACCCCGACGTCCGGAACGTCTTGCGACGTGTGCCACTCGCGGATTGCGATCAGGTCATCGCGAGCCGAGAGCGCGAAGTCGATGCGGACCGGCGCCTTCACCTACAGACCCAACTCGCGCTTCACATCAGACAACGGCACGACGCGACCGGCATCGATGTCAGCGAGTCCCGTGACAACGGCGCGCATGAAGTCGCGCTCCTCCTGAGCCGCCTCGAACTGCGAGAGCGACTGGACCACCGCGACACCGCGGCCGTGACTCGTGAGCAGCACGGGCCGGCGAGTCTCATCAACGCGGCGCACGACCTTGCCCGGATTGACCTTCATGTCGCCGAGCGGGACGACATCTTCCGAGAACTTCACAGCATGACTCACGACGGCCTCCCATCGATACCAATAATATGGTGCCGATTGTAGCACCGGTTCGACGGTCTGCGCGACAGGTGGACGGCGGTCGCACGTGTACGTCCAACGTTGTTGGGCATGAGCGGCTGGGCAGTCGCTCACTTCTGGCACCAGCTTACGCAGTCCGCTCGATACGCTTGTTAGGCACGAGTTCCGAACCCGCCACCGCCAAGCCGAATCCGCCAAAAGCAGCCTAGTCCGCTGGGGCTAGTCCCGAAGTATCCTGTCCAGTTCGGTCGGGTCCGCCGTCAGAGAAACGTCGCCGCAAGTGGGGCAAACGGCGGCTTTGACACCGCAGCGACCTGCTGAAGAGATCCGCTTCCCTTTCGACAACTCGACCCGATACACACCCTGTGCGTAGACGCTCAAGTCCTCGACCAGTTCCGAATCACACTTCGAGCACTTTCGCATCATGTACTCCTAGAATCGCCGGATAGTCTACGCATTCAGCACTGTGAAGAGCGGGAACGAGCCAGCGTCATCGCAGTCGAGCCATCTGTGGCAATCCACTCTGTGCCTAACGTGTTGCGCATCAGCGGTGGCCGATGCGCCTACATCACTCTACTGCTCCCACCGTCCGCTGGATGCGCTGGTTCGGTGAGCATGCAGCTATGCGGACTTGAGACCTCCGCCAGCGGGTACGAACTTCACGACGAGGGGAGTGGAGATGCGACGGCACACGTTGACGATCGTGCTCATGATCTGTCTGAGCGCACTCACGATGACTACGATGCTTGGATGCTCCAACTCCTTGGGCGGCAGCCCGAACACGGGCGGCGGTGGATCGAGCAGCGGTAACTACGCCTCGGTCGGCGAACGCATCTACCTCACCGGCGTAGGTGCTGATGGTCAGAGCATCTCGCGTACGGCCCCGCGCGTGTCTCAGGGCGCGCTCACGATGGGTGGCGGCGGATGTGGGTCTTGCCACGGTGCCAACGGCCGGGGCGGGACGATCAAGATGATGATGGGGCCCGCCATCGAGGCGCCCGACGTCACCTACGACGCGCTTATCAAGGCCGGCTTCACGGACGCGACCGCTGGGAAAGCCATCCGTGACGGGCTGGACGAGAGCGGCAAACCACTGAACGAGGCCATGCCCCGTTGGCAGATGAGTAGTACGGACTTGGATGCGACGATCGCCTACCTCAAAGTGCTCAGCGGGCAATGAGGGCCCGGTGACGCGGGACCCCAGCGACTCGTCGCGGACAACTCCATGTCTCACCTAACGTTGTAGCGCATCAGCTGCGCGCCACTCACGATACACGGGTTCGCTCACGATCCGGCGCGGCTGCTGGATGTGCTGGTTGGCCAGGTGTGTGGACCTAGCGCCTCATGAACCTAGGCAGATCTCGACCCGAGCATCGTGCGAGGCTCCTATCGCCCAGACGGCGGTCGCCCGGCCTGTCGCTGGCGTTGAGGAAGGACATGTAGTCGTCGCGACCGCCGGGCGCGCCCGACTGGCCACCGCTACGAACGCTTGAACGCTTCTCGCGAGAAGGCGGCGACGTCGTCGATAGCCTCCCACGCCGACGGGAAGAGGCCAGGCAGCGTCACGAAGTCGTGAAGCATCCCATCGTAGCGTCGGTGGACCACAGCGACACCCGCATCCTGAAGCCTAGCTGCGTAGGCGCGTCCCTGGTCGGCGAGAACGTCGAACTCGGCCGTCAAGACGAGCGCGGGAGGCAGCGCTCTCACCTCGGCCGCCAGCAGCGGCGAGACGAGCGGGTCTTTGGCCATAGCCAGATCCTTCAGGTAGTGGCCGCGGTACCAGCCGATCGCGGCACTCGACAACCAGAGCCCCTCGCCGAAGAAGGCGAACGACTCCGTATCCTCGGCGGCGGTCGTGAGATCGACCCACGGGCTGATGAGGACCTGGTGACCTATGCCCGGACCGTCATGGTCCCGAGCGAGCGCCGTCACCCCAGCCGCCAGGTTGGCCCCTGCGCTGTCGCCGGCGACGGCCAGGCGCGTCGGGTCCCCGCCGAACGTGGGCGCCTCGGATGCGGCCCACAGCGTCGCGGCCCAGGCATCGTCGAGGGCAGCCGGGAAAGGCGACTCCGGAGACCGGCGGTACCCGACGGAGACGACGACGCAGCGCACGCGGGCGGAGAGGAACGTGCAGAAGGGTTCGAAGTCGTCAAGGTCGCCCGCCACGAAGCCACCACCGTGGAAGAAGACCATGACGGGTAGACAGCCGGCCCCCATAGGTCTGTAGATTCGCACCGGGACCTCGCCTGCGGTCGCTTCCTCGATCCGGACGTTCGGGTCGCACTCGTCAAGCCATTCGGGGAGTACGAAAGCCGCGCGTGCGTCGGCCGGCGTCACCGTGTCCAGCGCGGGGAAGTCGCCGCCAGCGAGCTGCTGCAGTATCGCCGCCGACTCGGGTCGTAGCACGCCGCGGTGGTAGCCGGGATAGAAGTCAGGACCCGTCATCTGTGGTAGCCCTTCCTGAGGACTGCGGTGGTCCCCCGAGTCGTCACGCCTAACGCGGTGCGCATGAGCGGTGGTCACACGCTTCGGGACGAGTGTAGCTAACGCCATCCGCTCGATGCGCTTGTTTGGCCCGCCGCCGCTAAGCGTCAATGAGGCCCCGCTCCACGAACACTTCGCGTGCGGCCGACGCTCCGTTGAGTGCAGCGGGGAATCCCGCATAGACGGCCATCTGCGTGATCACCTCGACGACCTCCTCCGGCGAACAACCCACGTTCAGTGCGCCATGCACGTGCACCTTCAACTGTGGCCTGCAGTTCCCAAGAGCCGTGAGCGCCGCGACCGTTGCGATCTCGCGACTCCTCAGGTCGAGCCCTGGCCTCGTGTAGATGTCACCAAAGGGGAACTCGATCGTGAAGCGCGCCAGATCAGGCGCGATGTCGCGGAGCGACTCGATGACGGCTTGCCCTGCGGCGCCGTCGACCTCCGCCAGCTTCGCCAATCCCTTGTCGTACCTGTCGTTAGCCATAGTGGACCCCTTCCGGTTGTGTGTCGGGGGCCACGCTACAACTTAGAGTCAGCTCTAAGTCAACGAGGACAAGCGCCATCAATCCAAGAGTCGTAGGTCGCGATCTTGTCTTCGAGCTTCCGGAGATGCCGCCGCTGGGTCGCGATCTCGCTCTTCAGCCGGGCGGCGTGAGCTTCCAGGAGCCGTTTGCGTTCGACCAAGGTCGAGTCACCTGCGGCCCTGAGGCTGGCGTATTCGCGGATCTCACCCAAGGGCATGCCGGTGTCCTTCAGCCGGCACACGAACTCGATCCACTCAAGGTCGCGATCGCCGAAGCAACGATGCCCGTTCGGGAGGCGAGTGACGTCCGTCAGGAGACCGATACTCTCGTAGTAGCGGATCGTATGGGGGCTCAGTCCCGACCGCTCCGCGAACTCCTTGACGTTCATATCACCCGCCACTGTCGTCGTTGCTGGGCCTAACGTGTTGCGCTTCAGCGGCTGGCCGAGCGCTTGATGTCAGCGTACCGCTTCCCCAGCCCGCTGGAAGCGCTTGTTAGTCCCACCTCAGAGAGCGATGTCCTCTAGGTTCAGGTCGCGTCGCTCATGCTGGACCGTGAGAATCAACAACCCGTCGTCGCCACGAAAGTAGACCACCCTGTACGGCTCAACCAGTAGCTCGCGGACCGACTGCCGCTGCGCCTCCGGGACCATGCGCCCTTGGTCGGGGAGTTCGGACAGCGATTCCGTCGCAGCGACGACGCGCTCGAACCACCTGAGAGCCGCCGCCGGCCGCTCGGCGGCGATGTAGGCGAAGGCATCAGCGACCTGTTCCTCCGCGAGCGGAGCCCAGGTGACTCTCACTTGATCAGCCTCGACCGGAGACGTGCGACCGCTTCCTCGTGGGGAATCCCCTCGCCGCGAGCGATCTGCTCTTCGGCGATGCGGATGTCCCTGAGGATCGCGATCTCGTCGAGCATGCTCTCATAGACGCCGACGTCCATGACGACAGCGGTGCCACGACCGTGCTGCGTCAGGATGACCGGGCGCTGGGTGGCTTGCAGTCTGGTGAGCATGGTCGACGTGTTGGCTCGGAACTCCGTCACGGGCAGAACGTCGGTTGAGGGACGCAGTGGCGCCATGATGACCTCCGAAGAAAGGCGTTACGCTGTGCGTTGTAGCGTACGCCAAAAGGACTGTTGTGCCTAGCGGGGTTGGGGCTAACGTGTTGCGCATAACCCGCGCGCCGAGCGATTCCAGTCTAACCGAGGCCTATTGCGCGTCGGGTTGATGCGCTTGTTCGATGCTCACCCCGACGCACGCCGGCCGTCTCGTTGAGCAGCAACACGTAGTTCTCGTGTGACGCCGAGTCGAGCTCGAACCAGCATGTCCCCACCTGCTCGAAACCCTGACTCCGATAGAACGCCAGGGCCGCGGGATTGCCCGCATACACCGATAGCCATAGACCCGCGGAACCGGTACGGCCACGCGCGAGCCGGACGCTCGCATCTAGCAGTCGCGTTCCGATGCCCGTACGGGTGAAATGTTCCTGCACATAGAACCGAGTGATTTCGGTTGTCACACAGGGATCATCCGGACAAGGGACGTCGAACGCCAGCTCCGAGAATGCAATCAGCCCACCATCGAACTCCTCGACGACGATTGCGCTGGATGCATCGCCGAGCGTGCGCAGAAAGGCGTCTGGAGCGAATGCTTGGAGCACAAATGTCGAGAGGTCGTCAGTGACGCCTTCGGTGCCGTAGGTGTGGAGGAAGACCTGCGTGGCGAGCGCCGAGAGGTTGTTGGCGTCTGACGGCGTAGCGAGTCTCATCGGTCTCCAAGTGAGAGAGCGTCACGGTGATGCATCGAACGTTGTTGGGCATGAGCGGCGCGCCACTGCCGGTCCAGTCTATCGCGAGCCCTCGGTGCGTCCGCTGGAAGCGCTTGTTGGCACGCTCAGCGGACTCTGAGCTCCCGCAGCGAGACTCGCTTGGCGCCATCCCCCACCCACTGCGTGCCGACCTCGCTGAAGCCGTAGCTGTCATGAAAGCGCCGTGAAGCCTCGTTGGGCGGATCAATGTCGAGTTCGCATACGACGCGGCCTACTTCCGCTTCGCGCGCGAAGTCGAGGAGGTCGTCGTAGAGCATCTGGGCGAGACTCTTGCCTTGATTCGGGCTGCCAACGATGACGCGGTCTACGTAGAGAAAGGAACCGCCGCGATCGTCGAACCAGCGGTAGTTCGGGCTGGCGTAGTCGGACCCCTCGCGCATGGCTAGAAGGAAGGCGACAACGCGATTGCCTGACTCGACGACGCGATGATAGGGGCTCTGTGCGTGCAGCTTCGCGAGCGCGGTCGCGTCCAGATGGCTAGTGAAATGCACCCACTCGCTGTTGAGACGCAGTATGTCGCCGAAGTCGGCCTCGCTTGCGTGCCGGATGGCGAAGCCGGCGGGAGTTGAGGAACGCGCGTTCAAGGTCTCTCCGATGTGTGCGCGGACATGCTGATGGTGCCAACGTGTTGCGCATAAGCGGCAGCCCATGCCGTGCTGGTTGATTCTATCTGACGCCGTCCGCTCGATGCGCTGGTTAGGTGAGCGGTCGCCGGGCGAAGCCGAAAGAACCAGCGACGCGCTCGGCCACGTCAGCCGGCGAGTCCGAGCCGCTCCAGCCGCACGCAACAATGCCGGCCTCAGCCGCCTCAGTTGCGACGGTCGACGTGATGCTGTCGTCGAACTCGAGGAACCGCGTCCACTTTGCGCCGGTCGCATCGAGGTCCATCGCGGCGCGGCGCATCTCCGATCGCGCCCCCGGTTCCGCCCACAGCGTCGACGCATCGAGTCCGTCTCGCCGCATGCACACGATACGCGAGGGCTCGAGGACGGTGGCGAGCAGCGCGGGGTGCCAGATGCCCCCGTCCACCAAGACCGGTTGCGGACCGCCGATCGTCTGAAGCTCACGACTGAGCAGGTCGATATACTCAGGCAACGACGCGCGGCTGAAGGCCTCGAATTGACTCCACGTCATGTCAAGCAGCCAGGACATCCCGTCCTTGGCCGCGTGCCATTGACAGCTGACAGGGTGCCGCGAAGGCGAGAACGAGGCGTGGTACGCGCCGTAGATGCGCGAATCCATGTCGAGCACAGTGACGCCGAGTTTCGCATGAAGGACGCGACATACCGTCGATTTGCCGGAGCCCGAGCCCCCGAGGAGCCAGTGGACGCGGGGGTCCGACGCCAGAACGCGACCGGACTCCTCAAGGAGTGCTTGGTCAACTTGGAACACAGTCGCTCCCTCCGAGTCTCGCCTAACGTGTTAGGCATGAGCGGCGGCCCATGCCATCCAGGTCAGTCTGCCTTTCGCCGTCCGCTCGATGCCTTTGTTAGGCGCCTGCAGTCTACGCCGCCAGTGTCCGCCGCTCGGTTCCGTGGCTCACCGACGACACCCACACATGGAGCACTCCGAAGCACACAGACGCCCCGAGCATCAACCACGAGTCCATCAGGTATGAGGACACGGCGAACAAGGCGATGGGGGCGAGGGCCAGTGGCGAAGGGATGCCGACCAACCGCGCGCTGAGAAACTCCTCAGATCGACCGTTCGCAAAATAGCGGCCCCAGGCCACGTAGTAGACGGCCAGAGCGAGCACCATGGCGGCCAACGCCAGCATCGAGAACTGCCGCTGCAGATCCAGCGAATAGAAGAACGGCAGGACGAGCACTGCCCCACGTCCCACATTCTCGGCAATCGCCAATGCAGCCGGCACGAGCGGCCGGGGCGCGTCATCCGGCCCAGGGAATAGCATCCAAGCCACATTCGGAAGCATCAGAAGCACAGGAATGACGGCGCCTGACTGGATTGCGAGTCTCAAGTTGTCCCCTTGCAGCGGCAGTGGCTCTGTTGAGTGCGCCTAACGTGGTGCGTTTGAGCTGCGCGCCGTGCGCTCTCAGGTTATCCCAACGCCGTGCGCGTCTGCTCGAAACGCTTGTTGGACAAGCGGGCAGGCGCTAACGGTACGCCACGACGAACGTGCGCTTGAACGGGAACAGCACACGACCGTCGCGCTGGACCGGATACGTCTGGGCGACACGTGCATGCAGCTCAGCGAGAAACGACTGCGTCTCGTCTTCAGTCTCCAGTGCCGCCAGAAACGGTCGAAGACCCGTGCTCGCAATCCACTCCACGATCGCCGGCGCCGAGTCCATGACGTGGGAATACTCCGTCTCCCATATGTCGACGGAGCGTGCGAGCGGAGCAAGATGGTCGTAGTAGTGGCCAGGCGCTTCCATCGTCAACTCGCCGAGGGGTCCCGTCATCCGAGAAGCCCACGGCCCGTCGATCGCGACCCCACGGATCAGGGTCTGGACCGCTGCGAACGTGGCGCTGGGAATCTGAAACGCAAGCGCACCGCCGGATGCGACGTTTGCGAACAGCCGCTCGACGAGCGCGCCGTGATCCGGGATCCACTGAAGCGCCGCGTTTGAGAACACGACGTCGAACGGTTCGTCCGCCGACCAGTCCTCGATGCCCGAGAGCACCCACTCCCCTTCCGGTTGGTCAGCACGAGCGGCCTCGACCATGTCTGGAGAACTGTCGAGCCCGATGACGAGCGCTTCTGGCCAGCGCGACTTCAAGACACGCGTGCTGTTACCCGGGCCGCAGCCCAGATCGATGACGCGAGCCGGTGATTCCACGGCGATACGGGCGGCAAGGTCGACCGATGGGCGCGTCCGCTCGTCACCGAATCGCATGTACTCGCCGGGATCCCAGGTCATCGTTCCTCCGTCCGGCTAACATGTTAGGTATGAGCTGCGGCGCAGCAGCTCTCAGGTCAGTCTACCTTCTGGCCGTCAGCTCGATACCTTTGTTCGACAACGGCGAGGGTGACCAAGCGGGAGTCTGAAGCCGTGTCAGTCCGAGGCGCTCGCGGCCTCGCGGCGCCGCGTCAGTCAGATGCCGGTCCACAGCGGCCGCGACGAAGACGGCCGTGAGTGCCGCGACTGCCGCGCCCAAACCTGGGGCCGATGGTTGTGCCCAGTCACTTCGCGTTCCATTCGTAGACGGTGACAATCGATGAGTTCGAGGTGTGCACCGGATCACTGAATGCTATGGCCCTGGCTTCCTCCAGATTCTTGGCCCTGATCAGATAGGCACCGCCGGACTTGTCCGTGAACGGACCGGCAAGCTCAAGTTGCCCATGTTCCCGGAGACGATCAAGAAAGGCGTAGTGCGCCTCAACTACGGCCGGATCGAACTGAGGTGTGCGAAGAGTCGTAATCAAGTATCTGAACATTCACATTCCTTCTGTGTTGAGGTCCAACGTGTTGCGCTTGAGCCGCGACTGAGCGCGGCGAGATCAGTGTAGATGACGGGAGACGGGTTGACGCGCTTGTTCGACAACGCCGTCGTGGCGACGGGCGGCAAGCCAAAGGCCAATCAACAGCCCCAAGGGAACACCCTTGTTCGACACGACGCCACAACGACCACGCGTCGCGAGCCTATCCACTCACAGGTTGACGCCTGAATACGGGATCAGGCCCCGTACAAGTGGATCCTCTGCGGACGACGAACGAAGAAGTAGATCAGCCCACCAATGAAATGGGTGAACAAGATCACCAATAGCCACACGACCTTGTCGTTCCCCTCCGATGGTTCCTTCGTCGCACAGTCGATAAGCATCCAGACCCATAGGATCGTCCCGCCTACGCCTATCGCGCCGAAGAACAGGA
>DATCIG010000009.1:0-15198 GCA_036507895.1 Coriobacteriia bacterium
TTAGGAAACCATTGCTCTATCCCCTGAGCTACGAGGGCGTTTCGTGCGTTTCCGCTGGTAGATGGCCTACGCGGTGTCGGTCTCTTGATCCGACGTCGTCGACGAGTGGCCGCCATTTGTCACGGGATGTTCGTCGAGCAGTGGTCCGGCGACTTTGTCAGCTGCCGACCGACTGTCCGATGGTATCAGATGAGAATACGTATTCAGGGTGAGGCCCGCGTCCGCGTGACCGAGCATCTGCTGCAGGACCTTGACGTTCATCCCGACGGACAGCGCACGACTTGCGAACGTGTGTCGTAGTAGACCGGGAGGGACGGGCTCGGCGCGCCCCCTGAGCTACCCGTTGCATGCTGGCGAGGAGTGATAAACAAACGCGTGGGGTGGGTACGCTCCCTTTCAGGGAGGGGGCATAGAATCATGCGAGTCTCAACGAGAACGACACGCTTCGCGCTCCTGCTCGGACTGCTTGCCACGCTGGTGATCGCGATCCCCGCGGTGGCCATGGCGATCGAGGCGCCCGTGCTCCTCGGGACGACCTCCAGCTTCGCCGTCTTGGCCGGATCAGGCATCACCGTCGCGGGCCCCGTCAACTCGACCACGATCTGGGGCGACATCGGTACGTTCCCGACGACGTCGATGACGGGCTTGGGCAATCTCGTACTCCACGGAACGAACCAAGACGGGAACACGCTCACGCAGGGCGCCAAGAACGACCTGATCACCGCATACAACGATGCGGCCGGCAGGACCGGCGGGACCGCGATCGCCGGGAACGAACTCGCCGACAGGACTCTTACGGCCGGCGTGTATACCGCGGGACCCGGGGTGCTCTATCTGTCGTCGGGGACCCTGACGCTCGACGCCCAGCACAACCCCGACGCGGTCTTCATCTTCCAGGCCACCAGCGGCCTCACCATCGCGTCGGGCACGAACATCGAGCTTATCAACGACGCCCGGTTCTGCCGGGTCTTCTGGGTGGTCCCGAGCGACGCGACGCTGCAGACCGGCTCGCACTTCGTCGGTCACCTGTTCGCGATGAACTCCATCTTCGTGTTGACCGGCGCGACGATCGACGGGCAGCTGCTCGCGCGGAACGGCGCGGTCACTTTGGACAACAACACCATCACGAACGGGATATGCGCCTCTGAGAGCCCGGCCAGCCTTCATGTGATCAAGCACGTGGTCAATGACAGCGGCCGCACGTCAGTGGCCGGTTCCTTCAGCGTGCACATCAAGACCACCGGCGGTGCGGACGTTCCGCTCAGTCCGGCGGCGGGCGTGGAAGCACCGGGGATCACCTACACGCTGGATCCCGGCACCTACGTCGTCAGCGAAGGCACCCATACCGGCTACACCGTGAGCTACAGCGGCGACAGCGACTCCGGCGGCAGGATCACGCTGGCCGCCGGCGAGGACGCGACGGTCACGATCACCAACAACGACACTGCTCCGGGGTCGAGCTCAGGGACCGTGACCGGTGGGAAGATCCCCAAGACGTCCACCCCTCTCTATGATGTGCTGTTGCTGGGCGTCGTCTTGATCCTCGTGGGGGCCGTCGGCCTCGGGATCACAAGGCGTCGCGCCTAGCGCGGGCTCACTTTGAACAAGCGTCCCATCATTGTCGCCCTATCCCTGGGAGCGCTGCTCTCAGGGATAGGCTGTCTTTCGTGGGCGGCGTACGGCATCTGGTCGCAGTCCGATCAGCAGCTCGAGGCCGCGCCGGCGGTCCGCACCGCTTCCGTCGAACCATCCGCCGCTCCGGGCCCGGCTGCTGTCGTGTCGTACCCGGTTCGTCCGATGAAGGGCGACGGTGTCGGGACACTGAAGATTCCCGCTCTGAACCGGACGTTGCCGGTGATCGAGGGTACCGATGCGAAGCAGCTCGCCAAGGGGGTTGGGCATTACGCCGGAAGCGTCCTCCCCGGGGAAGTGGACAACTGCATCCTGTCCGGACATCGCGACACGGTGTTCCGCCGGCTCAACGAGGTGAAGATCGGGGACCCGCTGGTCGTGCAGACCTCGGCTGGCACGTTCACCTACACGGTGAGGAGCACGCGGATAGTCCACGCGAACGACGAGACGGTGATCATGCCGACCGACCATGCGGTCCTTACGCTGACCACGTGCTACCCGTTCAACTACATCGGAAGCGCTCCGGACCGATACGTCATCTCGGCGGACCTGGTGGCCGGCGGGTAGGGGCGGTTCCCGCGCAACGACCGAATCGATTCCCGCCCTACTGCACCGATATCAGCGAGTCCGTGGGTGCGTAGGCGTCGGTCATCACTGGCACGTCGCTCACTTCGACCATGTGCGTGTACAGGTCGGCGCCCATGTTCGCGAGGACCGCGCAATCCTGCATCGACGCGGCGTATCCGTCGCGGTTCCCCACAAGCGAGGTCGGCAGCTCGCCTGTCTCAGCCGCTCCCGCAGGAGACAGGCTCGTGATCCCCCGCATCGCGGTCGATGCGGGGATCTCCGAGGGGAATATCGATGCGGCGCTGGACTCTGGCGTGTACCACTACCCGGAGACCGCCGCGCCGGGAGAAGCGGGCAACGCCGTCATTGCGGGGCATCGCTTGCGTCGTGCCTTCACCTTGCTCCATGTCCTGAAGAAGGGCGACCCGGTGATCGTCTACTGGCATGGGCGGGAGTATGACTACCGCGTGATGGTGGTGTTCGAGGTCGACCCATCGGACACCGCGATCCTCGAGCGCGGCTCGCAGGAATTGCTGACTCTGTACACGTGCCTGCCGAGGACTGTCGGCGACAGGCGCACCGTAGTCATCGCCGAGCCCGCGCTGCGGTAGCGCACCTCCGGGAAGCCACACGCGGCGCATCGCGCACCTGAGGGCCCTGAGCCTCGACCTGAACGCATCCCGCGTCACCTCACCGCTCGTCGGGCCCGGTCGCCGCTGTTCGTCCTCGGTGGCCCGCTCCTCGTCCTTGGACATCCGATGTCACCCTGATCCTCCGCGAGCATGGAGTCACTCAGCAGCCGTGTGTCCACCCGGCTGCATCGGGCTCATCCAAGGGAGCGAGGAGATGTCCCCTGTCGCGTGTGCGTAGGACCTACTGAGATCGTCCGCGTGTATTCGGGACGCACCGTGCTGTTCGCGGGTGCGTCGATCCGTTCGGCAATGAGAGGAAGATGGAACATGTCAGATCAATTGCTGTCGCGCCGCAAGTTCCTGGCCGGCGCCGGCGCCATTCTGGGGCTGGCCGTGATGCCTTCGGTGCTGACCAAGCCTGAGGTGGCCGAGGCTGCCGCTTCGAAGGACTTCCCGTGGTCGTACACGGCGCTCGACGCGGACAAGGTCGCGCGCAGCGCCTATGAGACGTACTACGCGTCAGGCTGCATGGAGGCCACCTGGTGGCCGATCGTCAAGGCGCTCGCCGACAGCGACCTCCCGGACGCTGCAACCACCTGGGGCACCCTCCCGAAGAACATGATGAAGTTCGGTGGCGGCGGCGTGGCCGGCTGGGGCACCCTGTGTGGCACGCTCAACGGCTCGTGCGCCATCATCGCGGCGGTCGGCGGGCCCACCAAGATCAGCGACGAGGCGATGCAGTACTACGCCGAGACTCCGCTTCCGACCAACGGTGTCGACAGGTCGATGCGCGCGGGCGGCTGGACTCCCGCGGGCCCGAACGTCCCCGTGGACGGCCCTCTCGTCAACGTCCCCACTTCCACAGCCAACTCGCAGCTCTGCCACGCGTCACTCTCGCAGTGGACGATGACGACGGGATCTGCGGACGGGACGCGTCAGCAGAAGGACCGCTGCGGCAAGGCGTGCTACGACATGGTCTTCAAGACCGTGACCATGTTGAATGCCTGGAAGGCCAGCGGGGCTCTGCCGGCCGGGACGCTCGATGCCAGTATCGCCGCGTGTCAGACCGCATGTCATACGACCCCGATCGCCAAGGGCAAGATGGCTTGCGACTCATGCCACGACGAGACCCCGACGCACGCGACCTCTGCCAAGTAGGCGGTGCGTCGTTTCCGACAGACTCAGCTTCCCGGACCAGCTAAGCCGACCCGCATATGGGTCTTGGTCCGGAACACACTTGGAGGTGTGCACACAGTGATAAGAGCAAGTCGCTCCATATTCGTTGCCGTCGCGGTCGCGTGTCTTCTCGGCGCTTCCGCCACGATCGCCACGGCGCAGCCCACCCGCACCACGCCGTGCCTCGGTGCCTGCCACGCTGCCGGTGCCGGCGCGACCGTCGAGGCCAGCCTGGTCTCCACAAGCGCTACCACCGCCACGTACGACCTGACGATGACCGGCGCCGCCGGCTCCGCGTGGGCGCTGTTCGACGGATCGACCAAGGTCAAGGGCGCCACGACGACGTCCGACACGTTCACCGTCGATCTCGGCAAGACCTACGACATCTTCGCCGTGAACAATGTCTCTCCGTTCAACTCCGCCACGACCTCGGTCAGCCCGGCCGCTCCTGTGGTCGAGCCGCCGACCGCCTCGCTCGATGAGCTGGTCCCGCCGGTCACCACGTCGGACGCCAAGGGCTCCTACGTCGGCACCGCGATTGTGAAGTTGACGGCCACTGACGTGGCCGGGCAGGGCGTCTCCTACATCTACTACAGCATCGACGGTGCGCGCACGCATCTGTTCACGGTCGGCGTGCTCGCGCAGACCTCTGTGACCGTCGCCGCCCCCCTTGTAGGAACCGGTAGTCACACGATCACCTTCTGGGCGCAGGACAAGGCCGGCAACGTCGAGGCCCAGAACTCCGCGGTCTTCACCGTGGCAGCGCCTCCCGTGGCCGCGAAGACCGCAACGAGCCTGACGATGTCCATCAGTAAGAACCACGCCAAGCTCCGCGTCGGCTACGTCCTGAGTGGTTCGATCAGCCCGGCCTTCGCCGGTGCCCCGATCGTCATCACCTACAGGCGCCCGGGCTCCCGCACGTGGAGGACCTGGACGACCGTGCAGACCAACGCCTCCGGCGATTTCAGGATCGGCACCCGTGCGTACCACCTGGGTACGTACACCTACCGCGTGACGTTCCCCGGCGACGCCACCCATGGTGTGGCCCGCTACGTCTACGATACGATCCACATCATCCGTTAGGCAGCCTCCGTCAGACGCAGAACGATGTCTGACGTGCACACAGAGGGCCCCGGTGTACGTGATCCGGGGCCCTCTGTGTGTCTGGCGACACCCGCAGCCGCGCAGCCGTATGGCGGGCGGTCGTCTGATCGCCTTGACCGCCGGGGAGCCGGGAGCCTAGGCTCAATGGGCTCGCTGACGTGCGCGGGCGGCCTCGCGGCGTCCCGTTCGCGGACCCAAGGCGAGGAGAGGTCCGAAGAGTGAGTTCTCGCGTGTCCGATCCCGATCACACCGATCGCCCGCGCGCCGGTCGTTCGCTCTGGCTGCGCTTCGCCATCGTGTCGTCCGCTGTCATCGTCATCGCAGCCTCCCTCCTGATCACCTCGTTCTTCGTCTCGGACGGCTCGCCGATCCTGGCTTCGGCAGGGGGCACGGACTCGACGTCCGGCAAGCCGTTGACCGTCGCCCTGGCGCGGACGCCTGGCGGGTCGCTGGAGTGGCGGACCTTCGCGGTAGCCATCCATCGGATGGGGAGGGCGGTGGGACGTCCGATGCGCCTTCGCTACGTGGAGTCGAGCGCGGAGATGACGGACCTGCTGCTCAAGGGCGAGGTTGATGCGGCGTTCACGTGCACGTACTGCTATCTCCAGGTGGCCGGGAGGCCGGGAGTCGCACTCGTCGCGGCGCCCGAGATCGCGGGCCATGTGAAGGAGGCCGCGGTCCTCGTCGTACGAGAGGACTCACGATACGGATCGCTTGAGGACCTTCGAGGTCGCAACGTCGGAGTGACGGGCGCGACGTCTCTCGCGGGCAACGCATACCTCCTGTGGCTGGCGGAGCTCGAGGGCCTGGGCTCCGCGGATCCACTCGTCCTCGTACAGGCCGACTCGCAGGAGGAGAGCATCCGGGCGCTGCTCGCCGAGGAGGTGGAGGCGGTCGTGGTCAACCGGTCCCAGCTCGCGTCGTGGCGAGGAGCCGGGATTCGCGTGATCGCCACCTCCCCCGAGTTCGGGATGCCGCCGTTCGTCACGGGCCCGACGGTGGGCGCCGGGACGCGCGACCTCATGCAGAGAGCGCTGCTGACCATGCGGCCGTCCTCGGAAGTCACGCCCACTTCCATCGAGGGGTTCACCGTACCGCGTGACGCTGACTACGAGTTCGCGCGGACGCTCGCAACATACATCCGAACGGGCGGGACCGAGTGACCGCCGAGACTGCGACCGGCAAGCGCCGCGACTACATGCCCGGTCGGACCTCGCTCGGGACGCGGGTACTGGTCCTCGTCCTGGTCGGCGAGATCGTTTTCGGCCTCACCTTGGGCATCACCGTCGGCGTGTTCGCGGCCCGTGCCGCGGCCCAGCAGCGGCTCGAATACCTGGGGCAGATCAGCGCGACCGTCGCAGCCAGCCTGATGCCGATGGTGGCCGACCAGCAACGCGGCGCCATCGAGGCGCAGATCGGCAGCCTCATGGCCCTCGCGGGCCCCGGTGGTATCAGCGGTATCAGCGTGAGCGACTCCTCGGGCCGGATCGTCGCGCAGTCGCACGACGGCACCATCGGCGTCGCGACCGCTTCTGCGGGTGACTTCCTCGGCATGCTGACGGGGACGCAGGTCATCGAGGAGCCGGTCGTCGTCGACGGGCTCGAGGTCGGGCGGGTGCGGATCCGGTTCGATGCCCCCGACCTGCGCGACATCTTGGGGATGCCGATCCTCGCCTCCCTGATCGTCGTCCTCGCGGTCGCATTAGTGTCGGTCCCCTGGACGGCATGGCTGCTGCTCAGGAACTTGATCGACCCCATCGCCGAGCTCCGCGACGGTGCCATCGCGATCGCTCAGGGCCGGCGGGACGTCAGGCTCTACCACGGGCGCCGCGACGAGTTGGGAAGGGTCGCCGAGGCGTTCGACGACATGTCCTGCCGACTCGCGGAACAAGAAGACCGCCTCCGCGAGTCGAGCGAGGCCGTGCGACGCTCGCTGGAGCTCGAGGAGTCCGCCGGCCGGGAACTCGAACGCGTCTCGAAGATGAAGTCGGATTTCGTCGCGGTCGCGTCGCACGAACTCCGCGCCCCCATCGCGGTGATCCGGCTTTACGCGTCCATGCTCGACCACGGGGAGATGGGTCGGCTCACGAAGTCCGCACGCGAGGCTGTCGGCTCGATCCACGGCGCGGCCAATCGCCTCAACTCGATCGTTTCCGACCTCATGGACGCGGCCCTTCTCAGCCGCGGACTGATGCCGCTGTCGTTCGAGGACCTGCGCCTCGACGAGGTCACCGCGGGGGCCGTCGCCGACGGCGCGGCCATGGCCGCGCCGTCGGGCGTGCGCGTCGAGCTAGACGGGTCCGATGGGGCGGTCTGCGTGCGGGGAGACGCGGTCAGGGTCCGGCAGGTGCTCGACAACCTCATCTCGAACGCCGTGAAGTACTCCGCGGGGGCCGACCTCGTGACAGTGAGGGTCTCGACCACAGACGACCGCGCCATCGTGGAGGTGTCCGACCGGGGCCGGGGGATCGACCCCGAGAGCAGCGACGAGCTGTTCGGCCTCTTCGGCCGCCTCGACGCCGAGGACAACCGTCTCACCGCGGGTCTCGGTCTCGGCCTGGCGATCAGCGCTCGCATCGCCGACGCGCACGACGGGACGGTCGGCTACCGCGTCAACCCGGGCGGCGGGTCGATCTTCACCCTGTCGCTCCCGCTGTGCCGCGCCGAAGGAGCGCCGGGCGAGTCCCTGTTCTCGATATCGGAGGAGGCGCTGTGAGTCAGGTGCATCCCGGCCCGCGAGGGTGCGGAGGGCAGTGCAGGATCCTGCTGGTGGACGATGACGAGAGCCTGCTCCGCGGCCTCACACTCGCGCTCAAGCACGAGGGCTACTGCGTCTCCACCGCGTCCAGCGGTGCCGACGCCCTCGAGCTGATCGCCAAGAAGCATCCCCACCTGATCGTCCTCGACGTGATGATGCCGGGGATGGACGGGATGGAGGTCCTGGGCCACATCCGGGCCAACCCCGCGAGCCGCGACACGGCAGTGATGATGCTGACGGCAAAGGACTCGGACGAGGCGAAGATCGCCGGGTTCGGGCTCGGCGCGGACGACTACCTGAGCAAGGCGTTCAGTCTTGATGAGCTGCGGTGTCGTGTGGAGGCGCTCCTGCGCAGGGCCGTCGAGCGGCCGGAGACGCCGGTCGGCTCCGCTTGCATGCCTGTGACGCTCGGTACGGGAGGGGAGATGCTCGTCGATGCCGCGGAGATCTTCTTTCTCGAGGGCGTGCGCAACTACTCGTACGTGCACACCTACGACGCGCGGTTCCTGAGTCGGCTCGGCCTCGCGGCGGCCGGGAAGGTCCTGCCGATTCAGTTCCAGCGCGTCCACCGTTCCCACATCGTGAATCTCGAACACGTGCGCGCGGGCCGGTGGGCGACGAGGTCGCAGTATCGGATCCAGCTGGCGGACCACGAGGGCACGGAGCTCGCGGTGAGTCGGGGCCTCGTGTCCGACGTGCAGCACCGTATCGGGCTTCGCTGACCCGGTTCCTCGCTCTCCCGCCTTGACCGAGATACCCGTCGGGGTATACCCTTCCTTTAGACTTCGAAGTATTTCGAACTAAGGAGTGGGGAGACACTGTGTCATCGAAACGCATCGTCGCTATGCTCGGCCTCGCCGGATTCATCGTCATGGCGGACAACTGGGTCGTGTCGCCCATCCTCCCGGCGATCTCGAAGGGGGTCGGAGCCTCCACGGCGTCCGCGGGGATCCTCATCGCCGCCTACATGCTCCCTTTCGGCGTCTTCCAGTTGGTGTTCGGCCCGCTGGCCGACAGGTTCGGCAAGACGAGGGTGATCCTGGGCACGTTCACTGTGTTCGCCCTCGCGACCGCGCTCTGCGCGCTCGGCTCCACCCTGACAAGCATCGCGCTCCTGCGCGCGCTGACCGGGGTCTTCGCGGCCGCGACGATGCCCATCTCGCTCGCGCTGATAGCTGACATCGTACCGATGGAGCAGCGCCAGCAGGCGATCGGGTCGTTCATGGGCATCGCGTTCCTGGGCCAGGCGCTGTCGATGGGTATCGGAGGTGCGATCGCCTACTTCCTCGATTGGCGCGGGGTCTTCGTGACCTATGCGCTCGTCGCGGCGGTGATCGCCGTGGCGTTGTGGCGCTGGCTTCCCGACGCGGTGGGGGAGCACGAGACGCGCGACGCGCACGCTCCCGTCATCCGGCCGTACCTGGCGCTGCTCGGTCACGGCCCGAGCCTGCGCACGTACGCGATGATCTTGTTGGAGGGCGTCTTCCTTCTGGGGAGCTTCAGTTACTTGGGCGCGATCCTCGCCGACAGGTTCGATCTCACGTTCCTCGCCATCGGAGCCGTCATGACCGCGTTCGGGATCGCGGCGGTGGTGGCGGGACGCATGAGCGCCTGTGTGGCGGGACGCCTCGGCCGGGTCCGCACCGTTGCCGTCGGCCTTCTCATCGCGGCGCTCGCTGACGCGTTGGTCGTGACGGGCGCCTCCAGCCTTCTTATCACCACACTGGGAGTGTTCTTGCTCGGCTTCGGATTCATGTTGGCCCACTCGACACTCATCACCGTTGCGACGGAGTTCGCGGCACGGGCTCGCGGTACGGCGATGTCGCTGGTGACCTTCGCGTTCATGGTGGGGGGCGCGGTCGGAACCCAGTTCGGCGGGAAGATCGCCGAGGCCGGCTCCTTCCCGGTCGTATACACGGCTTACGGTGTGGGGCTGCTCGTGCTCGGTTTGCTCTCGGTGCCCGTCTTGCGGGGCGCCGATGCCGCGCCGGTCGCGAGGGAGATCTCGCCGGCGGCGTGAATACGCTGGCTTGTGGGCGTGTCGGCCGGTGTGCTTAACTGTTCGAAGATATTCGAAGTATCAGGAGGCACATGATGGACCAGACTGCGACGCGGGCCCGGCTCGACGAGGCGTTCAAGGCGCTTGCATCGGAGCACCGGCGCGAGATCATTCGGATCCTTGCCGACTCGGCTCGCGACTCCGCCAAGACGTGCTGCCGCGAGGACGAGGTTTGCGGATGCAAGCTCTCCGAACGTCTGGGGCTGGCGGCCTCGACGATCTCCCACCACATGTCGGTCCTGCGGACCGCCGGCCTGGTCGATGCTCGCAAAGAGGGCGTTTGGACGTACTACAGCCTCCGCCGTGACGCGTTGGACGCGGCGGCCGAGGAGCTCCGCACGATGTAGGCAAGGCTGCGGGCAGGCCGATGGGCCGTGCCCGCTTTCTCGGCTCTCTGAGTTCGACGAATCTCGAAGTAGCGATCGACAACCAACGTCCTAGGAGCGAATGTGATCATCAAGGTGCTCGGATCCGGATGCGCGAACTGCCACAAGCTCGAGGCGCTGGCCGTGCAGGCGGTCGGGGAGCTCGGGCTCGAGGCTGAGATCGTCAAGGTGACCGATTACCCCGCGATCATGGGTTACGGCGTCATGTCGACGCCCGCACTCGTGATCGATGAGAAGCTCGTGCTCGCGGGCCGCGTCCCGTCGTACGAAGAGGTCGTCACCATGCTGCGTCGTTCATCGACCGAGGGCGGCAACTAGCGCCGTGGACCTCTTCTACCCCCTACAGTTGCTCGCCGACTGGCTCACCTACTCCGTGCTCGGCTTGTCGAAGGCGAGCAGGCTCGGCGCGTCGGTGGACTTCTTCCTCTACGACGTGCCGAAGGTGCTCCTGCTGCTGGCGGTGGTCATCTTCTTCGTCGCGATCATCAGATCGTTCTTCTCGCCGGAGAAGACCCGGAAGCTCCTCTCTCACTCCCGGCTCTACGGCGGAAACATCGCGGCCGCGCTGCTCGGCATCGTCACGCCGTTCTGCTCGTGCTCGGCGGTCCCGCTGTTCATCGGCTTCGTCGAGAGCGGCGTCCCGCTCGGCGTGACGTTCTCGTTCCTTGTGGCGAGTCCGATGATCAACGAGATCGCGATCATCCTGCTGTTCGGTCTCTTCGGCTGGAAGATCACTGCGCTCTACATCGTTTCCGGCCTCTTTATCGCCATCACGAGCGGGATCATCATCGGCAAGCTCGGACTCGAGAGCTGGGTCGAGGAGTACGTCTACCAGATCCGCATGGGCGAGGCGGGTGAACTGCCCGAACAGACGTGGCCAGAGAAGCTCGCGTATGCGCGCGGCTACGTCAAGGAGATCGTCGGGAAGGTCTGGCCGTACGTGGTCGTCGGGATCGGGCTCGGCGCCGTGATGCACGGCTACATCCCCAACGACTTCCTCGTGAAGTACGCGGGCCCGGACAACCCCTTCGCGGTTCCGCTCGCGGTCCTCGTCGGCGTGCCGCTCTACAGCAACGCCGCCGGGGTCATCCCACTCGTGAGCGTGCTCGTCGAGAAGGGGATGGCGATGGGCACGGTGCTCGCCTTCATGATGGCGGTCGTCGGGCTGTCGCTTCCCGAGGCGATCATCTTGCGCAAGGTGCTCAAGCCCAAGCTCATCGCGGTGTACTTCGGAGTCAACGCCGTTGGGATCATCGCGATCGGTTACCTGTTCAATCTGGTGCTGCGCTAGATGCGCGGCCACGAAGCGCCCGACCGTGCGGCGCACGATCACGCGGGGCATGCACACGTGCACGCCGCGCCGGACACACTCGGCTCGAAGCTGCTCGTCGGCGTGGTCATCAACCTGTTCATCGTCGTCATCCAGGTCATCGGTGGTCTGCTCTCCAACAGTCTTGGTCTGCTGTCCGACGCCGCGCACAACATGAGTGATGTCGTGTCGCTGATCCTGAGCTACGGCGCTGACCGCATCGGGAAGCGCGCGCCCACGCCGCAGCGCACGTTCGCCTTCAGGCGTGCAGAGGTACTCGTCGCGTTCGTGAACGCCGGCGGCCTCATCGCCGTCGCGGTGTTCATCGCGTACGAGGGTGTGGTGCGCCTGCTGAACCCCGTCGAGGTCGGTGGCGTGCCGGTCATGCTGATCGCGGGTATCGGCATGATCGCAAACGCTGCCACGGCCTTCATGCTCAAGGGGCACGATGACCTCAATGCGCGCAGCGCCTTCCTGCACCTGGTGGCCGATGCCGTGACCTCGCTCGGCGTCGTCATCGGCGGCGCGCTCGTGTGGGCGTTCCACTTCAACGCCGCGGACGCCCTGGTTTCCATCGTGCTGGCGGTCTGGATGGTGAAGGAGGCGTGGGGCATCGTCCGCGAGAGCGCGAACATCCTGCTTGAAGCTGCACCGGACGAGATCGACTTCTGGGAGGTCGTCGAGGCCATGAAGGCCGTGGACGGTGTGCTCGAAGTGCACGCACTCCATGTTTGGGCCATCTCCTCGAAGGAGTTCGCCCTCTCCGCTCACATCGTGGTCGACGACGGACGCCTGTCGAACCTCACGGTGATAGTGCGCGGGGTCAAGGACATGCTCCGGGGTCGGTTCGGGATCGGACACCCGACCCTCGAGGTCGAGTGCGCGGACGGCGGGTGTGCCGGCGGAGTGTGCGCGGTCGCGGTCCAAGACGGCGAGGCCGCACTGTGAGCGCCACCGATCTCGCAATCCTGGGTGTCGCGGGTGGTCTGCTGGCGGTGTCATGGTTCGCAAGCCGCGCGAAGACGACCGCGGCCCTCAAGATCGGCTCCAAGCAGTTCGCCAACACGCTGATGTTCTTCGTAGCCATCTTCGCGGCCATCGGGTTGCTCGAGGCGCTTGTGACGCCGGCGCAGATACAATCGGTGTTGGGCTCCGGGCAGGGCGTGTTCGCGCCGCTGATGGCCGCCTTGGTCGGCGGACTCGCGGCAGGCCCTCCGGCGGCGGTCTACCCGCTCGGGAAGTACCTTCTGGCCCAGCATGCGAGCACAGCCGCCGTGGGCACCCTGCTCATCGCGTGGGTCGCCGTCGGCACGATCTCGCTTCCGGCGGAGATCCGGTTCTTCGGGGCGCGGTTCGCCTTGACGCGATGGGGAGCCACGATCGTGATGTCGGTGCTCGCCGGGCTGGCGATGGGGTGGGTGTTGTGACGCGACTCAGGAAGTGGCTCGGGCAGAACTGGCTGGTGGTGCTCGTCGCGTTCGGATATGGGTGGGCGGCCGTTCGTCGACCGGAGACCGCGATTCTCGCCCTCCGGATCGGCGCCAGGACGTTCGTCGACACCCTGCCCACGCTTGTGGCGGTCTTCGTTTTCGTGGGGCTGCTTGCGGTATGGATCGAGCAGCGGTTCATTGTCAGGCACTTGGGCGAGGGGAGTGGCCTGAAGGGCATGGCGATCGGAGCGGGGCTGGGGACGCTACTGCACGGGCCGCTCATTGGCGTGTTCCCGCTGCTGGAGGGCTTGCTGAAGAAGGGCGCCCGCCCTGCTGTCGTGATCGCCATCGTGTCGACGTGGGCCATCAAGTTGCCGATGATCCCCCTTGAACTGCAGTTGTTCGGCTGGAAGTTCACGTTGGTGCGCGAAGGTCTGCTCTTCATCTCGGCCTTCGCTCTCGCGCCGTTGATCGAGTTGGCCATCGGCAAACACTGGATCGAGCGGTTCCGAGATGCAGGCGATGCGGAGGTGGGTGCTCGATGAGCGACATGGGGACTCCCGGGAACGGGAAGCGCCAGGCAGGGTGGATCCTCGCTGCACTGATCGTATTCGCGTTCGCCGCGATCATCGTCGCCAAACAGGGGTCGAATGCCGCGGCAGAGTCGTCGGCCGCCACGTCAGCCACGCAGTCTTCTGTCGCTGCGACCACCGTGGGCGGGCCTTCCTCCTCGCATGCTGACGCGAATGCCGCGTACGAGAAGGCGCTCGCCAGCGGCAAGCCGATCTACCTGCTCTTCCACTCGCTCACCTGCGTGCCCTGCATCGAGATCTCCGCGGTCGTCGACAAGGTCATCCCTGAGTACGGGGGCAGGGTCGTCTTCGTCAATGCGATCAGCGACGACGAGCCATCGCAGCGGCTCGCTGAGAAGTTCAAGTTCCAGTACATCCCGACGTCGTTCTTCATCGATTCGAAGGGCACGGTCATCGACTCGTTCACGGGCGCCATGGACGAGCCCGCCATGAGGGTGTACCTCGACAAGCTGGCAGCCGAGTGAGCTGGGTAGAATCGTTCGCTACGCAGCTGTCCGGCGGCGGCGTCACCGGCGTGGCCGCCTTGGGGGTCGCATTCCTCGGAGGGCTCGTGGCCGGCTTCGGGCCGTGCGTGTTGCCCATGCTGCCGGCGGTCTTCGGCTATGTCACCGGCCACGTCGCCGACGCGGAGCTGCCGCACGGATCGTCGTGGCGACGTGGGCTCGCGTTGTCCGCCACCTTCGTGCTGGGCATGGCGTTGCTGTTCGCAGGGATCGGAGCTGCCGCCGGCGCCATCGGTCACGCGATCCTCGTCGGGCCGTGGGCGTACTACGCGGTGGCGGCGATCTGCGTGGCTCTCGGCCTGCAGATGCTGGGGCTCGTCGACCTTCGGTTCGATGTCCTGAACCGCTTCCTGCCCACTAGGCGCCCCAAGGGGCGCGGGTTCGTCGGCGCGTTCGCATTCGGAGTCCTGTTCGGAATCGTCGCGTCTCCGTGCGCCACGCCGATACTCGCGGCCATCGCGACGATCGCCGCCGCCCGCGGCTCGGCGGCCCAGGGAGCGGTGCTGCTGTTCGTATTCGGGCTGGGCAAGGGCGTGCCGCTGATGTTGTTGGGCCTGGCATCCGGCTCGCTCGCGCTCATGAAATCGTTCTCCCGGGCCACGGGAGTCCTGACGAAGGTGGGCGGCGTGGCCCTGCTGGGCGCCGCGGGATACCTGCTCTGGCTCGCCTGAGCTCGTCGAAGAAGGAGGAGAGATGCACGACGTCGTGATCAAGGTCATCGATCCGGAGGCCTGTGGTTGAGGCGGGGCCGACCTCTACTCGGGCGGTCCGCTCGAGGACTTGGCTTTCAGCGCCGGATCGACTTGAGCCATGCCCGTCCCGTGGCGCCTCCACGTGCTGGAGGAGAAGCTCGTCAGGGAGGTCGGCAAGCGGTTCGTGATCGAGCCGGTGGATCTCTACGCGCTCGACATGGACGAACAGCACGTGGCGATCGACGCGGTCATGTCGTCGCGCGGTGACTTTCCCGTGGTGTTGGTCGACGGTGAGGTGGCGTGCGTGGGCGACATCGATGCGGATGCGATCGCGGCCGTGCTCGCACGGCGTCTCGC
>DATCIG010000010.1:0-65721 GCA_036507895.1 Coriobacteriia bacterium
CGCTACTCGTAGGCGATCGCGTCGCGAACGGAGACCTGCGACGCGCGGTACGCCGGCAGCAGCGAGGCCGCAGCCGAGATCGCCGAGACGATGACCAGCCAGAGCCCGACCGCCTCCCACGAGAACGCGTAGGTGAGCGGCACCCCGATCGCCGTCTGCAGCAGCAGCACGAGCGCCCAGCTCATCGGGAACGAGAGCACCACTCCGCCCGCCCACGACAGGAGCCCGATGACGAACCCTTCCGTGACGAACACCCGGAAGATCGATCCGTGACTGGCGCCGACCGCACGCATGACACCGATCTCGCGTGTCGACTCCAGCACGTTGATGATCATGGTCCCGATCAGGCCGATCACGCCGACGGCGGCCAGGATCACCGCCATGATCACGAGGAAGGTCACCAGGATCCCAAGCTGGCTGGCGAACGCGTCGGACATGCGCGCCTGTCCCTGGACGCCGCTCACCAGGAGCCCGAGCTCCGTGAACCTGCGCTCGAGACGATCGCCGGTCGCGTCCTGATCGGCCATCGCGTGCGACGAGGTCCGGACCATCAGCCGCGTGATCGAACCCGACAGCGACAGACGGCTGTCGAGGTAGTCGACGTCCGCGAAGAAGACCGAACCCATCATCTGGCCGCGGGCGATACCCACGATCTTGAACACGCAGTCGACCCCGCGCACTTTGAGCGACACCGAGTCGCCCAAAGCGAGATGCTCGTCCTTGACGACGTCGGTGTTGACCACGACACCGCCACGCTCGCCCGGCTCGAGCCAGCGGCCCTCGGTAATCTGAGGCGTGATGAACGTGGTGGCCGGCGGCAATCCGATCACCGACAGCGCGTCGTTCTCAGTCCCGTCGCCACGGTGCAGCGAGGCCGACGCGACGATCCAACCCTCCGACCCCGTGACGCCGCTCACCTTGACGGCCTCGCGCTCCGCCAGCCGCGCGTTGACCGGCTGGGCGAAGGTGATCTGCGAGTCGTAGCGCCACCACGACGACATGTCCGAGACGGTGGCGAGGATGGAGGCTCGGACACTGCCCACGCTCATGACCACCGCGGACGCGAGCACGAGCGTTGCGAGCGTCATCGCCAGACGGCCCTTGCGGAGGAACGTATTGCGCAGGGCCAACGCGACTGGGCGCGGAAGCCCGCGGATACGGCCGAGCAGGCGGTCGAGAGGTCCGTGGCCGAAGTTGCTGCCGCTCATGCCCGTCGCGTTGAGCGCCTTCACGACCGACATGCGCGTGCCTGCGTGGACCGGCACGTAGGCAGCCGCTATCGGCACGACGAACCCGACCGCGATAGCCAGCTCGATCGCGTACAGCGGCGGAGTGGTGGAGCCGGGCCCGAAGTTGAGCAGGCCGCCGGCGAACACCGAGAACCACGACGCCATGTAGGCGCCCACCGGCAGCCCGATCATCAACGCGAGCGCGCCGTAGATCGCCACGAGCACCAGGTACATGCGCGTGATCTGCCACGACGTGCCGCCGACCGCCTTCATGATCCCGAGCTGCCGCACCTGCTGGGTGAGCAGGGCAGTCACCGTGTTGACGACGAGGAATCCGGACAGCACGAGCGCGAGCACCCCGAGCGCGAGCAGCAACACCGAGACCGCCTTGAAGATGTCCCCAAGGCGGTGGCTCCCGACCTCCGGGACATAGGTCCCGAGGACCTGCACACCCGTCGGCTGCACCACATCGTCGCGGATCTTCGAGATGATGCGCGTCGCCCCGGCCCGATCGAGCCCCGTCGTGTCCAGCGCGACGAGCAGCTGGCCCATGTCCTTCGGCGCACCCAGGTCGCCCATCGTCTCCGCGGACACGTAGCCGCGGATGTGGCCGACGAACATCGCGGGGAACGAGTTGATGTCGTGCGCGAAGCCCACCACGCGCAGCAGCTTCTTGCCGCCGTCCGCGGTGTCGACGGTGATGAGGTCGCCGGCCAGGAGCCCGACGATCTGCTTATCCGACGTCTCGAGGACCACTTCCCCGCGGGGAGGAGGCCACAGGGTCCCCGACTCGGGGAAGACCAGCTCGAGCCGGGAGGTCGCCCAATCCTCGGACGCGGACAGCTCGATGGCCTTGGCGCGCTCGGCCTGAGTGACCTCGGCCGGCGGCTCCACCACGGCGGACACGTCGCCGGGCCGGTAGCGCAGCGCGACGACGCGGCGTCCATCGGCGTCGCGCACGCCCGGGAACCTGCGCACGCGCTCGATCATCGAGCGGTCGAACCCGGAGGTGTAGAGCACGGCCGTCGACGGGTTCGACTTGGGGAAGTTCGCGCTGAACGTGTCGAGCAGGATGCCGCGTCCGCCCATCACGACGAGGATCGCGAAGATCCCCACCGCGATCGAGAGGACGACGAGAAGCGTCCTCAGCTTGTGCGTCAGCAGGTCGCGTGCGACCTTGCGCCAGCGCGGATCGAGTCCGGCGGCCACCTACTTCTCCCGGCGTATGTCGTCGACGATCTCGCCGTCGCGCACGTGCAGCGCGCGTGCGACGCGCGCTGCGATGTCGTTGTCGTGGGTGACCATCACGATCGTCTTGCCGTCCGCGACGAGCCTCTCGAACAGCACGAAGACCGACTCCGCCGTGACGGAGTCGAGGTTGCCGGTCGGCTCGTCGGCCGCAAGGATCGGCGGGTCGTTGGCGAGCGCCCGGGCGATCGCGACGCGCTGCTGCTGGCCGCCCGAGAGTGCCGAGGGCAGCTTGTGGGCCTGGTCGGCCATCTCGACCTGCTCCAGCAGGGCCATCGCGTACGCCTCGCGTTCGCGCGTGAGGTGCACGTTGCAGAAGTCCATCGGGAGCATCACGTTCTCGATCACCGTGAGCGTCGGCAGCAGCTGGAAGAACTGGAACACGACGCCGATCGTGCGGCCGCGCCACACGGCGAGCTTGTTCTCGGAGAGGGCGTGGACAGGGGTTCCGGAGATCGACACCTCGCCGGACGTGGGCCGGTCGATGCCGGTGATCATGTTGATGAGCGTGGTCTTGCCCGAGCCGGACTTACCGATGAGCCCGACGAACTCCCCGGGCTGCACGGTGAGATCCACGCCCTTGAGCGCGGTGAACGGGACCTCTCCGGTGTCGTAGGTCTTGACCAGCGACGAGAGCCGGATGAGGGCGTCGCCGGTGTCTGTTGCCGAAGCCGTCACGTGTACTCCGATTCCGGAATGGGTGCGTTGGAGGGGCGCGGTGATTGTGCCCGTCTCGTCAGGATAGGGCACCGCGACGGGCGACGGCGCACGGTATCCTTGTCCGATTGGCAACGCCGACCCGGGAGCCCCATGAAAGACCGCCGCCTGCTCATCATCTTCTCGATCGTGCTCGTCGACATGATCAGCTTCGCGCTCGTGCTGCCGCTGCTCCCGGGATACGCGGCGCGCTTCGGTGCGAGCCTGTTCGTCACCGGGCTGATCTACTCTTCCTACCCGCTGACGCAGATCATCTCGACACCGATCCTCGCGCGCCTCTCCGACAGGTTCGGCCGCAAGCCGATCCTGATGCTCAGCATCGCCGGCACGGTCACGGCGCTGCTGGTCCTCGGCTTCGCCAACGCGCTGTGGATGCTGTTCGCGAGCCGGCTGCTCGACGGGATCACCGGCGGTAACATCTCGGTCGCGCAGGCGTACATCTCCGACATCACGAGCGACGAGGACCGCGGCAAGGCGTTCGGGCTCATCGGCGCGGCGTTCGGACTCGGCTTCATCATCGGGCCCGTCACCGGCGGCATGCTCTCCACCTACGGCCTGCATGTCCCGCCGCTGTTCGCCGCCGGCCTCGCTGCGATGAACCTGCTGCTGGTGACCTTCCTCCTGCGCGAATCACTGTCGCGGGAGCGACGAGCGGAGATCGCATCGGCGCCGGCGCATGGGTTCAACATCCACCAGCTCGCATCCGCACTGCGGATGCCCAGGGTGGGGCCCCTGATGTGGGTGCGGATCGTCATCGGCTTCACGTTCGCCGTGTTCGAGGGTGGATTCGCGCTCTGGGCCGCGATGGCGCTGGGGCTCGACGCCCGTGGCATCGGGTTCGTGCTCGCCTACGTGGGCGTCATCTCCGTGATCATCCAGATGGGGCTGATCGGGCCTCTGACGAAGCGTTTCAGGGACCCGCACCTGATCGTGGGCGCCACCGCGCTCGCCGGCGCGATGCTCGCGCTGTGGGGCCTGTCGCCCAACATCATCACGCTCGTGGCGTTGATGCCGTTCCTGTCGCTGGGAATGGCGGTGGCGAACACGATCGTCGGGAGCGCGCTCACGAAGGCGGTGTACTCCGAGGAAGTCGCCGGCGTCATCGGCCTCTCCACCGCGGTGGGCTCTCTGACGCGCATCCCGGCGCCGGCGGTAGCAGGCGCGCTGCTCTCGGTCGGCGCCTGGGCGCCAGGCGTGCTCGCAGGCGTGCTGACGGTATCGGTCGTGCCGTTCGCCTACGTGCGGCTCATCAAGCGACCGGATGCGCCGCTGCCGCCGCGGGAGCCGCAGGCGACCTGACGCGCTACTGAGACTGCTGCCAGAGAATCAGACGTCCGCTCGGACGGTGTCGCGCCACGGTGGTCCACCCGTCGTAGTTGAGCGGCCGGTCGTTGTGGAACGCGTATGCGAGACCGATGTTGCCCCCGAGATAGCTCCTGAGCCTGCCCAGGGCCGTATCGATCCGCTTCGAACGGTCCAGTTCCCGCAGCGGCCCGTCGTCCCCGCCGGCCGCCGACTGGACCGCCGACTGGACCGCCGACGACAGCGCATCCGTCGCGTCGTCCAAGATGAACATGTTCGCCGTGAGCCCGTCGTAGAGCCCATCCGCGAAGAGGATGTTCGGGATGCGCGGGATCGCGAGCAGTTCGTCCGTCTGCTCGGCGCGCGGTCCTCGGGTGTCAGTCGGCAGGCGTATCATTGTTTTGACAGCTCGATGACGAGAAGGTGAGTTGACGTGACCATCGATGAACTCAAGCGCGAAGCGCTTCAGATGGAACCCACAAAGCGGGCGAGCCTCGCGCGCGATCTTCTCGTGAGCTTGGACGGTCTCTCCGAGACCGAGATCGAGCGCCTCTGGTTTGACGAGGCCGTCCGGCGGGACCAGGAGATGGCGTCGGGCGAGGTGAAGGCCATCCCGATGGACGAGGTCTTCGCAGAGCTGCGGGCCACTCGCGCGTGAGCACATTTGCGGGGTTTCATCCGGCGGCTCGGCTCGAAATGCGTGATGCGGCCGACTTCTACGACTTGGAACGCGCGGGGCTTGGCGCTGAGTTCTTGGATGAAGTCGAGCGGGCGGTCCTGCAGGTGCTCGAGTACCCGAAAGCGTCGCCGGTCGTCCTCGATGCGACTCGCACGCATGCCATATCTCGGTTCCCCTATTCGGTCATGTACTCGGTGCGTGATGGCGGCGTGTTTGTCTCCGCGGTGGCGCATCACAGCCGTCGGCCCTTCTACTGGCGAGATCGCGCCTGAGTCTTCGTGAGGGCGACGGCCACTCCCTCTTCGCCAACCGCGCCGCTGGGAAGGTGCCCGCCATCCCGCGACACCGCGAGATCAACGACACGCTCGCGCACAAGATCTGTCGCGACCTCGATGTCGTTGAGCCGTAGTCCCACTTCCGCTACACCCGCAGCGTCAGCTCCCCGTCGTCGCCGATATCGACCGTGACCGTCGAGCCCTCGCCCACCGTCCCATCGATCATCGCCTTCGCCACGCGGTCCACGACCTCGCGCTGGATCGCGCGCTTGAGAGGCCTTGCGCCGAACTGCGGGTCGAAACCGTCGAGCCCGATGCGCTCAAGCGCCGCGGGGGTGAGCACGAGGGTGATCTTCCGCTCCGCGAGCCGCAAACGCACGACCTCGAGTTGCAGGTCGACGATCTTCTCGATCTGCTCCAAGGTCAGCTGGTGGAACGTGACGATATCGTCGATGCGGTTGAGGAACTCCGGCCGGAAGGTCGCGCGCAGCGCCTCCTCCGCGAGCTTGGCCGCCTCGGACTCGCTGCCCTGCTCCACGAACTGCTGGAACTGCGAGCCGACGTTGCTGGTCATGATGACGATCACGTTGCGGAAGTTCACGACGCGACCCTGGCCGTCGGTCAGCCGGCCGTCGTCGAGCACCTGAAGCAGGATGTTGAACACGTCGGGATGCGCCTTCTCGATCTCGTCGAGCAGGACCACCGAGTACGGGCGCCGGCGGACGGCCTCCGTCAGCTGCCCGCCCTCCTCGTAGCCGACGAAGCCCGGAGGCGCACCGATGAGGCGCTGCACGCTGAACTTCTCCATGTACTCGGACATGTCGATGCGGACCAGCGCACGCTCGTCGTCGAAGAGGTACTCCGCGAGCGCCTTGGCCAGCTCGGTCTTCCCGACGCCGGTCGGTCCCATGAAGATGAACGTCCCGATCGGGCGGTCCGGATCCGAGAGTCCCGCACGGCTGCGCCGGACCGCGCCGGCCACCGCAGCTACGGCCTCGTCCTGGCCCACCACGCGCTTGTGGAGCAGCTCCTCGAGATGCGCCAGCTTGGCCAGCTCACCCTCCATCAGCCGCGACAGCGGGATGCCGGTCCACGAGGAGACGACCTCGGCGATGTCCTGGTCGTCGACCTCCTCCTTGAGCATCGGGGTGCCGGCCTGGAGCTCCTTGAGCCGAGCGTCGGCCTCCGCGATGCGCTTCTCTATCTCGGGGATGCGCGCGTAGCGGATCTCGGCGGCGCGCTGGAGGTCGCCCGCTCGTTCGGCGCGCTCCTCGTCGGCCTTCGCCGCGTCCAGCTCCGCCTTCGCGATACGGACGCCGCCGATGACCTCCTTCTCGCTCGTCCAGCGTGCCTTGAGCCCCGAGAGCTGCTCGGAGAGCGCGGCCATGTCGGCCTGCAGCGTCTCGAGGCGCTCGGCGGACGCGGCGTCGGTCTCCTTGGCGAGCGCGGCTTCCTCGATCTGCAGCTGGCGCAACTGTCGGTCGGCCACGTCGACCTCGGTGGGCATCGAGTCGATCTCGATGCGGAGGCGGCTCGCCGCTTCGTCGACGAGGTCGATCGCCTTGTCGGGAAGGAAGCGGTCGGCGATGTAGCGATGCGAGAGCGTCGCAGCCGCCACCAGGGCGCCGTCCGTGATCCTGACGCCGTGATGGACCTCGTACTTCTCCTTGATGCCGCGCAGGATCGCGATGGTGTCCTCGACGCTCGGCTCGCCGACGTAGACCGGCTGGAACCGGCGCTCGAGCGCCGCATCCTTCTCGATGTGCTCGCGGTACTCGTCGAGCGTGGTGGCTCCCACGGCGCGCAGCTCGCCGCGCGCGAGCGCGGGCTTGAGCATGTTGGACGCGTCGATCGCGCCCTCGGCGGCGCCCGCGCCGACAATCGTGTGCAGCTCGTCGATGAACAGGATGAGCTTCCCTTCGGCCTGCTCGATCTCGCGCAGGACGGCCTTGAGCCGGTCCTCGAACTCGCCGCGGTACTTGGAGCCTGCGACCATGGCCGCGAGGTCCAGCGCGACGACCTCCTTGTCCGCGAGCGAGGACGGGATGTCGCCGCTCACGATACGCAGCGCGAGTCCCTCCACGATGGCGGTCTTGCCCACGCCCGGCTCACCGATGAGCACCGGGTTGTTCTTCGTGCGGCGTGACAGCACCTGGATGACGCGCCGTATCTCAGCGTCGCGCCCGATCACCGGGTCGAGCTTGCCGTCGCTCGCGGCCTGGGTGAGGTTCCGGCTGAACCGCTCGAGCGACTGGAACTGCGACTCGGGATTCTCGTTGGTCACGCGGGTGCCGCCCCGCAACTCGTCAAGGGCGGTCCCGAGGCGCGCGGGCGTCACGCCCGCGCGCGCGAGCGCCCTGCCCGCGTCGCCGGAGTCCTCGGCCATGCCGATCAGCAGGTGCTCCGTCGAGACGTAGGTGTCCTTGCGCGCCCCGGCGGCCTTGAACGCCTGCTCCATGACCGTGTTGAGCCGCGGGCCGACGCCGGCCTGCAAGCCGGCTCCGCTCACCTTCGGCAAGCGGGCGATCGCCTCGCCGACCTCGGCGCCGATGACGTCGGGATCGGCGCCCACCTTCTGGACGACGGGCCGTACGATGCCCTCGGCCTGGTCGAGCAGCGCCTTGAGCAGATGCTCGGGTTCGATCGTCTGCTGCCCGGCGTCGGCGGCGATGCCGTAGGCGGCCTGAAGCGCCTCCTGGGCCTTCACGGTGAGTCGGTCGAGTCGCATGGGGATCACGTCCTTGAGTGTCTGGACGCGGAGATGCCGCACGCATGCGGCGGTCGCCGCGTGGGTCGTCTAGGGGTGGTAGCGCCGCTGCAGGCCGCCGCGCGGGATGAGCACCAGCTCGGTCCGCACGACGGACGCGCGCGCGGCCTCGTACTCGGCGGAGCGCCTCCTGACGGCCTCCAACACCAGACGCAGCTGTTCGTTCTCCGCGATCAGACGCTCGCGCTCGTCCTCGAGTTCCAGGATGCGGACCACGCCGGAGAGGTTGATGCCCTCGTCCTGGGTGAGCTGCTGGATGAGGCGCAGCCGCTCGATGTCGGCGTCGGAGTAGACGCGGGTGTTACCGGCGGTGCGCTGGGGCGACACGAGGCTGCGACGCTCGTAGATGCGCAGCGTCTGCGGGTGGACGCCCGCCAGCTCGGCCGCGACGCTGATCATGTAGAGCGGACGGTCGCTGTCCGCGAAGAGGTTCCTTCGTCTGCGTGGCATCGCTTGTGTCGCGCCTCCTAGTCGTTCGAGAAGTGCGGGCGCAGGTCGTCCTTCGCGCCGCGCGATGACGCGAAGCGCTTCAAGAGGTCCTTCTGCTCGGAGTTGAGATCCGAGGGCACGACGACGCTCACCCGCACACGGAGGTCGCCCTTGCCGCTGCCCTTGAGCTTGGGCGCGCCCTTGCCCGGCAACTTGTAGACCTTGCCGTCCTGCGTGCCGGCCGCGATCTTGAGCTTCACCCGCCCGTCGGGCGTCGGTACCTCCAGTTGCGCCCCGAGCGCGGCCTCCGTGATCGAGATCGGGAGCTCCAGGATCACGTCCGCCTTGTCGCGCGAGAAGTACGGGTGCGGCTTGATGCGCGTCACCACGTAGAGGTCACCGGAGGGGCCACCGCCGACACCGGGCTCGCCCTTGCCCTTGAAGCGGATCTTGCCTCCGTCGGTCACACCGGCCGGGATCTGCACGGTGACAGGCTTGATCTTGACGACGCGGCCCTTGCCTCGGCAGGTCATGCACGGGTTCTCGATGATGCTGCCCGAGCCGCCGCACCGCGGGCACGTGCGCGACACGGAGAACATCCCCTGTCCCTGCGCGGTGTGGCCGGAGCCGTGGCAGACAGGGCAGGTGACCGGCCCGGTGCCGGGAGCGGCTCCCGAACCGTGACACGTCGGGCACTGCTCCGTGCGCTGGACGTCCACCTTCGCAGAGACGCCCGTGATCGCCTCGTCGAAAGTGACCGAGACCTCGTAGTTCAGGTCGCGTCCGCGCTGCGCGGCCGGGCGGCGCGATCCGCCCATCCCGCCGCCTCCGCCGGAGAACATGCTTCCGAAGATGCTCCCCAGGTCGCCGAGATCGACGTTGGCGTAGGTCTGGCCACCGGGCATGCCGCCCGGCCAGCCGGCTCCCCCACCAGGGAAGGGGCCGGAGCCGCCCGCCCCGGGCGGGACGTTGCCGCCGAAGTAGGCGCCGTACTGGTCGTACTGCGTGCGCTTCTCGGGGTCGGAGAGCACCTCGTAGGCCTCGCCGATCTCCTTGAACTTCTCCTCTTTGCCGCCGGCGTCCGGGTGGTGCCTGCGCGCGAGCCTGCGGTAGGCCTTCTTGATCTCGTCGGCCGTGGCGGACTTCGGCACCCCGAGGGTCTCGTAGTAGTCCTTGGCTACCATGGCGGCGGGTCCCGACGCCTAGGCCGTGACCGTGGGGCCGCCGGTGCTGACCACGACGGTGGCCGGACGCAGCACGCGACCTCCGAGGACGTAGCCCTTCTGGTAGACCTCAACGACCGTGTGCTCCGGCAGCTCCGGGTCGGGGCGTTCCGAGACGGCCTGGTGCAGGTGCGGGTCGAACGCGTCGCCGAACGGGTCGATGACGGTCACGCCCTCGTTGGCGAACACGCCGAGGATCCGGCTGCGGACCATCTCGACGCCGGTGAGCAGATGCTCCAGCTCACTGCCCGAGGCCGCGCTCGCGACGGTATGGTCGATCGCGCGGTCGAGGTCGTCGACGACCGGGAACAGGGCCTCGACCAGCCTCTCGCTCGCGCGGACGCGCATCTCGACCGAGTCGCGCTCCTGGCGCCTCTTGTAGTTCTCGAACTCGGCCTGCCAGCGCTGGGCGGTCGCAAGGTTGCGATCCGCCTCAGCGCGAGCGGCTTCGACTTCCGCGGACGCGGTCAGCCCGGCCTCGAGTTGCGCGCCGAGGTCCGTCTCCAGCTCGGGATCGAGCCGGCGCGAGGCCTCGGACGCGCGCCCATCCTCGTCATGCGTGTGATGTGGCTTGCGGGGGACCATCGCTTACTTCTTGTCTTCGTCGACGACCTCGTAGTCGGCCACTTCTTCGTCCTCGGCGGGCTCGGCCGGCGCATCGCCGGTCTCACCCTCGGCCTCGCCGGACTCGGTCTGCGCGTCGGCGTAGACGATCTCGGCCAGCTTGTAGGACGCCGCCTGCAGCTTTTCGGTCGCGGCCTTGATCGCGTCGGTGTGGTCGCCCTGGAGGGCTTCCTTCACCGCGGTGATCTCGGACTCGACGTCGGTCTTGGTCTCCGCCGGGACCTTGTCGCCCAGGTCCTTGACGGTCTTCTCGGTGGCGTAGACCAGCGTGTCGGCGACGTTGCGCGCCTCGGCGGCCTCCTTCACCTTGCGGTCGTCGTCGGCGTGAGCCTCGGCGTCCTTGACCATCTTCTCGACCTCGTCGTCGGACAGCGCCGTCGACCCTGAGATCGTGATCTTCTGCTCCTGCCCGGTGCCGCGGTCCTTTGCGGCCACGTTGACGATGCCGTTGGCGTCGATGTCGAACGTGACCTCGACCTGCGGCACGCCGCGCGGGGCCGACGGGATGTTGGCCAGCGAGAACTTGCCGAGGGTCTTGTTGGCGGCCGCGACCTCGCGCTCGCCCTGGAGCACGTGGATCTCGACCGACGTCTGACCGTCGGCCGCGGTGGTGTAGGTCTCGGTCTTGCGGGTCGGGATGGTGGTGTTGCGCTCGATCATCTTGGTCATGACGCCACCGAGGGTCTCGACGCCGAGAGACAGCGGCGTGACGTCCAGCAGCAGGATGCCCTTGACGTCGCCCGCGAGCACGCCGCCCTGGACCGCCGCTCCGAGCGCGACGACCTCGTCAGGGTTGACGCCCATGTGCGGGTCCTTGCCGGTCAGCGACTTGACCAGTTCCTGGACGGCCGGCATACGGGTCGAGCCACCGACGAGGATGACCTCGTCGAGGTCGCCCATCTTCATGCCCGCGTCCTTCATGGCCGCCTCGACCGGCTTCTTGCAGCGGTCGAGTAGGTCGGCCGTGACCTTGAGGAAATCGGCGCGAGTCATCTGATAGTCGAGGTGCTTCGGACCCGACGCGTCCGCAGTGATGAACGGAAGGTTGATCTGCGTCGTCTGAGCGCCGGAAAGCTCCATCTTGGCCTTCTCGCCGGCCTCCTTGAGACGCTGCAGCGCCATCTTGTCCGCGCGCAGGTCGATACCGTGGTCGGCCTTGAACTTGTCGGCCAGCCAGTCGATGACGCGCTGGTCCCAGTCGTCGCCGCCGAGATGGTTGTCGCCGTTGGTGGACTTGACCTCGTAGACGCCGTCACCGAGCTCGAGGATCGACACGTCGAAGGTGCCGCCGCCGAGGTCGAAGACGAGCACCGTCTGCTCGCCGGCGCCCTTGTCGAGGCCGTACGCGAGTGCCGCGGCCGTCGGCTCGTTGATGATGCGCAGCACCTCGAGACCGGCGATCTTGCCGGCGTCCTTCGTGGACTGGCGCTGCATGTCGTTGAAGTACGCGGGTACCGTGATGACGGCCTGCGTGATCGGCTCGCCGAGGTACTTCTCGGCGTCGTTCTTGAGCTTCTGCAGGATCATCGCCGAGATCTCCTCGGGCGTGAAATCCTTGCCCTCGATCTCAACGGAAGCGCGGCCGTCCTTGCCCTTGACGACCTGGAACGCCACGGTCTTGCGCTCCGAGGCGGTCTCCTCGATCTTGCGGCCGATGAAGCGCTTGATCGACTTGACGGTGTTCTCAGGGTTGGTGATCGCCTGGTTCTTGGCGGACTTGCCGACGATGCGCTCGCCGTCCTTACGGAACGCGACGACCGAAGGCGTGGTGCGATCGCCTTCGGCGTTGATGATGATCACCGGTTCCCCGCCCTCGAGCACGGCCATCGCCGAGTTCGTGGTTCCGAGGTCGATACCGAGTACCTTGGCCATGATTGTCGGTCTCCTCCCGAACGGTTTCAGGCGCGGCTGTGCGCGCTCGTCAAATGGTACAAACCTGAGTGCATCATTGTCAAGTTATGTTCACGCTGCGGTGACATGATACCCGTAGGCCGCGGGGTCGAAACTGCGAAGGGTGCCCGCGTATGACACGACGCGACCCCTTTAGGGTGATACCGCACGGTGAGATAGCGGGCGCATGTTGGAACTGGCGTCTTTACAGGGTCGGCAACAGTGGGTAATGTACGCGCGACCGACCGATGGCCACAGCTGATTCGAAGGGACCCCACATGCCCCGACCCATCATCAACGAGGACGAATGCTCCGGATGCGGCGTGTGCGTCGACACCTGCCCGTCCGGTGTGATCGAGCTGGTAGGAGAGGTCGCCCAGCCCGTCAACGAGGACGACTGCACCGGCTGCGAAGCGTGCTTCGAGGAGTGCCCGATGGGTGCGATCACCGAGATCGAGGAAGACTAGGCCTTCGGCCTGTCGCTCCGCACGTCCGACTTATCGCGAGGCGCCGACTGGCGCCTCGCTGACGTTGCGGCGACGTCCGCGCGGGCGATCGCCTTCATCGCGCCCCACGCCCGCACTTTGGCGCTCTCGTCTCCGAGTGATGCGGCGAACTCCCCAACGTAGCCGAACGTGCGGCCCAGCGCGCTGACCGGTACGCCGACAAGCAGGTCGCCAAGATCGAAAGCGACCGAAAGGTCTCGGGCCGCCACGGCATCGAGCGCCAGGACCAGTGTCGGATCGACCGCCTCGATGGCCAGCCGGAGTCGGCGCGCGAGCGGTCCGTCACCCGCATCGCTCAGTGGGTGTGACGCGATGACGAACTCGGAACCCGCCGGGAACCCGAGCGCGACCAGGGCCTTGCCCACCGCCTCGCCCGCCTCGCCGCTCAGCGGGGGCTCGGCGGTGCCGGGCAGCCCGACCACGAGTGCGACCGGGGCCATCAGCGCGCCCCTCCGCGCGTCGGCGTCGACGCCCGCGGCCCCGTCGGCATCGTCGAGCTCGGCGCGCGCCTTCGCCTCGTAGAGGGCGAACAGCTCCTCGGATCCGCTCATCCGACGTTCGCCGACAACCATCGCCACGTGGCGAGCAATCCCGTCTCCAGTGTCTCGCGGGCCTGCCAGCCGAAGGCCGCAGCAGCCTTGCCGGGGTCGAGGACGCTGTGCAGGATGTCGCCCGAACGCGGCTCGCCATACTCGACTTCGACCCGCGCACCGGAGACGGAACGCAGCAGTCCCGCCAGCCGCGCGACCGAGGTCCGCGTCCCGGTGGAGACGTTATAGGCAGGTCCGTCGGGCATCGCCCCGGCCAACGAAGCGTCCGAGGCGAGCGCGGTCATGATGAAAGCGACGACGTCGCCCACGTAGATGAAGTCGCGCGTCTGCGCACCATCGCCGAAGATCACCGGCGGCTCTTCCTTGGCGAGACGTGCCGCGAGGATCGCGACGACGCCGCCCTCTCCCCGCCAGTCCTGCCCGGGACCGTACACGTTGGCGAAGCGCATGGAGGCGAAGTCGACACCGGTCCCGGCGAGCTCGGAAGCGAGCGCGGATTCCGCGGCGAGCTTCGAGAAGCCGTACGGGTTCAGCGGCCGCTTGGTCGCGGACTCCATGAGCGGCAGACTCTCGGGGTCCCCGTACACGGCCGCCGACGAGGCGGAGAGCATTCGGCGGGCACCCGCTGCTGCCGCGGCACGAGCCACGGCAGCGGTACCGCCCACGTTGACCGCACGGTCGCGCTCCGGATCGGCGATCGAGCGTTGAACGTCGGACTGTGCCGCGAGGTGGACGACCGCCTCGGGGGAGAAGTCCGCGACGGCCTCGGGCAGTCCGGGATCGAGGATGTCGAGGCAGCGGAAGCGAGCGGCGGGATGGACGTTGGCCGTCGTCCCCACCGAAAGGTCGTCGATGACGCCGACGCTGTGCCCGTCCGCGATGAGCGCCCTGACGAGATTACCGCCGATGAAGCCGGCGCCGCCGGTGACAAGTACCCGCATCCGATTCCCTTCACGCGCTATCCGCACACGCCGACCGCATCGCCGCCGATGGTAGCACCGGGCGCCGAGACGCCGGACCACCCCGACCGACCGACCGACAAAACGTATCCCCGTGCGCTAAAACACGACCGCGATCCGGCCGATGCAGTAGGTGCGGACAGTTGGGGGTACACGACGGGGAGGGTCGCTGAATCTGGCGGCCCTTCTTCGCGTGCGACCACCCGGCACCGGGACCCGAGTGCGACGGTCGTCAGCGGGAGCGACGACGCCCCTTCGGCCGGCACGGGTTGATCAACGCGCGCTCGAGCACCTCGTCCATGCTCTGCACCGGCACGATCTCGATCTCTTCCCGCACGTGCGGAGGCAGCAGCTCGAGATCGCGCACGTTCTCCTTGGGGATCAGCACGGTCTTGATGCCGGCCCGGTGCGCGGCCAGGAGCTTCTCCTTGAGGCCGCCGATGGGCAGCACATGCCCGCGCAACGTGATCTCGCCCGTCATGGCCACGTCCTTGCGGACGGGGCAGCCCATGAGGGCGGATGCCAGCGCGGTCGCCATGGTGATGCCGGCCGAGGGACCGTCCTTGGGCGTCGCGGCGGCCGGGACGTGGATGTGAAGGTCGAACTTCTCGTTGAAGTCCGGATCGATGGGCCAGTCCGACGAGTGGGCCCGGATGTAGGAGACGGCGGCCTGCGCTGACTCGCGCATCACGTCGCCGAGCTGACCGGTCAGGATCAGTTCGCCCTTGCCAGCCATGGTCGTCGCCTCGATGAAGATGACGTCACCACCGACCTCGGTCCATACGAGTCCCGTCGCCGTGCCGACCTCATCCGACTCCTCGGCCATCCCGAAGCTGAACCGCACGGGGCCGAGATACTTGGGCAGGGTGCGCGCTGTGACCCGGGTCTTGCCCTTGTGCCCCTCGACGACGCGGCGCGCGACCTGTCGACAGATAGAGGCGACCTGGCGCTCCAGACCGCGGACGCCCGCCTCCCGCGTGTAGCGGCGCACGATCTCGTGTATCGCATCGTCGGCGATCTCGAGCTTGGTCGTCTTGAGTCCATGCTCCTTGAGCTGCTTGGGGACGAGGTACTTCGTGGCGATGTGCACCTTCTCGTCCTCGGTATAACCCGGGAAGTGGATGACCTCCATGCGGTCCTGCAGCGCAGGCGGGATCGTGTCCAACAGGTTCGCGGTCGTGATGAACATGACGTCCGACAGATCGAACGGCGCCTCGAGGTAGTGGTCCTGGAAGCTGTTGTTCTGCTCCGGGTCCAGCACCTCGAGCAGCGCGGAGGTCGGGTCGCCGCGGAAGTCCACGCCCACCTTGTCGATCTCGTCCATCATGAAGACGGGATTGCGGGTCCCGGCCGTGTTGATCGACTGGATGATCCGCCCCGGGAGCGCTCCGACGTAGGTACGGCGATGCCCGCGGATCTCCGCCTCGTCGCGCACCCCGCCGAGCGAGACCCGGATGAACTTGCGGCCGAGAGAGCGGGCGATCGACTTCCCGATGGAAGTCTTGCCGACGCCCGGAGGCCCGACGAAGCACAGGATGGGGCCGCGCATCGTGTCGGTCAGCTTGTGCACCGCGAGGTACTCGAGGACGCGCTCCTTGACCTTCTCCAGACCGTAGTGGTCCTCGTCGAGGACCTGCTTCGCCTCGATGAGATCCAGCTTCTCCTGGTCCTCCTTGGTCCAGGGAAGCCCGACGAGCCAGTCGAGGTAGGTGCGGATCACACCCGTCTCGGCCGCGGCCGTCGGCATCTTCTCGAGGCGGCCGAGCTCCTTGAGCGCCTTCTCCTCGACCGCCTCCGGCATCCCCGCCCCGGCGATCTTGGTCCGGTACTCGTCGAGTTCGGCCTGCACCTCGTCATAGACGCCCAGCTCCTGCTGGATCGCCTTGAGCTGCTCCCGGAGGAAGTACTCGCGCTGTGAGGCGCTCATCGACTCCTTCACGCGGTTCTGGATCTTGGATCCGAGTTCGAGGATCTGCAACTCCTTGCGCAGGAACAGCGAGGCTTTGTCGAGGCGATCCCCCGGCTCTATCGCCTCGAGGACCGCCTGCTTCTCCTCCGACTTGAGGTTGAGGTGGAACGCGACGAAATCGGCGAGCCGCCCGGGCTCCTCGATGGCGCCCGCGGCCATCAGCACCTCCTGCGGGATGGGCTTCCCCAGCTCCGCGGCCTTCTCGAAGTCGCCGACGAGCGCGCGCATGAGGGCCTGGGTCTGGAGATCGGACGTCGGCGCTTCGTCGACAGCCTCGATCCTGACCTGCAGATACGGCTCCGTGGCCACGTACTCGATGATGCGCATGCGGACTACGCCCTCGACGAGCGCTTTCGCGGTGCCGTCGGGCAGTTTCAGCTCCTGGAGCACCGTTCCGACGCAACCGACCGTGTGGATGTCCGTGGCGCCGGGGTCCTGAGTGTCGGGAGCGATCTGCGCTACGAGCGCGACGTGGTGGTCGCCACGCATGGCCTCTTCCAACGCAAGGATCGACTTCTCGCGGCCGACGAAGAGCGGCACCACGAGGTTGGGGAACAGCACGAGGTCCCGCAGCGGGATCAGTGGCATGATCTCGGAGATCGGGTCCTTCTTATCGCCCACGGTGGACATACACGCCTCGTATCGGTCGTCGGATGCGATACTGTACTTCGATCTCTCGTTCGACAGAGTACCCGTAATCCCCTTCCCTGCCCTCACGACGAACGGACAAGGAGCGCACGAGCACCCGTGCCCCGACCGTCAAAGATCGCTATCCTCATCGCGCTCGCTCTCGCCACCCTCGGAGCGTCCGCCGTCTTCGCCGCGCCTGCCACCGTGGGGCAGTTGCGCTCGATGAGCATCATCTCTCCGCGCTGGGTATACCTCGACGCCGACATGCCTATCGGTGTGAGGGTCGTGACGCACGCCAGCACGGGTTCCGTGCGAGCCGAACTCGACCTCCTCGACTCCACGGGCGCATCACGCTGGCACACCGTTCAGACCCGCACCGATCTCGGGTCCGTCACCTACGAGTACTCCTTCTTCCGCCGGGTCGCCGATATCGGGCTTTCGGCCGGCATCTACACACTCCGCATACGCGTCTCGGGGTCCCACGCTCCGATGATCGAACGCACTTCGCCGTTGGTCATCGTCGATCGCCAGATGCGCGCGGTACCGGTGTGCGTCGTCGTACGCGTCACCGGGACCCCCTCGGCGGGGCCGGCTGCCTCCTTGGCAGAAACGACCGCTTCCCAGCTCTCGGCGGCCGATGCCGCCGACCTCGGCCGGCTCGCGGTACTCCACCCCGAGCTGCACCTCTCGATCGCAGTACCCCCATTCCTTCTCGACGAGTGGCGAACGTCCGCCGGATCAGGTGACGGCACCGCTTCGCCCGGACCGTGGTCGGACGCTTTGGAGTCCCTGCGCCGCGCATCACAGGCCGGGGTGCCCATGATGCGTGGCATGTATTCCGATCCGGACCTGATCGGGATCGCTTCGTCGACAGAGGACCTGACCCGTCAACTCGAGGCCGGGGATGTCGCGCTCACCGCCGAGCTCACCGGTGAAGGCGTCTCCCCTTCGGTGACCGCCACCGGGCTGGCCGTACTGTCCGGGCCCCTGCCGGAGGGGGCAGCGATCGTCGCGGCCGGACACGGCATCCGCTTCGCGGTGGTCGACACGACCTCGGTGCTCCCGGCCTCGAGTGCGACATCCGCTTCGGGCGCCTACGCGGTGGTCATCCCCGCGCGTCACGGATCCCTCGCGACGACCATGACCCTGCTCGCCATCGACCGTTCCGCCTCACGCTCCCTGCTCGACCCGGCGGCGCTGGGCGCTCTGACCGAGGACATCTTCGAACGAGCGACCTCGAACCGATCGGCCCGGACCGTCGTCATCGAGGTGCCCGTGGGGCCGGACGGCACGCGCACACCTCTGGTCGAACAGGCGCTGGGTACGCTGTCCGGCCTGCCGTGGGTGCGCTTCGTCGATGCGCCCGAAGCGGCGGCCGCCACCCGCCTGCCCAAGGCCACCCTACGGACGCTACCGAAGAACACCTCTCCCGCGCCGCCCGGGTACTGGGCGACCATCGACGCGACGCGCGAGCGGGTATCGGGCCTGCTCGCCGCGGCGGGAGCCAACGACAAGGACGCGGCACAGGCCGCCAACCGGCTGCTTCTCGCCGAAAGCCGGGCCTGGGCGGGGACCGACGGATCGTGGTCGCTCGCCGCGCGAGGACTGGCACTGGCGACAGCGGCGGACGACGCCGCACGGGCCGTGCTGTCCAAGGTGACCCTCGATGCACCCGCTGTGACCCTGCCCGGGAGCGAGGGCAAGGCGCCGGTCAGCATCACCAACGCGAGTGGCCGCACCCTCACGGTCGTACTCGAGGCCTCCTCGAACGGGTTGCGCGTCCGTCAGGCGCGGACGACCGTTCACCTCAAGCCCGGGGAGAACGTCCTGTCCATCCCCGTCGCTTTGGGCACCGCGCCCTCCGGGCGGCTCACTGTGACGGTGACCGCGGGCGGGTTCCGGATCGCGACGTCGACCGCGACCGTGCGCGCCTCGTATCAGGACCGCATCGTCCTGATGGTGACGGTCGTGTTGATACTCGTAGGCCTCCTGTTCTACATCCGCCGCCGTATCGCGCACGGGCCGAGCGAACGCGCAACGGAGTCGCTCGACGCCTGACCCCGGGATGCCCCCTCCATCAGGCGGATATACTGACCTGAAAGGTCCGACCCGGCGTCTTCGACCTCGATCGCTTCACCGGATCGGTGTGTGTCCCGTCACAGAGAGAGGCGCGTCGTGCGCATCGTCGTAATCGACACCAACGTGTTGCTGTCGCAGCCCGAGGTGATCAACAGCTTCCACGACGCGGACGTCGTGATCCCCGAGATGGTCCTGTCGGAGATCGACAAGCTCAAGATCGCCCGCGTCGACCCCGAGCTCAGGTACAAGGGCCGCCAGGTCAGCCGCATCCTCTTCGAGTTGTCCGAGATGGGGAGCCTGCACGACGGTGTCGAGCTGGCGAACGGCAGCGCGCTGCGGATCGTGGGCCTCGGCAACGACCTGCAACTACCTCCCGGGTTGTCCTCCAAGAACACCGACGACCGCATCCTGGCGGTGGCCGTCCGCCTCCAGGGAGAGGGAGACGACCACGTCACGCTCGTGACCAACGATCTCAACATGCTCATCAAGGCGCAGTCCTTCCATCTCAACGTCGAGCGCGTCGAGACCGACGACGGCTTCATGCGCCGATTCGTCGTACACCCCTTCCAGCGCTACCGGTCCGCGCTGGGGATCCTGGCGGTGGCTTTTGCCGTCTTCGCCGCGGCGATCTACCTGACGCTGTTCAGCCCGTTCGCAGCGGGGCGCCAGGCGACGGGGCTGTCGGACGTTCCCGCGGAGTTCGTGGAGCAACTATCCATCGAGCATCAGCAACAGCTGAACTACCTGTTCCGCCTCGAGGCCAGTCCGAACGATATCGAGGCGCGCACGTCGCTCGCCACGGTCTACGACTCGCTCTCCCAGGAGAACAGCACCTACCTCCCCTTCGCCATCAAGCACTGGGAGATCGTGGTCCAGAAGGACCCGAAGGACGCCGACGCCCGGACCGATCTGGCGACCGACTACTTCCGGTCCGGGAAGATCGACCTGGCGATCCGTGAGGTCAGACAGGTGCTGGCGGCCGATCCCGAGCACTTCAACGCGAACTTCAACCTCGCCGTCTTCCTGATGAGCACCGACCCGAAGGACTTCCAGGGAGCGGCCGACCAACTGCAACTCGTCATCAAGATGGCGAACGGGGACCCCGCTCGCAGCGCCACCCTCGCGCGGGCGCAGACCTTGCTGGAACAGATCAAGAAGGACGCCGCGACCGCCGGCGTGACGCTGCGCCTCGGAGGAGGATCGTTGTGAGTGACATCATCGATATCGCGATCATCGGCGGAGGACCCGCCGGGCTGACCGCCGCCCTGTACGGAGCGCGAGCGCGGGCGACGACCGTCGTCTTCGAGACCTCGCTGCCCGGAGGGCAGATCATCACCACCGATTGGATCGAGAACTACCCGGGCATGCCCGAGGGGCTCAACGGCTCCAGGATCGGCGAGCTGATGCACGCGCATGCCGAGAAGTTCGGCGCCCGGTTCAAGACCTTTGCGAACGTGGAGACGCTCACCGCTGACAGCGGCGGCTTCCGGATCGAGGCCGACGACGAGTCCTACCTCGCGCGCACGGTGATCCTCGCGACCGGCGCGGTACCCAGCAAGCTCGGGATACGCGGCGAGGCCGAATACACGGGACGCGGTGTCTCCTGGTGCGCGACGTGCGACGGAGCGCTCTACCGCGGCAAGGTCGTCGCGGTCATCGGCGGAGGGGACGCGGCCCTGGAGGAGGCGTTGTTCCTGACCAAGTTCGCCGAGCGGGTCCATCTGGTCCACCGGCGCGAGGAGTTCCGCGCCGCGAAGTGCATCCAGGAGCGCTGCGTGGCGAACGACAAGATCGAGCTGCATCTCGCTCGCGTCCCGGTCGAGATCGTCGGCCGCGACGGCAAAGTGTCCGCCCTCATACTCGAGACCCCCACTGGTGAGACCGCCGAGACGATACCCGTCCAAGGGGTCTTCGAGTTCGTCGGGGTCCACCCCAACAGCGAGTTGGTCAAGGATCTGGTCGAGCTCGCCGTCGGGGGCTGGGTGATGGTCGACAAGTCCATGGGTACCTCATACGAGGGTCTCTTTGCCGCCGGCGACGTGACGGACACACCGCTCAAGCAAGTCGTGACCGCTGCAGGGCAGGGAGCCACGGCGGCCTCCGAGGCTCTGCGATACCTGGACTCGGGCGTCTGCACTCTCTAGCCGTAGTAGTAGTATCAACACCGTGCCCGCGCGTCCGCGCGGCGTTTCGAAAGGGGTAGGCCGCGATGAGCGACAACATCGTCACCGTCACCGATAGCGCCTTCGAGAGTTCCGTCATCTCCAGTCCCGTCCCGTTCGTGCTCGATTTCTGGGCTCCGTGGTGCGGTCCGTGCAGGATGATGGAACCGCTGCTCGAGGAAGTCGCGGCCGAGTTCGCCGGCAAGATCGTCGTGGGCAAGCTCAATGTGGACGACAATCCTGAGACGGCGATGCGGTACGACGTCATGTCGATACCGACGCTGCTGGTGTTCGTGAACGGCCAGGTCGCCAAGAAGGTCGTCGGTGCGATGCCGAAGAAGAAGCTCCTTGATGACCTCTCCGCTTGGATCGGATAGTCCTCACGCCGCCACGTACAGCCGAGACCCGGAGGAACGCCCGTGTGTGAGAACAGCGTGAACGTGCCGCAACTGAAGATCTCCGTCGCCCAGGTCGACGACGCCATCGCCCTCGCGCAGCAGTGGCTCGAGCAGCTCCACCATCTCGCCGACCACGGCAAGAAGCCGGGAGCCAGCGCGGAACTCGCGCAGGCCAACGTCCTGCTCGGCGAGGCCCGAGCGAAAGTACATGCCGCGATCGACGCCCTCGACGGCCGCACCGACGACGCCGGCATCACGGTGGAACTCGTCTAGTCTCGGATCCATCGCACAACCGACACGCCCGGCCCTTCTTGACGGAAGAGCCGGGCGTGTTACATTTCTATTATTCGTGTTACCGCATATCGCGACGGAGGAATGATGGGAATACTCACGCGCTTCAGTGTTGCGATGGACGAGGAACTGCTCGCCCGCTTCGACGATCTGGTGGCGCGTCGCGGCAGCGCGGTGAACCGCTCGGAAGCGGTCCGGGACCTTGTACGCGATGCGCTCGTCGACGCCGAGTGGGAGGACAGCGCCGGCGAGATCGTCGGCACCGTGACGATGGTCTTCGACCATCACGCCTCCGATCTCTCCGACAAACTCGACTCCCTGCAGCACGCGCATCACGAGCGGATCGTCTCCTCGATGCACGTGCATCTCGACGCGCACAACTGCCTCGAGGTGATCGTGGTGCGCGGCACGAGCGAGCAGGTCCGCGCCATTGCGGACGGGCTGCTCGGGACCAAGGGCGTCAAACACGGCAAGCTCGTGTCGACGACCACCGGCAAGGGTCTCTGAGCGCCGCCATGCATATCCCCGACGGATACCTCGGACCGCAGACCTACGCCGTCCTCGACGCCGCGATCATCCCGATCTGGATCGTGGCCGGAGGGAGGATCAAGAAGGCGCTCAAGACGAAGCAGGTGCCGCTGTTGGCCCTCGGGGCCGCCTTCTCGTTCGTGATCATGATGTTCAACGTCCCGGTGATCGGCGGATCGACCGGCCACGCGGTCGGAGCGACGCTCATCGCGATCATCCTGGGGCCGTGGGCGGCCTGCATCGCCGTCTCGATCTCGCTCGTCGTCCAGGCGCTGGTCTTCGGCGACGGCGGCATCACCGCGATCGGCGCCAACGTCATCAACATGGCCGTGGTCATGCCGTTCGTGGGCTTCTACCTGTACCGGCTCATCGCCGGCGACGACCCGTCGCCGGCCCGCAGGGTCACCGCTGCCGGTATCGGCTCCTACCTCGGGATCGTCGCCGCGGCGGTCGCAGCCGGCATCGAGTTCGGCATCCAGCCACTCATCGCGCACACGGCGTCCGGTCAGGCGCTCTACGCTCCCTACCCGCTGAACGTCGCCGTGCCCGCCATGGCCCTCGAGCACATGCTGTTCTTCGGCCCACTCGAGGCGGTGGTCACGATGGGCATCGTCGTGGTCTTGGCGCGTCAGGACTCGGCCCTGCTGCAGATGAAACCCGCCGCCAAGCCGCTGCGCTGGCTGTGGGCAGGCTTTGCCGGGCTGCTGCTCCTGACCCCCCTCGGAACGCTCGCGCCCGGAACCGCATGGGGCGAGTGGAGCGTCTCGGAGCTGAAGGCCGCAGTGGGCTACGTGCCCGCCGGGCTCGAGAAGGTCGGCGGGCTCTGGACGGCCACCATCCCCGACTACGCGCCCTCTGTCATCCGGGACCCGCTCGTCGGCTACTTCCTGGCAGCCGTAGTCGGCGCGGCGCTCGTCGTCGGGGTCACGTGGGTCATCGGCAAGCTGCTTGCGCGCCGCGACGGCGGCTCGGCCCACCCCACTCCACCCGGCGGCGCCGCATGATCCCCGTCCTCGCGCACATCAGCGATACCGCACCGCGCAAGCGGGGCGGCGTTCGCTCGCTCGCGCGCAGGACCGCGGACACGATCAGCGGTGCGGTCAGGGAGGTCCTTGAGAACGACGACCTCGCATCCTCGCCGGGGCTCATGCAGGCACTCGATCCTCGCGTCAAACTCGTGAGCATCGTCTTGTTCGCCGTCACCGCCAGTTTCGTCCACTCGCTCGCGGTGCTGGTCGCCCTCGTGCTCGCGACGATGGTGCTCGCTGCGGCCTCGGGCGTGGGCATCGGCTCCTTCGCCCGCAAGGTGTGGAGTTCGGCCGGCCTGTTCGGGGTGCTCCTCTCCGCACCGGCGGCCACTGCGTGGATCACCCCGGGAGCCGTGCTCGTTCCCCTCGGGCCGCTCTCGATCACGGCGCCGGGCCTCTTGATCGCCGCCCGGCTCATCACGCGCGTCGCGGCCGGCGCCGGATTCGGGCTGCTCGTGGTGTGGACGACGCGCTGGACCGACCTACTGCGCGCGCTCGGCGCCCTCGGGGTGCCCGATCTGGTCGTCGCCACTCTCGCCATGACGCAGAAGCAGATCATGTCGTTGCTGCGCACCGTCGAGAACATGCACCTCGCCCGAGAGAGCCGCATGCTCTCAGGCGGGACGGCCAAGGAGAACCGGGGCTGGGTCGTCGAGCGTATGGCCTTCGTGGCGAGACGGTCGATGAAGACGGCCGACGACGTGTACGACGCGATGCTCTCCCGGGGGTTCGCCGGAGAGATGCCGTCGCTGGTCGACCTTCGGGCGACGGCCCGCGATCGGATATGGCTGGCTGCGAGCGCCGCGGCGTGTGTGCTGGCCATCGGACTCGACAGGATGGTGCTCCCGCTGTGACCGATGAATTCGTGCTTTCCGGGGTCGTGCACGCCTATGGGGCGGGCGTGCGCGCGCTCGACGGCATCGACCTCACGATAGGGTCGGGGCAGCACGTGGCCATCGTGGGCGCGAACGGGAGCGGGAAATCCACGCTGCTCAAGATGCTCGACGGGCTGGTCTTCTGCGACTCCGGCACGATCACGGCCTTCGGGCGCCCGTTGACCGAGGATGCGCTCGAGGACCCCTCTTTCCGCCGCGAGTTCCGCTCTCGCGTCGGCTTCGTCTTCCAGGACGCGGACGTCCAGCTCTTCTGTAACACGGTATTCGACGAGCTGGCCTTCGGACCGCTGCAGCTCGGCCTTCCGCACGACGAGGTGCGCTCCCGCGTCGGAGAGGTCGCCGAGGCGCTGCGCATCGACAAGCTGTTGGACCGGGCGCCCTACATGTTGTCCGGCGGCGAGAAGAAGCGCGTGGCGATCGCGAGCGTACTCACGATGCGTCCGCAGGTGCTGCTCATGGACGAGCCCACCAATGCGCTCGACCCGCGGAGCCAGGTATGGCTGCTCGGCGTGCTGGCACAGTGGAAGGCCGAGGGCCGTACGGTGGTCATCGCCACCCACGACCTGTCGGCCGCGGCCGAGTCGTGCGACCGCATGGTCGTCCTCTCCGAGGAGCACGCCGTTGCGGCCGACGGCACGCCGGATGAGGTGCTGGGCCAACGGGAGTTGCTGCTGTCGGTGAACCTTATCCACGAACACGAACACCGGCACCACGGGAGTGAGCATATGCACGGCCATGCGCACGGGCACATCCACGCATAAGGCGCTTCCGGCATCGTCTTTGTAAGCGCGTATGCGACGCGGTGAAGCGCTACACTCGTGAACATGGACAGACCCCCGCTCAAGCCCGCAAGCGCCGCTCCCGTCTTCTGGGAATGCCCCGAATGCGGCTACCTCTCGGGTGACGCGTCGTTCGCCGATCAGGCGGCCCGCTGCCCGCTGTGCAACCGGGCGGACGGGGCGAAGCGGACTTTTCCGCCGGACCGTCAGCGGCGGCTCGACGAGCGTATCCGCGTCTACTACGGCCAGGGCGAGTGGGAGATCGTGGTCATCCTGGGCGCGGCCCTACTCGAGGCCCTGCTCGAAGACATCCTCGACAGGATCATGGCGGCACACGGCGCCGACATCGCAGTCAGAGGGACCGTCCTCGACAACGTGCGGGCCATCGGCACCCGGATCGGCCGGCTCTTCCCGCAGCTGACCGGTACGGAGTTCGAGGACGCCGCGGGCAAGCTCGGGTATCGCGATTTCCCGAAGCGGTGGCGCGACCTGCGCTCACAGCGCAACGCGTTCATCCACGACACCCCGTACCGCGACCTCAAAGAGGGGCTCGACAAGCAGATCGCCGCACAGGCGATCGCGCTGCTCGATCAGGCGTACGAGCTGTTCGTCATGCTCAACAACGAATTCGTCGCCGACGCCCTCAAGGGGCGGAAGCGCACGGCCGACCTGACGCCCACACCCCACCTCGCCATCACGGATGACGGTCCTCTCGGAGCCCTCGCGCCGTGACATCGGCCGCCCGGATCGAAGTCACCGGCGTCGTGCAGGGGGTGGGCTTCCGCCCCTTCGTCTACTCGCTCGCCCGGTCGCGCGGGCTCTCGGGCTGGGTCAACAACACCGCCCAGGGCGTGACCATCGTGATCGAGGGCGACCCGGAGTCGGTCGCATCCTTCTCCGACGATGTGTGGAGGCTGGCGCCTCCGATGGCGGTCGTCACGACGGTGACCACGGAATCGGCGGAGCCCGAAGGGTTCGCGGGGTTCGAGATCCGTGAATCCGAGGCGCGCGGCGACCTGACGCTGGTCTCGCCCGACATCGCCACCTGCCCCGAATGCCTCGCCGAGCTCCGCGACCCGTCGGACCGGCGAGGCGGCTACCCGTTCACGAACTGCACCAACTGCGGACCGCGTTTCACCATCATCGAGACGCTTCCGTACGACCGTCCGGCGACATCGATGAAGGCTTTCCCCATGTGCCCCGAGTGCGCCGCGGAGTACTTCGACCCGGCGGACCGCCGATTCCATGCGCAGCCGAACGCGTGCCCGGTCTGCGGGCCTCGCCTATTCCTCAACGTCGCCGGCCGCGCGTCCTCCGGCTGGGAGTGGGACCGCCCGCAGGAGACCGTACCGCGGCCGCACCGTGACCGCGCACGCGAATCCGCACGCAACGCGGACATCATCCAGGCCGCCGCGATGATCCTGCTCGGTGACGACATCCTCGCGATCAAGGGCCTCGGTGGCTTCCACCTGGCGTGCGACGCCACCAGCGAGAAAGCAGTCGCCACCCTTCGCTCCCGCAAGCGCCGCCAGGGCAAGCCGCTGGCGATCATGGTCCCTGACCTCGAGTCGGCCCGCGCCCTCTGCGAGGTCAACGACGAGGAAGCCGCTCTCCTGATGGGAGCGAAGCGTCCCATAGTCCTGCTGAGATTGCATGGCGCCGGGGGCGCGGCGGCGGGGTCGGATTCGGCGGCCGTTGTGAGCGCAGGTCGAGACCCGCAGGGGCTCGGCCGTGGCGCGAGCCCGGCCGACGAATCCGACCGCACCGCCGCGCCGTTCGCGCTTGCGCCGTCCGTAGCGCCGGGGCTCAGGGAACTCGGCGTCGTCCTCCCCTACACCCCGCTGCACCATCTCCTGCTCGCCGCAGTAGGCGGCCGCCCGCTCGTGATGACCTCCGGCAACCTGAGCGACGAGCCGATATCCATCGACAACTCCGAGGCGCTCAAGCGGCTGGCTCCGGTCGCCGACGCGTTCCTGCTCCACGATCGCGCCATCCTGCAGCGCTACGACGACTCGGTGGTGCGCGTCGTCCGCGGCCGCACCGAACTCGTCCGCCGCTCGCGCGGATTCGCGCCCTTCCCGTTGCACCTGCCGTTCTCCACAGGCGAGCACATCCTTGCCGTGGGCCCCGAGCAGAAGAACACGTTCTGCCTCGCTCGGGAGGACCACGCGTTCGTCAGCCAGCACATCGGCGACATGGAGAATGCGGACACGCTGGAGACGTGGGAGGCCACGCTGGCTCTGTACGAAGCGATGTTCCGGGTGCGTCCCTCGCTCGTCGCCTACGACCTGCACCCGGAGTATCTGACCACCAAGTACGCACTCGCGCTCGGACTCCCTGCGGTGGGCGTCCAGCACCATCACGCACACATTGCGGCCGTCACCGCCGAGCACGGCATCTCGGAGCCCGTCGTCGGCCTCGCGTTCGACGGCACCGGCTACGGGAGCGACGGAACGATCTGGGGCGGCGAGGTGCTGCTGGCGGATTGGGCCGGCTTCGAACGCGTCGCACACCTGCGCACCGTCCCCATGCCCGGTGGGGCGGCCGCGATCAGGCGGCCCGCGAGAATGGCATTCGGCTTGCTCTTTGAGCTCGATAGAGGGCTGTTCAACCACCCCGGTGCTTCCATCCTGCAAAGGTCGCTCACCAACGAGGAGCACACCACGCTTACCGCGATGGTGACCCGGGGTCTGAATAGTCCTCGTACTTCGTCCATGGGTCGGTTGTTCGATGCGGTCGCCGCTCTGACCGGGGTACGCGCCGACGCGCTCTATGAAGGCCAGGCGGCGATCGAGCTCGAAGCGCTCGCCGACCCGACCGAACAGGGCGCGTACCGCTTCGACCTGACGAACGACGAACCGGCGATCATCGACCCGGAACCGGTCGTCCGCGCCATCCTCGACGACCTCGCTGCAGGCATGGGCGCGCCGATCATCTCGGCCCGGTTCCACCGCGCGGTGGTCGACATCAGTGTCCGGGTCGCCGTCCGCACCTGCGCGGCGGCGGGCGTGCGCCACGTCGCGTGTGCGGGTGGCGTATTCATGAACCGGCTGGTGCTCGGCGGAGTGGTCGCGGGGATCGAGGCCGCCGGCCTCGTGCCCTTGGTCCACCGCGATCTGCCCATGAACGACGGAGCCGTTTCCTACGGCCAGACGGTCGTGGCGTGGGCGCGCCACGATGCGGTATAACTGGCCGGTACTTCACATCCAATCCTGCGAAGATCGGCAAGGAGCCTCCCATGTGTCTCGCAATCCCGGCGAAGGTCGTTCTCATCAACGAGAACCGGATGGCGGAAGTCGACATCCACGGAGTCACGCGGACCGTCAGCCTCAGCCTCACTCCCGACGCCGAGCTGGACTCCTGGGTCCTGGTCCATGCCGGATTCGCGATCCAGGTCGTCGACGAAGAGTTCGCCAATGAGTCGTGGGAGCTCATCAAGCAGATCGAATGGATCGACGACGAGCCTCCCGCTGAAGCCAGCGCGTAGATGGCGGACATACAGGCCGCGTGGCGCGACCCGGAACTCGCCCGTCACCTGATCGACCTCATCGAGACCACCGCCGACCGGCCCATGAACCTCATGGAGGTCTGCGGCACCCACACCGTGGCCATCGCGCGTTTCGGGCTCCGGGAGGTCATGCCCGCCAACGTGCGGCTTCTCTCCGGCCCCGGTTGCCCGGTGTGCGTCACCGCGAACCGTGACATCGACCTGGCGATCGAGATCTCGAAGGTCCCCGGCGTCGTCGTCACCACTTTCGGCGACATGATGAAGGTGCCGGGCTCGTACTCCTCGCTGGCCCGGGAGAAGTCCGAGGGGCGCGACATCCGCGTCGTCTACTCGCCGCTCGACTCGATCCGCATGGCGCAGGCCGAGCCGGACAAGCAGGTCGTGTTCCTCGGTGTCGGGTTCGAGACCACCGTCCCGATCATCGCGGCCACGATCCAGCAGGCGGCCGGCGCGGGCGTCGAGAACTTCTCAGTGCTGTGCGTCCACAAGACCGTTCCCAAGGCCCTCGAAGCGATCGTCAACGACCCCGATGTGCACATCGACGGCTTCATCCTTCCCGGCCACGTCTCGACGATCATCGGGCCCGAGCCCTACCGGTTCATCGCGAGCGAGTACGGCGTCCCGGGCGTCGTCACCGGCTTCGAGCCGGTCGACGTGCTGCAGGGTGTCTGGATGCTCGCCAAGCAGTTGCAAGAGGGTCGCGCCGAGATCGAGATCGCCTACAAGCGTGGCGTGAACGTCGACGGCAACCCGACGGCACGCGCGATGATCGACGAGGTCTTCGAGCCGTGCGACGCCGAGTGGCGCGGCATCGGCGTGATCCCAGGCAGCGGCCTGGCCATGCGCCCGCGCTACGCCGGCTGGGACGCCTCGTTGCGCTTCGACGTCACGCCTCCGGAGCCGCGCGCGATCCCCGGCTGCCAGTGCGGCGAGGTCTTGCGCGGGGCCATCCTCCCCTTCGAATGCCGCTTGTTCGGCAAGGGATGCACGCCCGAGAATCCCATCGGACCCTGCATGGTCTCGTCCGAGGGCTCGTGCGCCGCGTACTATCGCTATACCGACTTCGGCCGCTGAGGCCTGGGCCCCACCCTTCTCGATCCGGAGGTCACCCTATGCGCTCTGACCGCATCCTGCTCTCTCACGGAAGCGGCGGCACGATGATGCGCGAGCTCATCGAGGACGTCTTCATCGCACGCTTCAACGACGAGGCGCTGCTCCGCATGGACGACGCGGCCTCGCTCGAGATCCCCGCGGGCAGGATCGCGCTCACCACGGACACCTACGTCGTGACGCCGCGGTTCTTCCCCGGTGGCGACATCGGCCGGCTCGCCGTGGCGGGTACCGTCAACGACGTCGCCACGGCCGGCGCCACGCCGCTGTTCCTCACGGTCGGCTTCGTCCTTGAAGAAGGCCTCATGGTCGAGGAGCTCACGCGCATCCTCGATTCCATGGTCGCGGTGGCGGCTGAGGCCGGCGTCCGCATCGTGACCGGCGACACCAAGGTCGTCGAGCGCGGACACGGCGACGGCATCTACATCAACACCGCGGGAGTGGGAGTGGTGCGCGAAGGCGTCGACCTCTCGAGCCGCTACTGCAAGCCCGGCGATGTCGTGCTGCTCTCCGGCACACTGGGCGACCACGGCATCGCCGTCATGTCCGTACGCGAGGGGCTCTCCTTCGGCACGGACATCCTCTCGGACGCCGCGCCGCTCAACCATCTCGTCGGCGCCGTCCTCGACGCCGCCCCCGACGCCCGGTGCTTCCGCGACCCGACCCGGGGCGGCCTCGCCAGCTGCCTGAACGAGCTCGCTGGCGCATCCGGCGTCTCGATCACGGTGAACGAAGCGTCCGTACCCGTTCGCGAGCAGGTGCGCGGCGCGTGCGAGATGCTCGGTTACGACGTCTACCAGGTCGCCAATGAGGGCAAGATGGTCGCTGTCGTGCCGGCCGATCAGGCCGACGCGGCGCTCGCCGCCATGCGTTCGTCCCGCTACGGCGAGGACGCGGCGATCATCGGCACCGTTGCAGAAGGTCCCGCGGGGCGCGTCTACGTCCAAACGACCTTCGGGGCACGCCGGATCATGGACATGCTCGTGGGCGAGCAGCTGCCGCGGATCTGCTGATCTTGCCCGCCTCCAACCGACGGCGCTCCCTGACCGGCCTCGCGCTCATCGCGATCGCGGGGATCATCTGGGGCACGATCCCGCTCGTCTTACGCGCCGCGGACGGTGCGTCGGTGATCAAGGTCTTCTACCGGGTCCTGTTCGCAGGAGTCGTCCTGGCGGTGTGGATGGCCGCGACCGGCGGTCTCGCCGAGGTACGCCGGCTCCCCCGCCGCAAGCTTCTGCAGCTCGCCGGGCAGGGTGCGATCCTCACGGTCAACTGGGTGCTGTTCCTCACCGCGCTCGATCTGACACGCGTGGCGACGGCGGAGCTGCTCGGGTACATGGGACCGGTGTTCGTCGCGGCCCTCGCCCCGTTCGTGACCGGCGAGAGGTTCGACCGCCGGATCGTCCTTCCGATGCTCCTGGCTCTCGGCGGGATCGTCGTGATCCTGACTCCGCAGGGCCTCGCGATCGGCGGGGGCGCGGAGACACTGGGCGCGGGGTTGGCGTTCGCCTCCGCGATCACCTACGCGATCCTGCTGCTGCGCTCCAAGAAGATCCTCCACGGGGTCTCGGGGCAGGCGCTCATGCTCGTCGAGTACACGGTCGCAACCGTGTTGCTCCTGCCTTTCGTCGTCTGGCTCTATCTGAGCGGCCAGGGACCGACCACCGTCGTTTCCTACGGGGCGCTGGCGGTGCTCGGCGTGGTCCAGACGGCGTTCGCAGGCATCCTGTTCCTTACCGGGCTACGCCGCGTACGAACGGATCACGCGGCCGTACTCACCTACACCGAGCCGGCATCGGCGGTCGTGTTCGCCGCGGCCTTCCTCGGCGAACCGCTGACCGCAGCGACGCTCGCCGGTGGGCTGATGGTCGTCGCCGGCGGAGCGCTCGTCGCGCGCCTCGACTCGGGCGACGTGGGCCACGGCCCCGAGGCCGCCCTCAGCGGCACCACCGACGAGGATACCGCGTGGCAGGACTGAAGAAGGGTCGCAGTCGGGTACCATACTCCTGACTAGGGAGGCCGCGTGGACAACCGTGCTCGTCTGACCGAGATGCGCGCAGCGGAGCGTCTTGCCGCCCGTGACGTCACCCTTTTCTCCGATCCCGCGATGGCCTCGTACCGCTTGGGCTGGATCGGACTTCCCGCGCGCGCCGGTAGGGATACGGAGGTCCTCTCCCGGCTCGGCGACGATGTGGCGACCTTGGGGATCACCGACGTCGTGTTGCTCGGCATGGGTGGAAGCTCGCTGGCGCCGCTCGTGCTCTCGCGCATCCTCGGCAGCGCTCCCGACCGCCCCGTGCTGCACGTTCTCGACACGACGTCACCCGATGCGGTGACCTCCCTCATGCTCGCATTGCGTCCCTCGACCACGCTCGTGCTGGTGTCGAGCAAGTCGGGGACCACCAGCGAACCGCTGGCACTGTCCGCGGTGTTCCGGGAGTGGATGGCCGAGGACCTGATCGAAGACACCGGCTCGCACTTCATGGCCGTCACCGATCCCGGATCGCCGTTGCAGACTTATGCGGCAGAGAACGGTTTCGCCCGCGTGTTCCACGCCCCTTCCGACGTCGGAGGGCGCTACGCGGCCCTCACGCCCTTCGCGATGGTCCCGGCGGCGATGATAGGCCTCGACATCCGACGCCTCGCTGCGGCCGGCGCATCGATCGAAGCTGCGTGCGCGGCGGACTCCCCCGCCAATCCTGGACTTGCGTTGGCGGCCTGGCTCGCGGACGCGTACGGGGCGGGGCGCGACAAGCTGGCGATCACCTGCTCGCCCGCCTACGCCGCGTTCGGCCTGTGGATCGAGCAACTCGTCGCGGAATCGACGGGCAAGGGAGGTCGCGGCCTGCTCCCCGTGCTCGAGGCGGCGCCGGGCGCACCCGCGTCACACGGCGCGGATCGGATGACGTTCGTACTGAGGAGCTCGGACGACGCGGCGCTCGCCTCGCTCAGCACCCGCCTGCCTGATGAAGAGCCGCTCTTCGAAGTCGTGCTCGACGACGAGTGGGCGATCGCCGGAGAGTTCGTGAGGTGGGAGTGGGCCGTGGCGCTGTTCTCCGCCCTCAACGGCATCGAGCCCTTCGACCAGCCCGACGTTGCAGCGGCCAAAACGGCGACCGAGCGGATACTGACGGCGGGTGTCCCCGCGCAATCGGCATTCCCGGCGATCCCCGCGGCCAGCGACCGGCTCGCCCCCGCGCTACGGGACCTGATCGCCAACGCGGCACCGGGAACGTACGTCGCGGTCCTCGCCTACCTGCCCGACGACCCGGCGCTGCTCGAACCACTCGTGTCCGCATGCGCCTCCCTCGCGGAGGCACGCCGGATCGCGGTCACACTCGAGATCGGGCCGCGCTACCTGCATTCGACCGGCCAGTACCACAAGGGCGGGCCGGAGACCGGGGTCTTCCTCGTGGTCGGCGTCTCTCCTGTGACGGATGCCCGCGTGCCCGGGAAGCCGTACACTCTCGGCATGCTGAATCGCGCTCAGGCTCAGGGCGACGTCATCGCCCTGCGCGAGCATGGCCGCCCCGTCGTCCATGTGGAGCTCGCCGACCCGGGCCGCGCTTCGGTACAGACCGTGGCAGATGCCCTGATCGCCGCGACTCGACCGTAGAACGACCGACCGCATCCTGGAGGACACCATGCACGCCCATACGTCGCGGACCGCTTCGATCGTCCTGCTCGCCGCCCTTCTCCTCGTCGTCACCGGCTGCTCGAGCGCCAACGACGCCGCGCCGACCACACCGACCACCACCGTGGTCCCGACCGCTTCCGTCCCGGCCACGAAGACGGTGGTGGCGAGTCCGATAACGACGCCCGCTTCAGGAAGTGCCACCCGTGCCGCGGTCCTCAAGGCCGCGTCGCTCGGCCTCGGCGTCTCGGGGACGCTCACGGTCTACCAGCTCTACGTCCAGGACGGGGCCACCGTCGGCGACGTACTGCCTGCCGACGGCTCGCGGACCTTCTTCGCGCTTTCGGGCGGCCCGGACGCGTGGGACCTGGTGTGGAGCGCGCGGTTCGGCTCGACACTGGCGAACACCGCGGCGCTGACGAAGATCGATCCCGAACTGTTCACCGCGCTCGCCAAGAAGCTCGACTTCACCAAGAAGGCGCCGGCACCGGCAGCCAAGCCGGCAGCGCCGACGCTCGCTTCCTTCAAGGCGTACGCGCTGAAGTCCGCCAAGGCGTTCGCCGGGGCCACCTATTCGGGCGCGTTCACGATCCAGTCGAAGATCGCAAAGGACTCGACGGGCGCCTGGTGGGGCAATGCGATCGCCGAGCCGTCCGACTCCGAGGACCTCGAGGCCATCGGCGTCTGGGGAAGGTACTCCGGCGGCAAGTGGACCGGTGAGATCGCCGACTTCAGCACGGACGGTGCGGACGCGGGCTTCTTCCCCGGCGACGTTCTCACGGATCTGGCGCTGTAACCCGCGATCCGAAGCGCATCGATCATCGAAGGTCCCGCCGACGCGGGGCCTTCGTCGTGCTTCAGACGAGAGTGACGATGCGCGCCGTGACGAGACCGTCCGCGCCCACCTCGACCAACGCCACGGAGGCGGCCGAGCCCTTGCGCGGCTGCGAGGGACTTCCGGGGTTGACGTGAAGGACCCCGCCACGCTCTTCGATGACAGCGACGTGCGTGTGTCCGGTCACGACCAGACGCACGGGCGCGCCTGCACCGGCCGCCAGCGGTGGAAGGTCCTCCGCGCGATGGGCGACGATGATGCGTGCGCCTCCCACGACGACGTCGGCGATCTGCGCGCGCCCCACCTCCGTCTTGCATCGGCTGTTGCCGCGGACGAGCACCACAGGCGCGACGGCTTCGAGGAGGTCGAGTACGAGGCCATCACCGATATCGCCGGCGTGAACGATCGTATCCACACCCTTGAGAGCGTCGTACGCCTCGTCGGACAGCACGCCGTGCGTGTCGGAGACGACGCCGATCAGGAAGGGTGTCACGCGGGAAGAGCCGTCGGTCACAGACCGAGCGCCTTCTTCAGCGAGGGCACACGACGCCGGGACACCGGCACCTGCGAGGAGGCCTTGTCCTTCATTGTGAGCAGAAGGGTACCGCCGTACATCGGCACGACCTCCTTGACCTTCTCGAGGTTGACCATGAAGCGACGGTGCACCCGGAAGAAGCCACGCGGCTCGAGTTTGCGCTCGAGATCGGCCAGCGACATCGTCGACAGGTAGCGCTCGCCGTCCGTGAACAGGTAGCTGTAGTCGTCCTTCGCCATCACGTAGAACAGTTCCTCGACGGAGAGCAGCAGCTTCTTCCCCGCCTTCTCCACGGGAACACGTTCGACGCGCGCCGAACCGGCGACGGGGAGCGGCGGGGCCAATCGCTCGATGGCCTTGCGGAGACGTCCGACCTCGACGGGTTTGACCAGGTAGTCCGCAGCCGCGACGTCGAAGGCCTTCACGGCGTGTTCGGAGTAGGCGGTCACGAAGATGATCGCCGGTGGACGATCCAGCTCTCCCAGCACCTCGGCCAGGCGCAGACCGGAGAGGCCGGGCATCTCGACATCGAGGAAGACGACGTCGTAGGGAATGGCGCGGATGAGCTGCAGCGCTTCGGCAGCGTTGCTCGCCTCCCCGATCACCTCGACGCCTCCCGCTTCGGCGAGCAGGAACCTCAGCTCGCTGCGCGCGGGGGCCTCATCGTCGACGACAAGCGCCTTGACGGTCACAGTTCAGCTCCCGTCCGGATGGCCGTGCCCAGTGTGAGCGTGACGGTCGTTCCGTGGCCTTCGACGCTCGCGACCACGATCCCGCTGTCGGGACCGAAGTGTCCCTTGAGCCTATCGTCCACGTTCTTGAGAGCGATGCCAAGCCCGCGGCCGAAGCCGACATCGAGCACGTGCGGAAGGTCGGAGGCCGGGATCCCACGACCGTCGTCGGAGACCGTGAGGCACACGCGGTCCCCCGGCTCACGACGCGCCGCCAGCGTGATGTTGAGCGGCCCCGAAGGCCGGATACCGTGCTGCACCGCGTTCTCCACCAGCGGTTGGATCACGAACGCCGGCAGGAGGAGCGTGGTGAGGTCGGCGGGAACGTCCTCCCGGAACCGGATCCTCTCTTCGCCGAAGCGCGCGCGCTCGAAGGCGAGGTATCGCCGCAGATAGTCGAGTTCCTGAGAGAGCGGGATCAGTTCGTCGCTGTTCTCCAGCGTCCGGCGATAGAACACGGCGAATTCGCGCAGCAGTTCACGCGCCCGCGGTGGGTCGGTCCGGATCAGGCTGGCGATCGTGTTGATGGTGTTGAATAGGAAGTGTGGGTTGATCTGGCTCTGGAGCGCCTTGAGTTCCATGCGGCAGGCGAGCTGGGTCTGCCGTTCCAGCTCTGAGAGTTCGAGCTGTGTCGACAGCAGCGTCGCGAGCCCCTCGACCATGGCGATCTGCGTCTCGTTCAGGAGGCGGGGTGTCGTGTAGTAGAACTTGAGCGTCCCGACCGGGGCGCCCCGTGTCTCCAGCGGCACCACGATCGCCGCCTTCAGAACGCAGTCGCGCTTCGGGCAGCCGATCTCTTCCTTCGTGGCGAGGACCCGATGCTCGCCCGTCTCGAGGGCCTCATGCGTGGCCCGGGTGATGATCGGTCCGCCGGCCGTGTGATGGTCCTCCCCGAGTCCCGCGAAGCCGAGCACGGTGTCGCGGTCGGTGATCGCGACTGCGGCGGCCTCCGTCTCCCGAAGCGCCAGACGGCACACCTCCTGCGCGGTGGAGGGGGTCAGGCCGCGCCGCATGTACGCGAGCGATTCGTTGGCGATCGCGAGGATCTGCTGCGACTGGACGGCCCTCAGGTGGTCCGGGCGAGTGGCCATGCGAGAGAAGACGGCGGCGGCGGCCAGCGCCGCGAGAAGGACCGCCGCAGCCGACACGAGCCAGCCCGGAGCGCCCGCGTTCGATCCGCCGACCACGAAAGCACCGAGCAGGAGCACGGCGACCATCGTGGACCAGTCCATCAGTACCTTGCGATGGGGCAAAGGGGCGCTCCTCAGTCTCGTGCGTCGAACCGTCCCGACGCGCAGGCGACGAGCTCGCCGGGAATGAGCCTGAACCCGAGGGCCTCGTAGAGGGCCCGGGACGCTTCGTTGTCATGCTGCGTACTCAGTGTGACCACCTTGACTCCGCACCCGGCGAGCCAGGAAGCCGCATCAAAGGCGAGCATCGCGCCGACGCCACGGCGGCGGCGACCGGGTAGCACTGCAAGTCTCGCCACGCTCCCGTCACCACCGGAAACGGTCGCCAGAGTATAGCCGATGAGCGTACCGTCCTCCTCGGCGACGGCCGCTCTTCCTTCGGCCATCAGCCGCTCCAGCTGCGCGGGGTCGTAACGCCAGAATCCATCGAAGGCGGCGCGGTCGATGCGGATGATGGCGGCGAGGTCGCTGCTGTCCGCCTCCCGGACCGTCACGCGAGCGGGCGGCTCAGGCGCGATGAGACGTCCCGGCCGATCGAGCCGGTAGATCACGATCCGCTGGACCACGCGCAGGCCCGCATCGAGATAGGGGCGAGCGGCGGATGCGGGGACGAGCGGGCCGAGCAGGCGCCCGAAGCCCTGTGTGCGCGCCACCTCGATCAGGTCGCACACCAGGACGGGGACGCGCGAGGGACCGCACCACAGCCCGAGCACCGCGCAATCGTCGGTGTGCTCGCGCCAGCGGCCGAGCAGCGCCGCCTCGCCACGTTTGGTGACGCGGACCCGCCAGGGCTCGGAAGCGGAGATCGCCGCGATCTCATCGGCATCCGCGACGAGCCGCGCGCGAACGGCCGCGGGAGCGACCCAGTGCAACTCCCCCGCCGCCGCCGGGCGCGTGACGCCGCTCATACCCCGAGCCCGACAAGCTGGCTGATGGCCAGCCACGCTCCCACGCAAGCCAACAGGAGCGCGAATCCCAAGCGAACGGAACGGTCGGAGGCGCGGCGAGTGAGCCGTGCACCGATGACCGCGCCCGGAACAACACCGATAGCGAGAAGGGCCGCGAGCGTCCAATCGACGTGGCCGAGGTACCAGTGAGCGAGCGTTCCGGGTACGGCGAGCGCCGCGACCGTCACCAGACTCGTACCGATCGCGCGCTTGACGGACATCCCGCACCAGCGGGTCAACGCCGGGACGATGACGAAGCCCCCGCCGAGGCCGAGGAACCCCGAATACAGGCCGGCGGCCACCCCGATGGCGACGTAGGTCCGTGCCCTCGGCCTGATGTCTGACGCCCTTACGACTCCTGCCAGTCCCTCATCGCTCTCGGCCTCTCCGGGCACGGCGGGTGATGCGGCGGCGCGATGCTGCAACAACATGTCGATCGCAGCTCCGGCGATCACCACGGCGGTCACGATCATCACGAACCGACCACCCACGAGACGCGACAGCCCGGCCCCCGCGACCGTCCCGATGGATCCCACGAGGGCGATCGTGAGGCCCGCCCGCACGTCCGCGAGCCCACGTCGGTGGTACGCGATCGCGCCGGTGAGCGCGCCGGGTACGATCACGGGCAAGGGGGTCCCGACGGCGATCAGCGCGGGGTAGCCGAGCAGCAGCGTGATCGCCGGCGTGGTCAGCAACCCTCCCCCAATACCGAACACGCCCGACAAGATCCCCGAGGCGAGCCCGACCAGGATGGTGGCTACGGTCATCACGTGGGGCGCTAACTCCCTGGGATTACCGGGAACCTACCGGTGATGGCCGTGCGGTCGATCTGCCGCTCTCCGCTGAAGAGTGACCCGAGGGCGACATCCTCCCAGAGGCGTTCCATCAACAGAGGCCAGCGACGCTGGAAGGCGAAGTAGTTGTCGCAGTTGCGGCGCGCGTAGAGCGCGGCTTCCGTGAACACCGCACGTGCGATGGCGAGGTGAGCGGCCGGCTCGCGTCCCGCGAGTGCGCGCAGGATCGCGGTACCGAAGGCTCTCCACGACACGGTCGCACCGACGAAGTCACCGGGGTAGGGCCTCAGCGAAGCAGCCGAAACGCGGCGCAGGTCGATCTGGGACTTTGCGAACTCAAGCTTGCGGTGCTCGTAGACGAAGCGATACACGTCCTGGCGGAACTGGAGCGCCGCGCTGGGCCCTGTCGGAGGACGATGCTGGATGCTCCAAGCCCCATCCAGGAACACGTCGCCGCCGTGCATCCGGGCGTTGATGACGTAGTCGCAGTCCTCGCCGCGCAGGACCCATGGGTCGAACGACACGTTCGAGTACATGTCGCGATGCAGGGCCATGCAGCCGCCGAACGCGATGCTCGTCGACTTCACCCGCGGCGGCGCGTCGACCGCGCCCATCGCCTGGTTGTAGACCTCGTTCTGACGCCAGAACGCGTCGGACCAGTGGGCATCGTCCTTGAGGTAGTGCCCGCCCATCGCATCGACGTAGTAGCCCGTCTTCGCGAACAGGACCTTGCCCTCGGGCGTCTTCATCCCAAGGCCCTCGACGCCGATGTGCAGGAAGTCCGGATCGGTGATGACCTCGTCATCGTCCACGAACACGCAGACGTCGGCGCCGAGCGTCGCGGCCACGATGAGCCCCGTATTGCGCACGGCTCCGTACCCGATAAGGCTGACCCCCGACACCATGTCGGAGAATTCCAACTGCTCGAGCCGCCGATGCAGCGAGCCGAGCTCGGCGGGTCCGAAGACCATCACGTCGAGCGTGGGGAACTCCTCGACGATAGCGCGGACGCGGTCCTCGGCCTCGTTCACGATCGATGCCCCGGTGGTCGCGACCAGGACGATGACCTTCCCGAGATCGCGGACATCCTCGAGCGAACGAAGAAGGTCCGGGAGCGGGCTCTCGCCGTCGATCGGTGTGGGGTGGTCGTAGACGTTGATGAGACGGTCAGTCGTTCGACCGCCCCGGCGGGTCCAGAAGGTAGGGATGACGACGCACGTGGTCATTGTGTCTCTCATTGCGTGTCAGGTGCCGGCCGGCGCGCGTGACGCGGTCGGGGTCGTGGGGACACGACCGTGCTCCATTGTACCGCTTCGGCCGGATGTCTCCGCGCGAGACAAGGCCGTCGGAGGACGACAGTTCAGCCGCTCTGTGCGGTCACGACATCGCTTCGGCGGCCGCAGCCGGGGCAGTGCCCATCGGCGATATGGTTCTCCGAGACGATGAAGCCGCTGCGGCGCACCAGCGTCTCACCGCATCCCGGGCATCGCGTGTCCTCGGACCCCGGCTCGTCGACGTTGCCCAGGTACACGAAGTGGAGACCCGCCGCCAGCCCGATGTCACGCGCGAGACGCAGCGTCTCCAACGGCGTCGGCGGCTTGTCAGCGAAGTCGAGATAGGGGAAGAATCGCGTGATGTGCCACGGTGTCTCGGGGCCCAGACTGCCTGCGATCCACGCCGCGATCGAGCGCAGCTGCGCCTCATCGTCGTTGATTCCGGGTACGACGTTGGTGACGACCTCGACGTGCATGTGGTGGACGTGCTTGGCGCGCTCCGTCGCTGCCAGCACAGGCGCGACCGAGGGCACGCGGCACAGGGTACGGTAGGCCTCATCGGTCATCCCCTTGAGGTCGACCCGCCAGACGTCGACCGAACCGGCGAGGTAGTCCAGACCCTCCTGGGTGATGTAGCCGTTCGTGACCATCACGGTGAACAGCCCCGCGTCGTGCGCCGGCCCCGCGCAGTCACGGACGTATTCGGCCTGGATGACCGGCTCGTTGTAGGTGAACGCCACGCCGGCGCAGTGATCGCGCAACGCGAGCTCGACGACCTGCAGCGGCGGCAGGTCGAAGAGGATGCCGTCTTCGGTGGTCGCTCGGCTGATCTGCCAGTTCTGACAGTGCCCGCACCGCATGGTGCAGCCCACCGATCCCAACGACAGCACGCTACTTCCGGGGCGGTAGTGGAAGACGGGCTTCTTCTCGATCGGGTCGACGGCCACTGACGAGATGCGGCCCCAGGTCAGCGCGATCAACGTACCGTCCTCGTTCCTGCGCACGCCACAGATCCCGGTGGCACCCGGCCGGATCCGGCACGCATGCGGACACAGCAAGCAGCGCACCGCGCCGGCATCGGGCACCCACAGGTCCGCTACTCGAGACTGCATCGGACACCTCTCTCCGCTAGCCCGGAGCCAACCGTACCTGGTTGCGCCCCATCGACTTGGCCTGATACATCGCATGATCCGCGGCCTCGAGCAACTCAAGGGGTCCGGAACCCGAATGGGCGGCTGCCACCCCGATGGAGACACTGATCTTCACGCGGAGCGGCTCCCCATCGTGCGAGATCTCGACATCGAGTCGCTCCACCGCCTCCCGCACCTTCTCGGCGACGGCGTAGGCATCGGTCTTGCCCGTCTCGGGCAATATGACCGCGAACTCGTCACCGCCATAGCGACACGGGAGATCGGCGGCACGCAACGTAAGGCTGAGAAGGTCCGCCACCGCCACAAGCACGTGGTCACCCTTTACATGCCCGTAGCGGTCGTTGATGGACTTGAACCCGTCCAGATCGAGCATCAGCAGGCACAACTCCCCGCCATAACGGGAGTGACGAACACACTCATCCAGAAGGCGATCGGAGAAGACCCGCCGATTCCACAGGCCCGTGAGCGCGTCGAGAGCCGCCGACTCCTGAAGGCGCGCCATCTCCTGCCACAGCTTGCGCCGCTGGAACGGAAAGCACACCTCCCACGTGGAGTCTCCGCGGAAGATCGCCGCAGCGTGCTCCCGGCACGTGTCGTACCCGCAGGCGCGACAGTCCAGAACATCCTCGGCGTCGAGCAGGGCCCCCTCTTCCAGGATCGCGTCCAGCTGGCTGTCGTCCGGGATGGGGGCGCGAGCCGGCTCGGGAACGAAAGACCGTCGCAGATCGAGCGGAGGCAGATGGCAGATGACCTCTCGACTCGAGACGCTCGTCCGCATGCGCAGGTGCCGGTCCGCGGCCACCAGATTCTTCTTGGCGAACAGCGACATGCCCGGACTCACCGTGGGCCCGTCGAGGCAGCCCTCGCACATGAGCGCGTCGATGATCGCGGGGGCGGTCTCGCCGACGGTGATGGCGGCGAGAAGCGCATCGAGTTCTTCGACTCCGCGGACGACCTCCACATCGGAGTCGATCATGCGGTGCGACGCGAGCGTGGACCGCGGATACCCGTCGGTCAGCGAGACCTCCTTGAGCAGCTCGGGTCGACGCATCGCCCGAGGCTGCGACAGGTCGTCACTCCCGCGACCCGGCACCTCGAGGCGCGCAAGCTCGCGCTTGAGTTCGTCGAACCCGATCGCGACGTCGACCGCGCCCTCGAATTCAGGCGCCATCGCTTCGTCTTTGCGCGCATAGCAGGGAGACACATAGACGACCGTGGTACCCGGCGGGTACAGCGCCTTGATGATGCGGGCCGCGGCGACGTAGGGCGGGACCACCGGTGCCAAGGCGCCGGTGAGGGCGGGATGGTACCGGCGCACCCGATCGTTGACGACCGGGCACGTCGACCTGATCACGGGTATGCCACTACCGTCGGCATGGCGCGCTTCGTACTCGAGCGCGACGACCTCCTCGCCGAGGGTCGTGGACTCGACGGCGTAGAACCCCGCGGCCTCGAGTGCATCCTCAACGGCATCGGGCGACATCGGGTGCATCGCGGCCACGAACTCCGTAGCCAACAACGCCACGACGGGACCCCCGTCGGCGAGCAGGCGGTCGACACGCTCTCCGTCGTTGCGGACGACGACCGCCTGGTTCCGGCAGCCCGAAACACACGACCCGCAACCGATGCACTTCTCGGCGATGACCTCTGCCGCCGTGTCGAGGACGCGAACGGCGTGCGCGGGGCACTGCCGGACGCAACGCCAGCAGGCACGACACGCCTGGGCCTCGACACTTATCAGCGGCTCGAGAGGGCTCACACCGTGTCGCCACCCGTTCCGGTAGCGTCCGGGGCCACCTCTTGCGTCAGGCCCGGGAGTTTCATGCGACGCAGCACCGTCAGGAGCGGCCAACCGAGACCGTAGACGACGATCGTCTGGCTCAATCCGATGCTGAGCACGCCGAAGAGGTAGAGCAACCACCATGAGCTCGCAGTGCTGATGCCGAACAGCGGGATCTCACCGATCCCGGCGGCGCGCAGCATGGCGGGCAGATAGGCGGGGACGATGAGTGCGTTGAAGATCACGGGGCCGAGCAACGCCACTCCGGTGCGACGCCGGAACCTCCACGACCACGCCGCCCCGAGCAGTGTCCCGAGCGAACCGAACACGACGTCGAGCAGCCCGACAGCCCCCATCGATGCCACACTCGTCAGATTGGCGAGCGCAGCCCCGATCGCAAGTCCCGGGATCGCGGCGGGCGTCAGGCATGCGAGGACCGTCAGGACCTCGCTGAGGCGCAACTGGACCAGCCCCCAACTGAAGACGGACCCGAATTGGATGACGAGGAAGGTCAGCACGGCGTAGACCGCAGCGATGACACCCGACAGGGCTACTTTGCGTGCGCGCAATTCAGATCCCCCAAGTGGACACGGTGCGGGGCAGCGACCAACTTGCGCTGGGCACGACGCACCAATTGGATGTTACCCGGATAGGCCGACTCCATTTCGAAGACGGCTAAGAAAGCAGCAATTCCGCTATCTGCACAGCGTTGAGAGCCGCACCCTTGCGAATCTGGTCCGCAACGACCCAGAACGCGAGCCCGTGTGCGACGGTCGGGTCCTTCCGCAGGCGGCCGACGTACGTCAGATCCGTGCCCTCCAACAAAGCCGGCATCGGGTACACCTGCTTCGAAGGGTCGTCCATCAGTACGATCCCGGGTGCCTTAGCGAGGGCCTCGCGCGCAGACTGCACGCTGACGGGCCTGTCGAACTCGACGTTGATCGACTCGGAATGGCAGCGCAGCACGGGCACGCGCACGCACGTCGCCGCGAGGGCGATGCCGGGCGCGTGCATGATCTTCCGCGTCTCGACGACCATCTTCCACTCTTCCTTGGTGGAGCCGTCCTCGAGGAAGACGTCGATCTGTGGGATGCAGTTGAATGCGATGCGGTGGGCGAACTGCCGCGGCTCGAACGCGCGTCCCGCCAGGAAGTCGCCGCTCTGCTCGTAGAGTTCGTCCATGGCGGCCTGGCCCGCACCCGAGGCGGCCTGGTAGGTGGAGACCACCACGCGCCGGATCGGCGCGAGGGCCTGCAGCGGATCCAGCGCGACGACCATCTGGATGGTCGAGCAGTTCGGGTTCGCGATGACTCCGCTGTGCGAGGCCGCATCGGCGGCGTTGACCTCCGGGACCACGAGCGGGACGCCCTCCTCCATGCGGAAGGCGGACGAGTTGTCGATCATCACGCAGCCGGCTGCCGTGACAGCGGCACGGAACCCGCGTGATACGTCGGCTCCGGCCGAGAACAACGCTATGTCGACGCCGGCGAAGCTCGCTTCCGTCATCTCCTCGACGACGAGCTCTCCGCCAGCGAACGGAACGCGCCGGCCGGCGGAGCGCGCGGACGCCAGGGCACGCACTTCAGCGGCCGGGAACCCGCGCTGCTCGAGGACGCGCAGCATCTCGACACCGACGGCCCCGGTCGCACCGGCCACAGCAACGACCGGGCGGGAAGGCATCTTATGTTCCCAGGTCATCGGGATCACCGCCCGCTCGCAGCGGGTGACGTCTCCGAGACGACCGACCGCTCGTCGAGCCCGAAGGCCGCGTGCAGCGTCCGCACCGCGATATCGACCTGATCGGCAGCGATGACACACGAGATCCGAATGGCGCTCGTCGAGATCATGTCCAGGTTGACCCCCGCATCGGCCAGCGAGCGGAACATCAGCGCCGCGACACCCGGATGCGTCTTCATTCCCGCGCCGACGAGGGACACCTTGGCGATCGATTCGTCGACCGACCATTCCCTCGCGCCGAGGTCTTCCACGACCTCGCGGACCGCACGCGTCGCACGGGGGAGATCGTCCTTGGGTGTGGTGAACGAGATGTCGGTCGTCCCCGCTTCGGAGACGTTCTGGATGATCATGTCGACGTTGACGTTGGCGTCGGCCAGACGGCCGAACACCTCGGCGGCCACTCCGGGCCGGTCCGGCACGTCGCGTACCGTCACTTTCGCTTCGGAGGTGTCATGGGTGACACCCGAGATGATGGCCTGCTCCATGGTGCCGTCGGCCTCCTTGACGATGGTGCCCTCACTGTCGTTGAACGACGAGCGTACGTGGATCACGACGCCGTGGTTGCGTGCGAACTCGACGCTGCGCAGCTGCAGTACTCTTGCGCCGGTCGCAGCCATCTCGAGCATCTCCTCGTAGGAGATGACGTCGAGCTTGCGCGCTGCGGGCTCGACGCGCGGATCGGCGGTGAACACGCCGTCGACGTCGGTGTAGATCTCACACACGTCGGCGCCGAGGCCCGCCGCGACAGCGACGGCCGTGGTATCGGAACCGCCCCGCCCCAGCGTGGTGATCTCACCGGTCTCGGAAAGACCCTGGAAGCCGGCGATGATGACGATGCGCCCGGCGTCGAGCGCCTCCATGACACGATCGGCGCGGATCGCCTGGATGCGCGCCCGCGTGTGATCCGAGTCCGACACGATCCCCGCCTGCGCGCCGGTGAGACTCATCGCCTCGTGCCCGAGTGAGTGGATCGCCATCGCAAGCAGCGCGATCGTCACCTGCTCGCCGGTCGCGAGCAGCATGTCCATCTCGCGCTCGGGGGGGTTCGTGCTGACGGCGAGCGCCTTGGCAAGAAGCTCGTCCGTGACATCGCCCATGGCTGACACGACCGCGACGACGCGGTCGCCGCGCTCCTTGGCCGCGATCAGCCTGCGCGCGACCGCCTTGAGGCGGTCGGCGGAGCCGACGGAACTGCCACCGTATTTCTGTACGACCAGTGCCATGAGAAGGATCCCGTACGTCGCGGACGGCGAGCACGGAGGCCGACCGGCCCCGCGCGGTGTGCCCCGTAGTGTACCAGTGCGACTAGGGCTTCGCGCAGGTCAGGGACGCCGGTAGAGCGAGAGGCCGTGCGCCGTTCCACGCAGTCGTTCGGTGAGCGACTCGACGGCCTCACCGTAGAAGTGGTCCACCAGACTCGGCCCCGTCACGACGGACATGAGGCGCGAAAGGCGACCGAGAACGTCGCGCATCTGCTCGAGTTGCCCGTTGAGCTCCGCACCCGCCCCCGAAGCGACCGCGAAATGCCCGTCGGACAGCGTGAACGAAGGCGCCTCGGAGGCAAGCCACTCACTCATCTCGAGTTCGATGTTGGCCGCCAGGCGGGGTCCGCCGAGCTTCCGGTAGGCGGACAGCATGCCGTCACCGACCGCGACGAACACCGCACGCGCCTCGTAGGGCTCCACCGTAAGGGCGGACAGCTCGGAGCCGCACGCGGCCGCATCCATCTCTGTCAGCACCTCGATGAGTGCTTCGACCACACGCGGGTCGAAGTCGGTGCCGGAGCAGCGGACCAACTCGGCGATCGCGTCATCGACGACGAGCCGATCGCGGTACGGGCGGTCGGCGATCATCGCCTCGTAGGCATCGGAGACCGACAGCACCCGCGCCAGCAGAGGGATCTCCTCGCCGCGGAGTCCGGCGGGATATCCCGTACCGTCGAAATGCTCGTGGTGATGGCGTACGGCCGGGGCGATCGACCACGGGAATGCCACCGGCCGAAGGATGTTGGCGCCGATGAGGGGATGATGGCGCATGGTCGCCATCTCCTCGACGGTGAGCGGACCCGGCTTGCGCAGGATCTGCTCGCTGATGCCGATCTTGCCGATGTCGTGCAGATACGCCGCCATCTCGATGGCGGTGCGCTGGTGGTGCGAGAGGCCCATCTTCTCGGCGGTGGCGCGCGCGAACACCGCGACGCGCGCCGAGTGGTCGCGCATGTACGGTTCTTTGGCGTCGACCGCCGCGGCGAGCGCGCGCACCGTGGCGAGGTAGGCGTCCTGGACACTCGCGAAGAGCTCGGTGTTGCCGATCGCGATCGTGACGTGGTTGGCGATCGTCGAGAGCAGGCGCACATCGTCGCCCGTGAAGCGCACCGTGGGATCGTGGCTGCCCACAGCAATCGCCCCCACGACCACATCGACGGAAACGAGCGGGACGCACAGCGCCGCCAGGGCGCCGGTGACCGCGTCGACATTCTCGATCTCCTCGCCCTGCTGCGAGGGGTTGAAGATCAGCGGACGTCCTTGCCGGATGACCCATTCGGACATCGACGCGCGTACCGCCCTGCCGTCGGCCGGTCGGTCACCCGGGCCCCGCCACGCTCGCAGTTCGATCTCGCCGCTCGCCTGGTCACGCAGCACGACGTACCCCGAGTCGACCGCGAAGCTGTGCATCGCAGCGTCAAGAGTGGCGTCGAGCATCTCGTCCAGATCGAGAGTCGAACCCAACGCGCGGCTCATCTCATAGAGCGTGGAGAGTTCCTCGACCGTATGCGTGAGGGCGTCCGTGCGCTCGCGCAGCGCGTCGGTCATGGCGTTCACCGCGTCGGCCAGCCCGGCCACATCGCGACGCCGCCCGAAATCGACCTGCACATCCAGTTCACCGTCGGCGACCCTGCTGAAGACGTCGGTGAGCGTAGCCAGCGGAGGCCTCGAACGATTGAGCGCCAAGAGCCAGATGGCGAGGGCCGCGACCGCCGCATGCATCACGATGAAGGACATGGGAACGCCCATGAAGAAGTTGTAGATGCCGCCCACGACCGCGGCCACGGCCGCCACCGCTGCGATGGCCACGATGACCGTGTTACGGTCCATGCGTCTGCTGCTCTTTGCTGCTGCCACGTGAAGCGCGACTCCCCCCGAACGAACGCTCAACGCCACACATGATGCACTATCCGAGACGCAACGCCACTACATGAAACAAGAGAGGCCCCGCCGGAATGGCGGGGCCTCTCTTACCGAGCGACGAGCGGCGGGAACGCCACCTACAGGCCGCATCGCTTGAGCACGTAGTCGAAGTTGCGGTCGACCTCGGCCTGGACCGACGCCAGCAGCTCCTCGTTACCGGGCTTGAACAGGTGCTTGAACCTGCCCTGCGGCTTGAGGAACTCCTCGATCGGCCTGCGATTCTCGCGGGTCACACTGCGCTTGGAATAGATCCACTCGCCGTCGATGACCTCGAACAACGGCCAGAACGCGGTGGTGACCGCCAGCTTGGCGATATCGACCGTCATGTCGTACGGGATGCGCCAGCCGCGGGGGCAGGGCGCGAAGACGTTGATGAAGGCCGATCCTTCGGCCGCGAAGGCCTTCTCCGCCTTGGCGGTGAGGTCCTTCCAGTCGGAGATCGAGGCCTGCGCGACGTACGGGACGTTGTGCGCGGCGATGATCGACGTCAGGTCCTTGCGACGCCGGGCCTTGCCCTGGCCCACGGTGCCCACCTCGGCGGTCGTCGCCCAGGCGCCGAGCGGCGTCGCGCTGCTGGACTGGATGCCGGTGTTCATATAGGCACCGTTGTCGTAGCAGACGTAGACCATGTCGTGCCCGCGCTCCATCGCGCCGGACAGCGACTGAAGGCCGATGTCGTACGTGCCGCCGTCGCCGCCGAACGCGACGAACTTCATCTTTTTGTCCGCCGGGATCTTGCCGGCGCGCTGCAGTCCCTTGAACGCGGACTCGACGCCGGACATGGTGGCTGCCGAGTTCTCGAACGCGTTGTGGATGAACGGGGCCTTCCACGACGAGTACGGGTAGATCGTGGTGGAGACCTCGAGGCAGCCGGTCGCACAGCCCGTGACGATGGGTGTCTCGCCGGCTCCGAGCAATACCTGACGGACAGCGATCGACGCGCCGCAACCGGCGCACAGGCGGTGGCCGCCTTCGAGACGGTCCTCGCGGTGAGAGAGCTCTCTGATAGTCGCCATTGCTCGCTCCCTCCTACCGTGCGCCGAGGTAGACGAGCCCGCCGGGGGCCGCCTCGCCGGACGCGATATCGGACAGGTCTGAGAAGACGCGATCGATGAGTTCCGTCTTCACGTCTGCTCCGCCGAGCCCGTAGATGTAGTCCACGACGGGGACGCGGGTATCGAGATCGTAGAGCGCGCTGCGCACTTCGAGGAAGAGCGGACCGCCCTCGGCGCCGAAGCTCTCGGCACGGTCGAGGACCGCGACGGCCTTGACGCCCTTGAGCGCGTCCGCGAGCTCGGTGGACGGGAACGGGCGGAAGCAGCGGACCTTGACGACACCGGCCTTCACGCCCTGGGCGCGCAGCCCGCGGGCCACGTGGCGGGCATTACCTGCGGTGGAGCCTATGACCACGACCGCCACGTCGGCGTCTTCCATGCCCCAGGTCTCGACCATCCCGAACGGGCGGCCCGAGATCTCGGCCCACTCGGCTCCGACGGACTTGATGACGTCGCGGCTTCTCTCGATCGCCATGCGCTGCGACTTCTTGAACTCGAAGTAGGGACCTCCGAGCCCGGCAAAGCTGCCATGGCAGACAGGGTTCTCGGTGTCGAGGAGCGCGTTCTCCGGGACGTAGTCGCCGACGAACGCGGCGACGGTATCGTCATCCATTATCTGCGCGCGGTCGATGGAGTGCGTGGTGATGAAGCCGTCAGCCGTGGTCATCACCGGGAGCAGCACGTCCGGGTGCTCGGCGATCCGGAACGACATGACCGTATTGTCGTAGGCCTCCTGCGCCGTCTCGGCGAACAGGATGATCCACCCGGTGTCACGGGCGCCCATCACGTCGCCGTGGTCGCAGTGGATGTTGATCGGAGCGGACAACGCACGGTTCGCGTTGAACATGACGATGGGGAGCCGCATTCCGGCGGCGATGTGGAGCTCCTCCCACATGAGCGCGAGACCCTGTGAGGAGGTCGCAGTCGCGACACGAGCGCCGGCCGCCGACGCGCCGACGGCCGCGGACATCGCAGAGTGTTCGGACTCGACGTTGATGTACTCGGCGTGCATCCGGCCGTTGGCGACGAACTTCGCAAGCTCTTCGACGACGGTCGTCTGCGGCGTGATCGGATAGGCCGGGATCACGTCGGGCGAGCACTGGCGGATCGCCTCGGCGACGAGCGTGTTCCCCGTGGCCGCAACGGTCTTCTGGGTCGCCATCGGCTACTTCACCTCCGGCAGTTCGCAGCCTTCAGGCACCATCGTGATCGCATCGACCGGGCATACCTTCGCGCATACGCCGCAGCCCTTGCAGTGGTCCAGATTGAACGTCGTGACCTTCTCGTCGGCGACGTTCACGGCACTGTCGGGGCAGTAGATCCAGCAGAACAGGCACTGCGTGCACTTGGCGTCGTCGCGGAAGGGGCGCTGGCTGCGCCACCCGCCCGTGACGTAGCCGCGCGAGTTGCCCGAGTCGGGGATGACCGCGCCGCGCGGGAAGTCGTCCGACTTCCACTCGTCGATCTTGGAGATGTCCCAGGTCACGAAGACTGCACCTCCTCATAGGCGCGGGTCACCGCTGCGATGTTCGCGTCGATGACCTCCTGGCTGAACTTCTTACCGAAGGTCTTGGCGAGATGCGCGCAGACCTGATCGAGTGTGAAGAGACCTGTCAGCTTCGCCAGCGCGCCGATCATCGGGGTGTTCGGCATGTCGCGCTTCAGCGTATCGAGTGAGATGCCGGTGGCATCGATCGTGGCGACCGTGCCATGGGGCAGGCCCAGAGCCGCGCGGACCACACTCGGAGCGCTGCAGGTGTTGACGATGATGATGCCGTCGGTGAGCCCGCGCGTGACGTCCACGATCGGGAGGAGCGTCTCGTCGAGAACGACGACCACGTCGGGGAACTCGATGTTGTTGTGGATCTCGATCGGATCCTCGCTGATGCGCGTGAACGCCTGGATCGGTGCACCCATGCGCTCCGGACCGTACTCAGGCATCGCCTGGATGTACCGGTCCAACTCAAGAGCGGTCTCGGCGACGAGCTTGGCTGCCGTCACCGCGCCCTGGCCCGCGCGCGCATGCCAACGGATCTCCGTCAGCTGCTGCTGCATGCCAGCCCCTTCCTCTCGGATTCTCCAGCCTGCCACCCCGAAAGGCGCGTCGCCGCAAACCACGCGACCGCGCGCGCCCGCTCAGTGAATGTCCGCTCAGAATAGGTGCACGCGCACGGTGTGCGGCGTGTCCACCTCGCCGAACGAACACGCATCGTCGGTGAACGGTGTACAGATAATGGTAGACGCTCCTCTCTCGATTTCACGTCGCTGCAACCAATCCACGCATCCCTGCACGTATGCTGCTGGGACCATGAATACCACGACACGGACCACAGGATCCGGCTGCAACGTCGCCTTCCTCTCTTCGGAGAAGAAGCCTTACAGTCGCATCCGTTTCGAGGAGGAGTCGGCCGCGCTCGGGCTTAACGTCTCCTGGGTCGACCCACAGCACTTCGACTTGCTCATCGAAGCAGGCGCCTCCAAGACTTTCTACCGATCGCGCGCATATCGTACGCCTGCGGCGTTCGTCGCTCGCACCGGGAGCGACACTACGATGTTCGCCCGGGCGATCATCGGTCAGATGGAATCCCAGCCTGACGCGGCCATCATCAACTCGTCTGAAGCGATCATGACGGCCCGGGACAAGTTGCTCGCGCACCAGAAACTGGCGTCGGCCGGCATCCCTTGCCCACGTACCGTGCTCGCCCGCCAGCCATCGGACGTAGCAAAGATCGTCAGAATCGTCGGAGGCCCCCCTGTGATTCTGAAGCTGCTGTCAGGGACCCACGGCAAAGGCGTGATGCTGGGACGCGACATGGACGAGATCCAGGCAGCCCTCGAGACCGTGTGGGCCCTGAATCAGACGCTGCTCATACAGGAGTACATCGACAAAGCCCCCGGGACGGACATCCGGGTGCTGGTCGTCGGGGGGCGCGTTCTCGGCGCGATGAAGCGCACAGCGAAGCTCGGACAGTTCCGGGCCAACGTGCACCAGGGGGCCACCGTCGAGCGCTTTCCGATGACCGAAGAACTCGAGTGGCTCGCACTCCGAGCAGCCGAGGTCATAGGTCTCGACATCGCAGGGGTGGACCTCATCGAAAGCGACGACGGCTTTGCCGTGATCGAAGTCAACTCAGCGCCGGGATTCGAGGGGTTCGAGAGGGCGACCGGGTGCAATGTCGCCTCGGAGATGCTCGCCTACATGCGCTTCCGAATGTACCACTAGCCCGGAGTCCCGTCGGCCACGTGGGGGGATCCGGCCTGCGATGCCGATACCCCGACACCGAAGCGACCGACGCGTCGACTCAGATGCGCACGCCCTTCGCGATGGCAAAAAGCATTCCGGCTGCCATTGTTGCCGTGACCGCCGCTGCGAACAGGCGTTGCGCGATCGTTCCGTCCGTGAACATCTGGACTCCAGTGCTCGTGTGGCCTTGCGGACAGTGCGCGCTTACCCGAACGCCCCGCGGATGTACTCGGCGGTCTCCTGACGTACGGGCGCCTCGAACACTTGGAGAGCGTCGCCCATCTCGATGAGCCGACCCATAAGGAAGAAAGCAACCTTGTCGGAGATGCGCTTGGCCTGGGCCATGTTGTGGGTGACGATGATGATCGAGTAGTCCGTAGAGAGCTCCAGCAGCAGCTCCTCGATACGCGCGGTCGATATCGGGTCGAGGGAGGCGCACGGCTCGTCCAGCATGATCACGGCCGGCTTGACCGCCAGAGCGCGAGCGATGCAAAGACGCTGTTGCTGCCCACCGGACAGAGACAGCGCGGAGTCTTTCAGGCTGTCCTTGACCTCGTCCCATAGGCTCGCGTGCCGCAATGCCTGCTCGACCACGGCGTCGAGTTCCGCCTTGCCCATGCGGCCCTGATGCTCACGAACGGCGAGCGCGATGTTGTCGTAGACGGACATCGGGAAGGGATTCGGCTGCTGGAAGACCATGCCCACTGAACGGCGCAGCGCGGTGAGGTTGACCGCCTTGCCGCGGATGTCCTGGCCAGCGAGAGTGATCTTCCCGTCCATCCTGAACGAAGGGATCTCATCGTTCATGCGATTGAGGCAACGCAGCGCGGTCGACTTGCCGCAGCCGGATGGCCCGATGAACGCGGTGATGCGCTTCTCGGGGATGTCGAGCGACACGTCGTGCAGGACCCGCTTCTTCCCGTAGGAGACGTCGAGGCCCTTCACCTCGAACACCGACGGGGCATCTGTGGAGCGCACCCGCGGAGCGCTGGTGCTCAGCATCCCCTCCAGGATCGCAAAAGTCTCGTTCGAGTCTGCTGTGAGGAAGCTGTCGCTCATCGCTGCGGTCCTTTCTGGGACGTCCAGGGCTCGGTCGGCCATCGTCTACCTGCCGTTCAGGTTGCGGCGACGGAACAGCACGACCGCCGCGAGGTTGAATACAAGAACGATGCACACGAGCAGGAAGGCCGCGCCAAATGCCGCGCCGGCGGAGTTGCCGTCACCGGCTGGCGAGTTGAAGTACGCGAACGTCGTCAGAGTGGAGCCGGCTCCGCGAAGGGTCGCTATCCAGTTGCCGACCTGCCACCACTTGTCCACGCCCATGGTCATCGAGCCGCCCAGCGTCAGCCAGACGATCGCGGTGTCGCCGGCGGCGAGCCCCATGCCGAGCACGACCGCTGTCGCGATACCGGAGCGAGCGGCGGGCAGGACGACCTTGCTGATGGTGCGCCACTTGGTCATGCCGAGCGCGAGAGCGCCCTGCCGCAGCGACGCCGGGACGTTGCGGATCGCCTCCTCGGCGACCTTGATCACGAACGGGAGGATATGGACGGCCATCACGATCGAAGCGACAAGGAACGAACGGCCGAATGCCGCCTGGCTGCCTTCCGCACCGCTCCCCGACAGGAACTTGAACGTCCCGAGCGTGAACACCGACAGTCCGAACATGCCGAACACGACGCTCGGGACGCTGGCCAGCGTCTCCAGGCCGATTCGGACGATGCGCGTGATCCACCAGCGCTCGTTCATGTACTCGGCGAGATAGACCGCCGCGCCAATAGCGACCGGAAGCGCGAGCGCGATGCTCAGCAGCGTCAGGATCGCGGTGCCCGCCATCGGCGTGCGAACGCCGCCTGCTGCGTCTTCCATGAGGCTCGCGGCCGGGTCCGAGGTCAGGAACCTCCAGTTGATGGAGTGCCCGCCCTTCCACAGCAGGTACCCGATGATGGAGATACACACTGCTGCAACGATGATCGAAGCGATCCAGCAAAGGACCGTCCCCACCTTGGATCCCAGACCGTGACGACCTCCGCTGCGGATCGAGAGCATGACAACCTCCTTCCTAGAGGGCCCGGTCGCTGACGACACCCATGCGACGATTGAACACGCCGAACGACCAGCGCGCGACGAGACTCAGTACGACGCTCAACAGCAGCAGGAGCGACGCCAGTCCGAACAGCGCGGCGGCCATCGCGGGGACGTCCATCGCCTCCCCACCGTTCTCGACGATCGCAGCGGCCATCGTGCGAATGGGCTCCAACAGCGCGTACAGCGGGCCGTGCGCGAGGTTCGGGATGAACGCGATCGCGCCGGCGACCATCGAGATCGCGATCGCCTCGCCGACGCCACGGGCCGCCGCAAGCACGATCCCGGCCACCAGGCCGGGAGCCGCAGCTGGCAGCTGGATGCGCGTGATCGTGCGCCACCGCGTCATCCCCAGTGCCAGTCCGCCGTCGATGTACGATCTCGGAATCGCCCTCAGGGAGTCCGACGCGACCGTTACGAAGAACGGCAGGATCATGAACCCCACCACGATGATGGCGGCGAGGAGGCATGATCCCGCGATCGGTATCTCGGTGACGACATTCCCCGAGTTCATCGGGACCAGGTGAGACTCGATGAAGGGTACGACGACCATGAGGCCGACGAGCCCGAACACCACCGACGGGATGCCCGCAAGAAGCTGGACCACCGTCTCGAACGGTCGCTTGAGCCAGCGCGGCGCAAGCTCCGAGATGAAGATCGCGCAACCAAGACCGAGCACCACTGACAGCAGCAGCGCCCCGAGAGTGGAAAGCACCGAGCCCGCTATCAACTCGCGGACGCCGAAGAACGAGGCCCCACCCCACGAATCCTCGAGCTGAGTGTCCCATCCGCCGGAGGTAACGAAGCGCAGCCCCTCGGAGTGGAAGACCGGCCATGCTCTCTGCACGACGAAGTAGATCAGGAACATCACGAGCAGACCGGAGAAGATCGCAGCCGCGCCCAGGAGGTACGGCATGAACCGATCACTCGCGGTCGAACTCACACGCTCGGTCAGGTCGATCGTCGACGGCGCGCCCGGCTGGGCCACGAGGATCGCACCATCTGCTCGGACTGTCATCGAACCCCGCTTCTTCTGAATAGGCCCGGATGACACGCCCCGGGCGGAGGGCCGCCTTGCAGCCGGACGAGTGCTGTCGCCTCCCCACAGGGCGGCGACAGCACTCCCGTGAACTCGGATCCGGTGGTACCTAGTCCATCCTCAGGTAGTGCTGACCGGCTACGTAGGACTGGCCGGCGCTGCTCTTGCACCAATCGATGAACGTCTTGGCGTCGCCGGCAGGCGTGCCCGGCGTGACGAAGTAGAGCGGGCGCACGTACTTGTAAGTGCCGTTCAGCGCCGTCGCCATCGACGGAACGATCCACTTGCCCACGAGGGACGCAGGGGTCGCATGGGCGACGTAATCAGAGTCGTAGTAGTTCGCCGGCGCCGGAAGGTTGAGCGCCTTGACCGAAGAGTTCACGTACGCCTCGGACAGGTAGCCGATCGAGTACATGTCACTGCCCACGGTGGAGCGGAGGATGCCGTTGCTCGCGTAGGTCTTGGTGCGCGAGGACTGCTTGTAGCTCGTCGAACCGATCAGACCGGTCGCGGTCCCGCTCGTCATGAACATCTGCTTGAAGTACGTGTACGTGCCGGATGAGCCCGTGCGACCGACCAGGTTGATCGAGTGACTCGGCAGGTGGCTGTTGATCTGCTTCCAGTTCGTGATCTGGCCGCGGAAGATCTTCTGCACCTGGAGCGCCGTCATCCGGTAGATGTACTTGGGGTACTTCTTGTACAGCTTCTGGCTGATCACGATCACGAGGGCATCACGCGCGACCGGCGTGAACACCACGCTACCGTCAGCCGAGGTCTTGCCGCGCGAGGACATGCCGATCGCGACCGAACCCGCCTTGACGTCGCCGATGCCCTTGCCCGAGCCGCCACCGACGACCGTGATGCTGGAACCGGCGTTGGTGGCCTTGTAGACCGACGCCCACTTTGAGGCGAGCGGGAAGACCGTGGTGGAGCCAGATACCTTGAGCGAGACGGCTGCGAAAGCCGGAACCGCAGTGGTGAGCACCATGGCCATCACCACGATCGCGGCGGCGATCCGAACACGATTAGTGCGCATCATGAGTGTGTGCCTCCTTCTTTCTGCGATGGACTAGCGGTGTGCGGCGACGCTCTTGACGGCGGTCGACGAAGCGACGCCGAAGAGGTTGCCCATGAACTTGGCGTAGACCTTGTATGTGCCGTGCTTGGTGCCGAGCTTGAGCGTCCGGGTCGTGTGACCGTTCTCGTCGGTGGAGATGAAGTAGGTCAAGGTCTTGGAATGCGACTTCTTGACCGTGACCCGAATGGTCCCGGGGCCGCAGTTCGGGGATACCTGGAAGTTGAACTTAGTGCCCGCGTGCTTGGCGGTGCCGCTCTTGGAGAACGCCACCTTCGTGGAGTCGTTCTTGATGATCGAGACGGTCTCGGTCTCCGTGTAGCTCTTGCCCGACGTGGAGTTGGCGGTGCCCGAAGTGTCGCGTGCCTTGTACTCCATGCGGATCAGATAGCCGTAGGCGCTCGGGGTAAGCGGGGTGTAGCCGACGGTGTCGGTCGCCAGACGGGCGATGGGGCTGACGGCCGTTCCGTCAGTGAGGATGATCGTGTCATCCATCCCGAAGCGATAACCGAAGGCCGGCACTGTGTTCGTGTCCTCGAGCTGGATATCCTCGAAGTCCACGAAGTAGGGCATCCACTTCCACTGGCGAAGACCAGTGACGGCGTCCGCGCTGTCCTGCGCATAGATCTGGAACGAGAACTTCTCGCCGGGGAGCTCGATCTTCGACGTCACGACCGGCTGGATGACGATGTCTCCACCGTACGTGGCGGCGTAGCCCGAGCCCATCTCGTCTCCGACCTGCAGTGCGACCGTCTCCTGCTGAGCGGCCGCGGCCAGGGCTGTCGCCACGGACGTCCCCAGCACGAGCATCGCTGCGGCGATGAACACAGCGACCTTCAAGTTCAAGCGCATGCTGCCTCCTACATTTCTCTGCGTGGTACCTGCACGGCGCGGGCCTCTTAGCGGCCTGTGGTCATCGTCGTGAGCGAAGGTCGTGTGCACGACGCCTTCATGACGAATCACGGCGAATGCTACAGAGCGTGCGAGGCGATGTGGTTGCATGCACGAAAGAAGCGTGTCAACTTCGCGCGAACGAAAAGGCACAGAAATGTGAACGCCGAGAGCCCTGAGGGCGCTCGGCGTTCATGTTGGTCGGTGGCGCTCGAGATGCTCGGAGCGTCGGGAGGTCGCTGTTGCAGGCTACATCTCCCGGCGGGCCTCCATGGCGCGACCGAGGGTGACCTCGTCAGCGAACTCAAGGTCACCGCCGACGGGGAGACCCGAGGCGATACGGGTAACCCGGATGCCGAGCGGCTTGATGAGCCGGGCCAGGTACAGCGCGGTCGTCTCCCCCTCGATGTTGGGGTTGGTGGCGATGATGACCTCGGTGACCGAGCCGTCAGCGAGACGGTCGATCAGCTCGCGGGCCCGGATCTGCTCCGGCCCGATGCCGTCGATCGGCGAGATGGCGCCCTGCAACACGTGGTACAGGCCGTGGTATTCGGAGGTGCGCTCGATCGCGACGACGTCGCGGGGCTCCTCGACGACGCACAGGATCGACGGGTCGCGACGCGAGTCCCGACAGTACTCGCACAGTTCCTCAGCCGAGAAGTTGAAGCAGCGGGAGCAGAAGTGGATCTGGCGCTTGACCTCGACGATGGCATCCGCCAGTCGCTGAGCGGTCGCGTCGTCTCCCTTGAGGATGTGGAACGCGAGCCGCTGCGCCGACTTCGGTCCGACGCCGGGAAGCCGCTCGAGCTCCTCGAGCAGACGGGCTATGGGTTCGGCGTAGTAGGACATCCGGCCTAGAACCCCATCCCGCCGGGAAGGCTGAGCCCGCCCATGATGCGCGACATCTTCGTGTTGGCGAGCTCCTGCGCCTCGCGAAGCGCCTCGTTCACTGCCGCGAGGACCATGTCCTGCAGCATCTCGACGTCGTCGGGGTCGACTGCACGCGGATCGATCGTGACCGCGGTGACCGTGAGGTCCCCTGTGATCGAGACCTTGACCGCTCCCCCGCCGGCGGAGGCGGTGACCAGATCGGACTTCAGCTCCTCCTGGACGCGTGCCATCTCGGCCTGCGCCTTCTGGACCTGCTTCATGGCTGAGTTCATGTTCGGCTTCACTTCTGGTCCTTAGGGTCGGTGTCGGTACTCGTCGATACGATCTCGGCCCCGAGGCCTTCGATCATGTGATGGTGGATCAGGTCGGCGTCCGCTGACGTGGCGCCCGCTGCCGGGGCGGGTGGCGCGCTGGACCCACGGCTCGCGGAATCATCGGCACGACGGACCTCGCCGCGCCCGAGCTGGTAGCGAATGCCCACATGCCACCCCAGCACCGTCTGGATGGCTCCGCGCAGCAACGCGACGACGTCGGGGTCCTCCGCGACCCGGACCATGACCTTGCGCGTGGGGTCGAACTCGACCACGACGGTGTCCCCATCGAGATCCGCCTCGGTCTCGAGGAAGAGCTTGCTGGCCGCGGGCTTGGCGGCCTTGACCTCGTTGATGACGTCCTTCCAACGCCGCCGCAGCTCTGCGACGTCGAGTGCTCCGCCCAGCGGAGTGGTGCGGGCGGGTGCGGGTGCGGGTGCGGGTGCGGGTGCGGGTGCGGGTGCAGGTGCAGGTGCAGATGGCTGTGCGACGGCAGGCTCGTCGGCCGGCTCGGCCGGCATCGGTACGGCAGGGCGCGCCGCATGCGGCTCGGGAACGGCCGCGGCGGCGGGTGCGGCAAACGGACGGACGACCGGCGCCGCAGCGGAAACACCGCTCTCGAGGGCGGCCACTCGCTCCGCGATCGACGCGAGTGTGAGATCAGAAACGGGACGCGCCACGCGTGCGAACGCCACTTCGAGAGCAAGCCTGGCGTCGGGTGCCCAGCGTAGCTCCGCCGATAGCCGGCCCAACTCGTCGAGCAGACGCGCGAGCCGGTCGAGATCGAAGCGCTCCGCCTGGGCGAGAAGGCGCTCCGCATCAGAAGCCGTCATATCGACGAGACCGACGGTGTCTCCCGCAGCCGTGGCAACGAACAGGTCGCGGACATGCTTTGTGAGCGCCCGCACGAACTCCAGAACGTCATGGCCCGACTCGACGAGCGCCGACACGAAGCCGAACAGACCGGCGACGTCACGGTCGGCGATGAGAGACGTGGCCTCGAAGAGCCGCGCCGTGTCGACCTCACCGAGCAATCCCTCTACATCGGCGACCGCGACGGACTTGCCGGTGAAAGCGGCCATCTGATCCAGAGTCCCGATGGCGTCGCGCATCCCACCTGCAGCGTGGCGCGCGATCAATGTCAGCGTCCCGGGCTCGACGGTGATCGATTCTTCGCGAGCGATGTACTCGAGACGCCCGACGATATCGTCCGTGCTGATACGCCGGAAGTCGAAGCGCTGGCAGCGCGAATGGATCGTGTCCGGGACCTTGTGCGGATGCGTCGTGCACAACACGAACACAGTCTTTGCGGGAGGTTCCTCGAGGGTCTTGAGCAAGGCGTTGAACGCCGAGGTCGAGAGCATGTGGACCTCATCGATGATGTAGACCTTGAAACCGCCGCGCGTTGCGGCGTAATTGACCTTGCTGATGACCTCTTCGCGTACCGCGTCAACGCCGGTCCGGGACGCAGCGTCGATCTCATAGACGTCCGGGTGGCGCCCCTCGGTGATCTCGCGACACTGTTCGCACGTGTTGTCCGGGTCCGGGGTGGGTCCCGATTCGCAATCGAGGGCCTTCGCGAGGATACGAGCGACTGTTGTCTTGCCTGTGCCACGCGGACCACAGAACAGATACGCGTGAGCGACCGAGCCCTCGGCGACGGCATTGCGCAGCGTCCTCGTGACGTGGTCTTGGCCGACGACGTCGCCGAAGCACTGCGGACGATAGGCTCGATACAGGGACTGGTACGCCATGGGTGCTCAGGACCTTCTGCTCTCGCGGGCGTGCGCCCGCATGAGAAGTATACAGGCGGGGCATGACGCGCCGACGACGAAGACCGGCGCCCCGCGCCGGACCCCGGACACCCGCCAGTGACCGCTTATGGCTGCTGCCTTCCGGCCCTGACCAGGTTCACGGTATCGCGCCGTCCGAGGCCCGGCGCGAGGCGCCGGACGATTCGGAAGTGTATCACCAGAATGCCCGAATGCCGCGGGAACCGGCAGAGCGAGAACGTATACTGCAGGCGCGGCCTGCCCACACCGACGGCCGATCGGACCGAAATGAAGCGCAACGACCTCAGCGCGACGATCGACCCCACGCGCCGCTTCCTGAGGCGGATCGCCATCGTCTTGGTCGTCTTCGCTGTCCTCGCCTTCGGCGGAACCTACTGGCGCACGCAGAGCCTCATCGACGGCGAGGCCCTCGACAACGCCCGCTCATATGTCGACCTCATCGTCTCCGTCCGCTCTTGGAACGCGCTGCAAGGAGAGGTCTGGGTCTTCAAGGACCCGGAGATCGAGACGAACAGGTACCTGCTTCAGACGGGCGTCTCTGCGGATGCCGCGAAGGACGCGGGTCGCGACCCCGTCACCGTGATCGAGCGCGAGATTCCCTGGCTCCATCGAGAGGGGTAGAACGCCATGTACGTCGAGAGTCCCGCCTACGCCGATCTGTCCACCATGCCCACGCGTTTCGCCACGACCCAGGTCGGAGGGGGGCGCGGCGTTTCCGTACCCCTCGCCTGGGGCGACGAGCCCGTCGGCACCGCGTCGTTCCTCATCGAGATGATCGACCACCACCCCGTGGCCCGTGGGTGGGTGCACTGGCTGGTCGCAGACGTCCCCGCGTCGGTCCACGAGATCGACGAAGGAGCGTCCGGCACTCCGGCAATGCCCGCGGGATCCACCGAATTGCCGAACACCGGCGGACGGATCGGCTATGGCGGTATGCAGCCCCCTGTCGGAAGCGGCGTCCACGATTACGAAGTGACCGTGCTGGCATTGGACGTCGAGTACCTCGGCGTGAATCCCGGAGCGTCGCTGGCCGAGGCCCACGCCTTCACAGAAGGTCACGTCCTGGCGAGCGCGACGCTGGTCGGTCGCTTCGGACGGTGAGGGGCGAAGCCCATCTTCCGTGCGCAACCGCTCGCGTCGCGCTACCCTTGTCTCCATGCAAACCTCCTCGCACCCCCTGCTCCGCCTCCACGACTGCATAGTCGTCCGTGACGGACGCGCGATCCTGTCGATCGACGACCTGACGCTCCGGACCGGAGAGCACGTCGCGATCCTGGGGCCCAACGGCGCCGGGAAGTCGACATTCATCCGACTGCTGACCCGCGACATCCGTCCGCTGGCACACGACGACGGCTCACCTGCGGTGATACTGCTGGGCCGCGAACGCTGGGACCTCATGGACGCACGGCGTCTCATGGGCGTCGTCTCGAACGCGCTGCAGGAGACGTACGCCGTGGGGGTCACCGTCCGGGACGCGGTCACGAGCGGATTCTTCGGATCGGTCGGGCTCTACCGGCACCAGAACGTCACCGAGGCCATGCGCACCAGGACCGCCGAGCTGATCGACCTGCTCGGCATCACGCGCCTGGCCGGGCGCTCCATGGACACACTGTCCACCGGCGAGGCCAGGCGCGCCCTCATCGCGCGCGCCCTTGTGCACGATCCGGCGGTGCTCGTACTCGACGAACCGACCGATGGGCTCGACCCCAATGCGCAGTGGCACGTCCTGCACGCGGTCAGCGACATCGCCCGGAGTGGTACCGCGGTGGTGCTCGTCACCCACCATGTATCGGACATCGTGCCCGAAGTGACCCGCATCGTCATGCTCAAGGACGGCCGAGTACTTCGGGACGGCACGAAAGATGAGCTGCTGACCGGATCGGCGATGGCGGATCTCTTCGACATCCCGGCCACCATCCAGGAACGTAAGGGCTGGTACCGGCTCTGGTGAGGGGTGGGGATCCCACGAGCCAACGTCGCTGACGCACACCGTACACACGTGCCCGGCGCGACGATATCGCGCTCTCGGAAAATTGCTCTCACGCAGAGGCTTCCGACACCCGATATACATGATGTGGACACCGTCGAAGGCGGTGTGCGTCTGCATCTTGGTAGGCAGGGACAGGACATGGCGGCAGTGGGACACAGCGCAAGGTACTGCGAGCGGTGCGGCACGGAGCTCCTCTCCGCCGACCCGGCGCCGCTGTGCGCGACGTGCTGGCTCGCTGAAGGCGCCGTCATGGAGGTGCCGTGCGTCGACTCCATCAACGGAGTCCGCCTGCGGCGGACAAGCGTCCGTCCCGGATCGCACCAGTACACCCCGCGCCACGTTCCCGCGCACAACGAACCGAAGGTCGCCGCGCACCCTCGGAGGCGGCTGGCCACAGCCGTGGCACTCTGCCTGTTCTCCGTCGTCGTCATGTCGGCCTCCGTGCCGAGTACGTTCGCCGCGTCGACCGCGACGCCTCCGCTGCACGCCGGGACCGTCAAGCTCAACGCGAGCGCGAACGCCTGCATCGCCACTCTATGGAAGCTCATCGCGGCCACGTCCGAGGGGCTACCGAGCCAGGCGGGCGTCGTGTGCCCCTCGTGTGGCAAGCCGTATGTCTACACGCAATTCCAGGGGATCACCACGATCTCGTGCCCCGACCCGTCACGGCACGGCGCCGTGAGCATCTCGGCGCGCTCCGACACGAAGGTGCCGGTGGCGAGATGAAGCGCGACGACCGAGGCATAAGCGCACTCGACCTGGTCACCGTCCTGCTGGTGGTCGGAGCGCTCGTGAGCATCACGGTACCGGTGTTCCTGTCGTCCAACGGCCGGGTCCAAGCAGCCGTGTGCGCATCCAACCGGGCCGCGATCGACGCCCGCGCCGCCTCGTATCAGAAGATCAAGGGCATCTATCCGGCCACCATGGCCGAACTCGTCGACAGGGTGTACTTCGCAGCCGTACCGGAGTGCCCTTCGCACGGCGTCTACGTGCTCAATTCGGTCGCCACCGGAGGGAACGGAGAGGTGTACTGCTCCGTACACTTCGCGGGAGGCACCGGGGGTGCATCCAAGGATCCCGCCCTCGCCTCGAACGCCGACAGCACCACGGGCACGCAGTGACCGCTCTCTGATATGTTGGTAGTCGCCTCGCGCATCGCAAAGCCCTACGATTGGGGAACATCTGTTGTTGGATGTTGGACACCAGCGTAGCGGCCATCCAAGTCGGTAGGACCGACAGCCAACACGCCCGGCGGTAGGAGGGTTCTATGAGAGAGCTCGTGTACGTCGACATGGCGACACTCTCGATCGAGCGCAAGCCGGTTCCCGAGAAGTGGCACCGCTACGGTGGTCGCGCGCTTACCGATGCGATCGTGTACGACATGGTCCCCCCCACCGGCGACCCTCTGGGAGCGGAGAATGTACTCGTCTTCGCGCCCGGGCTGTTCGGTGGTACCACTGCTCCGAACGGCGGCCGCCTCTCGATCGGCGCGAAGAGCCCGCTCACGGGCGGCCTCAAGGAGTCGAACTCCGGCGGCCAGGCGGCGCACGCGTTCGGCAAGCTGAAGATCGCCGCAGTCATCGTGACCGGCAAGCCGGCCGACCCCGACGCCCGCTACATGCTGACCATCGAGGCCGACGGCTCCGCGAAGCTCTCCCGAGTGGATGAATGGGCCGGCGTCACCAACTACGCGCTCGCCGATGCCATCAAGGCAATGCGCCCGGCCGGTGACCGTTACGCGACGATCACCAACGGACCCGCAGGCGAGGCCGGTCTGAAGGCCGCCGGCATCGCGCTCTCCGACATGAAGGGGCTGCCCAACCGCTTCGCCGGTCGCGGCGGACTCGGCGCGGTCATGGGATCCAAGGGACTCAAGGCCATCGTCGTGTCCGACAAGGGGCTGCCGTACCTCGAGCATGCGGACAAGGAAGCATTCAACGCCGCGATGAAGCGGTTCTCCACAGCGCTCACCACACATCCCGTATCCGGCGTCGGCCTGCCGACCTACGGCACCAACGTGCTGATGAACATCCTCAACGAGGCGGGCGGACTCCCCACCCGCAACTTCTCCTCGGGCCAGTTCGAGGACGTCGAGGGCGTGTCCGGCGAGAAGCAGCGTGAGGTCACCCTCGAGCGCGGCGGCAACGTCAAGCACGGTTGCCACACCGGATGCGTCATCCAGTGCTCGCGGTACTGGGTCGACGAGGACGGCGACTACGTCACCAAGGGCCCCGAGTACGAGACCGCCTGGGCCTTCGGCACCGACTGCGGGATCTCTGACATGGACACCGTCGCCGCGCTCGACCGCATCTGTGGCGAGTACGGCCTCGACACCATCGAGATGGGCAACACGCTGGCGGTCTACATGGACTCCGGTGCGATCGCCTTCGGCGACGGCCCCGCGGCCATCAAGGCGCTGAAGAGCATCTTCGAGGGTGGCGAGCCCGGCCGCGTACTCGGCAACGGCGCCGAGGCCACGGGCCTGAAGTTCGGCGTGGAGCACATCCCGGTCGTGAAGCATCAGGCGATGCCGGCCTACGATCCGCGCGCGGTCCAGGGCATCGGCGTGACCTACGCCACGACGACACAGGGCGCCGACCACACCGCCGGTTACACCATCACGGCCAACATCCTGGGCGTCGGCGGGACCGTCGACCCGCTCAAGCCGACCGGACAGGCCGAGCTCTCGAAGAACCTGCAGATCGCCACGGCGATGCTCGACTCGCTCGGCCTGTGCATCTTCGTCGCGTTCCCCGTCCTCGACATCCCCGACGCGTTCGTCGCCATCTTCGACATGGCCGCAGCACACACGGGTGACGTCTGGGACACCGACGAGCTGATGCGCCTCGGCCGCGAGACGTTGACCTACGAGCGTCTGTTCAATGAGAGCGCCGGCTTCACCGCGGCCGACGATCGCCTGCCGGCGTGGATGAAGACGGTGCCGCTGCCCCCGCACAACTCCGTGTTCGAGGTCACCGACGCCGAGCTCGATTCGGTGTTCGACTTCGTCCCGGAGACCGCGAAGGCCATGGGCCTGCGCTAGGTCGCGATCGCACGATGTGTTCGGGGCGCCGTCGCGGTCTCGCGGCGGCGCCCCTCTTCCTGCATCATGTTGATGCGGATCGGGACGCGCGGCACGGAGTTCGCAGTCATGGTGCCGTAGCAGCTCAGCCCGCAGGGAGGGTCACCGTGAAGGTCGATGTCGCGCTCTTCGCCTACTTGGCCGACCACCAGCCCGACGGGCTCGGGGGACGACATGCGCGTGCCTTCGACCTGCCTGAAGGCACGACGATCGCGGACGTGATCACCGACCTCGCCCTCCCCGACCAGCCGCGTATCGTGTTCGTGAACAACCGGCACGCCGCCGAGGACTCCACTCTTCACGACGGCGACCGTCTCGCCATCTTCCCGCCGGTCGCGGGCGGGTGAACATGCCCGCGAACGAGGCCGATCAGCGTGCGCGGCTCGCGGCTTCATCGGTCGCGATCATCGGCTGCGGAGGCCTGGGCAGCAACGTCGCGGCCATGCTGCTGCGCAGCGGCGTCCGCGCGCTGACGCTGATCGATTTCGACCGCGTCGAGGAGTCGAACCTCAACCGCCAACTCTTCTTCCGCGACCAACTCGGCCGCCCCAAGACCGAGGCGCTCGCCGAGACGCTGTTGCGCATCGACCCGGGAGCCAGGCTCACGCTCGTGACCGAATGCGTGACGGCGGACAACCTGGTCGGCTTCCTTGGCAAAGCGGACGTCATCGTCGAGGCCGTCGATGGCGCCG
>DATCIG010000011.1:0-3452 GCA_036507895.1 Coriobacteriia bacterium
ACGCTACATCCTGACGGAGCCGGGTGTGGGCTACCGCTTCGCCGGTGACGAGGCAGTCGGGGTCTGATCCGTGCCCCTCGCGGAGATTCTTCACCGATTCTTCACGCGGCGGCGCTCCGGCTTCACACTCGCGCAACGGCCCCTCGCCTAGGATGTTCGAGGCTGCCACCGGACGGTGCAGCCGCACGGATACGCAGGTATGGAGAGAAGGGGAGGCGGGGCAGATGGCTGATGTGATCTACGTGGGCATCCCGTTCGTGTTCCTGGGCTTGTGCCTGCTCTACGTCCGCGCCGCGGACAAGTTGTAGGAGGGCACATGACCGAGTACATCATCATTGGCGTGGTCGCGGTGGGCATCCTGCTCTACCTCGGCTACGCCCTCCTGTTCCCCGAGAAGTTCTGAGAGGAGGCGCGCTCATGGCATTCGACATCGCACGACTGATCGGCTACGGCGTCGTCCTTCTCGGGATCGCCTACCCACTCGGCCTCTACATGGCGAGGGTCTTCTCGGGCGAGAAGACATGGCTGACCCCGATCCTGGCCCCCGTTGAACGTGTCGTGTATCGCATCGTCGGCATCGATCCGAACAACGAGATGCCGTGGACGGTGTATGCCGTCTCGCTCCTGCTGTTCAACTTCGCGTGCTTCACGATCCTCTACCTGTTGCTGCGGTTCCAGGGCATCTTGCCGCTGAACCCGACGCACGCTCTGGGGATGACGCCGGACGTCGCGTTCAACACCGCGGTGAGCTTCGTGTCCAACACGAACTGGCAGGCATACTCCGGTGAGACCGGCGCGAGCCATCTCATCCAGATGGCCGGCTTCACCTGGCAGAACTTCATCTCCGCCGGGACCGGCATCTCCGTGGCCATTGCCCTGGTCCGCGGGCTGACCCGCAAGGAGGTCAAGGCGATCGGCAACTTCTGGGTGGACCTCACCCGGGCGTGGCTCTACGTTCTGCTCCCCGTCTGCATCGTTCTCGCCTTGGCGTACGTGGCGCAAGGCGTCCCGCAGACGCTCGCCGGGCAGGTCAGCGTCACCACGGTCCAGGGGGCGGCCCAGACCATAGGCGTCGGCCCGGTGGCGTCCCAAGAGGCAATCAAGCTCTTCGGAACCAACGGCGGCGGCTTCTTCAACGCGAACTCCGCGCATCCGTTCGAGAACCCGACCCCATTCAGCGACTTCCTGCAGGTCCTCTCCATCCTTGCGATCCCCGCGGGGCTGACGTTCACCTTCGGCAAGATGGCCGGCAACATGAAGCAGGGCGTAGTCGTCTTCGCGGCGATGGCGCTCCTGTTCGCCACCAGCGTCGGCGTCATGTACGGCTTCGAACTGGCCGGCAACCCGAACCTGACCCGCGCCGGCGCCGATCAGGCCGCCTCTGCCACCCAGACGGGCGGCAACACGGAGGGCAAGGAGGTCCGCTTCGGCATCGAATCCTCGGCGCTGTACGGCAGCGTCACCACCGTGGCCTCCAACGGCGCCGTAAACGGATCCATGTCGAGCATGACTCCGCTGGCTGGCGGCATGGCGATGCTCAACATCGCACTCGGCGAGGTGGTCTTCGGCGGCGTGGGGGCCGGTCTGTACGGCATGCTCATCTTCGCGATCCTCGCGGTCTTCATCGCGGGCCTCATGGTCGGCCGAACACCCGAGTTCCTCGGCAAGAAGATCGGCCCCAAGGAGATGAAGCTGGCGATGTTCGCGGTGCTCGCCCTGGAGGCCGGGATCCTGGTTCTCTCCGCGATCGCCGTCATCACACCCGCCGGCCTCGCGGGCCGCCTGTCCGCCGGGCCGCACGGCCTGACGGAGATCATGTACGCCTTCACCTCCGGCGTCGGTAACAACGGTTCGGCGTTCGCGGGCCTGAGTGCGGCCTCGCTCTTCTACACCACTACCGTCGGCATCGCGATGCTCGTCGGGCGCTACCTGTTCATCGTCCCGGTCCTCGCGATCGCCGGCTCGATGGGTCTCAAGAAGCAGGTTCCGCCGTCGGCAGGCACCTTCCCGACCGACACGCCGCTGTTCACCGGGCTTCTGGTCGGCGTCGTCGTGATCGTCGGAGCGCTGACCTTCTTCCCTGCGTACGCGCTCGGTCCGATCCTCGAGCAACTGCTCATGACAGCCGGCAAGCTCTTCTAGAGGAGGTGTAGACAATGTCCGACGCTCAGATGGATATGCACGTCGAAACGCCCGACTCTGGGTCCGCACCTCGCAAGAGGGCTGCGGTGGCCAACTCCAGCGCGCTCATCCAGCAGGCGATCCGTGAGTCGTTCGTGAAGCTCAACCCGTTCAAGCTCTGGCACAACCCGGTCATGTTCGTCGTGGAGATCGGTGCGGTCATCGTCACGTTCTACGCGTTGGCCGAACTGATCCTCCAGGCGAGCAGGGCGGCCGGCGGCCCCAGCAACATCCAGTTCCTCGTCGGCATCGCGTTCTGGCTCTGGTTCACGGTGCTGTTCGCCAACTTCGCCGAGGCGATGGCCGAGGGACGCGGCAAGGCGCAGGCGGACACGCTGCGAAAGATGAAGACCGAGACCCTCGCGAACTTGCTGAAGGGCGAGGAGATCGAGCAGATCCCGGCCGACCAGTTGCGCCGGGGTGACAAGGTTGTCATCTCCGCAGGCGAGACGATCCCGGGCGACGGCGACGTCATCCAGGGCATCGCGTCCGTGGACGAGTCGGCGATCACCGGAGAGTCCGCCCCGGTCATCCGCGAGAGCGGGGGAGACCGCAGCGCGGTCACCGGCGGCACGAAGGTGCTGTCCGACCGCATCGTCGTCCAGATCACCTCCGAACCCGGTCAGACGTTCCTCGACCGCATGATCTCGCTCGTCGAGGGCGCGAGCCGGCAGAAGACCCCGAACGAGATCGCGCTTGACATCCTGCTCGTGGCGCTGACGATGATCTTCCTGCTCGTCACGGTGACGCTCGAGGCGTTCGCCATCTACTCCGGTCAGGCCGTTTCGGTCTCGGTCCTGATCGCGTTGCTCGTGTGTCTCATCCCGACGACGATCGGCGGCCTGCTGTCCGCCATCGGCATCGCGGGCATGGACCGCCTTATCCAGCACAACGTGCTCGCCATGTCCGGCCGCGCCGTCGAAGCCGCAGGCGACGTGAACACGCTGCTGCTCGACAAGACCGGCACGATCACGCTCGGCAACCGTCAGGCGGCGGAGTTCCTGCCCGTCACCGGGGTCGAGACGCAGGAGCTGGCCGACGCGGCGCAGCTCGCCTCCATCGCCGACGAGACGCCCGAAGGCCGCAGCATCGTCGTGCTGGCGAAGCAGTTCGGCATCCGCGAGCGGCATATGCACGAGGAGGACACCACCTTCATCCCGTTCACCGCGCTCACGCGCATGAGCGGCGTCGACTGGCAGGGCCATCGGATCCGAAAGGGAGCCACCGATTCGGTGATCGCGTGGGTTGAGAGTCTGGGCGGCACCGTCTCT
>DATCIG010000012.1:0-17590 GCA_036507895.1 Coriobacteriia bacterium
AACCGGCAACATTCAGCTTGGAAGGCTGACACTCTACCAATTGAGTTACGCCCGCGGTCTTGGTCGGGCCGGCCGGATTCGAACCGGCGACATCCTGCTCCCAAAGCAGGTGCGCTGCCAGACTGCGCTACGGCCCGAACCTTGCCGATTCCTCGCTGCCCTGGCGGACAGCGCACATCAGTATAGGGAGCGCCACCCGTTGCGGCAAACAACTTTGGTGGACGCCGGTCACTCTTCGGCTGTCAGCGCCTCGCGCAGCGCCCGCAGCGCCTTGCCGCGGTGGCTGATCGCGTTCTTCTCGGCCATCGACAGCTCGGCCATGCTGAGCCCACCGGTCTCCTCGGGCAGGAACACGGGGTCATACCCGAATCCGCCCGTACCGCGCGGCGAGAAGCCGATCTGACCCTCGCAGGTACCGCACACCGAAGTGGGTTCGCCGTGCTCATCGACGAAGACCATCACGCATTGGAAGCGCGCCGCCCGCATCTCGGGGCCGAACCCGTCGAGCTCCTCGAGCAGTCGGCGCGTGTTGTCGCCATCGGTGGCACGCTCGCCCGCGAAGCGCGACGAACGCACGCCGGGACGGCCGCCGAGCGCGTCGACGACGAGCCCGGAGTCATCGGCCAGCGCCGCCATGCCGAAGCGCTTGCGGTAGGCCTCGGCCTTGAGATACGCGTTGTCGGTGAAGGTCTCCCCCGTCTCGGCCACGTCGAGAGTCTCGGCTCCCAGGTCGGACGCGGTCACGAACGTGAAGCCGGGGATATCGAGGGCGATGGCTATCTCGGCCAACTTGCCGGCGTTGGCGGTCGCGACGACGACCGTGCGAGTCTCATCGGCCATAGGTGAGTAGCTCCTTTGCGATCAGTTCCTGCTGGATCGAGATAAGGCGGGCGGTCCCGGCCACGGCCAGGTCGAGGAGCGCATCGAGGCGCGCACGATCGAACGGCATGCGCTCCCCTGTGCCCTGCACCTCGATGAAGCGCCCGTGAGAATCGGTCACGACGTTCATGTCGACCTCTGCGCGCGAGTCCTCGGAGTAGTCGAGGTCGAGCATCAACTCCCCGTCGACCATACCGATCGAGGTCGCGGCGATGTGGTCCAGAAGTGGAGAGGCCTTAAGCTTCCCGGCCTGCCGCCAGGTCCCGAACGCGTCATTCAGCGCGATCCAGGCCCCGGTGATCGCCGCGGTGCGGGTCCCGCCGTCCGCCTGGATCACGTCACAATCGACGTTGACCGTGCACTCTCCGAGCGTGCGCATGTCGGTCACCGTGCGCAGACTACGGCCGATGAGCCGCTGGATCTCGTGCGTCCGACCGCCGGGACCGCCGGCGCCGGTCTCGCGCCGCTTGCGCTCGTGTGTGGACGACGGAAGCATCGCGTACTCGGCCGTCACCCATCCCTGGCCGCTGCCGCGCCGCCATGAAGCGACGCCGTCGCTCACGTTCGCGGCGCACAGGACGACGGTGTCCCCGACTTCGATCAGGCAGGAGCCGTGCGCATGCTTCAGATAGCCGCGCGTCACCTTCACGTCACGCAGCGCGTCTGCTGCACGACCATTCGCGCGAGTCATCATCGTCGAGCTCCTTCCTCAGGCGCCATCGGTCGGCGCGATCTCAACAGTCATCAGTTCCTCAGCCAGATGGACCTCGCCGTCGAACACGGCAGAAGCCTGGCGCAGCATACGCTCGTGGTCGGCCGTCGGCCATAGGTGGGTCAGCAGCAACATGCCGGCGCCCGACCCGGCGGCCAGCGAACCGGCCTCCGCCGCGGTCATGTGCGGAGCCATCCCTGCGTACTCCTCCGGGAGCGTGCACTCGGCGAGCAGGACATCGCAGCCCGCGACGGCGTCGCGGACCGGCCTGCCTTCACGCGTGTCGGCGGTGTAACCCAGTCGTGCCCCGCCAGCCTCGATCAGGAACGCGAAGGTCGGACCGTCATGGTCCACGGGGCGCGGGAGCACGGTGATGCCGTCGAACAGCATCGCCTCGCCAGCAACGATCGTGTGCGGCTCGAACGCCTCGGCCAGCTGCGCGCGACCGTGCTCGGAGAGCAGCGACCCGAGCCGCTCCCACAGCCCTTCGGGCATGTAGAGCGGCAGACTGCCGATCGGTCCCTCGGGGGCGAAGCGCAGCGCCGCCTGCAGTGCGTACAGGTCCACGAAGTGATCGGGATGCGCATGGCTGATGACCACGGCGTCGAGCGAGGTGACGTCGGTCACCGAAGCGGCGTTGGCGAGCGTGCCGTTGCCGCAATCTAGGAGCAGCGTGGTCCCCTCGTCCTCGATGAGGTAGCCGGAACAGGCCTGGCCGTCGCCCGCCCATGACGCCGCCGAGCCAAGTATCGTCAGCTGCATGCGATGCTCCCGATGTCGGTGGTGTCCGCGTCTTCAACAGCGCGGGTCGGCGGCACGACGACCGCGGTGAGTTCCTTCACGTCGACGCGTGTCGCTACCTTGATCGGCTGGCGCAAGACGACCGAACCGAGTCGCGCGAACTCCCCTGCGTCCCCCGTGGTGAAGAAGCGGTGCCGCGGCACGTTGCCCGCCGGCGCGAGTTGCCTCCGCGCCTTCAGGACACTGGCGACCTCGCGTGCGGTCTCGGCCGCGGACGAGATGAGGCGCACCTTGCGACCCATCACCTGCCCGATCGCGGGAGAGAGCAGCGGGAAATGGGTGCACCCCAGGACGAGAGTGTCGACCTCGATGCGCTTCAGCGGATCCAGGTAATCGCGCGCGATCTCGAAGAACGCCGAGCGGATGAACACGCCCGATGAGTCGGCGATCCACTCCTCGAGAGTCCCCGGCCCCATGTGGAGGCCCTGCTCGACGATGTCCACGAACTTCGGGGCGGCGACCGAGAAGACCGTCACGCCTTCGTCCAGAGCGTGGACGGCCTTGGAATAGGCGCCCGACTCGACCGTACCGGTGGTCGCGATGACGCCCACCCGGCGGTTGACTGTGGCCTGGACCGCGGCCCGAGCGCCCGGCTCGACCACGCCGATGACGGGCACGTCGAAGGTGCGCTGCGCCGCCGCGAGTCCCGCTGCGGTTCCCGTGTTGCACGCGACGACCAACATCTTGACGCGGTGCCCTGTGAGCCACGAGCCGATCTGGAGCACGAACTCACGGACCTCGTCGAGTGAGCGCGGCCCGTAGGGGCACCGGGCCGTGTCGCCCACGTACACGATCGACTCGTGCGGAAGCACCCGCATCACTTCGGATGCGACGGTGAGACCCCCGAGGCCGGAGTCGAATATGCCGATGGGTGCGTCGTTCATAGCGTCGAGTATAGCGGTCGTCGCACGCGGCGCGGCCCGCCGCGTCGAAGCGCGGCGGTTCCGGACCGCGCACGTAACCACCGCCTAACATCCCCGAAACGAGCGGCTGGTTAGATGACTACATGGAACACGACACACCACAGGATGGCGGCGCGAGCCGGCGGACGGAGTTGGAGGCGCTGCTCGAGGTGAGCAGCGCCTTGCATGCGTCGTTCGACCTGGACCGCAACCTCGCGTCCGCACTCCGGATCCTTGGAGACCGGCTCGGCATGCGCCGCGCCTCGATCATGCTCGTCGAGCAGGACAGCACCAGCCTCCGGATCGCGGTGGCGCCAGGTCTGTCCGCCGAGGAGATGGCGCGCGGGACCTACCGCGTCGGGGAGGGCGTCGTCGGGCGGGTGATCGAATCCGGCCGCGCCATGATCGTGCCGGATATCGGCGACGAGCCCCTCTTCCTCAACCGAACGCGTGCGCGCCACGGCTACCGTGGCGTTTCCTTCCTCTGCGTGCCCATCCGGGCCGGCTCCGACACGATGGGCGTACTGACTGCGGATCGGGTGTTCGCAGAAGACGGTACGCTGGAAGAAGATCTGCGGGTGCTGCAGATCGTCTCATCGATGCTGGCCCAGACCGTGCAGCGGTTCAACGAGTACGTCGGAGAGAAGCGCCGCATCGAACAGCTCGATGCCCAGCTGAAGCAGCGCTTCTCGTTCCCGAACATCATCGGCGACTCGGACCGCATGCAGGACGTGTTCGCCATAGTCACCAAAGTGGCTCGAACCCCCGTCACGGTACTGCTCCGCGGGGAAAGCGGAACCGGGAAGGAATTGGTTGCCCGCGCGGTCCACTACTCGTCTCCGCGCGCCAAGGGACCCTTCGTGGCGGTCAACTGCGCCGCACTTCCCGAGACTCTCCTTGAGGGGGAACTGTTCGGTTCGGAGAAGGGTGCCTTCACGGGAGCGGTCGTGACCCGCAAGGGACGGTTCGAGCTGGCGGACGGCGGTACGATCCTGCTGGACGAGATCGGCGACCTCTCCCCCGCACTTCAGGCGAAACTCCTGCGCGTGCTGCAGGAAGGCACGTTCGAACGACTCGGCGGGCAGAAGACGCTGAAGAGCGACGCCCGGGTGATCGCCGCCACCAACCGCGACCTCGAGGCGATGATCAAAGAGGGGACCTTCCGCGAAGACCTCTACTGGAGGCTGAACGTCGTGCCGGTGTTCCTGCCTGCGCTGCGCGAGCGTCTTGAAGACCTCCCCCTGCTCATCGAGCACTTCCTCAAGGGGTTCTCGCCATCGCCCGGCCGACCCCTGAGGGTAGACCGCGACGCGATGCGTCTGCTGCTGCGCTACCCGTGGCCGGGCAACATCCGCGAACTCGAGAACACCCTTCAGCGCCTCGTCGTCCTCGCCGACAGCGACACGATCACCCCTGCCGACCTGCCCATGCACCTGCTCATGCACGACCTCGGCGCGTCCGCGGAGGACATGACCCTCGAGCAGGAGGTCGAAGCGCTGGAGCGCCAGCGGATCCTCTCTGCCCTGCGGACCCACGCGAACGTGCAGGCCAGGGCCGCGCGAGCCCTCGGCATCACCGCCAGACAGCTCGGCTACAAGATGCGCAAGTACGAACTGGAAGACGCCTGATGGATCCGGCGACGTACGAAGGGCTCCCGCCTATCGATCGCATCCCCAAACGCGTAGCCGAGGCCGCCTTGGCGCTCGTCGGCCCCGCTGGGCCCGAGGCGCGATTCGCCACCGTGCTCAGTGAGCGCCGCGTCGAGGCGGCCGCGGTCACGGAACTGCTCGTGACAGGACGCACGGCCTCCATGGCATCGGACGAGGTCGAGGGCCTCGCCCGCGCGATTGCAGCAGGGTGCCTGGGCGAGCGGCATCTGTGGCGAGATATGCAGCTCGCTGACCGGCCCCTGCTGCGCGAACTGCTCGAGACGTACTTCGCACCCTTCGCGGAGGGCAACGACCGCGACATGCGCTGGAAGAAGTTCATCTACCGCAAGCTCTGCCACTGGGAGGGCTTCGCAGCATGCCGCGCGCCGAGTTGCGGTGAATGCGCGGGCTTCGAGGAGTGCTTCTCCCCCGAGGACTGACATCCTCAGGCGACGGCCCTTATTCCACTCCGAGCATGACCGAGCTCGCCTTGAAGATGGCGGTCACCAGCGAGCCCGGGGTGAGCTCGAGGTCGTCGGCGGCCTCCGTCGTCAGTGTCGCCGAGATGTGCTGACCGCCGATGTCGATCTTGACGAGCGACGTCACCGGACCGCGCGTGATGGAGACCACCGTGCCTCCGAGCTGATTCCTGGCAGAGACCCTCATGCGACGTGCTCCCTTCTGTCGAGCGAGACGATTCGGCCCGCGTGGTGCTGGTCAAAGACACTCTCCGGGACCTCCATGGCGCGGAGGAGGCGGCGGATCTCCGGTGTCGCGGGATCTCCCACGAGTTCCCGCGGCGTTCCCACCTGCACGACGCCGGTGCCGGAGTAGACGACGAGGGTATCCGCCAGCGCGCACGCCTCATACAGGTCGTGCGTCACCATCACGAACGGGACCCCGGTGTCGCGCTGAACCTCGCGCAAAAGGCCCCGCATCTCGACCCGTAACGGGAGATCGAGGGCCGACAGTGGCTCGTCGAGCAGCAGGGCGCGCGGTTCGAGCGCAAGGGCCCGGGCGAGGGCGCATCGCTGTTTCTGGCCCCCGGAGAGCTGGTTGGGCCGTTTGTCGCCGAGCGAGCCGACACGCAACTGGTCGAGAAGCTCGACGGCACGACGCCGACGCTCCCGGCGCGGCCGCGCCCTCAGCGCATACTCGACGTTGCCGAGCACGGTCATGTGCGGGAAGAGCTGCGCCGACTGGGACACGTAGCCGATCCGGCGCCGCTGAGGCGGGACCCATATCCCCGCACCGACATCGCACAGAGTGTCACCGCCCAGTGCCACGCGGCCCGAATCGGGCCGCATCGTCCCGGCGATCATCGCCAAGGTGAGGGACTTGCCTGCCCCGGAGTAGCCGAACAGCACGGTGAAACCATCGCGCACCGCCCAGCCGACATCGAGCGTGAATCCGGGCAGGCGCTTCGTGAGGGTGACACTGAGTCCGCTCACGCCGTCACCGCCCGCGCGAGGCGGTCCGCCAGGAACAGCACGCCGACCGAGACGAGTGTGTACAGCACCACGAGCGCCGTGGCTGTGGACCGATCGCCGTAGAGCACGGCGTTGTAGATCTCCAAGGCCATCGTGTTCGTGCGACCGGGGATGTTGCCGGCGACCACCATGGTGGCGCCGAACTCGCCAAGGGCGCGGGCGAACCCCAGCACCAACCCGGCAGAGACCCCGCGCGCCGCGAGCGGAAGCACCACGAACAGCGCGGTCTCGACCTCGCTGCGGCCGAGCGTCCGCGACGCGTCAGCGTGAGCGGGATCGACGGCCGCGATGGCCGCCCGCGCCGTGTTCACCGCGAGCGGCATCGCAACGGCGAAGGATGCGATCACGGCCGCTTGCCACGTGAACGTGATGCCGTAGGCGGTGCCCGTCAGAACCTTCGTGACCGCGCCGAGCACGCCTCCTCTACCGATCAGCAGGAGGAGGTAGTACCCGGTCACCACCGGAGGAAGGACCAGTGGCAGCATCACCCCGACACCCGCGATCTGCTTGCCACGAAACGTGAGCGTGGCCAACGCGTAGGCGATCGGCACCCCGACGAGCGCACACCCCAGCGTCGCCAGCAGAGCTACCTGCAGCGAGAGCCCGAGAGGGAAGGCGATGTCGGGAAGGCTCATCGGGACCTACTTCGCCGGCGCGGGTTCGAAGCCGGCGTCGACGAACGCGGCTTGCGCCCGGGGGGCGAGCAGGAACGAGAGGTAGGCCTTCGCCAATGCCTGCCGCCTGCTTGCGGTCACCGCCGCGGCCACGTACCTGATCGGCTTGATCTGGCCGCCCGGCACGACGTAGGCGACCTCGATATCGCTTCGAGCGTGCGCATCGCTCGCGAAACCGATGCCCGCATCGACCTCGCCGCGCGCAACGTACTCGTCCGTCTGAGCCGCGTTGGCGGCGAACACGAACTTCGGCTTCAGGGTGCTCCACAGGCCCAGCCCGGTCAGCCACTCCACGGCCTTCTGGCCGTGCGGAGCGACCGCCGGATCGCCGGTCGCGAGCCTCTCGACCCTGATCAGGTCCCCCGGCCCGTGGATGCCGGCAGGGTCGCCCTTCGGCACGAAGACCACCAGCGTGTTGCCCGCGAACGTCGTGCTGCCCTCGGCCGAGGCGAGGCCCTCCGCGACCAGCGTCGCGACAACGGAGGGGCTTGCCGAAAGGAAGACGTCAGCGGGCGCTCCTCCCTCGATCTGCTTCGCGAGCAACCCGGAGGCTCCGAAGTTGAACGTGAGCTTGGCGTTGTTGGCCTTCTCGAACGCCGCGGCCGACGCGGTCAGCACGCCCTTGAGCGACGAAGCCGCGGAGACATCGAGCTCGATCGGCGCACTCGCCGTGCCATTACCCGCGCCGCTCGTCGCGGCCGGCGTCGTGCTTGCGCATCCGCTCATGCTCAGCACCAGTGCGAGCGCCACGAGCCCGCTCGCCATCCCACGCGCGGTCCCCGCGGTCGTTCTCAACGGCGCATCCATCGTGCCTCTCATCACGCCACGACCTCGCAGTAGTCGTCTCCGAGACGCGCCATGAGCGTCTCGGTCTCCATGTCCTGGTCCCGACCGATGAGACCGCAGGCGTCCGCGCGACACTGGTTGCAGTGGGTCATCTGTGAGAGGTACTCGCCACATGCGGCACGGGCGGCGTGGATCTCCGCCGGGCCGGGGGGCTTGGTGCGACGGAAGCGCGCCTGCGGGATGAGCGGGAGGATGTTGGACAGGTGCGCTCCGTACTCGGCCGCGAGCATCGCGACCGCAGGCAGCTCGAGGTCGTTCACACCGGGGATGAGAACCGAGTTGACCTTCACGACGAGCCCTGCCCGAACAGCCTTGGCAAGGCCGTCCCACTGCCGCTCGAGCAGGCGCTGGGCACCCTCGATGCCGCTCAGCCGTTCGCCGTTCTCTCCGCTCACCCAGGCATAGACTGCGTGAGCGGTCTCCGGCATCACGGCGTTGATGGTGACGGTGAGGCTACGGACGCCCACCGCAACGAGGTCGTTGACCCGGTTGGACAACTCAAGACCGTTCGTCGAGACGCACAGGATCGCCTCGGGATACGCGCGCCGGACGAGGTCGAGCGTCTCGAAGGTCGCCTCGTTGGCGAGCGGATCGCCGGGGCCCGCGATTCCGACGGCCGCTATCTCTCCCCCGCCGCGCTCCACGACGGCCTCGACGCGCTCCAGCGCCTCGGCGGGAGTGAGGATCGTGCTCGCGACTCCGGGACGCGATTCGTTGACGCAGTCGTACTTCCGCACGCAGTACCCGCACTGGATGTTGCACTCCGGCGCCACCGGAAGGTGGATGCGGCCGGCGCGCTTGTGGGCCTCGTAGCTGAAGCACGGATGGTTGGCCATCACGAGACGCTCATTGCTCTTGGCGCTGCAGCCGGTCGTCGGGTATCCCTCGGTCATCGTGGGCCTCCATCGCTCGCCGTCGCACCACGCGACGTACTCCCACAAACGCAATGCGCGTGCCACTCGCACAAGGCTCCTGACCTGCGGTTATGCACCGTAGGACGTCAGCAGGCCCGACGATTGCGTCGGGCCTGCGACATTATTGTCCGATTCGAGACGTCTCCGGAGAGGTCAGGCCGCGATGTGCACGTGCGCCTTCTTCGCGCACACCTTCGCGCAGGCCTCGCACCCGATGCACGCCCCTGCGTCCGCCACCGACATCACCGTTCCGCCGCATATCTCGTCCTCGTCATCATCCTCGTCGTACGGCTTCTCGATCGGCGCCATCACCCCGCGACCACACACCTTGTAGCAGCGGCCGCAGCCGATGCACGAGTCCTGATCGATCGCCTCTAGGTACGCCGGCGCCCACTCGCGGCCGTCGCGTGTCGCTGCGACGGCCATGCTAGGCCACCGCCTCGACGCCGACCTCGCCGGTACGGATGCGCGTCGCGTCTTCGATCGGCGACACGAAGATCTTGCCGTCCCCGGGCTGACCGGTCTGGTTGACCTTGATGAGCGCCTGCACCACATCGGCGACCGCGGAATCCTCGACGATGATCGTCAGGTACCGCTTCGGCACGTAGAGAACGACCTTCGGCAGGAAGTGCTCGAGCGCGTACTCGGAGGGCGTTGCCTTGAGCGGCACGACGGTCGAGTTGCACATGCGGCCATCCTCGTCCATGTCCTGGAGCGTGCAGGCGATGTCTCCGCGCTGCTTGCCGCGACCGTCGACGCTCTGGATCGAGACGGACGGCAGCCCCATGTCGGCGAGCGCCTTCTTGGTCTGGTGCAGCTTGTCCCGCCGGATGATCGCGGTGATCTCCTTCACAGCCCCGCCTCCCCGGTCCGGATGGTGTAGGCCTCCTCCACCGGCGACACGAAGATCTTCCCGTCGCCGATGAAGCCGGTGCGGGCCTTGCCCTCGATGATCTCGACGACGCTCTTGATGCTCTCGTCCTCCACGACCATCAGCAGCAGCGTCTTGGGCAGCTCGTCGTAGTAGATCGGACCGACCTGAAGGCCCTTCTGCTTGCCTCGTCCGAACACTGGCATCTTGGTCAGCGACCCGAATCCGCCGCCTTCGAGTGCCTGGACGACCTCCTGCTCTTTCTCGGGCCTGATGAACGCGCGCACCATCTTCATCTCGTGTTCCTTCCTTTCGTGCTTCGGGCTGACGGGTACGGACTAGCACTCCGCGGCAAGCGCCTTGCGCATCCACGGTGCGGGGTTGGTGCGCATGGTCTCGACGAGCTTCTCGGCGAGGCCGTCGATCGCGGTGGCCGTCTCCGCCTTCAGCGGCATGATCCCGCGACGCACGAGCTTGGCTGCGCTGGGGCCGCCTATCTCGGTGAAGTAGACGATCTTGCAGTCCGCGAGCTTGTCGATCTTGGCAGCGATGGCCGCGTCATGCAGATCACCCATTCCGCGTGTCACGACGACCTCGGTGTCCAGGTCGTCCTCAGAGACCCGGCGAAGTTCGAGGAACTCCCCTCCCGTAGGCGTCACGTCGTAGATGGCGAAGGCGCCGGCTCGACCGAAGTGCTCGTCGACCGTGGTACCTCGGGATGATGCGAAAGCGACTTTCATGACGCGCTCCTTTCACATGGTGCGGGGTGGTCCGGGCCCAACAGGTTCGCGATCGCATCGACCACCGCGGTGGCGCCTCGGTATCCCACCGTCAGCTGCCGCGAGGCACCGAAGACCTCGAAACGCGGGAACCCGGTCTCAAAGATCGGGACGCCAAGAACGCGTGCGGTGCGGCGCCCGTGGCTGCCGGCGACGAGGAGGTCGATACCGGCTGGGACACTCGCGAAGTCGCCGACGACCACCTCGTCGGCGTGGATACGGCGCGTGACGGATGACGCGGTCGGGACGACAGCGCAGACAGGCCGGGCCGCCATCTCGTCGAGGATCACGGCGAGACCCGCCGCGTGATCGGGCTCGAGCGCGAGCGCGATCCGCTTGCCCGACACACGCAGGTGAGCGTCACGCATCGCATCCACCAACACCCGTCGATCACGCTCGAACCGCTCCGGCATCGGTGAACCCGACAGCAGGGTCAGCGTGGTGAGAAGAAGGTCCGTCCCTGAGAGACCCGTCGCGGCATCGATCACCGTATAGGGCGTCTCGAACCTGGCGCGCAGGTCACGCGCTGCCGGTTCGAGCGAGGAGCCGATCACCACCGTGTGGGCACTGGCCGACAGCTCGCGAAGCCGGCCGACCGTCACGCCGCCGCTCGCCAGAGCGGAAAGGCCCTGACGGCTGCCGTCAAGCGCGGAGAGATCGGGGACCATCACCGCTTCGAGCCCGAACGCCTCCGTGATGTCCCGCATCTCAAGGACGTCCGCGGGCGAAAGGTGTGCGCCGGCAAGCACCGTGATCCGCCTCGGATCGGGCGTGCCGGGCCGCGAACGGTCCTCCGCCAGAGATACGATCGCACGCACCGCCGCGAGGTAGCCCTCTTCGATCCCGCCGCGGTAGTCAGGAGCGTGCACCGCGAGCACGCGCGCGTGCAGCTCGCTGTCGAGCGAACGCACGAGGGCGTCGACGTCGTCGCCCTTCACCTCGGCAAGCCCGCCGGAGACGAGTGCGATGACGTCAGGGTGCGAGGCCTTCTCGAGCGCGCGCAGGACGTTCGCCGCCGCCTCGTCGCTGCCCATCACGACGTCTTCCGTGAACAACTTCGTGGTGCTCAGTGCCAGGGGGTCACTGTAGTGCCGCAAAGCCAGCACCTTACCGAGGAAGCTGCAGCCCTGCGCGGCGTGAAGTACCGGGATCGCCCGGTCGACTCCCTGCAGCGCAAGCGCAGCTCCCAGTGAAGGCGCGTTCTTGAGTGCGTCGATGGTGCCCGCGCGCTCCTCGGTGCGGACGGGCGTGACCGGGAGCTGCGCCGCGCCGAGACTCTGCGATGCCTGCCGCCCGTAGAACCGCACGCTCGCGGCCAGGTCGCGCGCGAGGTTGACGAGCCCCTCGTAGCCCGCGTAGGCGGTCTCACGCTCCTGGTTGACGTCGACGAACGGCCACCCCTCCTTCGCCGCGAGGTAGCGGTTGCGGCCGCCGGCGACGAGCAGGCTCGCGCCCTCGTCGGAGAAGAGGCGGCGGATGACGGCAGGAGAGATGTCCTCGATGAGGCGGACATCGTCGCCGAGCACCTGCCTGACCTTCTCCTCGTCTTCGGCCGACGACTTCTTGGTGCCGACGGCGAGCACCTCGACTCCGAGATCGACGAGCGCCGAAGCCATCGACCAACTCTTCACACCACCGGAGTAGAGCACCGCCCGCTGCCCGTGCAGCATGCTGTAGGGCGCCAGCGCCGTTGCCAGGTGCTGGGATCGCCGGGCGATCACCGCCTCCACCCTCGCGCGCACTCCGGCTGCCCGCGCCTCGGGCGACGCCACTTCGAGGGAGTCGGCGATGGAGCGGAGTGACCGGGCGATCTCGGTGGCTCCGAAGAAGGACGCCTCCACGCTCGGCACACCCCACCGCTGCTGCAGGCCCGCGGCCACGTTGATGAGCGCCCGCGAACAGACGACCACCGACAGGCGCGCCCGATGCGCGTAGCGGATCTCGCCGAAGTGGGCGTTGCCGGTGATGCGGCTGAGCACCCGGATGCCGCACTCGCGCAGCAGCGGCTCGATGAGGTCCAGATCGCCCGCGACGTTGTACTCGCCGATGAGGGTGATGTCGAACGGGGTGGTGACGTCGGGCTCCGCGGTGCCGATGACATGCTCCAGCAGCGTCTCGCCTGCGATGCGGTTGCCCAGGTTCTTCGGTCCCACGAAGCCGGGGGCGTGAACGGGGATGACCGGCAGCATCAACTCGGACGCGAGCCCACAGCAGGCCGAGTCCAGGTCCTCGCCGATCAGCCCCGTCACGCACGTCGCGTACACGAACACCGCGGCCGGATGCTCGCGCGCCACGATCTCGCGGACCGTCGCGGCCAACTTCTTCTCGCCGCCGTAGACGATGTCAAGCTCGCCGATGTCGGTCGTGAAGCCGCGACGGTGGAAGTCGCCTGCGGCCGAGTGCACGCCGCGACCCTCCCAGGCGTTGCCGGCGCACACGATGGGGCCGTGCACCACATGCGCGGCGTCGGCGATCGGCATGAGCACGATCGCCGCGCCGTCGAAGGCGCACGACTCCCCACCACGGCTGCGACAGACCTTGTGCTTCGCGTCGGACCGGCAGCCCGCTTCGAGAAGCTTGTCGAGTGAGTGTGACATCGAGGTCCCCGTCCCTACCGGACCAGGTCAAACGACGCGGAATCCATGCTGGCGCGGTCCATCTCGTCAAGGACGGTGTTGACGATGTCGGTGAGGAGGTTGGTTGCGCCGTTGTAGCCGATGATCGGGCGCTTGTGCAGGTGATGACGGTCGAAGAGAGGGAAGCCCACCCGTACGAAGGTGGTTCCGGTGTCACGCCACAGGAACTTCGCGTTGCTCGGCCCGAGGAGCAAGTCCACCGGTTCGGTGAACATGAGAGAGCGCAGATGCCACATGTCCTTCTTGATCCAGACGGTGGCGTCCGCCCCGAACGGCGAGCTCGCGAGCAGGGCCTCGGCCGCCTTCTTGAACTTCTTGTCGCCATTGGTCACGACGACGTGCACCGGGCGCGCCCCGATCTCGAGCAGGAAGCTGATCAGACCGAGTACCACGTCCGGGTCCCCCACGAGCGCCACGCGCTTCCCATGCACATACGGATGGGAGTCGACCATCGCGTCCACCGCGCGACCGCGCTCCAGCTCGAGCTCGTCGCTGATCGGCTTACCGGTGAGCTCCGTGATCTCGCTGAGGAGCCCATCGGTGGCCGTGATGCCGATCGGGAACGGGCCTGCAACGAACTCCTGGCCCCATTCCTTCGTGATGAACTCGCCGGTCTTTACGCTCGACCAGCGCTGCAGGGCGACGGTACCGACCGCGTTGACCGCCTGGCGCACCTCGGAGAGCTTCGTGCCACCCGCCGGGTACATGTCGTACTCGCCGGTCGCGGGAGCGTCGACGACATCGGAGTAGTCGCCGAGCATGCGGTAGTCGACGCCCATCGACGTGAGCATGCGCTTGATCTCGCGCAGGTTGCCCGAGTAGCCGTCGAAGCCCGGGATGATGTTGAGCGTGCCGTCGGAGGTCTCGGCCTTCTGCCCGGTGAGCTCCCCGAGGATGCCCTTCATCATGACGTCGTAGCCGGTCAGGTGGCTGCCGGCGAAGCTCGGCGTATGCGAGAACGGTATCGGCATGTCGGAGGGCACAACACCCTTGTCCTTGGCTGTCTTGATGTAGGCGCGCAGGTCGTCACCGATGACCTCGGCCATGCACGTGGTCGACACGGCGATCATGTCGGGCTTGTACAGCGCGTGGGCGTTCTCGAGACCCTCGATCATGTTCGAGAGCCCGCCGAAGACGGCCGCGTCCTCGGTCATCGACGAAGACACGGTCGCTATCGGCTCCTTGAAGTGACGCGAGAAGTAGCTGCGGAAGTACGCGGTACAGCCCTGCGACCCCTGCACGAACGGCAGCGTCTTCTCGAACCCGAGGGATGCGAGCACCGCGCCGAGCGGCTGGCATGCCTTGCAGGGGTTGATGACGATGCCCTCACGGGCGAAGTTGAGCTCGCGGTACTCCTGAGTCTGGGTCCACGCCGATACCCGGGCGATCTCCTCGGGAGACGAACCGTTCTCGAACTCCTTCTTGCGCTCGAACTGTTCCACGTACTCGGGCTCGCTGAAGAGTGTGTTGTGATCCTTCGTCTGCATGGCCGGCCTCCTAGCTTGCCGCGCGCGCGGTGGCGGCTGATGCCGCACCGGGCTTGCGGATGAGCCCCCACACGGGGCTGTTGACGGTCATGTCCATGTCGCGGGCGAACACCGAGAACCCGTCGAACCCGTGATACGGGCCGGAGTAGTCCCATGAATGCATCTGGCGGAACGGCACGCCCATCTTGTGGTAGGCGTACTTCTCCTTGATGCCTGAGCCCACGAGGTCGGGCTTCAGCGCGCGGGTGAACTTCTCCATCTCGTACGGAGTCGCGTCGTCCATGATCACGGCGCCCTCGGGAAGCAGCGGGTAGGTGCGCTTGTATTCGTCGTTGTGGCCGAACTCGTAACCGGCCGCGATGACCTCCATGCCGAGGTCCTCGTAGGCGCCGATGACGTGGCGAGGCCGGAGGCCGCCCACGTAGAGCATCACGGTCTTGCCTTCGAGGGCCGGCTTGTACCGGGCGATGATCGCGTCCATCTCAGGCTTCATCTTCTCGATGAGCGCCTCGGCGTTAGCCTTGATCGTGTCATCGAAGAGCGCCGCGATGCTGCGGATCGATTCGTAGATCTTCGTGGGGCCGAAGAAGTTGTACTCCTCCCACGGGATGCCCCAGGTCTCCTCCATGTACCGGCAGATGTAGTTCATCGAGCGGTAGCAGTGGATGAGGTTGAGCTTGGCCTTCGGCGCGTTGGCGAGCTCGGCCAGCGTGGCGTCACCGGTCCACTGCGCGATGACGCGGAGTCCCATCGCCTCGAGGATCTTGCGAGACGACCACGCATCTCCGCCGATGTTGTAGTCGCCGATGATCGTGATGTCGTAGGGCGTCGTCTCGATCTCGGTCGCGGCCTTCTCGAACACGTGGTCGCGGATCGCGTCGTTGGCGATGTGGTGACCCAGCGACTGCGACACGCCACGGAAGCCCTCGCACCGGACCGGGACGATGGGCTTGCCATGCTCGGTGGTCTTGGCCTTGGCGACCTGCTCGATGTCGTCACCGATGAGGCCTACCGGGCACTCGGACTGGATGCTGACACCCTTGGCGAGCGGGAACAGCCCGTCGAGTTCGTCGATGATGACGCCGAGCTTCTTGTCACCGCCGTAGACGATGTCGCGCTCCTGGAAGTCGCTCGTGAAGTGCATCGTGCCGAAGGAGTCCACGCCCGTCTCGCCGTTGTAGTAGTTGCGGCGCGACCAGTTGGAGTACGCCCCGCAACCGACGGGTCCGTGGCTGATGTGGATCATGTCCTTGACGGGTCCCCACACGACGCCCTTGGAGCCCGCGTACGCACAACCGCGGACCGTCATGACCCCCGGGCGCGACTTCACGTTGCTCTTCACGGCGCACGATGAGCAATCCGACGTCGGGTCGTTGGGCCTGACGTGCAGCTCGCGCTCCACACGGGTCTTCTCGGGATAGACGGAGAGGACCTCGTCGATGAGCTTCTGTGTCTGGTTGATCTTCGAGGAGGTCGACATGACTAGGCCACCGCCTCGTCCGTCGGCTCGGCTTCCATGATGCCGAACTCCATGAGGAGGTCCTCGAGCTCATCCATGCTGATCGGGGTCGGGATGACCAGGTTCTGGTTCTCGCTGATCTTCGCGGCGAGCTGACGGTACTCCTCGGCCTGCGGGTGCTCGGGGTTGTACTGGAGCACGGTCTGGCGGCGAAGCTCCGCACGCTGGACCTCGTTCTCGCGGGGGATGAAGTGGATCATCTGGGTGCCGAGCTTGGCCGCGAGCGCTTCGATGAGCTCGTCCTCGCGGTCCGTGTTGCGCGAGTTGCAGATCAGGCCGCCGAGGCGGACGCCGCCGGAGTGCGCGTACTTCAGGATGCCCTTGGCGATGTTGTTGGCCGCGTACATGGCCATCATCTCGCCGGAGGTGACGATGTAGATCTCCTGGGCCTTGCCCTCGCGCATCGGCATCGCGAACCCGCCGCACACGACGTCTCCAAGGACGTCATAGAAGACGAAATCGAGGTCGTCGGTGTAGGCGCCTTCCTCCTCGAGGAAGTTGATCGCGGTGATGACGCCGCGGCCCGCGCATCCGACGCCCGGCTCAGGACCGCCGGACTCGGCGCACTTGATGCCCTTGAAGCCGACCTGCAGGACCTCTTCGACCTCGAGGTCCTCGACGCTGCCCCGCTCGCGAGCCAGGTCCATGACGGTGGCCTGCATCTTCTGATTCAGGATCAATCGCGTCGAGTCAGCCTTCGGGTCGCACCCGACGATCATGACGTGCTTGCCGGCGTCGGCGAGTGCCGCCACCGTGTTCTGGGTCGTCGTGCTCTTGCCGATCCCGCCCTTGCCGTAGATCGCGATCTGCCGCATCTGGTCCTCCTCCATCGATGTGCGCCTACCGGTGCCGCGTCCGCCGCGGTCTCGCCGGCACGAAGCCGTGTGATGACCAGAGACAAGAGCGAGCTGTGTGCCACCGCCGACAAGCCACTGAGCAGGGCTTTTGCGGATTCTTGGCATCGGAGGCGCGACATAACCGTCGCGGAGAGCGACACAATTGTCGGCAGATTGCGAGGGTGTTTCGGAAGGGTGCGGGAAGCCATCCACCCGGTGGGATGTCCTCGCTCGAGACGGTCTAGGGCCGGAGGAGAGCCTCGAGCGCAGCGATCAGCGCCTCCATCTGGCGTGGAGTGGTGAGCCCGCCGTCGTCGGAGATGAGCAGGCCGCCTCCTCGCGCCAGGACGGCAGCGTCCTCACCCGCCCGCGCTCCGCGTCCCGGGTCGGAGAGATCCGAGGTCGCGAGCCCCCCCACGAGCGCGATCCTCGCGCTGCGGGTCGCCTCCAGCGCCGGACCGATGCCGGTCACACCGCCGCAATCACCGTGGACGCCGCGGAAACCGGCACCGCGAGCGAGCGCGAACAGCGAGCGAGCGTCTCCGTCGCAGTGTAGGAGCGCGGGCAGGCCCGCGTCCGCGGCGAGCGATGCGAT
>DATCIG010000013.1:0-104636 GCA_036507895.1 Coriobacteriia bacterium
CTTCGATGTAGCCCTCGAGCACGATCTCGGCATGCGCGGGCACGAGCAGGTCGTTCGTCACGCACTTCACGACCTCGACGGGCTCGCCGCGGATGATGCCCGCGAACAGGTACTCGTCGATGATCGGCGGCACCGGTGCGACCGCAGCGAAGATCGTGACGGGATCGGCTCCCAGTGCCACCGAGACCGGCACGCGCCTCACGCCCGCGGCGAACTGCTCGCGCAGGTTCTTCGCGCCGTCATGGTGCTCGTGGATGTGCATACCGGTCGTGTTCTTGTCGAAGATCTGCATGCGGTACATGCCGATGTTGAGCTTGCCCTTGAGATTGGCGGTCACCACGAGCGGCAGGGTGACGAAGCGCCCGCCGTCCTCGGGCCACGTCTTGAGGACCGGGAGCATCCCGAGGTCGACATCGTCGCCGCGGTAGACGACCTCCTGACACGGCGCCTTCTTGATCTCCTTGGCCCCCGCGGTGGCGAGGTCCTTGAGACCCATCAGGATGTCGAGCTTGCCCTTCATGGAGGCCGGCATGTCCATCGGGAGCATCTCCATCAGCCGCTTTCCTACGGCATCCAGGTCCCTCCACGTGCCGGTCTCTGCGTCCACGCCCAGCGCCCATGCCATGCGGTCATAGGAGCCCATCAGGTTGATCGCGACGGGCATCGTGTAGCGCTTCCCGGTCTCGCGATCGATGGGGTTGTCGAACACCAGGCCGGGGCCGACCTGCTTGCTCACCCGGTCGGTGACCTCACCGATCTCGAGCACCGGGTCGAGATCGGCCGTCACGTGCCGCAGCTGGCCCTTCTTCTCGAGGAGCGCCATGAACTCGCGCAGGTCTTTGACGGCCATCGTGGTGACTCCTTCGTGAGGTGTCGAGGTCTGGGGTCGGCCCGCAAAGAGAAGCGGACCCTACGCGCCCTTCGGCGAACGTATCGGATGATACCGTCCGACAAGGTAGGTCACCACGGGCGCGAGCAACGCGGCCACAGCGAGTCCGGTGATCTGAACGAGGTCGAGATCGTACTTGAACCCGAGCGCGAGGTCCGGGATGTACCAGCTCACGCTCGCGCCCCACTGCCACAGATACCACGCCACCTGGATGCCGATGGTCGCCTGTATCACCAGGACCGTGGCGACCCCGAGGCTGAGCCACCCGGGCAGGTATTCGCCCTTGGGTCGCTGCGGCGCCTTCCGAGTGACCAGGTAGATGTCGGCCGCCACCGCCGCCGCAAACACCCCGGCGATGACCGCGTCGATCATCCGGCCGTTCAAGAACGCCTTGAGCAGAGCCTCGGAGTTGAACGACGACAGTGACCAGCGATAGCCGTGCAGAACGAAGAACAGCCCCTCGTAGACGACGTAGTACATGACCGTCCCCGAGAGCGCCGCGACAAGCGCGCGCCAGGAGAGCATGCCGACCGCGAGGATCGCGAGCAAGCAAACGGCTGCGAGCGCGAGTGAGGCGGGCATGCGAGAAACGCGCTCGCTCGCGAGCCGCGTGGTGGTGGCCAGCTCGAACTCCGCACGCGCGCCCTGTACGGTCAGGAGTTTGGTATCGGGCCGGACACCCGGGCCCTCGACCGCAGCCGCGTATGCGGCGTAGGCGGCCACCTGTTGCGCGGCGAAGCGGACCGTAGACGCCGGGTCGGTGGCCGCGGACAGGTCGAGCGGCTCACCCGTCGCATTCCGCGGCGCAGGCAGGTACCCGAGCATCGCCACGGTCGGCGCCACCTGGTCCTGAGTCCCTTCGCCCGCCCCGGGCCTCACGCCGGAGCCGGCGAAGACCGCAGGCACCCTGATCACCACATCCTCCGGCCCGCCGTGCCCGCCGGTGTCGATGTGGCCGTGATCGGAAGCGACGACGAAGGTCGTGTACGGCCCCTGGAGCGCCGTGACGAGACGCCCGAGATCACCGTCTACCCGGATCGCGGTGTCCAGATACTCCTTCGACGCGCCGCCCGAAGCGTGTCCCGCCTCGTCGATGTCGGGAAGATGCACGATGAGCAGCGAGGCGCTCGTCTCGCGGGCCAGCCGGATCGCGTTGTCCACGATCCCGGCGGTCATGTACGTTCCGGACTCCCAGTCGCGCAAGAACACGTGACCGGTCCGCTCCACGCCGTAGAGCATCTCGAAGTCGGTCGGAGCGGACACCGCGACCGTACGGCCCGCCGTCAGCGCCGTGTCGACGATCGTCTCGACCGGCACGCGCTCCTCGAACCAGTTGGTCGTGACACCGCTGAAGCGCTGGGGCGCGCCGGAGAGCAGCGTCGTCCAGTTCGGGAAGGACAGTGAGGGTTGCGAGGTGCGCACCACGGCGTCGAAGCCGTGGGCGCGTAGGTTGTTCAGCGCGGGCATCTTCCGTGAGACGTCCTCGCGCAGTCCGTCGATGATCACGTAGACCATCCTGCCCGGCTCCCCCTTGAGGGTCCCGGAGGCCTCGGGGCTGAAAGCGTCCGCGAGCCCACCCGCCGGCAATCCGGATGCGGCGTACGGCCCCCGATAGTCCACCACCTGGTTCCAGGAATAGTCCGCCATCATGTAGGCCGCGTAACTCGCCACCACGCACACCACGAGACCGACGGCCAACGCCGCCCAACTGCGCGCCTTCACGAGAGCGCCTCCTCGAGATCATCCAGCGTCAACAGGCATTTCACGCCTGCAGCATCGAGGCCGGCGCCGTGACGGTCGATCAGCACCGGCGTCATGCCCACAGCACGAGCGCCGACCACGTCGGAGTAGTAGTGGTCACCGATGTGCGCACAGTCCTCGGGGCGGACGTCGAGGCGCCGGCACGCGAACTCGAAGATGCGCGGGTCGGGCTTGTGCAGCCCGACCGCAGCGGAGCACACGATCGTATCGAGCAGTGGAGCCAGACCGAGTCCCGTGAGCACGCCCTCGAGCCGCGTGTCCCAGTTCGAGATGATGCCGACTTTGACGCCCTGCGCCCGAAGGCGCTCGAAGGCCGGGGCCACGTCGTCGTAAGCGTGCCAGCGGGCCGCCTCGCCGAAGGCGTCGTAGACGGAACGTGAGAGCGCGGCAGCCTCGCTCTCCGGAATACCGAGACGACGGCACAGAAGGCTGTACATGCCGGTCCAGACGTCGGCCGCCCGCTCGTCGTCCGTCCAGAAGGTGTCATCCGTACGGTAGCGGTCCTCGTAGTACTCGTCGACGAGGGGAAGCAGTCTCTCGATCTCTACGAGATCGTGGATCCGACCCGATGCGCGCAGGATCTCAGCGCAGACGTGGCCGACGGAGGGATACGCATACAACAGCGTGTTCCCGACGTCGAAGAACACGGCGTCGTATGTGCCGCTCACCGCGCTAGTCGGAATAGGTCGCGGCGTCACTGCGCCGCGGAGCCGACTCGGGGATCTCTCCGGGATGTCCAAGCAGCACGAGCGCGATGATCTCGCGGTCACCGCCGATGGCGAGGAGCTCGGACAGCTTGTCGCGGACCCAGAAGGAGAAGGTGATGTTGCAGCAGCCGAGGCCCTCGGCGTAGGCCGCGAGCATCATGTTCTCGACCGCGCAGCCGGTCGCGAGCACGTCGTTGATACGCGACGCTTCGTCCTCTGCGATCGGCACAGAGACCACGATGACGACCGGCGCGTCCCCGAGGCTGGCGAAGAAGCGCTCGGCGGCCTGATAGTCGTTCGGAGGCAACATGTCGAGGTACTCCTGGAGGTGCACCGTCGACAGTGCGGTCACGCCACAGATCGCGTCACGCGACGCGCCGGTGGTCACGTGAAAATGCCACGGCTGGGTGTTGGCTGAAGAAGGAGCAGCATTCGCTGCCGTGATGAGACGTTCGACGACGACGCGTTCGACAGGGGCACTGTCGAACTTGCGGATCGAACGGCGGCCCATGATCGCCTCGTAGACTTCCATGCCATCCCCCTCGACTGCATTGGCTACGAGCCGATGTTACTCCATGGGCATGCGGCGACAAACCCACGAACCTCGAAGAAGGATGTCCCGCGGCCTACACGACCTCCTCGGCGGATCGGGCGCGACGCTTCGCCAAGCGCACGCTGGTGCCGCCACCGGCATGCCTGGCGAACTCCACCGCGTCCATCAAGGCTCGCATGAACAGGACGCCGCGGCCGCTGGCTGCGAACACGTCCAGAGAAGCCTCGGAACGCCCGTCGAACCCGCGACCGCTGTCACTGACCACGATCTCCACCCGGTCATCGTACGCTGAGACCTGGATGGCGACATCGTCATGCTCACCGCGAGGGGATCCGTGGCGGACCGCATTGGCCAGAGCCTCCCCCGTGGCGACCTTGATGTCGAATACTGCGGACTCGGACAAACTCAGCGGTGCGAGCATCGTAGCGATACGGGTGCGCGTCGCCGCCATCTGGCGGGCGTCGGCCGGGACCTCGAACGACTGGACCCACAGGGGCTCGCCGCCTTCGACAGGCAAGGAGAGTCCGATGAGGGCGTCCTCCACAGAATCGACCACCAGCACCGACGGAGCGACGCCGATGAGACCGGACAGTTCCAGGATCCGCGCGACGTCCCGTCCCGCGCCCGCCAGAAGCAACGTTCCGCGGCAAGGCTGGAGGCGGTGGTCCGCCCATACGAGCAGCCCGAGAGCCGACGAGTCCAGGTAGGTCACCTCGGTGAGGTCGAGCACGATCGAGCGACACCCCTGGCCGATGGCATCATCAAGCGCCTCCCGGACCTCCGGGATCGTGACCGCGTCCACCTCGCCCGACAGTCGTACGACACACATTGGAGAACCCATCTGCCGTTCGATCGCTATCACGTGACCCGGATCCTTTCACCGCTACAAAGCAACTCGCGGCGGACTCTACCCTACTTCTCCTTCTCTCACACTCGACGACGGCGACGGCGTCTCGATGCGCCGGACCGCGAGCGCCGCAGCATCGTCCTTCAGGGGCCCGACGCTGTAGGTCTTGACCGCCGCGAGCAGCAACTCCAGGCACTCGTGTGCCGTATGGCTGTGCCGCAGGACGCTCCGCACGCGCCCCTCGCCGAAGAAGCGGACGGACCGCCGGGCCTCGGTGATGCCGTCGGTGTACAGCAACACGATGTCCCCCACTCCGACCTCGATGACCCGCTCCTCGAACGATACCTGCGAAACCGCGCCGAGCAGCGGCCCCGTGGCCCCCAAGCGATCGATCGCGTGGGTGTCGGCCCTCAGCAGCAGCGCGGGAGGATGTCCTCCGTCGGCGTAGGTCAGCGTCCCTGTGCGCACGTCGAGCATGCCGACCCACATGGTGACGATGTCGGAAGGATCGCTGCCCGCCGCGATCTGCCGGTTCAGCTGGGCCAGCGCCTGCCCCGGCCCCGCCCCTGCCCCGATGGCACCGCGCAGCGTGTACTTGATCATCGATGTCTTCGTCGCGGCCACGACGCCCTTGCCGCATACATCGCCGATCGCCAAGACGGTACGCCCGTCCTCGGCGGCGAAGACATCGTAGTAGTCTCCGCCTATCTCGGCCTCGGCGCCTGAAGGCAGGTAGAAGCTGGCCACTTCCAGACCCGGGACGGTCGGCAGGCGCTCCGGCAGGATGGACGACTGCAGGATGGATGCGACGTGGTGCTCCTTCCCGTAGAGGGCCGCCGTATCGACGGCAAGCGCCGCCTGGGCCGCGAAGGTCAGAAGCAACTCGACATCCTCACCGCTGAACGCCGAGATCGCCTTGGCGTAGACGACAAGGACGCCGATCGGACGCCCGCGCGCCATGAGCGGCACCGCCAGGAGCGACTCGAATCCCTGCTGCGACGCGATGGTGGCGAGTGGCGTGTGACGGTTCGACAGGTCGCCGTAGGACACCGGGACCCCCAGGGCGAAGACGCGCCCGGGGATGTCTTCCCCCGGCTGCGCGTGGAAGTACAGCATCTCGCTGGTGGACACACCTCGGGCCATCGATGTCTCTATCACGTGCCGTTCCGGATCGTAGGACATCAGCGCGACGGCGTCCGCCGACAGGATCTTCTGCACGACATCGAGGACGCGGTTCAACACTGAGCGCAGTTCCAACTCCGAGGAGACCGCCTGGCTGATGCGGAACACCGTCTCGAGGTTCGCGGCCCGCGTTCTCGCCTGCTGGAGCAGATACGCGTTGCGGATCGCGAGCGAGACCTGCTGCCCGATGGTCTCCGCGACCGAGATCTGCCGCTCGGTGGGCCGGTGCATCCGCGTCAGATCGTGCAGGACCAGGGCTCCGCGTGCTACCGAGCCCTGCATGACCGGGATGAACAGCACACTCCCCCATCCGGGACCGACCAGGCCGAAAAGGCCCTCATGGCTGCGGATATCTTCCACCACGAGCGGCGTGTACGGCACGTCCGCCTGGTCGCGCTCGCCCTCGACGAGCCTCCATGCGTCCACAAGCCGTCGGTCCGCCTCCCGATCCGGCGGCATGCCGAGCCCCAACTGCTGCCTGCTCTCGAACACCACTGTCCATCCCCGATATCCGAGAAGGTCGGCTGCGATGGCCGCCGCACCCTCGAGCGCACGCCCAAGGTCCCCGGAGCGGACGGTCAACTCGGCAACGTTGCGAAGAGCCTCGGCCTCCGTTCGCGACAAGCGCTCCTCGGCGAACAGCCGGGAGGTCCGCACCGCGACCGCAGCGTTGGCGGAGAACACCCGCAACGTCTCGATCTGCGCATCGGTGAACACCCTGCGTCCCGGCGCTAGGACGATTACCACGCCGATCGCCTCGCTACCGATCGCCAGCGGCACCAGGATGCCCGCGCGGTCGGGAACCGTCCCGAACACCCGATGGACCACGTCCCCGCCAGCGGCGTCATCACACGAGAACGAGATCGCTCGCTGCTCGTGGAAGGCCGAGGCGAACGGAGAGGGCTCGTCGAGCGGCACGAGCAGCGTCACCGACGGTGTCGCGAGACCACGTCCGCGCACAAGGGTCAGAGCAAGTCCGGAAGGTTCGGCGAGCAGCACCGCGGCCTCGCCCGTGCCCAGGATCCGTGTGATAGCGCCGAGGACAGCGTCCAAAACGTCGTCAAGGTTCGATGCCGTCGCGAGCAGCTGGGTCATGTCCTGCAGTGAATTGAGGCGTGCGCCCATCTCGTTGAACGCCTCCGCGACGCGGCCCATCTCGTCATCCCGCTGCACCTGCAGAAGCCGGACATAGCCCCCCGCAGCCACCTCCCGAGCATGCTGCTCGAAGAGCGTCAGCGGAGCGAGGAGTCGCCGACTGTAGAGCTGGGTCGTGACGACAGCGAACGCGACCACGAGCAGCATGGCCAGCATCGCCGGCACAAGTGCGCCGCCCGCGAGTGCGAAGGAATCCGCGTCCGCCTCGAGCGTGACGATGCGCAATCCCAATCCATGGCCGGGGACCATGGCTCCCCACAGGCCGGACCAGGCAGCGCTGTCCAGCGAGAATGCGGTGGCCGAACCCCCTGCGCCTTCGGCACCGGCCAGCTCAACGGTGCGGGTATCGACGAGCGGAGCACCGGGTCCCGCAAGAACCAGGTCGCCGGAACTGTCGAATACGGCGACGACGACCGAACCTTTGGTCAGCGCGACGCTCTCCAGCGCCCCGGTGAGGAAATCCGCTCGGATCCGACCGAGCACGGTGACCGCCGAAGTGGCCTCTCCGACCGCGCGCACCACCCACAGACGCTTCGGACCGCCCCCGACAGAGGGCTCCAAAGCTGTTATCGGAGCGTTCGAGAGCGATCGCCCCAGGGAAGCCGGTGCCCGATCCGGCACCTGCGTGCCGTCACTTCCGACTGCCGCACGCACCACACCTGAGCGATCGAGCACGATGAGGGCGTCGAAGGCCCCATCGTCCGATGCGAGTTGTTCATCCAGGACCGATGAGACCGCAGAAGCGTCGACCGGCAAAGTCCCCATCCGGGAAGCGAGCGAGTCGACCGCGCTCTCCGCGTCGGTGATCCGGGCGGCCAGATCGCCGGAGACCAAGACGCGCAGCTCCTCGAGCCGGCCCATCTCCTCCCCGAAAACCGACCGGTACACCCCGGCCAATGCGATAGCCGAGACCAACGCCACGGCGATGGTCACCGAGACGAAGGCCAGCATGGTGATTCGAGTGGAAAGCCCCATCCTCCGCACGCGCGTCTCGGTCACCCCCATCCGCTCGCACGCGTCATACAGGTGTCATCGTAGACGACAGAGGTGTTCCGCGACCAGTACCGGCCAGCGTCGGATCGCGACTACCCGGCGACCTCGGCCCCGTAGCCGGCGGCGATGATGGCGTTCGCAAGCGACTCGACGGAAACGGCGGCGGGATCGTAGACGACCTCGGTCATCCCCGTGCGGAAATCCGACACGGCCGACTCGACTCCGTCGAGCTCCTCGAGCTCCATCTGGACGAGCATCGAGCAGGACTGACAGTGCATGCCAGTGGTAAGCAGACGAGCGGTCGCGGATGCGGCCATGTTCCATCACCCTTCCATGTGGTCACGCTTATTGGGAGAGAGCCACCACGGCAAGCCGGGAGACGCACCGGTGGCAGATCGCATACTCAGACCCGATCTGCCGTCTGACCGGCCACCGGCTTCACGACCCGCGAGCCACAGAACGGGCACAACCGCCATTCGCTCAAGATCGATCGCCCGCACGATCCGCACTCGACGTACAGGTCGACGTCCGGCTCGGAATCGTGAGCTTCGCGACTCAAAAGGTACCACGTCAAACCAACCGTACCGACCAGCGTGATGACGGGTATGACCAAGAGGATCAACGAGAATGGTCCGGACGTCGAGGCGGGCGCGGCGCTGCCGGCCGTATCGAAAGTGCTGACCGCCCAGACCAAGGCGGAGATGACCGCCACCGTACCGGTGGTGGCCACGAATCGCCTGCGACCCTGGGTGCCGCCCATCCCGTCTCCGCTCCGCCGATCTACTCGTCGACGGCGCATTGTGCAAGACGAGTGCCAAGCGGCGGATCAGACTCCGCGCAGCGTCCCGGCCACCCTCACTGAAGACCGAGCCGATGCATGCGCGCCTCGAAGGTCTTAGGCGTGAGCCCGACTAGTTTGGCCGCCTTCGCCTGACTTCCGGCGGCGCGCTCAAGGGCCTGCCGCAAGAAGTCCATCTCGACCTCCTCGAGATCGAGCCCGTCTTCGGGGAGCTCGAAGGAGTGTGTGCGGCTCGCGGACGGAGCGACTCCCGCACGCACCTCAGCCGGCATATCCTGCAACCCGATCTCATCGCCGGGGGCGAGGATCGTGATGCGCTCGATGGTGTTCTCCAGCTCGCGGATGTTCCCCGGCCACGGATATGAGCTGAGCGCCTCCATGGCTTCGTTCGTGATCGTCTTCCCGCCCGCCTCGTACTTCTCCAGAAAATGGGCGACGAGTCGGGGGATGTCGCCCTGGCGCTGTCGCAGCGGCGGCAGGGTGATGGGCACCACGTTGAGCCGGTAGAACAGGTCCTCGCGGAAAGCGCCATCGGCGATCAACTGCTGGAGGTCCCGGTTGGTGGCGGCCACCACGCGCACATCGACGTCGATGCTCCGCGTACCACCGAGACGCTCGAAGCGGCGCTCCTGGAGGACTCGGAGCAGCTTGACCTGGACACCGAGGGAGATGTCCCCGACCTCGTCGAGGAAGAGCGTGCCACCGTTCGCGAGCTCGAAACGCCCCGGCTTGGCGGTCACCGCCCCGGTGAAGGCGCCCTTCTCGTAGCCGAACAGCTCACTCTCGAGCAACGTCTCGGGCAGCGCCCCGGCGTGGACCTCGACAAAGGGCTTCGTGCTCCGCGGCGAGAGCCGGTGGATGGCACGGGCGATGAGCTCCTTGCCCGTCCCGGACTCGCCGTAGATCATCGCGGTGGCGTTGGTCGGTGCGACCTTCTCCACCGTCACCAGTATCTCGACCATCCGGGGGTCGGCGGCGACGAACCCATCGACGTCCCAGTCGCGATCGAGCTCCTCGCGCAACCGCTCGACCTCGGCCGAAAGCTCGGAGATCCTGATCGCCTTGTCGATCGACAACTTGAGCTCTCCGAGATCGAACGGCTTTGTCAGGTACTCCGTTGCGCCCGCCTTCATCGCCTCCACGGCCGTGGCGACATTGCCATGGGCCGTGAGCATGATGATCGGGAAGGTCTCACCCTTCGCGCGGATCTTGCGCAAGACCTCCATACCGTCCGGCGAGGGCATCTTGTGATCGAGGACCATGAGGTCGGGGTGGTGCTCATCGACGGCGGTGAGTGCCTCTTTACCGTCCGTGGCCTGGATGACCTCGTACCCCTCGGCGGTGAGCGCCTCGCAGAGGACCCACCTCATGTTCTTTTCATCGTCAGCGATCAGGACGCGCTTCGGCATACCGGTTTCGACTCCTTCTGTACCTACTGCAGGGCAGGCAACCAGACCGTGAACGTGGTCCCGTCACCGGGTTCGCTCGACACCTCTATATGTCCGTCATGCTCGTCCACGATGCGATGGACGATGGTCAGTCCCAGACCCGTTCCGTCGTTACGCGTGGACACGAACGGGTCGAAGATCTTGTCGCGTACACCTTCCGATATCCCGGGACCCGTGTCGCGGAAACGAACGAACACGAAACCGTCGTCGGCTCCCGTCTCGATCGTGAGCGTACCCCCTCCCGGCATCGCCTGAACGGCGTTGCTGATCAGGTTCACGAAGACCTGCTTGAGCTGCTCGGGGTCCGCCATCACGTCGGGGGCGTCCTCCGAGTAGCGCTCCACGATCTTGACCCGCGCCCTGCTCGCGAAGGTACGGGAGAACAGCGCCACATCTTCGAGGACCTGCGAGACCGCCACCGGCCGAAGGGTCGGCGCAGCGGGCCTTCCGAAATCGAGCAAGGCCTTGATGACCCTGTCGAGCCGGTCGATCTCCTGCTTGATGACCTCGGCCGCCTCGCTCACGCGCTCGCGGCTGCACTCCGCGTCCTCCATCAGCTGCACGGAGGCCCGGATGATCCCCAACGGGTTGCGCACCTCATGCGCGACGCCCGCGGTCAACTCCCCCATCGCGGCGAGCCGATCGGCGCGGATAAGCTGCTCCGTGAGCGACTTGACGTCAGAGACGTCCTCGACCGTCACGACCGCTCCCAGCTTTCGTCCCCCGATGTCGCGCATCCGCGACACCGAGACCTGCGCATGCACGACCTTCCCGTCAACGGTCACGAGCCGCACGTCCCGCATCGTGCGGGGTATCCGGCCTTCGAGCACCTTGCGCACGTCCACCGTGAGTCCGCCATCGTCCCGGAAGATCGCCGGCAGCGGGCGGGCGGTCACGACATCCTCGGCGATGCCGAGGATGCGCTCGGCCGCGGGATTGACCGTGGCCACCGAGGCGTCCGGACCCACGGTGATGACGCCCGAGGTGACGGAGCGAAGGATCGATTGCGTGTAGTCCTGGATCGCGATCAACTGCATCGCACGCTCCTCGAGGGCGCGATAGGCATCCTCCAGACGAGCGGAGACCTGCCGCAGGTCACGCGTCTTGCGCTCCTCCAGATCACGGAGCCGGCCGAACAAGACCCCCATCACGAGATACATGACGATCTCGAAGCCGTCGTCTGCGGCGAGCAGGAACAGGGGCCGGATACCGCCCGACTCACCCCATGGCGCATAGAGGATCGCCGACGCGAGGGCGGCCACCAGCCCGCCCTTCATCCCGAACACGAAGGCCGCATAGAGGATCGGCAGATAGTAGAGCCGGCGATAGAACTCGTGGAACTGCGTGCCTTCCGGCCCGCCCGTGAACGTATGGAGCAGCGTGATCACGATCAGCATGACCGCGATCGTGAGCACGTCCCGCATCGCCCGCCCGCGGTCGCCCCGCGTCCCGCCCGGGGCAGCCGACTCGGCGCCCTGCGGCCGTTCGACGGCCACCTAGCGCCGCTTCCTGGCCCAAGAGGGTTCCACGCCGAGCTCTTCGCGATACTTGGCGATCGTGCGGCGTGCGACGGGGATCCCCTCGTCGCTGAGCAGATCGGCGAGGCGCTGGTCCGAGAGCGGGCGCACCGCATCTTCGCCCGTGAGAAGTTCCCTGAGGCGCTGCTTGACCGTGGTCGCCGCCACGTCCATCCCCGAAGCGGTCCGATACCCGCCCGAGAAGAAGTGCTTGAGTTCGAACATGCCGTACGGAGTGGCCATATACTTGCCCGTGACGCCGCGGCTCACCGTCGACAGGTGCACGCCGACCTCCACCGCCACATCCTCGAGCCTGAGTGGCCGCAACGGACCCTTGCCGTCCTCAAAGAAGTCGCGCTGCGCCTCGAGGACTATCTCCGCTATGCGGCTCACGGTGTCCTTGCGGCGATCGACGTTGCGGATGAACGCTTCAGCCGACCTGATGTGGTCCTTGAGGTACCGGACCGTTTCGGCGTCCGCCCCCGATCCGTCGCGCAGCATGGAGCGGTATCGGGTGTTGATGCGCAGTGTGGGAACGGCCTCCGTGTTGGGCGTGATCGTCCACCCGTCATCGAAGCGGCGCAGCGTGACGTCGGGGACGATGTAGCCCGGTGAGGGCCCCGGGGAAAAAGCCCCGGCCGGCCGCGGGTTGAGCATCCGGAGTATCTCCACCAACCGACGCACCTCGGCCTCGTCGACCTTCAGTGCGCGCGCGATCTTGCGGAAGTGGTTCCCCGCCACGTCGTCGAGGTGCGATCCCACGATCCGCACGAGCATCGGCTCGTCGATGCCGAGGTAGTCCAATTGGATGCGCAGCGCCTCCGCGAGATCGCGGGCACCGACCCCCGGCGGATCGAGCTGCTGGACGACCTGCAGCGCCCTCAGCGCCACATCGACGGACACGCTCGCGATCTGAGCGATCTCCTCGAGCTTCACGCAGAAGAAACCGTCATCGTCGAGCGAGCCGACCACCGCACGGGCGGCACGCGCCTCATCGACGGTAAGCGTCATCATCGCGAGTTGCTGCTCGAGGTATTGCCCGAACGACTGGATCGAACCGACATACTCCTCGGTATCGGGCACCTCTACGTCGGGGTCCCGCGGTACGACCGGGTCGGTTGAGGCGAGCTCCTCATAGCGATCGAGCCACTCGTCCCAGGACCGGTCCTCGTCGCCCTCGTCCGATCGCTCCTCCTGGGGCTCTTCGGCCTCCTCGTCGAACTCATCCACTTCGAGGACGGGATTCTCGAGCAGCTCCGTCTCGACGAGGACCTGCAACTCGGCGACAGGCATGGCGAGGATGCTCAGTCCCTGGTAGACCTGCGGGGAGAGGGTGATCTTCTGCTTGAGTTCCGGGCGTTGTTGCAGATCCATTGGACTCCTGTCGCGACCACGCGGGAACGGATGCTCCCGCGAGCTCGGCCACGGCTCATTATCCCCGATTAGCGGCCCGCGCGCCTGACGTTCACGCCGGAGGGGGAAGCTCCACGCCGAATGCCGTGCGTCGCGTGCGCGCGGCCACCAGATGGGGCCATTGGGCGACGACCACCGCGGCGATCACAAGCGCGCCGCCGAGGAGCTGCAGGGCCGTCAACGGCGCATACAGGACCGGGATCAGATAGCACGCGATCCCCGCCAGCACCGGCTCGAGCGTCGCGGTGATACTCGCTTTGGTGGCGTCGATGTGGTGCAGCGCCATCAGGAAGGCGCCGAAGGGCACGATCGTGCTGACCACCGCCATGACCGTCACTGCGGCAAATGTCCGACCATCCCTCAGCACGCCGACGATCGGGCCGGCCCCGCCAAGATACACGAGCCAGAAGACGGTCGCGGCGCCCAGTCCATAGGTGAGAAGCGTCCACGGCGAAAAGCGCCGGGCGGCGTATTTCCCGAGCACGGTGTAGAGCGCGAAGAAGACAGCCGACGCCAGCCCCCAGGCGATCCCGGCCGGAGAGACCGTCAGGCCTGATCCACCGAAAGCCCCGACCATCAGAGCACAGCCCGTGACCGACAAAGCCACACCGAGCGGCAGTGCCCACGTCATGCGCTCCCCCAGGGCCAGCACCGAGACGCCGAGCACGAGGATCGGTGCGAGGTACTCCAACAGGATCGCCGTGGGGACGCTCGTGAGTTGGATCGTGGCGAAGTAGGTGAAGTGCACCATCGCAAGGCACAGGACCCCGAATACCGCGAGGAAGGGCAGGTCTCGGACCCGTACGGCGAGGTCGCGACGGCGGAAGAACGCCAGGAACACGACGAGGATGATCGTGGAGAGCAGGGCCCGAGCCGCGGAGAGGGTCGCCGGATCGACCTCCGTTCCCGTCGTGATGAAGAGCCACTTGGCTGTGAGGCCGCCCGCGGCCCAACCCGCAGCAGCGAGCATCGCGAGCAGGTAACCGCGCAGCGGGCGTGGCGCCGCGGGTTGCGCGACGATCACCGGACCGCGCGTCTGGGACGTGGAGGTCATCGTGCTCCGGAAGTGGTTGCCGTGCGGTCATGGTCGGGACCGCCCGGTGGCAGACATACCCCCTAGGGGTATAATCGCCGGCGAGTACAGGCACCCACTCTACCGTTCGACCTGAGAGGTAGCAATGACACCGGACACCCCGAACAAGATGCCGCTAACGGCCACCGCCGCAGAGCGTCACGCCATCCTCAACCGCCTCAAGCGGTTGGAAGGTCAGATACGCGGTCTGCAGGCGATGATCGACTCCGGCCAGGATTGCGACGCGGTCCTCACTCAGGTCATGGCGGCGAAGTCGGCCCTCAACCGCGTGGGGCTCCTGATCATCGGCCACTCGATGAAATCCTGTCTCGCTGCGGGCGACGCTGCCACCAAGGACGAGATCGTCGATGAGGCGCTCGCCGTGCTGCTCAGATACGTGAACCTGCCGGAATCATGGCCCACGTCGGATGCCATGTGACGACCGCCCTGCTACGCGTCGCACCCCCGGCCCCGGACTAGGAGGAACGTGTGGGGTTCGCTCCTTGGGAGATCGTGTTGATCGCCGGCGTGGCGGGTGGCGCCACGACCTGCGCCGCGCTCGTGGCGCCACGACGCCGACTCGTCTGGATCGGGTTGGCAGGGAGTGCGGCCGCCGCCCTGCTCGCACTGGGGATCGGCGGGGTCTGGCGGCTCACCACGCGAGCGGACGCCACGGTCGTTGTGGGACTCGTCGGACTTGGCGCGTCTCTGGGTGGCTACGCACTCTGTGCCGCACTGCTCCCGACCTTGACGCGCCCGCGCATGGTGTCACCCGCACTCGTTACCGCGCCCGATGACGGGACCGCCCACGTCATCCTGCTCGCCGACGCCGAGCACGACACGTACCGGCCTGGCGACGTCACGCGAGCGCTCGAACTCTACGAGCGACTCGAGGTCCCGATGCCCCCCTATCTCGCCCGTCCGCTGGTCTATGCCTCGGAGCGATCCCGCTATCGCCGCGCGAGCGGAAGTCCCGCGCGACGTGCCGTACGCGAGGTCGCGGCGGCTCTGGCGACCCACCCGCAGGATGAATCCCCTTACGCTGTCGAGACCGCCTTCTGCAACGGCGGCCCCTCGCTGGCCGAAGTGGTCGCAGCGCTCGCAGCCCGGGGCGGGCGCCGCATCATCGTTGTGGCGATGACGGTCGCACGAACACGCGCGTTCGACAGCGCCATCGGCGACGCACAGTCACTCGCGCTGTCGCGCGCAGGCATCGAGATGATCGTCACAGACCCGCTGTGGGCCTCCAGCGGTGTGGCATCGGCCGCTGCCCGCCGGGCGCTCGCAGTCTTCAGCGGGCACGGCCGGGAGAACGGCGTGGTGCTCGTCGCCGAGGGCAGCCCGTGGCAGTGGGACCGTCAGTACCCCGCTGCCACAGAGCAATCGACCTTCTTCGCGCAACGCCTGAGAGCCGAACTCATCGAGCGAGGTCTTCCCGCCGAGCGCATCCGCCAAGCGTGGCTCGACTGGGAACAGCCCGACGTCCCCGAGGCGGTCCGCCATCTCGCGGCGTTGGGAGCGACCCGGATAGCGCTCGTGCCCGTCGACCTCCTCGTGGAGAACCTGGCGAGCGCGGTCGATCTGCCACAGGCCGCGGAGCAGGCGGCGTTCGAGACCGCGATCCGCATCGAAGTGGTGTCCCCGCTGGGCGATGATCCGGCGCTGATCTCGGCGCTGCTCAGGCAGATCGCGCGCGCCTCGCTGAACCTCGAGGGGCTCGCCGGCGATCCCGACCTTTAGCTCGCGCGACAGCGCTCGCGGTTGATCGACTGCTGCCTGCGGATCTGCGGATAGCGCACCATGTAGCGCCATGCGATGGATAGGCCACGGCGATCGGCGTGCGCGCAGGTCTCCAATTCCTCGATGGACGTTCGAAGGTCCTGCGCCGTATGCCCTCGAAAGAGCGTGTAGCCCCGGCCGACCGCCTTGAGCACGTGTGCATCGCTTCCACCGGTCGCAGCCACGCCCTGACCCGCAGCAAAGGCCTTCGCCGCCAGCCGGTTCGCGTGGATGAGATAGGGCGACGAGTTGTAGACCTCCATCGCCTGGAACGCGACCTGGTCGATCTTGTTACCGAGGCTCTTGAGGCCGAACGGCCCGAAGGCCCGGTTGGCGAAGGGGTGCGCGATGATCGCGATCCCACCCTGGTCGTTGATCGCCGCGATCGTGTCCAAAGCACTCATGCCGGCGGGGATGTCCTCGCTCAGGAAGAGCCCGAGGATATGTCCCCACTTGGAGGTGATCTCCGACCCGACGATCACCTCGAGCCCGGGATGTTCGGTCGCCGCGTCCAACGCCCTGAGCCCACCCTCGATCGTGTTGTGATCGGTGACTGCGATGACCTTCAGGTCCGTACGAGTCGCCGCGTAGGCGACGATCTCCTCAGGCGTGGCCAGCCCGTCGCTCTGAGTCGAATGGATATGCAGATCGGCCTTGCTCCAGACCTCAGGCACACGCCCTCCCTAGGGATGTCCCAACATTGGTGTTCGCGCCACTGGACAGCAACGCCCGTGCCGAAGACCGTTCGGCGAGGCCTGCCCCGGTGAACTCCACATCCATGTGCGCGCCGCTACCCGCGACGCCCCGGGTAGAGCTTCACCCCCGGCGCACGCGTGACGTACGGCTCGAGCCGGACAAGCTCGTCCGGGGCCAGCCCGCCGTCCCCTATCGCACGCGAAAGCGCATAGGGGGCGAGCGCCGAGAACCTGTCCCACAGGTCCATGGAGCGCAGCTCCTCCTCGAGATCGGAGCGGCGAGGGTCCTTGGCGTCGGGAATACAGACGGACACGTAGCGGAACACCTTGAGTGATCCCTGCGCTCCAAAGAGGCGATCGACTCCATCCTCCTCGGCACGCCGCGCGATGGCCTCCTTGAGCTCGTCCTGACGCGCCTTGAGCGCGGCGACCTCGTCCGAGACGCGCAGGTACTCATCCACGAGCACAGCCCCGGGCTCGGTGAGGCGCGCGGCCTCGTCGAGGTCCGCGTTCTGGTAGAGGTGCTTCCACGCGGGGCAAAGCGCCTTGTAATCACACCAGTCGCAAAGGTTCGAGACCTTGGTGGAGAAAGAGGTCTGCGCCTCGATGTGCCGGACGCTGTCGAGGACCTGTGTGCGCAGGTCGGCGAGTTGCTCGGGCGAACGGCTCGAACGCAACTCCTGGTCGAATACCAGGTAGTGCCAAACGAGCGTGACCTGCCGCACGTCGGGGTACATCGTGCGGATGGCGAGGTCGTAGAGCGCGAGCTGGCGGTCGGCGTCGGCCTTGCTCTGAGTCATCAGCGATGCCGACGTCTTGTAGTCGTGGATCTCCCACACGCCGTCCGCGACCTTCTCCACGCGATCGATGTAACCGATGATCTCGTGATCGTGGTCGAGGGTCAGGGACACGCGGAGCTCGAGCCCTACGATGGTGCCCTGGTCGAAGGGGTGGTAGCGGCGGTAATACATGCGCAGCGCCTTCTCGCCGATCGCCCGGTAGTCCTCGACCGTGCGCCCCGCGCGCACGACCCGGACGTCCTCGCTCCACTCGGAGCCCCACACCAGGGCGTAGCGTTCGACGAGGTCCTCCTCGTCGGGCAGGCGGCACGATCGCACCTCGCCGTAGAGCCACTCGAGAGCGTCATGGACGCGGCTGCCCATGAACGCCTCGATGCCGGAAGGGCCCCGCGGCGTCTTGAGGATGTAGCTGAATTCGTACTTCTTCGGGCACGTCTCGAAACTGTCGATGCGCGAATGCGAGAAGACCGACATGGACGCCTCTCTCACTAATCGGAACCCTGCAACGCAAGTGTCGCACCGCGGTCTGACACGCGCCCTCCCGGATCCCGACCACAAAAGGCCCCGGGGTCAGGTGTTCGCCCCGGCCCACAACCGAAGCCGCTCGACGCCCTCTGCGAGCCGCTCGACCGCGGTCACATAACCGAAGCGGAGGAACCCCTCGCCGCCCGGCCCGAAGTCGATACCGGGAGCCGCCGCCACGCTCGCCTCCTCCATGAGCCGATACGTGAGAGCCAGCGAGTCGTTCCCCCACTCCCGGGCGTCCGCGAACACGTAGAAGGCCGCCGTCGGCTCGACGTCGACTTTCAGCCCGAGCGAGCGAAGCGCCGGGACCAGGAAGCGCCGCCGTTCGTCGTAGACCGCACGCATGCGGACCACGTCGAGATCGGCTTTCAACAATGCGGTCACACCGGCCACCTGGACGAAGTGGTTGGCACACAGGAAGAAGTTCTGCTGGATGGCCTCCGCCGGTCGGACGAAGGCCCGGGGTGCCACCAGATAGCCGAGACGCCATCCCGTCATCGAATACAGCTTCGAGAACCCGTTCAGCACGAACGCCCGGTCCGTGTACTCGAGGATGGTGTGGTCTTGGCCCTCGTAATCCAGCCCGTGGTAGATCTCGTCGCTCGCGACATACAGACCGCGACGCTCCGCGAGCTCCGCGATCGCGCGCAGGTCCTCGGGTGGCAGCACCGTGCCCATCGGGTTCGACGGCGAGTTGATCATGATGCAGCGCGTGCGCGGCGTGATCGCCGCCTCGATCTCCTCGATCCGCATGCGGAATCCGTCCTCGGCCCGCGCCGGAACGCGTACCGGCACTCCCCCGAGGAAGTTGATGTAGTTGGGGTATGCCGGATAACACGGGTCCGAGATGATGACCTCGTCGCCCGGGTCGAGCAGGGTGCCGAAGAGCAGCAGCATCGCAGGCGATGTCCCCTGGGTCACGATGATGTCGTCGCGATCCACCGTCACGCCGTACTTCGACATGAAGCGCGCCGAGACCGCGTCGCGAAGGTCGGGCAGTCCCATCGACTGCGTGTAACCGGTGTCGCCCGCCTCCATGGCGGCCTCGGCCGCGCGCGTGATCACCTCGGGCGTGGGCAGGTCCGGATCGCCGACGTCCATGCGGACGATGTCACGACCGGCGGCCTCCAGCGCCTTGGCGCGCGCCACGACATCCATCACGACGAAGGGGCGCACCGCCTGTGCACGAGCCGAAACGTGGTCGGACATCTCGCCGCCTCCTTCTCGTGTGGGGTCAGATCCGCGCCCGATAGACCGACTGCAGCGCCGAGGCGAGCACCTCGGCACGGCGAAGGTCACGGAATCCCACGCCGCTGGTGGCTATGACCTCGTGTGGCGGTTCGCGGTCGAACTCGATGCCCAGCTCGGCCGCACGCTCCCACAGTTCGGTGCCGGGCAGCACGTGCAGCGTGGACGATTGGAGCTTGCCCGGGTCCCGACGCAGCACGAACCGCAGCCCCGCGAGGAAGTCGTATGCGTCATCGCCGGGAAGCCCGACGATCAGGTCGCACTCACACGAGATCCCGGCCGCGCGCAACGCGGCGATCCCGGCGGTGAAGCGCTCCGCATCGAACGGCCGGTGGCAGGCCTTGAGAGCGCCGACGCCTATGGTCTGCGGGCCCGTCTCGACGCTCGCGACGCCCGCAACGCGGAGCAGCGCGGCGGCCTCGGCATCGATACGCTCGATGTCGACCTCGATCGTGTGCAGCCGGATACCACGAGCCACGTGCGGCGCCATGGCGTCCGCGAGCATCTCGAGGCGCTTGTCCGTCAGGTTGAACACCGGGTCGATGAACGAGAACGTGCGAACGCCCGGAGCCGTCGCCACGAGATCGATCTCGGCGGCTATCCGCGCGTCGCTGAACGAGCGGATCCGCCCATAGCCCTTACCCTCGAAACAGTAGGCGCACCGATGCGGGCACCCGCGGAAGGTCTCGAGATAGGCGCCGCCGTCTTCAGGGACCATTACGCCGGTCAGGTACGGCGAGGGAAGATCGTCGAGGTTCGCCACAAGTGCGCGGTCCGGCGTGGAAACGATCTCGTCACCCTTCCGGAGCGTGAGGCCGTCGACCCGCCACGGCTTGCCGCTCGTGCTGAGCTCAGCCAGCAGGTCCGCGAAGGTGATCTCACCCTCCCCGCGCACGACGGCGCTCACGTGCGGGTGCGTGGCGAGCACTTCCTCCGCCGCCGGGCCGACCTCCGGGCCACCGAGCACGATGGCGCACTCCGGGCGTACGGCCGCGACCAGGCGACACACCTCGTAGACGTTGCGCGCGTTCCAGCACGTCACCGAGATCGCGAGCACGTCCGCGTCCATACCCAGGACACGCCATGCGACCCACCAGGGGTCCACCTCGGTGTCCAGGTCGAGTGTCTCGAACGCGACGCGTCCGGCGAGCCGCCGATCGGCCTGGGCGTAGGCGCGCAGGTATCCGAGCGCGAGCGACCGATAGCCGGGCGAATTGAGCGCAAGCATCACGCACCGCAACGGGGCGTTCGCCATCAGCGCACCGCCTCTCGGCGAGAGCGCATCACGGACGCCGCGAGGGACGGGGCAGAACCGGGCGGTACGAGCAGCGCCAGCTGGTCGGTGCTGGCCGACGCCGGGGCGCCGGCGCACACGGGATCGAGCGCGCAGGAGGCGCATGCCGTCTGCTTGGTGCCGGGCCGGACGCGCACCGCATCCGCAAGGTGCAGGTCGTAGCCCGGGAGCAGGCAGAACGGGACGCCTTCGACCTCCACCCACACGCCGTTGACGACGCCGGTGTCACACGCCGCCACGAGCCAGGGGATCGCCGAACCCAGGTCGAGCCCGCCGTCCTCGACCCGGAGATGCACCGCATCCGCCTCGACCCCGAGCGCGACCGAAACGGCCGCGGGAAGGTCGTGCACGTTGTGCCGGCAGACCGGGATCACGGCGGTGACGCTGATGTCGATGTCCTGGTCCTTGGCGATCGAACGGAACGAGCGCACGCCCGCGACCGACGCGTCGAGGGCCCCGGGCCGCGAGGTGAGGGCGTCGTGGACGCCGGGCGTCCCGCCCAACACGATCCAGCGCAGGTGCCGGACTCCCGCCATGAGGGACCCCCCTGCATTCTGGGGCGAAGTGCAGGCCACGGCATCGGTGTCGAGACACACGCGCACGCAGCCCGCCTCGACTGCGGAAGCGATGAGTGACGGCAGGGCGGGATGTCCGAACGGTTCGGCGCCGGTGAACGTGATGTTCGGCCCCGGAGGGGTGTCCCAGAGCCCGCACACCGCGGAGACCTCAGCGCGGACTTCTTCGGCATCGCGATATGAGACGACGGCGCCATCAGGATGACACCGCGCGCATCGGATACCGCCACCCTCCCCCACGACCACCTCGGCGAAACGGATCACGCGAGCACCTCCCGGTAGATGCCGGCGATCCGATCGAGCATACGGTCTTCGTCGAACTCCGCACGCGCCCGGGCTCGGCCCGCCTCGCCCATGCGCCTGCGGAGCACCGGGTCCTTGGCGAGGCGGAGGAGCGCCTCGGTGAACGGGGCGACCTTGCCCGGTGCGACGAGCAGGCCCGTCACCCCGTCCTCGACGACCTCGGGGGTACCGCCCGCCGTGGTGCTCACGACGGGAAGACCGGCGGCCATCGCTTCGATCGTCGCCAGTCCCAGGCCCTCGGCTATCGCGGAGGATGCGTAGATGTCGAGCGCCGCGAGCAGCCCACGCACGTCGGTCTCGTACCCCGGGAACAGGATGCGGTCCCTCAGCGAGGACGCGCGCGCCTGCGTCTTGATGGACTCCAGCAACGGGCCCGAGCCGGCCAGAACGAGCCATGCGTCGGGATAGCGCTCCAAGACAGGAAGAGCAGCCGCGACGAGCACGTCGAGCGCCTTCTGAGGCGCGAAGCGCGCAGCCAACCCGAACGCGAGTGCGCCGTCGGGGATGCCGTAGCGTCGCCGGGCAGCATCGCGGTTCCCGCCCGCGAGCAGAGGCCCGAGAGGCAGCCCGTTGTGGACGGTCACCACCTTCGACGCATCGATCCCGATCACGTCGACGAGCTCCGCACGCAGCGCATCGGAGACGGTGATGGTGCGAGCGGTACGACGAGACAGCGCCCGCTCCATCCAGATGTAGATCCGGCGCATGAACGGCGACACGCCGCCATACAGGACCTGGTTGTGGACGGTGACGATCGTCGGAGCGCCGCCGCCGATCCGGACGGCGAGACGGGCGATGAGCCCGGCCTTCGAACCGTGAGCGTGCACGAGGGCCGGTCGGCGCTCCCTCAGCACCTCGGCGAGAGAGACGACCGCCATCAGGTCACGGAACGGACGCAACGGCCCGACGATGGGCACCGGATGGATGATGATGCCGGCCTCGAGCGCATCGTGGACGAGCTCCGAGTCACCCGGGCAGGCGATCTCGCACTCGAACCCGCGGCTGCGCAGACCGGTCGCAAGCTGCAGCACGTGTGCTTTCATCCCGCCCGCGGCGGGGCGGATGACCTGCATCACGCGCGTGGGCTGTCTCGGCTCGGTCGGCACTCGCTCCCCCTCACGGGTCGTCGCACCGCGACAAGGCGGTGCGAGGGACGCCAATCAGGGTAGCACGCAGGGTGGACAACCTCGGGCGTCGCAGCAGCCGATCACCCCCGGCTTCCGTCTGATGTCGCGTCGAGCCGCCCAGCCAGGGCCACCTCCAGCCTCAGTTGACCGGAGGCATAGAGTCGCATGCACGCATCCACGGCATCGGGATCGAACCACTCCCGGTGAGAATCGATCTCGCAGATGGCAGTGGCCACCGGGTGCGCGGGGCGGTAGGGCCGGTGCGACGCCATCGCCTCCACGACGTCGGCGACGCCGATCACACGCGATTCGATCAGAATGGCGCCGCCACTAAGGCCGTGCGGGTATCCGGAACCGTCCATGCGCTCGTGATGCTGCCGAACGATGGTCGCGACCGGCCAGGGGAACGCGATGTCCTTCAGTATCTCGAAGCCCTGCTCAGGATGCTCGCGCATGATCAACCACTGCAGGTCGGAGAGCCCACCGGGCTTGGTCAGGACCTCCGCCGGTATGCTCAGCTTCCCGATGTCGTGGACGAGGCCGGCCATCTCGATCCCGGCGACGAGATCATGACCGAGCCCCATCTCGATGGCTATGTCCTTGGCGACAGCGGCGACGCGTGTCTGATGGCCCTGTGTGTAGGGGTCGCGCAACTCGACGATGCGGCCCATCGACTCGACCAGATTGTGAACCATGCGCCCCAACTGCGCGTTGGCGCTCAACAGCTCGGCCTCGCTGACGACCAAGGCCTGCTGGACCGACTTGCGCCCGATCGAATGGCGGATGACCCGGCCGAGGACCTCACCGTCGAAGTGCCCCTTCACGAGATAGTCCTGCGCGCCGCTCTCGACCGCTTGCAGGGCCATCCGGGTGTCGATGTTGCCGGTCAGCACGATCACCGGAACACCCGGAGCCGCCTCCTGGATCCGCTCCAAGGTGCGCAGGCCCTGGCTGTCGGGGAGTCCGAGGTCCAAGAGCACGATGGCGATCCCTCCGGGCTCGAGGCTCCCCAGCGCCGCGGCGAGCGTTTCCACGCTCTCGAACGTCGTACCCGGCTCGGACTCGCTGAGCATCTCGGCGATCAGCCGGACGTCTCCCGGATTGTCCTCGACTATGAGCACCGTCATCATCGCTGCTGCCTACTCCCTGTGGGCCGGAAGACGGACCAGAGACAGCCAGAAGTCCTCGATCGAGCGCACGACTTCGACGAACCGATCGAGACTGACTGGTTTGGTGATGTAGCAGTTCGCGTGCAGGCTGTATGCGCTCAGGATGTCGGCCTCGGCGCCGGACGTGGTCAGGACGACCACCGGGATCCGGGCCAATACCGGATCCGCCTTGATGACCGCCAGGACCTCCCGGCCGTCCATCTTCGGCAGGTTCAGGTCCAAGAGGATGAGATCCGTGTCCGGGACGTTCGCGTAGTCGCCCTCACGCCGCAGGTACCTCAACGCCTCGACGCCATCCATCACCACGTTGAGGATGTTGGCGATTCGGCCCTCTTTGAGGACCTCCTGGGTCAGGCGAACATCCCCAGGGTTGTCTTCCACCAATAGGATCTCGATGGGAACGTGATCGCCGTCGGTCATCGTCATCCCTCCTTCTCGTCGGGCAGCGTGAACCAGAACGTGGAGCCTTTGCCCGGCTCCGACTCGACCCAGATGCGCCCGCCGTGCCGCTCGATGATTCGGTAGCAGATCGCCAGGCCCATGCCGGTACCGGGATAGTCGGCGCGAGACTGCAGCCGCTGGAAGATGACAAAGATCCGCTCGAAGTAGGCCGCCTCGATACCGATGCCGTTGTCCTCGACGGAGAATACCCACTCCCCGTCGGAGCGCGTCGCGCCGATGTGGATGAGCGGCGCCTGGTCCGTGCGGAACTTCGCCGCATTCGCGATGAGGTTCTGGAACACCCGCCCGATCTGGAGTCCGTCGCACGTGACCGTTGGCATCGGGTCATGGGTCACGACGGCGCCGGCGTCAGCGAGCGTCGTCTGGAGCATCTTCAGTACCGTCGTCAGCACGGGTTCCAGGTCGGTCGACACGAGAGGTGCGCCCTGCGTCCCGACGCGTGAGTAGGCCAGCAACTCGTTGATGAGCGTCTGCATCCGGGTCGCACCGTCGACCGCGTACTCGATGAACTCGTCCGCGTCCGCGTCCAACTTGCCCTTGTAGCGGCGCTGGAGGAGTTGCGTGTAGCTGGCGACCATGCGCAGAGGCTCCTGAAGGTCGTGCGAGGCGATGTAGGCGAACTTCTCGAGTTCGGCGTTCGAGCGGACCAGGTCCGCGGCCATCGCCCGGGACTCCTCCTCGGCGAGCTTGCGGTCGGTGATGTCGAGCATGGATCCCGCCATGCGCACGAGGGTGCCGGTCGCGTCCTCGTAAGCGCGGCCCAGGTCGTAGATCCAACGCACGGTGCCGTCCGGCCACACCGCGCGGTATTCCATGTCGCAGTCGGTCTTGCCCGCGAGCGCCTCTTTGATCGCGGCGTCGGCGCCGTCGCGGTCCTCGGGGTGAAGGGCCGCCAGGAAACTCTCGTGGGTGATCTTCGCGTCCTCGGGCAGGCCGAACATCGTCTTGGCGCGCGGCGACCACTCCAGCGCGTCGGTGGCGAGGTCCCAGTTCCAGGTGCCGACTCTGCCCACCGAGAGGTTGAGGTTCTGCTCGCTTCGCCTCAGCGTCTCCTCGGCGAGCTTGCGGTCGGTGATATCCGTGAAGACCGTCGCGAAGCGGCCCTTCTCCGGACAGTAGGCGCTCACCTTGTACTGCCGGCCGAACGAACGAGCGTAGTGCTCGAATTGGACGGGCTCGCCGGTGAGTGCGACCCGGCCGTACTGCTCGATCCAGAACGGCTCGGTCTCAGGAAGCACTTCCAGCACCGTGCGCCCGACCACGTCACCGGCCTTGAGCCCGGTGAGGGCCTCGAATGCGGAGTTCACGTCCAGGAAGCGATAGTCGATCGCAGAACCGGATTCGTCGACGATCACCTCGTGCACCGCCAGCCCTTCGACCATGCTGTTGAGAAGGAGGTTCGTGCGCTGCTCGCTCTCGCGCTGCAGCCGCAGGCGCTTCTCGGCCTCTTCGAGCGCGGAAAGCATGAAGTTGACGTGACGGGCCAGATCGCCGCCGAACACGTGCTCTCCGCCCCGATACTCGAGCACGATATCACCGTCGACGGAGTCCTCGAACCTTCGTGCGTTGAAGACTCGTGAGTCCAGATCGGCCGCATCATAAGGCTTGCTGAGGAAATCGTCGGCGCCGGCCGCCATTCCTCTGAGTATGTCGGCGCAGTCAGTCATCTGCGTGGCGAGCACGACTCGCACGCCCGCAGTGGCCGGATCGGACTTGACCGCTCGGCACAGCGCGTAGCCGTCCATCACGGGCATGATCACGTCACTCACGAGCAGATCGGGCAGCTCGGCTCTGACGGCCGCGAGGGCCTCGCACCCGTCGCGCGCGACCGTGACCGAGCATCCCTTCCTCACGAACGAGTGCTCCAGGAACGCGGCCTGGGTGGGACTGTCTTCGGCTATGACGATGCGAAGATGCGAACCCTCTGCATCGGCGCGCGACTGCTGTTCTGGCATACCCTGCTCGTCCTCCCCCGGATGCTCGCCCCGTACGCCTGATCTGATGGTACTCAGTCAATACCCGCCTCGGCGATGCGCAGGCAGTTCCGCACCTCTGAGAGCCCCGCGTATCGGCCATCGGTCAGGTCGTAGGTGGCAAGCAGGATGCGGGCCCGGCGCAGCGCGCGGGGATCGAGCGCGAACGTCTCGCCGCGGAAGATGACCGCCAGCTCCGACGCCTCGTCCGCATCGGACGAGGCGTCGGCGGATCCGAGCAGCGAGGTGATCCGTGACAGCAGGAGGCCCTCGTCATACGGCTTGAGCAGGAAGTCGTCCGCGCCGGACACGAGGCCGCGGAGCACGCTCGCGGGATCGGACAGACCCGTGAGGAGCATCACGGGCACTTCGGCGATCGTGGCGTCCGCCTTCGCCGCGCGACACAGCGCGTAGCCGTCCATCCTCGGCATGACCACGTCGCTGATCACGAGATCCGTGTGCGCTTCCCGGGCGAACCGCAGCGCCGCTTCGCCTTCCTGCGCCACGACCACGTCGTAGCCGTTCTTCACCAGCAGGAACTCGAGACATGCGGCCTCGGTCGGGCTGTCCTCCGCGAGGACGACCCTGCAACGACCCTCCCGGTCGATTCCTTGGCTCGCGGTCACCTCTCCCGCCTCCCTATCGTCCGGCCATCGCGGCAGATGACGTGAGTGAGACCAGCATCGCGGCCACCTTGTCCACCCCGATCACATAGGTCGCCCCCCCGATCAGCGCGGCCTCCCTCGGCATCCCGTACACGACGCTCGATCGCTCGTCCTGCGCGATCGTTACCCCTCCGGCCTCACGCATCAGCTTCAGCTCGTCGGCTCCGTCGCGGCCCATCCCGGTGAGCAACACGCCGATGCACCGGGGTCCGCACGCCTTCCGCACGGAGCGGAACAGGTACGACACCGCCGGCTTGAGGCTGCTCTCCGGTGGCGACGAGCTCAGTTGTATCCGACCTCCGCGGTCGACACCCATGTGATACGAATCGGGCGCGAGGTACGCGTTGCCTGCGATGAGCTGATCCCCGCCCGCCGGTGCGCGGACGGGCGGGCCGCCCGAACGGTTGAGCCAATCGAGCAACGTCGGCTGGAACCCCACCGCCATGTGCTGGACGATGAGGATGGGTATGGGGTAGGCCTTGGGGAGACCCGAAAGCACTGTGAAGATGGCCTGCGGCCCGCCGGTCGACGCCCCGATCGCGACCACGTCGATCGGCCCGGCACCCGGACTCCGGAACGCTACCGGAGCGCTCGCCGCGCGCGGCGGTCGTCGCGTGACGACCCCGACCTCCGACATGCCCCGAACGACCTTTACGAGTTCGGTCTCTGCCCTGCTCCGCTCCACGCCCGTGCCCTCGGGCACGCCCACCACCGCCACAGCCCCCACGTGAAGCAATCGCTGCGTCTCGGATCGCGGCATGAGCGGGCCGCCGATGACGATGATGGGAGCGGCGGCGCTCTCCATGATGGACACGACCAGGGCGAGCGGATCCTTACCGGGGGCGCCCCCGATCACGATCGCGTCGGGCGCCAAATCGTGCGCGAGCGCCTTGGCTGAACTCGCCGTCCAAGCCGTTCCGACGACCGCCATACCTGCGCCGGTCGCGAACGCGTCGCTCAGCCGACGGCGCTCGCCGGCGGATGTCTCGATGAGCAGTATGGTGACCGCCCTGGGCACGAATGGGTCTCCTATGTCAGTCGACGAAGGGTCTCCAGCAGGTTGTTCTTGCCGAAGTTGCTCTTGATCAGGTACGCGTTGGCTCCTGCTTCGATGCCGCGCGCCTTGTCCGACTGCGATTCGCGCCCCGTCACCAGGATCACAGGGATGCGGGCGGTCCGCGCGTCCGCACGGATGCGGGCGGTGAGTTCGAATCCGTCGATCTTCGGCATCTCCACGTCGGAGACGACGGCATCGAACAACTCCGTCTTGAGCACCGTGAGAGCTTCGGACCCGTCGCAGGCCGTACGAACGCGGAAGCCCGCGGTCGTGAGGATGTTCCGCAGCAGCATCCGAGACGTCACCGAGTCCTCGACGATCAGGATGCTCGGCGCCACCTCGGCGGGTTCTTCCTCCTGACCGAGCGCGCCTCCAGCCTGCCACAGCGCGTTCGCGGCGGCGATGAGGCCTCGGGTGTCGAAGACCGGGGCGACCTGTCCGGTCTCGAGCACCGTCGCTCCCGAGACGCTCGCGACTCGCGCGAGCTGTGGTCCGAGGCTCTTGACCAGCACGTCCTGTTCTCGCATGACGCGGTCCACCCCGAAGGTGATCCGCTCGTCACGCCCCCCGAGAACGAACGCTTGTATCCGGTCGTCTGGCTTCCGGTCCCGAGGTCGGGGTATGCCGACCAGGGCAGCGAGGTCGACCATGGGCACGGGCCGCTCGTCGACCAAGATGGTCGGCTGGTTCGCCGCGGTCTTGATCGAGTCCCGGCTGACCCGCATCACGCGGTAGAGAAGGGTGGTCGGGACGACGTAGGGCCGGCCGCCCACCTCCACTACAACGCCCCGGATGGTCGCCAGCGCCGTCGGGACCACGAGACGCAGGGTCGAGCCCCCGCCCGCAGCGGACCGGAACGAGACGGTCCCTTCGAGTTCCTCGATGTTGCGCCGCACGACGTTCAGCCCCACGCCCCGCCCGGAGATGTCGGTGATGATCGGATTGGTCGAGACGCCCGGCTCGAATGCCAGCGAAAGGGAGCGGTCGTCGTCGAGCAACTCCACCTGCTCTCGCGTCGCCGCGCCCGTCGCTACAGCGGCGTCCCGGATGCCGGCCGGGTCGAGCCCGCGGCCGTCGTCGGTCACTTCGATCGAGACCCGGCTGTCCTCGAGCCTGGAAACGACGACGCGCACCACACCTCGCTCCGGCTTGCCCGCGGTCGCGCGCCCTTCCGGCGTCTCGATGCCGTGGCTCACCGCATTGCGTATCGCATGGACGAGCGGATCCTTGAGCCGCTCCAGGACGCGCCGGTCCAGCTCCGTCTCCGCGCCGCTGACGACGAGGTCCACTTCCTTGGCCTCTTGCCTCGCGAGATCGCGCACCATCTTGCCGAACAGGGCGGATATCGAGGAGAACGGGAGCATCAGCACGCTTTCGACCTGGGCCAGCATGTCGTCCACGAGCGGCCCCACGTGGCGCCGGTCCTGCTCGGCTCCGGCCGCCAGCGCGGAGGTGCGAGCCGACAGCTCGGCCGCGAAGGCTGAGGTGCCGTCCAGGACCGCGCGCACGCGGCGCAGAGCCGCCGGCGTCAGTCGGTCCACCGATGCAAGATCCGCACGCGCAGCGTCCCAGCCCTTGCGCCACGCCCGCGTCCGCGTGTCCAGGTCGCGGGCCCCGCTCGCGTGACGGTTCTGAGCGAGCTTGATGGCGAGCATCTCCTCGGCCTGGAGCATCAGGGCGTCGATCTTGCCGGCGGCCACCCGCACCATCGTGTCCTGGGTGCCGGTCGAGGCGGTCGAAGACGGCGCAGATGAAGGGTCGGGAGGAGGTGAGACCGGCGTCGACGTTGCCGCATGCCCCGGATCCGGATGAGAAGCGGGATGGTCGGGCGCACGCACGATCTCCGATCCCGCCTTGACCGTCCGGGCTGGCCCGGTCGATGGTTCCAGGAGCGCCACCACGGTATCCAGCGCGTCGCTCACCGAGTCGATCTCCGTCGCGACGGGCTCCGAAGCGCCACCCCTCCACGACGCGAGGACCGTCTCCATCGACTGGCACACGGCGGTGATCCGGGGCTGGCTGGCCGCGGCCGAAGCGCCCTTGAGGCTGTGGACCTCCCGGAACATCCCGTCGAGCAGCTCAGACCGGCGCGCAGAGGCGGGCAGGCCCTCGAGTTCGAGCAGGCCGCGTGACAGCGCCTCGACGTGCTCGATCGCCTCCGCGTAGAACGTTGCGCGAAGCTGTGCGGCGAAATCCTCGTCACTCGGATGCACGTCGCGTCGCCTTCCCGGGTGCTCAGGTGCCGATGGTCGTGCGGTTATCGATCAGTGCCTGGAGGGCGTTGGCCATATCGCGCAGATGGCCGACCTCTGCCTCTATCTGCCGTGTCCCGGCAACGTTCTGCGCACTGGCCTCGTTGATCGCCTCCATCGCAGAGCCGATCTGGCCGAGCCCGGCGAACTGCTGCTCGGTCGACGCGGCCGTCTGCTGGATCGCAAGGACCGCCGCGGCAACGCTCTCCGCAAGCCGATCAATGGCCTCGCCGCTCTGAATCGACTGCTTCGCCGTGCTCTCGACCGACTTGCTCCCCAGCTCCGTTGCCATGATCGTGGCAGTCGAGGCCTTCTCGATCTCGGCTAGGACCCCGCGCACCTGCGCCACGGCCATCTTCGATTGGTCGGCGAGGTTCTTGACCTCCTGCGCGACCACCGCGAAGCCCTTGCCCTGATCGCCGGCCTTCGCGGCCTCGATCGCGGCGTTCACCGACAGGAGATTCGACTGCTCGGCGAGGTCGTTCACGGTCGCTATGACGTCTGAGATCGTCGCGGTCTGGTCCGACAGGCGCATGATCGACTCCGTGATGACGCTCATCTGCTCGCCCATGCGCTCGATCCCGCTCAGTGTCTCCTCGACCGACTTGCTGCCCATCTCCACCACGCGGGCCGTCTCGTTGGCCGTCTCAACGAGCGCCATCGCCTTCTCGTTGACCAGTTGAGCAGTCTGCTTGACCTCGACGACGGTGACCGTGGTCTCGGAGATCGATGTCGCCGTCTGCGACGCGCCGGCCGCGACCTGCGCCGAGACCGCGAGCATTTCGGCTGCGGAGCTCATCAGCTTGGCCGTCACCTCGCGCAGTGTCCGCTTGGTGGAGGTCGCGATCCACACAGCAAGACCGATCGCGAAGATGATGAAGAGCACGGCGGCGGCCACTATGACGATCGTAGACTCCGCGGAGGCCTTCTCGGCGGCAGCGGTGTGGGCGGTCACGCTCGCGTTGGCCGTCTCTATCAGTTGCGTGGAGAGATCGACGATCTCCTGCCCCGGAACCGCAAGCTTCTCAGCCTCACCCAACGCCGCAGTCTCGTTCTTGGAGCTGAGAAACGCGAGCACTTGGGTGACGCCCCCGTGCCACGAGACCTCCTTGCTGGCTATCTGTGCGGCAGTGTCGACTCCGATACCGGAGGCCTCGGCGGCAGCCTGCATCTGCGTGACGGCAACGTCAATCGGCGGCAGTAAGTCCGTGGTCCGCTTGATGAACTCGGCGCGGCGGTCGCGGTACAGCAGCGCTGCCCGCATATCCGCCACCGTGTCGCGGATCTGGAAGCGCATCTCCGACGCCGCGTAGCGTACCTGCACGTCCTCGTTCAGAAGGGAGGTGTACCGCGACTGCGTGTCGTTCATGTCGTAGATCGCCAAGCCGAGCATCGCCACCAGAAGCACGATCGCGACCACGTACCCTGCGTAAATCTTCCTGATGAGCGTCATGCCGATCCCTCCGTAGTGAGAGCTTCCGACCCCGCACCGGGCCGCACGACCAATCTCGGATCCGCAAGCAGCTTCGCGGCGTCCAGGAGGACCACCCGCTCAGGCGTCACCCCGAACACGTAGTCCCCACTCGCGCCGGCCAACGTCTTGAGCGATTGCTGGAGCGTCTCGAGGGGCAGTGCCTTCACCTCTCTGATCTGATCCGCCGCCACGCCGAACTCCATGGAGTCCGATCGGAGCACGATCGCGGTATCCGAGCACACGCCCTCTCGGACGCGCAGTCCGAAGATCGGCCGCAGGTCGAGCACGGACACGATCTTGCCGCGGACGCTGATCACGCCGAGGACGAAGTCGGGCGTGCCGGGGATCAGTGCGAGGTCCGTGACCGGGTACACCTCGCTCACGAATCTCGTCTCCAGCGCGTACGTCTCGTCACCGACGGAGAACTCGAGTACCTGAAGATCCGCCGAGTGGTCCGATTCCTCCGCACGGGCAGCCAAGGCAAGCGCGCGCCGGTGCAGGACGGCGGCGTCCACCGCAGCGGGAGACGATGCTGTCTTCCTCCTGGCCATGCGCTATGACCTCCCCGTGATGTCGGGCATCATCGCGCGCACTTCTCCGACGGTCATCCCGTCCGTATCGGGAAGCACCGATGCGGGCGGGAGGCCCGCGAGGATCTTCGCGAGCGTCGCATAGTGCCTGGCCGCCGCCCGGTGGTCGCCGGCCCGCAAAGCATCGTTCCCGAGGAGCAGATGGGCGAGCGCGAAGTCGGGCTCGAGATACAGGGCCCGGCGCAACTCGGTTGCCGCGTCTTCCGACCTCCCGAGCTCCTGCAGGATCGTGGCACGCAGGAAGTGATAGGACGCCGTCGCTTTTATGTCCGCCGCGATCGCGTCGCACACGGTCAGCGCTTCGGCCAACCGCCCCCCGTCCGCAAGCGCCTTCGCCTGCGCGATCGCCGGCGCCGCCACGATCGGCGCGGGATCGACCGGACGGGCGATCCTACGCGGCGGATCGACCGCCGCGTCCACGCGGACCCTGCGGGCCGGCGGCTTGGACGAAACCGGCGCCGTCGGCGCACCCGGCCCCGGCTTGGTGAAGCAGAATGCTCCCGCGACACGGACCAGCGTCAGACGGGGGAACAGCATCCGTGTCGCCTCGCTCGGCGCAACGAAGAGGTGTCCACCGATGGCCAGTGAGTCCTGCAGACGATCCGCCGCCACCCGCAACTGACGCGGCGAGAAGTACATGAGCGTGTTGCGGCAGAAGATGACATCCAGGCTTGATGTCTCATCCGGCATCACCCGCTCGCCGGAGGCCAGATTATGGTGCGCGAACTTGACCATCTCGCGGATCTCGGACCTGAGCTCCCACCTGCCGGGCGCGACCGGCGTGAAGTAGTCCCGGGTGAACGACTCCGGGGTCTCGCGCAACGACCACTTCGTGTACCTCGCGGCCTTGGCAAGCGCCAGAGCGGCGCGGTCGATATCCGTCGCGAGGATGGACACGCTGACGGCACCGCTGAGTGCCAGCGCCCTTCTGCATGCGATCGCGATCGAGTAGGGCTCGGCGCCGTCGGAGCAGCCGGCGCTCCAGATACGAATGGAGCCGGGATGCGCTCGAGCGAGCTCGGGCAGGATGTGCCGCTCGAGAGCCGCGAATGACTTCGGGTCGCGGAAGAAGTAGGTCTCGTTGATCGTCAGGCAGCTCTCGAAGTGCGTGATCTGCTCGGTCGTGGCGCTCCCGGTGAGGATCGCCGCGACCAGACCGGTCGAGGCGGCGAAGCCCGCGCGTGGGGCGGCGGCTTCCAGTGCCCGCGAGAGATCGGCCCACTTCCCCGACGGGAAGTGGAGTCCCATGCGGTCGTCGACGAAGTCGGCCAGCGCCGCGAGTTCCTGAGGAGATACGCGGGCGGCGGTCATGTCGGGTCGCCCAACGGCGCGACCTCGAAGAGTCCGGAGAACTCCTCCTGGGTGACCACGCGATCGATCGCGAGCTCCAACACGATGCCCTCATCGTCACGCAATGCGCGACTGAGACAGTCCGCTCCGAGCGGTTCACAGTCGTCATCTGCCGGCGCGAAGAGGCGTTCGCTGATCCCGATCACCGCGTCGACGGGCAGGACGATCACCGCCCGAGACGTCCTGGCGATCACCATGCAGTCTGTGACCGCGATCGGCCTGCCCTCGAGCCGCAGACGCAGGCGAAGATCGACCACGGGAACAATGTCGCCCCCCACGTCGATGACGCCCGCGAAGACACCGGGAGCGGTGACCACCGGTGTGATCTCGACCGCGCGCACCACGCGAGACACCGTTCCTAACGGGATGGAGTATCTCTGCCCCTCGACCAGGACGATGAGGTCCGCGGTCGTGCGCTCGACCCCATCGGGCAAGTCCAAGACGGCAACGCCTCCCCATTCGATGAACACCCTGACTACGTCGACAGCTGGAAGTGGTCCTCACGGAAGAGGGCGACGCAGACCCTGGACACCTCAGCGTCGTAGAGGCGTCCGACGCCCCGCTCGATCTCGGCCAGCGCCGCATCGATCCCGAGAGCGGGCCGGTAGGGACGATGCGACACCATCGCCTCGACGACATCGGCCACCGCGAGCCGGTCGACCGCCGCGGCCAAGGTATCGAAGCTCTCCGCGACTATGCCGGAGCCGGAGTCGTGGAGCATCTCGATGATCAGCCTGGGGTCGCCAGGGTTGTCCTCGACGATAGGGAGCTTTCGAGCCGGGTCCACTTATGCTTCGCCACCCGGAAGCTTCACGATCGACAGCCAGAATTCCTCGATGGAGCGGACGACCTTCACGAACTGGTTGAGGTCGACCGGTTTCGTGATGTAGCAGTTCGCGTGGAGGTCGTAGGCGCTCAGGATGTCGAGCCCGGCTGACGATGATGTAAGCACGATGACCGGGACCCTTCGCAGCGCGGGATCGGCCTTCATCTCCGCCAAGACCTCGCGGCCGTCCTTCTTGGGCAGGTTGAGGTCGAGCAGGACCAGGCCCTGCGGCCCCGCATCGGCGTAGGTGCCCTCGTGGCGCAGGAATGCCAGCGCCTCCACACCGTCCTCCACGACGTTGAGCGTGCTGCTGATCGGCCCCTCTTTGAGGACCTCCCGCGTGAGGCGCACGTCACCGGGGTTGTCCTCGACGAGCAGTATCTGGATGGGAGCCGAGGCGTTCATTCGCGCTCCTTCACTCAGCCCACCGAGAGGTTGAGGTTCTGCTCGCTTCGCTTGAGAGTCTCCGCTGCACGCGCCAGCCCTGCCCCCGACCGCAAGGCCGCCGAGAGTCGGTCCCATCCCGATCCGATCATCTTCGAATCCATGCGGGGGACCCCTGCCCCATACGAAGCGGGCGCGCGCGCACCCCACGAGTGGGAATGTACCCCCGGTCAGCAGTCGCCAACCCGCTACGCGCCGCGCACGAACTCCTTGGCCACATACGGCGACGTGAAGAGCGACAAGGTCGACGAGTAGCCGGGGACGAAGACGATCGGCTCGCCGATGGCGGGCGCGACCGACAGGTCCTCCACGTCGAGCACGAGGTGGTCGCTCGAGGCGCCGAGCACGATCACGCGCGGATCGACCGGCGTGAGTTGCTCCGGCACGACGTCCTGCCGCCCGATCGCGCAGATCGCGCGGAGGCGGTCTCCCCGGTCCTCGAATGAGGGGACGTTGCCGAAGGCGTCCTGCGCGCACGTGCCGATCGGCAACGAGGGCTTCACCTTGCACTCGATCACCGGGGCGGAGACGGTCACCGCATCCTCGTGGAGTTCGAGTCCGGGTATCTGCTCGCGGGTCGCGGGGTCGACGCCCAGCATGATCGCCTCGCCGAGGCGCAGGTTGTCGATCGAACGGGGCGCCCTGCCGGAGATGACCGGCGCAATCGACGTGGAACTGCCGCCCGATACGAGCAGCCGTTTGCCGAGCTGCCGCTGCGCGGAAGCTGCGAGCTCCGACAGCAGACCGAGGTTGCCCTCGTCGGGGACGATCGCGCCGTAGCACGTCAGGCTCGCTCCGATGCCGAGTATCTCGATGTTCGAACAAAGCGCCGCCCGTTCGAGGAAACCCGGAAGCTCAGTCGGCATCATGCCCTCACGCAGGTCGCCGATATCCACCATGGCGACGATCCCGTACCGCGTTCCCACGCGCGCGGCCGCGGCATCGAGCGCCTCGACGATGTCCATCTCGCTCACGACGGAGACGTCGGAGTACCGGACCGCGTCCTCGGCGACACCCGGAGCCGGAGCGCGCACCAGCCAGATCGGCGCCAGTATCCCGGCCGCGCGCAGCCTCGCGGCGTTCTCGATGCGTGACTCCCCGAGGGCCACAGCACCGCCGGCCAGCATCGCTCGGCCGATCTCCGGCGCCCCGCAGGTGACTTTGGTGACGCCGACCACGTCGACACCCGGAAGCCGCTCGACCAGCCTCCGCGTATTGTCGACGATCTTGTCGAGGTCGACGGTGACGGTCGCCTGTGCGAGTTGCATGCGGCTTTCCTCCTACAGCCCCGTGCTGCGGCGCATGAGCGCCGTCACGGCATCGGCTTCGAAGTACCCGGACAGCGCGCCACAGCACGCGAACACGTAATCACGATCCAGGACGCAGCGTGCATCGTGTGGGGGCATGAGACTGCCTCCACCCTCGTGGCCCAGGGTCCCGGCGAGCAGGGACTCCCCCTCGGGCAGACGGGTCAGCGCACCGCCGGTACCGATGACGATCCGGCACGCGGTGAGGTCGCGTCCCTGAACGACGGTCTGGCGACCGGTGGGCGTGTAGAGGTGCTTCAGCTGCCCCGCATGCCTTTGCATGGCGGTGACGGCAGCGACGCGTGCGAGGAGCACCGCGGCCTCGATCTCCGAGGCGGTTCGCGGGATCGCCGGCGGCAGCGGATCAGGACGCAGCGCGGGCGCCAACAGCGCCGCGACGTGTTCGGCGCTGATGAACGTCCCGAGGTCGCCTTCGACCGTCCGCTTGCTGTGGGGTTCGGGATCCGTGCGCATCCCGGCCAGCTCGGGGCTTCCATCGGTGATCGAGTGCACGTCAGTGGTCGCTCCGCCGACGTCGATGACGATCAGGTCACCGACCGCCTTCGCGAACAGCTCCGCAGCGAGCAGCACCGCGCCCGGTGTGGGCAGGATGTGACCCGTCACGAACCCGGCGATGCGCTCCATCCCCGGCGCGTGCGTGATGTGCTCCTCGAAGGCGTCGTGGATCACGGCGCGGGCCGGCACTATGTCCAACTCGTCCACGCCCGGGTAGACATTCGCGGTGACGCGCACCCGGAACCCGGCGGGCTCGAGGATGTCCCGCGCCTCGTCTGCAGCACGCGAGTTGCCCCCGTAGACGACGATGGGGCGGATCTCCAACTCGGTCAGCCGCCGTGCGTTGTAGAGCACGGTGTCGCTGTCCCCGCCCTCGACGCCCCCGGCCAGCAATATGAGGCTCGGCTGCACAGCTGCGATCCGCTGAAGGTCGTGATCGCGCAGCCTCCCGGAGGTCTGGTACTCCACGACGGCACCTGCGCCCAGTGCGGCCTCTCGGGCGGCGGTAGCGGTCATTCGTTGCGTCAGGCCGTGCACGGTCATGCGCAGGCCGCCAGCTGCCGAGCTCGTCGCCAGCGTCACATCGGGGGCGAGCGGTCCGAGGCGCGACTCGAGGTCGGCGCGTGCTGCGCTCACGCCGATCGACACGTCACCGTCTGCCACGGACGTGGGAGCGACGCCTTGGCCGAGGAGCACCGGCGGCGTGACCGACGAGGAACTCAGCCCGTCGAAGGCTGAGACGGTCGTCGTGGTCGAGCCGACCTCAGCGACGAGCGCGTCGATGCGTCGGGCTTCAGGCATCCCGGCTAGCCTTTCGGTCGGTGGCGGGCGCCCGCTGGAGGCGCCTCTCGGGGAGAGCGCCAAGTCGGCGCTGTCACATGCGCCGATCGTAGCACCAGCGCGTGCCGGGGGGTCGCTCCGCGCCGAACCTCGACGGAACGACGTCGGGGCCGGACCGCCAGGCCCGGCCCCGTGGGGCATCGTCGTACCGCTCCTACGAGGCGGGCACTCCGGCAAGCGCCGCCTCGGCCGACTGCAGCCGCTCGATCACAAGCGCACACGCGACCGGCGCCTGCTGGAAGAGCGGCAGCTCCGCGCACCCGGCCCGGATCGCATCGCCGAGTTCGGCGTCACCGAGGTTCCCGGTCACCCACGCCGCGAGAGCGTCTGCCGAGAACACCGGATCGAGCCCCGTGGTCACCCTCACGAACTCGGCGACCGACAGGATCGGCACCGGCTGGAACCCGCCGTGCTTGCCCACGAGGCTCACGTGGAAGCGGTCCTCGTACGGCTGCTCGGCGACGAAGCGCTCTGCCGCCTCCGGGGTCATCGGCTCGAATCCGGCCATCACGCGACCCCCAGCTTCTTGGCTTCTTCGAGGACATCGGCCACGTTCTCCAGGTCCAGGCCCTTGAGGGTCTCGCGCGTAGGCCATCCGGACTTCGAGTCCCACCCTTCGAGGGCGTAGAAGCGCGTCTTGAACTCCTCGAACCCGGCGCGATCGATCGAACGGCCGACGCAGTTGATGTACTCCCACTTGCCGTCGACCTTGCCCGCCATCGGGTAGAGGGGCCCGACAAGGCTCGTCTCGAGCTTCTTGTCGTAGATGTACGACGCGAACTTGACGATGTCGCGGTGCCTGCCCTGCAGCGCCCAGATCGCGTTGTCCAGGTTGAAGATCCGGCGACCGAGTTCGATCCCCTTGGCGAACGTGATGTCCTGCCCGGTCACGGCGTTCCAGAACTTCGGCTCGCCGTCCCCGGTGATGCCCACGTTGTCATCGCGGTTGTAGTTGGTGAAGTCCGGCCAGCGGAAGTCGCAGTACAGCGCGCTCTGCTTCCAGAAGCGCCCGTAGTGGCCCTGCCACACGACCAGCTTGGCGATCGACTCCGAGTAGATGTTCTCGGTGCTGAAGTCGAGCATCGCGGTGTCACCCGCGTACGGCACCATCTTCGACGAGGCGATCTTGGCGTACTCCTCCGCCGAGACGGGCATCGCCTTCCCTACCATCATGTGCTTGATGACGCTCCAGAAGTTGGTGTTGAAGCAGTGAAGGTTCATGTCACGTTCACCCATGATCGATCCATAGCCCCACTCGATCTCGGCGCGCGGATCGTAGCCGTGGTTGGCGTATCCCCAGTACGGGAAGTCGAGGATGCCCGCGGCGAAGTCCTTCTCGAGACGGCCCCACTTCTCGGCAGCGCGCACGAAGCCATGAGCAAGGTCCTCGCCGATGCCCTGGCGGTAGGCGATCTTGGTGATCAGGTCCACGGCGAAGTCGGCCTCACCGACACGCGACATGTCGAGGTCGGTGTCGATCTCCTTGCCGGCCCCGAGCACGCCCATCTTGCCGAGCGCGTAGAGGTAGCCGATGCCCTGCATCAGCTCGTAGGAGTTGACGCCCATCTTCTGGACGAGGTCGGTGGCGATGAAGGAGGCCTCCGTGCCCTTGCCGTGCGCGAGCACGTCGAAGGCCTTGTACATCGAGGTCTCCTGGCAGGAGGACTCGTTCGCGATTCCGGTATCGAACCTCGCCCGGCACCCGTTGATGCAGCCCTGGCACGCCTGAGGCCCCTTGGCTCCCTTCGGAGGGGTGCCGTACATGAGCACGGGCGCCGGGTCGACGCCGAAGCTCGGCCCATTGGGATGGGCCGGCTGGCCCGGCTTGGCGGCGTATTCGTCCTTGGCCCACAGGCGTGCGTTGAACAGCCCCGCGGGGTCGGCCACCTCGACAGAGCCGGTGCCGACGACGCTGATCGCCTTGAGGTTCTTGGATCCGAAGACCGCGCCGAAGCCGCCTTGGCCCGCAGCGTTCCCAGCATCGTGCACCAAGCAGCCGAGGGTGGAGAGGTTCTCGCCCGCGGGGCCCGTGGTGATGATCGCGGGCTTCTGCGTCGTACGCCCGCCATCGCGGCTCTTGCCGACCTCGGTCCACCCGTGGATCTCATCGTCCTTCTGCTTCCAGATGAGCTTCTGGGTCTCCTGGGTGTCCTTGCCCCACAGGCCAGCAGCGTCGCGGAAGACGACCTTGTCGTTGACGATGTCGATCCAAACGGGCTTGTCGGCCTTGCCCTCGAGGACGATGCCGTCCCAGCCCGCGTACTTGAGCTGTCCGCCGAAGCGGCCGCCGAAGTTGGAGCGCGTGAACCAGTTGATCGGGTACGACGTGGCGCCGATGCCCTGCACCTCGACACGACCGGATGCGGAGGGCACCATCGTGCCGCTGAGCGGCGAGGTCATGATCGTCACGACGTTGGCGGGGTCGAGCCCCGATACCGTCTTGTCCTTGCAGAGGTCCCAGAACAGGGCCGAGCCGATACCGTGGCCGCCTCCCCATTCCGCGTACTTCTCGGTCTCGATGGCCGAAGACGTGCGAGCGGTCAGATCCAACCTGAGGATCTTCCCGGCGTATCCACCTGTTGCCATGTCACTACCTTCCAAGTCAGCCGCGATCGGTCGTCTCGTGCGCGATCGTGCGGCGATCAGTGTGCGGACGGTGCGGTTGCGGGTGCGGAGGGAGCGACCTTGCCTTCATCGTCGATGGCAAAGCCGAGCGCCGCCCAACCCGCGTCGCGCAAGTTGACGTCGTAGCCTCGATCGGACTGCAGCGGGACGTCTTTGGTGAAGCTGATCGCGCCGACCGGGCAGACGGCTACGCACGCCTGCTGACCGCCCGGTCCGCCATCGGCGTCCATGAACGGAGTGTCGAGGCACAGGTCGCACTTCTGCGCGTGTCTGTCCTCGAAGTTCCAGTCGGCGCGGCTGGCGTCGAAGGGGCACGCGTTCACGCACCGCTGACATCCCACGCACTTCGCCACGTCGACCGTACGGACGCCGGTCTTCTTGTCCACGTGCAGCGCGGTCGTCGGGCATGCCTCGACGCATGCGGGTGACGGGCACTGGCGGCACTGGGAGATGGCCTTGTCGTTCGGGTACTTCGCGAACGGGTCCTGCACCACCTGGATGCGGGAGAGCGACAGGCTCTGGACGCCGTGATGCGTGAGCGAGCAGGCCATCATGCACGTGTTGCAGCCCTGGCACTTCTTCGAGTCCACCAGCAGATAGCCCCCGGACGCGGGAATGGCGAAGACCTCGTCGGGGAGCAGGAATCCCTTGAAGAGGGAGCCGCCGAGGACGACGCCCAAGCCCACCCCGCCGAATCCCGTGAGGAACTGCCTGCGAGAGATCGTGCCCGCATGCTCGGCAGGAACGGCCGTCTCCGCAGGGTCCTTGTCCTTATCAACCATCAGTTGTTCCCTTCAGAATCGTCAGTGCCCGCCGCAGCGTCCGCCCCTGGCTCGATGTAGCCGAGCTCAGCGAGCCAACCGGCGTGCTCATGCTTCGCGTACTCGAGGTCCACGTAACCCGTGAACATGGAACGCAACACGGGCCAGCTCATGGGCAGGACGGCCGCGAAGAACACGTGTGCGAGGAAGAATGCGAGCATCGCAACGGTCGCGATGTCATGCACGGGGGTCACGATCGCCATCGCCTGCACGGGGACGTCGACCGCGTGCGCCGCAACCTTGAGCAGCCCCGTGAGGATGATCAGCACCGTCGAGGCGAGCGCGAGGATGTAGGCCATCTTCTCGCTCTCGAAGTACTTGCGCTCGGGCGGCATCGTGAACTTCTTGAAGCCGAGCAGGAGCCCGTAGTGCCGCTTGGTGAATCCGATCGCGTCCTTCGTCGGCAGATGCTCCCTGAATCGCTTCTTCTCCAGAAGCGTGTTCGCACCGTAGTAGAAGGTGCCGAACAGAAACACGACCGCCGCCGCGAAGTGGACGTCCATCGTGGCCCACACCGGCTCGCCGCTCCCGACGAGCGCAGGCACGAACCAAAGTCCGAGAAGGATGCCGCTGACCAGCAGCACCGCCGTTCCGATCCCGTGCGCCCAATGCTCGAGGATCGCCGCAGCGTCGTGCCTGAGCACGCGGTCGCCCTCTACCACCGGGTCGCGCCGTTTGGTGAGCCCCGCCGCCAGAACGCCTACGAACGGAGCGAGCCACACGAGCCACGTGGCCGAGTCGAACAAGAGCTCTCGTTCCATACAGATACCCCTTCCCCTCGTACTTGGATGTCCGGTCCGCCCACGAGAGGAGCAATTCCGATGCCATGCTACCCACTATTCCATTTCGGGTAGCAAGATAACCTCACTGACAATCAGCCGCACCTTAGCAACTCGCTGAAGTGCATCTTTCTTTCCTACCCATGATTCTCCCGCAGGGTTTTGGTGATGCGGCGGCCCTGCCAGGCGTGCTAGTCTTCGTCGAAAGGGCGGCCAGTGCCGCTCTCGAGGAGATTGGGTAGACGTGGCTCCCGATATCGACCCCAACGAGGCGGCAAAGGTGTTCGAGGCGCTCGAGGCAGGGCGTCTCGACCAGCTCTTCACCGAGGCGAACACCGACTACTACGGGCGCGAGGGCTTCGAGTCGCTGCGATACGGTGTCGGAGTACCGCGCGAGTCCGTTTGGCGCCTGATCTCCGCGATCCGACGATCGGCCGGTCTGCTCGTCCTAGAAAGCGCCTGGGGCGACTTCCAGGTCCGCGTCACACCGACCGCGCAGCTCATGCAGGCGCTGTACGAGGTGGACACATGGACGGCGCGCAGCATGCTCGGACGCACCGAACTCCCCCCCGACGAGGAGTGGATCGTCCAGGATCGGCTGCTCGTCGAGGAGGCGGTGCTCGTGGCCCTCGGCGAGACTCAAGACACCGAACCCGAGGCCGACGACGTCTCCGCGACCCGCGCCGAGGTCATCGCCGCGCTCTACGACGACGCATCCCCCACAAGCGAGGCCAGCATCATCGCCATGCGCTTCTATCGCACGATGCGCGCCCTGCCGGATGCGCGTACCCAGGCCATCACGCCTGCGTACGTCATGGAGATCCACCGCCTGCTGCGCGGGGACGACCCGAGTGCGGGCATCCTGAGGTCGACCGACACGCCTGTCAGCGGGTCACGTCCGCTCGACCTCGCGACCCCTCCGGCCCGCATCCTCGGAGAGCTGCAGGCTATGCACGCGTACTCGGAGAGCCGCGACGTCCCCTTCGTCCACCCGCTGATCAAGACCCTCGCGCTGGCGTGGTGGATCCCACGGGTCAGGCCGTTCGACGAATACAACCACGTGGTCGCCCGACTCATCTCGATGGCGTACGCGTTGCGGCACGGCTACCGGGTGACCAGCATCATCGACTGGGCCCGGGCGCTGCGCGAGATCGCCGACGACGATGCGGACCTGACGGCACGCGTGATCCACCAGCTCGAGGTCATCTCGCGTTCCAACGAAATCGTTGAGGAAGAGCTGCGCCGACGCGTCACCAGGTACCGCGAGGTCATGGCACGCTTCGCCGCTCTCGACATCAACCACCGCCAGGCACTGATCCTGGACCGTGCTCTGCGCGCTCCGGAGACCGACTTCACCATCAAGCACCACGCACGCACCCGGATGCTCGGCTACGAGACCGCGCGGCAGGACTTCACGAAGCTCGTCGCGGCGGGATATCTGGAACATCGGCGGCGCGGGAAGGCGTTCGTCTTCCGCCTCGCTCCGGACGCGGAGAGGACGCTCTCGAAGCGGCTCGGCTGACGCGCAAGATGCACCACTCCCGGCGTGCGACACCACGCCGGCGTTCCTCACAGCGACAAGCTCGACCACAAACGCCCGATGGCCATTCCCGCTCCGGGAATGGCCATCGGGCGTTTGCCTGACCGGTGAGCTGCGCCCCTACATACCCCGCTCGCGCATGTTCTTGACGATGAACGAGGCGACGTCGATACCGTGGGTCCGGCGCCCGAAGCCCGCGTCCATGCCCCACGAACGCGCAAGCTCGTCGGTGACCTGGGTCCCGCCGGCGATGAGCAGTACGCGATCGCGGATGCCCTTCTCACGGGCCAGGTCGGCGAGCTTCTCCATGTTGCGGCGGTGCATGTCCCCGTGCGTGATGATCGTGGAGAGCAGCACGATCTGCGCGCCATGCTCGATCGCGGCGTCCAGCAGCTTCTCAACGGGCACCGACGTCCCGAGATGCGTGCAGGTGAAGCCCCACTTCTCGAGGCCGCCGTGCTTGATGTCGAGGATCTCGTACATGCCTACGGAGTGTTCGTCCATGCCGACCGTGGCGGCGACACAGCGCAGCCCACGCTCTGCCACGAACTCCCTGATCTCCTCGTCGGAGAGCGACTCGGGCGGCTCGGGGATGACCAGCGTCTTCGGGTCGATGGCGGTCGCCAGGGTGCCCTTGAGCTCGATGAGCGTGCCTTCGGCGGGGTGCATGACCTGTCGGTGGATGACCTCGCACTCGGTGAGGTTCATCGAACGGCCCAGCTCGAGCGCGGCGGCCTCGGCGACGCGCTGCCCGACCGGCAGGAACATGGTCACGACCACCACGCCGTCCCCCGCCCACTGCACCTCCGGCTTTATGAGGCCCTTCTCGCGCAGCTCGGCGGTGGCGGCCAGACGCACATCCACGTTGTCCTCGGGATCGAGCTCGTCGGTGTACGGCACCTTGTCGTGGTCGCACAGCGTGCAGCCGCCGATGGGATCGCACGCTCGACCCGAGCCCTCGGGAAGGTGGTTCACGCCGAAGTGGTGGCACACGGGCGCCATGTAGTCGCCGGCGCGCTCCACGATCGTCCCGACCGCCACGCCGCCTGCCGACTTCCGCACGATGCCGTCGTCATTGGTCTCCGGGTACTCGCCGGAGTCCACGAAGTACGCGTCTTCCACGGAGGCGAAGTACCCGCCGTCGCAAACCATCGCCTCGAGGAACAGCACCGCGCGTTCCTTGATCTCGCGCACGCGCGCCTTCAGCTCGGGGCTCTCGCGGTCGAGCTTGATCATGTCGCGCAGACCGTCCATGCCGACGAGAGACTGACGCGCCGTGTTGACCGCGTGCACGTTGTTGTAGTGCCACGGCACGTTGCGACCCTCGTCGGGCGTGATGGTCGACTGGATGTCCGCGCTAGTCAGCCGCGAGATCATCATGTTCATGACCTGCGAGACCGTGGCGTCGCGGCCGTCCGACTCCATGTAGCGGGTGTTCTGCTGGGCACGCATCTTGTATTCGCCGAAGAGGTCACGCAGTGCGACGGCGTACGGCAGGTCCATGCGCATGCAGGGTGCCGGCGACGCGTCGGGCGGCACGGTGGACAGCGCGATGTTCTCCTTCGCCATCCCGACGGAAACAGAGAAGGCGCAGTTGATGGCGTGCTGGACGAGCAGCTCGGGCATGACCTTCCACGCCTTCACCGCGGTCGCGTTCGCGTTGTGTGCGCCGTCGATCTGCAGCATGCCGACGGACCCCATGACCAGCTTCGCCACGGCCGCGTCGACGAAGCTGCGGTACATGTTGATGTTGCGGTACAGCACGTTGTACTGCGGATCCTGGTGGGCGCCGTTGACGCCCTCCTCGGCGAACATGACGGCCATCTCGGGGCCGGCGACGCCGCTCACGTAGCTGTGGAAGTTGATCGGGCGGCCGACCTCATCCTCGATCAGGTCGAGTGCCTTGCGCGTGAGGCGCACCTGCTTGCGCGTGACGGCGATACCGCCCGTGCCTTCGGGGGTGCCCTCGATCAGTCCGTCGATGTGGCTCTGACCCGCAGTGCGGATGACCATCATATGGTCGGCCCCGTGCCACGCGGCCATGCGCATCCTACGAATGTCGTCCTCGACGCGACCGGACGCGATCTCGGTGGTGACGACGCAGTCGGGCTGCGGGTCGATGTCGTCGAAGTAGTGCGCCGCCGGCAGTGGGATGCTGCGCTCCAGACCCTTCGAGGTCTCCTTGTAGTCGAACTCGTAGAGGTGCTGGTCCGGTACCTGCTCTCGCCAATGCCAGCCCGAGCGGCGGGGACGGTAGTGCTCCAGCCCCTCGAGCAGACCGGCGACGTCGAGCTTCTCATTCGGATCCAGAGCGCGCATGTCATCGTTGCTCACAGCGCGCCTCCCCACTTGGCCTCGACCAGATCCCACCCGTCGCCCGCGGCCAACCCGGCCGCCGCGATCGGGGCGTCGCATTCGAGCTCCTGCGAGCAGTACAGGACGATGTTGCCGGCGCCGTGCCCGAGCAGCCCGCGCTTCTCGCACTCCGCCACCACGGCCATGCACGTCTGCGAGTCCACGCCCATGCGCATCAGGACGCTGCGCTCGATCGACGGGGATGTGTTGGTGCGGGCCAGCTCGACGAGCGGGTCGACGACCTGCTGCGCCAAGGACCAGAAGCGGGCCTCCAGCTGCTCGTCGGTCAGCTCCTGAAGATGTGCGCGAGCCTCTTTGAACGTGTCTTCACGAGCCAAGTCAGGCCTCCTTGAGTGCCGAAATGATCGCCTCGACCGTCGAGGCGTCGGTGTTCGTGTCGCTGGCGAGGAACTCGATGTCGTCGGTCGTCGGCGCGTAGCCTTCGCCGGCGTGCGCGAGCGCGTTGCGCACGTAGCTGCGCCGCATCTTGCCCATGTCGAAGTCCTTCGCACGGATCTGCTCCGGACGCTCCGGTATCACGATGCTCTTGCCCGGGACGCTCTCCGTCGGGTCGCCGAGTCGCACTTCGACCCCGTTGGCGCGGGCGAAGTTGAGCTGCGCCCAGTGGTGCTTGCCGGCACCCGTGTACTCGGTCTCCTGCACCACGACGGTCGCGTCGCGCGGCAGGTCGCGCGCCAGCGAGATCGCCGCGGCCATCGCAGTATTGCCCGACGGCCCGCGCTCGAGACCCTCGAGCTTGGCCATCGCCTCGGTGACGTAGAAGACCTCGCCCTGGGTGACGGTGAGATACCGGTCCATGTAGCGCAGTGCCCGTGCGGCGTTGCGCGGCACGTCCGCGCGGTCGGGCCAAGTCGCGAAGGGCACGCCGAAGCCCGTGTGGCCCGTCGTGAAGCTCTTGCGATTGAAGTCAGCGTCCGAGGCCATGTGCAGGCCCGACAGGTCCACAGAGGCGCTCACGACCTGCGTCGAGGTCGCGCCCGCCCGCCGCAGCCCGCGCGCGGTGCCGGTGGTGTTGCCGCCGCCCGCGTGGGTGACCACCACGTGCGTGGGCGGTGCGCCGGTGAGCGCCGTCATCTCCTCGGCGAGTTCCCACCCGAGCGACTCGATGCCGGAGATACCGAAGGCGGAGTACAGCGATGCGGCGAGGTAGCCGGTGTCGTCGAGCAGTTCAAGCATGTGAGAGAAGAGCTCGGGACCCACGGAGAGCTGGATGACCTCGGCGCCGAACGCCTCGCAGATGCGGGACTTCTCGATGATCTCGGGCTGACCGACGTGGCGCGAGTCGAACGCCTCCTGGACGATGATGCAGTTGAGACTCGCGCGCGCGGCCTGGCTGGAGACGGCCGCGCCGTAGTTGCCGGACGTCGCGGCGATGACGCCGGCGTAGCCCTTCTCCTTGGCGACATGGATGCTGATGCTCGCGCGGCGGTCCTTGAACGATCCGGCCATGTTGGCGGCCTCGTCCTTCACGAACAGCCGCGCCCCACACCCCGGCTCGGCGTACGAGCGCACCAGGTCGGTGAGGTTGCGCAACTCGAGTAGCGGCGTCTTGCCGACACCTGCCACGAGCTGGATACCGATGATCTGCTCGAGCGAGTAGCCGTGAGCCGACATCATCGCCTCGTAGTCGAACGCGATGGGACTGCGCTCGAACTGCGCGTAGTCCATGCCCAGCGCCCGCTTCATGATCTCGCCCTTACGGGCGAGGATGGCCTCGGTCTTGCCTGCCATGTCAGCCACCCGCCTTGCGGTAGGCGGCCAGGCGGGCACGCAGGTCGCGGCCTATGGCCGTGAGCTCCGGCGCCGGCCTGCCGAACGTGTGGAAGTAGCCGGGGTTGACCTCGGTCAGCGTCCCGGTCACGTCGCGGCCGGTCATCGTCTCGACCGAAACGGCCTCACCGACGGAGGCAGAGGCGCGCGCGAAACCCTTCACCCACATGCGGAGTGGCTGGGCGGCGGTGTCCTCGGGCAGATTCGTCGCGCGATCGACGGGCTCGAGCAGCACGCGCTCGACCTCCACCCAATCCCCCTCGGCACAGCGAGTCACATCGTCCATTTGTCGTCCGTCCCTAGGCCGTCGGTGACCAGAATCGAGGAAGCGGCATGTCCACCACGGTCACGATGCCGGGATTCGCCGCGCCGATGAGCGGGATGTAGTTGCCGATGCTCGCGTAGGTACCCTTGCCGCCCGGGACCTCCGGGGTGTTGGCGACGCTGATGTTCGGCTCGCCGATCACCTTGATGTAGTCGCCGGTCGTCACGCCCTCGAGGTCCGGGTGGATCTGCTGCGGGTGGACGAGCTCGATCTTGAGAACGCCCTTGCTGTAGGCCCGTGCGATGTGGCGGCAGCCAGCTACGTTGCCGGGGGCCACGTGCACATGCGGGGTGGAGCGCTCCACCGTGCTCACGATCGGCTCGCGGGTCTCGACGACCTCGTCGATCTCCCAGCCGAGCGCATAGCCGATCAGGCCGATGGACTCCTGGAACCCGATGTGGCCGACGATCGAGCCGTCGGCGATGCCGGCCTCGAACTGCTCGACCGTGGTGCCGACACCCTGGCTCGTCATGACTGTGGGCCCGAACGGCGAGAGGTCGTTGACCCGGGCGGCCTCGATCCGGTCGATGCGGAGGCAGGCGGAGCTGAGCAGGATCGGCAGCGCGTCGAGGATGAAGCCGGGGTTGATGCCCGTGCCGAGGACGCTCACGCCGTGCTCGCGTGCGAGTGCGTCGACGCGATCGGCCCACGCTGCGTCGCTCGCCCACGGATACGACAGCGTCTCCGCGATGCCGATGACGTCAGCGTCCGCGCGGATGGCGGCCTCGACCGGACCGGTGATCTCGTGAAGGTTGCTCGCGGTGAGCACGCACACGACGTCCGGCTTCAGCGCGAGCACGGCGTCGTGGTCCGCCGTGATGGCCACGTCATGCTCGTAGTGCTCCCCGAGCAGACCCCCGAGTGTCATCCCGTGCTTCTCGGGGTGACGATCGATCACGCCTACGAGTTCGATATCGTTCGGGCGGTCGAGGATGTAGCGGAGCAGGCCCTGGCCCATCATGCCTGCGCCCCAAACGGCGACCTTGATCATGCGGAGTCCTCCTTGGTGGCATACAGAATCACACGACTCCTATGCACGATACCTTCCCCGAAGCCGCGGTGACAGGGTCGAGCGGGGGGTGGCGTTCTTCGCGGCGCTTAACTGGGGACTCGGCGACCTACAAGCTCGGTGGCCATACATCGCGTACGCGGCCGTCGGCAACATCGCTTCCGCGACGGTGGGCGCTTTGTGGGTCGTGCTGCGTCGTCCGGTCGACCTCTGAGGAACCGTCCCCTACCTCGCGATCGTGGTGGTATTCGCCATCATCGGCGCGATCCAGGCTCGCCAATCGATCGAAGCATGACTAACGAGAACCTCTTCCGATGAGCGCACTCGACGCATGGGAGCTCAAGCTGCTCGAAGGCTGGGAGGATGTCTTCAAGCGCGGGCAGCTGACATTCTGGGTCCTTCTCGCGCTGCGGGACGGCCCGAAGCACATGGCCGAGATCCGGCAATGGTTGACGGACATCGGCGACGGGGCGCTGACGGTCGAGGAACGGAGTCTGTACCGGGCGCTTCAGCGATTCCACGACTCCGAGCTCGTGAAGAGCACCTCCGTCTCGGGGAATCGGGGGCCGGATCGCAAGGTGTACGAGCTAAGCCCCATCGGCGAGCGTGTTCTGGTCGCCTTCATCGAGCGCGACATCCGGCTGTTCCTCAGACCCGAGGTGACGCGCCTGCTCAAGTCACACACCTGACTCGCGCGAGATCGTCGACCCAAGGCTTGGAACTCGAGTGCCGCGACCGATCGCACGCTCGAAGTTGCGACGAAAGCGTTGGTGAAGATGCGACCATGCTGTTCGAACATGGAATCTACGCTTGCCGCTCATCCCGCATCGATCGCGGGGAAGCCCCCATCACGGGCGGCAATGCAGCGACCTCGTTCAGAACAACTGCACAACCGAGGACATAGATGGCCGCTGTGGCCGGCGCAGTGTAGGCATGCGACACCGACGGGCCCATCAACGCCGTCGCAGCAGCAACCACAGGAACCGCGATGCCGAGGAAGTAGTAGCCCCGGCTTTGATAGAGCCATCCGTATGGCAGAAAGTGCGAGCCGAACAACACGGCTAGCACGAACGGCAGCCACACAGGGAAGACCAGCATGCACAGGATGATGATCGGCCAATAGAAGAGCTGAACGGCCGCAAGGATCCCCCCAAGATCGCTTAGGGGAGGCTCCTTGGCAAAGATGTCTCCCTTCAGTAGTCGCGAGATCAGAATGCCGAGCGGGAAGACCAGTCCCGTCCCAACCATGACCACGAAGCCCGCAGGCTTCGGCGGAACAAGAAGGAAGATGGCGCTGGCGGCGATCCAGAACGCCGCGCCTGCGATGGGCAGGCCTATGCCTTTCTTCGTGGCTGCTGCAAATCCTGCGCGATCGAACATTGGATACCCTTCAGATCGGTCATCTCATCCTGACGTGTTGCGCATGAGCGGCGCTCGGGCGCTGTCGCCATGATCGTCCGCCCCAAGCCTGCTCACGCTGTCGGCGCGCTCGTCTGTCACTGTCGCACTACCAGCGTCGCGAGATCGCCCGCAATCTTGACGAGCACGCCAGCCGGAAGTATCGGCGCATGTTCGGCTGCAGCCCGGCGTCCAATCGAGCGGTCTCTATCGGCTAAGAGTTGCACCCGGTACTGCGCGCGAACGACAGCCAACAGCTTCCCTGTGGATCGAGCTGAGTCCGTTCGAGAAACCGCTAGAGAGACGCTCCGCTCGAGCCGAGCGCTTAGCCGTATGCCACGCCGTCGGCGCGGAGACCTTCAGTCAGGACGTGCTCACGGCACTGGCGCCGGAGAGACGGACGCCGTGACGGGCGATGCCCGTGCCTCAGGCCCGGCGCCACCAATTGAACCTCTTGCGGGCAACGACCGGTGCGGCTTCGACGGTCTCCACCGTCTCGGGACCGCGGCGCGGAGTCATCGCGCGGACCAGAGCGACGATGAGCCATGCGATCACGGCATAGACGACGATCGCGACGAGCGCGCTCCATTCGAAGACCTCGCCGTTGATCGTCTGGACGCCCAGGATCGCATTGAATGGTGCCATGAAGATGCCCGAGAGGTCGTGTATCCACTGCACGAACCCTGACTGGGTGTTCGCGCCGACCAGCAGCAGGAAGAACCTCACAAGCAGGAGCAGCTCGACCACGCCGAACACGAACAGCACGACGCGCGAGATCCACGATCCGACCGACTCGCGAGATCCGGAGTAGATGCGGGTTGCCGACATGTCATGCTCCCCTTCGCGTTGGTCGATCGCCCAGTCCCCCTCCGTGGGCAAGCCACGGAGGGGGACTGGGCGATCCGGACTCAGCCCCTGCGACCCGTGATCAGGTTGTAGATGAGAACGATCACCGCGATAACGAGCAGAAGGTGGATCAGCCCGCCGCCGACATTCAACGAGAACCCCAGCAGCCACAAGATGACCAAGATGACGAAGATGGTCCACAACATGGGTTTGCCTCTCCCGAGCTCATTGACTCCCTGTCGATCGCACGAGACAGCAAGATCCGACTCGGCGTCACTCCGTCTATACCCCGCCAGCGCGCCGAGCCACCGATGTCACCAGGGCACAGTGCCCGCCCCCGAACGGGCGCCATCGCGCTCTTCGTCCTTGGGGCCCTTGGGAAGTAGCCGCGGGCGCCCCTAGCCGGCCCGTTTCGGGACGAGTACCCCGACGGCACCCGGCACGACCGTCACGTCCACCGGTGTGAGACCCGCATCCTCACCGTCGGCGAGCACCGCCTGCGGGAGCGTCGTTTCCAGGTGGATCTCCTTGCCGCGCCACCGGCTCATCATGCGCGGCTGTTGCCCTTGCGCGGCGTCCGCGGCACTCCCGATCAGGCCCGGCAGATCGGCCCGCTGCACGACGACCACGTCGAGCAGCCCGTCGGAGACGCCCACGTCATCTGCGATCCGCAGTCCCGAGACCCCGGTGCTCGCCGAGTTGGCGACCAACGCGGCCAGCCCCTCGCACTCGACCGCCTTTCCGTCGATGATCATGGAGTAAGTGGTCATGGGCGCGTCCGAGATGGCCATGAGCCCGGTGAACGCGTATGCGAGCCAGCCGAAGCGATCCTTCATGTCCTTGGTCGCGGCACTCACCATCTCGGCCTCGAACCCGGTGGTCAGTCGGAGCACGAACCACCGTTTCCCCGAGCGTCCGACGTCTACCCGCCTGACCTCACCGGCATCGCCCACGGCCAGTGCGGCGGCCTCTGCGAGTCCGAGCGGGATGCCGAGGTCGGCCGCGAGTGCGTTGCCCGTGCCGCCCGGGAGCAGCAGGATCGGCGGCCCGCCCTCGGCCAGGCCTGATACGACCTCGGATACGCTGCCATCCCCGCCGTAGACGGCGACGAGATCGTAGCCCTCGTCGGCCGCTTGCCGAGCCGCGGCCACGCCGTCGCCGCTCTTGTGCGTAATGTCGACTTCCCAGTCGATCCCGGCGGGGCCGAAGACATCGTTGAGCACACTCAAGACGGGCTCGGCCTGGCCGGCCGCGGGGTTGATGATGACCTTCACGCGCATGTCCGCCGCCTCCTTGGAAGTACGAGCGTCAGGCCGTCGACGGCCTCTGCCGGTTGAGCCAGTCCTTCTCGAACGCGCGGATACGCCGCTCGATGTGCGGCGCGTGCGGGTCGGCCACGGGCCGATGCGCCACGATGAGGTCCATCGCCTCGTCAGCGGTCATTCCCCGGGCGATGAGGATGCACGCGGCCATCGCAACGCTGCGGTGGCGCCCGGCCCGGCAGTAGATGAGCACCTGCCCGCCGGCCGCCATCACCAGCACGGCAGCGGTGGCTCCCCGCCTCAGAAGGAACAGCGGGAGCGGAATCAGCGGGAAGTCCACCATCGGAAGCCACATCGAGTGGAACGGGGGTCTCCGAAGGACGCGCGTCGGCGCGAGCCAGATCGTGCTCAGGATGAGGTCTATGCCCAGGTCGCGAACGTGCTCGACATGCCGTGCGTGGAGACGCGATGCGATGAAGAGCTGGTCCGTGATCTCCGAGACGTCGGAGACCGGAAGATCGGCAGGTTCGACCATCTAATGCACGAGAGGGCCCAAGCCGGTGAGCACGTGCAGCACCCGGTCGCCCTCGGTCGTCGGCGCGTCGAGGAGTACCACGGGGCCGGACCGGCCGTCCGCCGTCTCCAGGCGCATCTGCTGGCCGGGCTCGAGAACCATGCCGAGTGGCAGAGCCACATGCGCGTGCCACCCGGTGCCGTCGGTAGAGCCCCCGACCGCATCCAAGACGTCGAGAAGCACGGTCGTGCCCGCCACGACGACGGTGTCACCGTCGAAGATCGACCCCTCGACCTCTTCCATGCGCGCATCCCTTCGCTGATGACGTGTGCTCAGTATGTACCCGCGAACAGGGCACCGGAGTCCATCTCGCCCCGTGCCGAGTGTGGTCCGGGTGCGAATCGGGCATACCGATAAAAGCGGCTCGCGTTTCGGGAGCGGTGCGCCCGGCCATAGCCGCGGCGTTGGCCCGATGTCTTCCGAGAGGAGCACGATGATCGTCGAGGACAGCGAGAGGAACTCCAGCCGTTGCCGGTGCCCCGGCTGCCCCACGCACGACGGCTGCATGAGCAAGAACGACGAGCGGCTGCACTGCTCACGCGACCGAACGGAGTGCGACGTGACAGCCCACGGCTGCCTATGCAACGAATGCCCCGTGTGGTCAGAGAACCGCCTCGGGGGTCGATACTTCTGCATGGAGGGCACCGCCCGCTAGGTTGAACGCGGTGGCAGGTCGACGATCGAGGCGTAGGCACGCGGGATACGGGCCGACAGCCCGGCTGCACGCCGGGTACAAGGAGATGTGAGGACATGAGAGACGTACGCTTGAGGATGGCAGCGGTGACGCTGATCGCGCTCACAGCGATGTTCGCGCTCGCCGGATGCTCGAGCTCGACGACCACAACGGCACCGGGCGGCTCGACAGGAACCGGGACGGGCAGCTACGGCCCCGGAAACATGATGGGCGGGTCGAACAACACGAGCCCGACGGGCACCAACGCGCCGTAGACACAGCAGGTCGGGCGCGACGCGCCTCAAACCGTGTGGCGAGCTCGCCACGGCGCGACAGCGCGATGAATCCCCCACCCGAGTTCCGTATGCCGATGGGCTGTTCTGGCATGCGGCGCGCCGAGACGTACGAAATCAGTATCTAGGGGTCGAGACGCACGCCTCGACCATCGCGAGTCGCCATGCCCGCTTCCAGCAGGATCGCGGCAGCTTCTCTTTGAGCCGCCACCAGTGCATCTGCATACTCGGTCTCGTGCTCTCGCAACAAAGCCACGGCTGCTGCGCCCTCGCGGCGAAGAAGGGCAGCTGCCTCGTCCCGGGCTGCCACGGCCATCGCTGCGTTCTCGTCCCCCTGCTCCGCCAGCAGTTCAGCGGCCGCCTTCTGAGCCGCGATCAGTAGCTCAGCCGCCGTAAGCACGTGCGCGGCAGACTCGGATGCCGCGTGCCCATGCGCCTCAAGAAGGATGACCGTCGCCTTCTCGTGCGCGACCAACAGAGCGGCAGCCTCTCGACCGTAGGTCTTTTCCGCGCTCACAGGCGATCCCCATCCGTCGACTTCGATGCTCGCTCCCTTGGCCAGGAGTATGCGCCGTGCAACGCGCGGTGTCATGCCGGCTCGCCGGAAGTCTGTGGATCCGGCGAGCGATGTCCCTAAGAGCTGCCCTCGATGTCCTTAGCTGTCGGGCCGTAGATCACTTCACCGTGGCGACCGTAGCACGAGCCGTGGCAGGGGCAGTCGACAGTTCCCTCTGCCGTATTCTCGGCCAGAGGACAACGAAAGCGGCTCCCCCGTTTCCGGGAGAGCCGCTGATCACTTCTGGTGTCCGAGGGGGGACTTGAACCCCCATGAGGTTGCCCTCACTAGGCCCTCAACCTAGCGCGTCTGCCATTCCGCCACTCGGACAATCATGCGCCTGCGTGAGGCGCGGATTCGGAGTATAGCAACCACCATGGTGACCGCCAACCCCTGAATAAGAAGCTTTCCGACCGCCCCTACGCCTTCTTGCCGGCAGCGGCCATCATGGCCTCGTACGGAGAGCACGGCTTGTCGCCGATCACGGTCGAGCAGGCCTTGTCGAGCGAGATCGGATACGGCTTCGCAAAGTGGCACGCGGCGCGATGACCGGGCGTGATCTCACGCAACTCCGGGTCCTTCTCCGCACAGATCGGGAACTCCGCGATCGGGCAGCGCGTATGGAACCGGCAACCGCTCGGAGGGTCGCTCGGGCTCGGAGGATCACCGGCGAGGATGATGCGCTGCCTCGCGCGCTGCTCCTTCGGATCCGGGAGCGGCACGGCCGACAGCAGCGACTGCGTGTACGGGTGCGACGGCGCGTCGTACAACTGCCGCCAGTCGGCGATCTCCGCGACGACGCCGAGGTACATGACTGCCACGAAGTCAGAGACATGCTCGACGACCGAGAGGTCGTGGGCGATGAACACGTAGGTCAGGTCGAACTCGTCCTGCAACCTGTCGAGCAGGTTGAGGACCTGCGCCTGGATCGAGACGTCGAGCGCGGAGACCGGCTCATCGCACACGATGAGCTTCGGACGAAGCGCGAGTGCCCGGGCGATGCCGATGCGCTGACGCTGGCCACCTGAGAACTCATGCGGGTAGCGGTTGATGTGCTCGGGGTTGAGGCCCACGACGTCCAGCAGTTCCTTGGCGCTCGTGATCCGTTCGCGCGGCGTCGAGATGTTGTGGATCGCAAGCGGCTCGCTGACGATCTCACCGATCGTCATGCGCGGGTTCAGGCTCGCGTACGGGTCCTGGAAGATGACCTGCACGTCGCGACGGTACGCCTTGAGCTCGGCGCCCCGCATGGCGCGGACGTCCTTGCCCTGGAAGGTGATCGATCCCTCGGTCGCCTCGTTCAGACGGATGATGCAGCGCCCGGTCGTGGTCTTCCCGCAACCCGACTCACCCACCAGCCCGAGGGTCTGGCCCTTGTAGACGTCGAACGACACGCCGTCGACGGCCTTGACGTCCCCCACCTTGCGGGAGAGCACGCCCGAATGCATCGGGAAGTACTTCTTGAGGTTGCGTACGCTCAACAGTGGCTCGGTCATGAGCTCACCCCCGCACATGCGATCTGTCCTCGTACGAAGTCCGGGTCGCCCGCGAAGTGGCAGGCGGCGCCATGGGTGCCGTCGACCTCGCGGAACTTCGGCTCCTCGTGGAAGCAGCGGTCGACGGCGTAGGGACAACGCGGGTGGAACGAGCAACCACCGGGAAGGTCGATGAGGCTGGGTGGCTGACCCTTGATGGGACAGAGTTCCTGCTTCTCGGACACGCCTGCGCGCGGGATGGAGTCCATGAGCCCCCACGTGTACGGATGGAGAGGACGGTAGTAGACCTCGTCGAGAGAGCCGTATTCGACCGGGCGCCCTGCGTACATGACGAGCACGCGGTCCGCCATGTCGGCGATGACCCCGAGGTCGTGCGTGATCATGATGATCGCCGCGCCGGTACGCCCCTGCAGCTCCTGCATGAGCTCGAGGATCTGCGCCTGGATGGTGACGTCGAGCGCGGTCGTGGGCTCGTCGGCGATGAGGATGTCCGGGTCGCACGCAAGCGCCATGGCGATCATGGCGCGCTGACGCATACCTCCGGAGAACTGGTGCGGGTAGTCGCGCACCCGGACGCGTGCATTGGGGATCCCGACGAGTTCGAGCAGCTCGACCGAGCGGGCCCAGGCGTCGGCGCGCGACATGCCCTTGTGCAGCATGAGCGGCTCGGACAGCTGGCGGCCGATACGGTAGACCGGGTTGAGTGACGTCATGGGGTCCTGGAAGACCATCGCGATGCGGTTCCCGCGGATCTGGCGCATCTCTTCGGCGGGCATCGTCAGCAGCGAGCGACCGTCGAACAGCGCCTCGCCGCCCTCGATCTGCCCCGGAGGCATCGGGATGAGGCGCATGAGGGTCATCGCCGTGACGGACTTGCCCGATCCGGATTCGCCGACGACGCCCAGCGTCTCGCCGCGATCGAGTGTGAACGACACGCCATCGACGGCCTTGACGACGCCATCGCGTGTGTGGAAGTGCATCTTGAGGTCAGTGACCTCGAGGAGATGGTCAGTCATCCGTCTAGTCCTTCATCTTCACGTCGAGCGCGTCACGAACACCGTCACCGAGGAGGGTGAACGCGAGCACTGTCGTCAGGATCGCAAGACCCGGCCACAGCACGAGCCCGGGGTTCGAAGTCAGGTACTGCTGGCCGTCGCTGATCATGCGGCCCCACGACGGAGTGGGAGGCAGGATGCCGAGGCCGAGGTAGGAAAGCGCGGCCTCGGTGAGGATCGCCGAGCCGATCGACATCGTGGAGTAGACGACGATGGGAGCGACGGCGTTCGGCATGATGTGGCGCGTCATGAGTCGCAGGTCGCTGGCCCCGAGCGCGCGAGCGGCGTCCACGTAGTCGTTCTCCTTGACGGAGAGGATCGAGGAGCGGAACACGCGGGCGATGGATGGCCAGCCAAGGACGCCGATGGTGAGGACGACCGGCATGATGCCGCCTCGATACTCTTTTGGCACCACCGACAGGAGTAGAAGCGCGAACAGGAGGTACGGGAACGCAAGGAACACGTCAGCGATGCGCATGATGAGTGCGTCCGGCCAGCCCGTGTAGAAGCCCGACAGCGAGCCTAGGATCAACCCGATGACGACCGACACGAACACCGCCATGAACCCGACCGACAGGGACGCGCGCGCGCCGTACACGATCCTCGACAGCATGTCGCGACCGAGATCGTCGGTTCCCATCGGATGCGCGACGGACGGTGACTGCAGCGCGCCTGTAGCGACGGTCGCCGTATCGATGGCGACGGGGTCTCCGTAGATCCGCGGGACCCACAGGCTCGCGGAGATGGCCGCGAGCGTGATGATCATGAGCCATGCGAGCGCCACGAGCGCCAGCTTGTTGCGGCTCAGGCGGTACCACGCATCGCCCATGAGGGTGCGGTTGCGACCGGATGCTTCGCCCTTCACGTCAGGTCCGCTGGGCGGTGTCGCGGGCAGACCCGTGCGAGGGTCCTTCACTCCGTGGTTCGCAGCGCCCTGCAGGGCGTCCATCTCGTTGCTCATCTCGTCACTCCCCCGCTGCGGAGCCGTAGCGGATCCGCGGATCGAGGAAGGCGTACGAGACGTCAACGATCAGGTTGATGAAGAGCACCGCGAACAGCATCAGCGTGACGCAGCCGAAGAGCACGGGGTAGTCGTACGCACGAATGGAGTGATAGATCGTCCAGCCCAGCCCGGGGATGTTGAACACGCTCTCGGTCAGGATCGCGCCCGAGAGCATCGCACCCAGGTCGAGTCCGATGAAGGTCACGACGGGGATGAGTGCGTTCTTCATCTCATGACTCCACAGCACACGACTCACGGACAGCCCCTTTGCGTGGGCGGTCCGCACGTAGTCCTGTCCGGAGACCTCGAGCAGCTGGCTGCGCATGACGCGCGCGGCGTAGGCGGTCGACACCGAGGCGAGCGTGATCGACGGCAGGATCAGGTAGACCCACGTGGGGAACACGCCGCTGACTCCTGAGATCGGTAAGTAGAACGCGCCACCTGTGGCGTTCTTCAACCAGATGCCGAAGAAGTACTGGAGCATGATGCCGAGCCAGAATACGGGCAACGCGACGAGGATCGATGTGGTCAACGTCGCGAGAGTGTCCCAGATTGAGTAACGCTTCACCGCTGCGACGATCCCAACGGCGATGCCGAAGATGATCTCGAGCGCGATGGCCCCTCCCGCGAGCTTGACGGTGTAGGGGTAGACATCCTTGAAGATATCGGTGACCTGGCGGCCGCTGGCGATCGAAGTGCCCAGATCGCCTTTGGCGAGGGCGCCGAGGTAGTCGGCGTACTGCTGGTACCAGGGCTTATCGAGACCGTACTGGTGCCTCATCGCCTGGTAGACCGCAGGGGGAAGCTTCTTCTCGCCCGCGCGCAGGGCGACAGGGTCGCCGGGCAGGATCGTCGTGACGAAGAAGAGCAGCAACGTCACGCCGAAGAATACCGGCACGAACTGAACGAGTCTGCGGAAGATGTACTGGAACATGCGGAACCTTTGCGACGAGGGAAATGATGGCGGGTGGCGGGGCATCGGCTCGATGCCCCGCCACCCTTACGCATGAACGTATGTCAGGTACGACTTACTTGGCTGCCTGGAGCCAGACCTTCTGGAAGTCCGCGAGGTTCATCGCGGAATAGGTCAGGTCGTGGACGCGGGCTGCCGCGACGTGATGGTGACGGTAGAACATGATCGGGATGACCGGCAGCTGAGCGCCGATCGTCTTGTCGACCTCGGTGAAGGCCGCGATACGGGCTGCGGAGTCGGAGATCTTCTCGGCAGCATCGATGGCGGAGTCGACCGCGGGATCAGTGAACTTCGAGTAGTTGTCCGCGGACTTCGAGTTGAAGAGCGGATACAGGAAGTTGTAGATGATCGGGTAGTCGGCAGACCAGCCGAGGCGGCCGATCTGGACCTTGCCGGCGCCGAGCTGCTTCAGGTAGGTCGCGAAGTCGGGAGTCGGGCTGAGCTTGACCTTCAGGCCGAGCTTGTCCAGGTCCGCCTTCACGAGCTCCATGATCTTCTGGTGGCCGCCGTCGGCGTTGTACCACAGGGAGATCTCGGGAGCACCCTTGCCGCCGGGGAAGCCGGCATCCGTCATCGCCTGAACGGCGGCGGCGGCATCGTACTTCGAGTCGGGCCACAGGCCGGGGGCGTAGCCCGCGATGCCCGGCGGCACGATGTTGTCGGCCGGGACGCGGGTGCCCTGGAACACGACGTCGCAGATCGCCTGGCGGTTGATCGCCAGCGAGATCGCCTTGCGGAACTTGTACTCCTTGAGCGCCGGGAAGTCCTTGTTGTTGACGTCCAGGTAGTAGATCGAGTTCTCAGAGCCGAGGAGCGCCTGCTTGCCGGGGTTGGCCGTGTAGCCATCGGCAGCCTCGCCGTACTTGGCGATGGCGTCCTTGATCTTGCCCTCACCGATCTGCGTGAAGTCGAGCGTGCCGGCCTCGAACTCGGTGTAGGCGGTGTTCGGGTCCTGGAAGATGCGGAAGTCGATACCATCGATGTTCGGCTTCACGCCGGCGTAGGCATCGTTGCGGACGACCTTGATGTACTGGCCGCGCTTCCACGGCTCAGACAGCTTGAAGGGACCGTTGCCAACGGGCATGTCGCCGAACGCGGCGGTCTGCTCGGTGCCGGCGGCGTCCTTGTACTTGACGCCTCCGTCGACAAGGGCCTTCTCGACCGGAGCGAGCGCCGGATGGCCGACGACATACTCGAAGTCGCCGAACGGAGCCTTGAGCGTGACCTCGAGCGTGTAGTCATCGACGGCCTTGAGGCCGGACATCTCGGCGACCTTGCTGCCCTCGGCCTGCATCTCGTCGTAGCCCTTGACCGGAGCCAAGTGGTACCCGATCGAAGAACCCTCGACCTTCTTGGTGGAGGTGTTCAGCGTGTTCGGGTTGGCGATACGGTTCCAGGCGTAGATGAAGTCCTGCGCCTTGACCGGGTTGCCGTCCGAGAACGTGGCCTTCGGATCGAGCTTGAACGTCCAGACCGATGCGTCTGCGTTCGCCGACCACGAGAGGGCCGCCGCCGGGATGACCTTGGTGGCGTCGAGCGGGTCGAAGGCGGTCAGGCTGTCGAAGACCGACTGCTCGACCTGGGTTCCCTCGGACTCCTGCGTGTTGTACGGATCGATGTAGGCGGGCTCTCCAACGTAGTAGGACAGCGTGCCGCCCTTGACCACGGCGCTGGTGGTGCCGGCGCCGGTGTCGGCCGTCTTCGGCGCGCAGCCGGCGAGAATGCCCAGCGATAGCGCGCACGCGGCCGAGACTGCAATGACCTTGCGCAAACGATGTGTCATAACGCGAAAGCCCCCTTCCTGCATGGACAATACGAAAAGCCGATCCCTAACGACTCCGTACTCGTTCGCATCCCCCCAAGTGGGCCGGACCTTGCCCCGGGAACGCACGAGGATTCGGCCCATCGACTGCGGGGGCGTATGCCCCTATGAGTTTCCACCCTATCCGCGCGCATATGCAAGTGCAAGCAGCATCGGGCACCGCGGAGGTGCTGAATCGTGAACGTCGGTAATCCGTGATCCGACGCATAGAACGCAGCTGCCACGCGAAACGAGCGGGCAAAAACACGTCTCGATATGGTCCGCTACACAGGACGGTAGAACATCATAAGAATCACGGAGGTCAGAGCCCAGCCGACGGCGAGCCCGATGGTGATCCGATCGAGGTTCTTCTCGATGATGCTCGTGCCGCCGGAAGAGGACATGCCGCCGAACATCGACGACAACCCGGTTCCCTTGCCGGAGTGCAGCAGCACGAAAACGATGAGGCCGATCGCGAGCAGGACATGCACCGCGACGACCACGTAGATGAGCGGGTTCACGCGTACTCCCTCGTTTGGAACGGCATCCGCGCCATCAGGCGCGACAACTGGGTGAGTATAGCCGCACGTCGGTGCCGGCTCAACTCGTGGAGCGTCGGAAGGGGGCCTTTCAGCGAACAGCCAGACTCGTTCCGGTCCACTCCGGAGGCGCCTGAAGGCCCACGATATCGAGCAGCGTGGGGGCGACGTCGGCGAGCTTGCCGCCCTCGGCCACAGCCCGAACGCCATCAGCGACGACGACCAGCGGCACCGGATCGGTCGTGTGGGCGGTGAAGGGCGTCACATCGTCGTCCGCCACCATGCGCTCGGCGTTGCCGTGGTCCGCGGTGAGGACGACGACCCCGCCCCGCGCGGCGATCGCGTGCAGCACGCGTCCGACACCGTCATCGACCGCCTCGACCGCGGCGATCGCGGCGTCGAGGACACCCGTATGGCCGACCATGTCGCAGTTCGCGTAGTTGACGATGTAGACATCGGCCCTATCCTCGGCGATGGCCTCGACCAGGCGTTCCGTGACCCCGGGCTCGCTCATCTGAGGCAACAGGTCGTAGGTGGCCACCTTGGGACTCGGCACGAGGACCCTCTCCTCTCCCGGCTTCGGAGGCTCGCTCCCGCCGTTGAAGAAGAAGGTCACGTGGGCGTACTTCTCCGTCTCGGCGATGTGGAGCTGCCGCAGGCCCGCATCCGCCAGGACGTCCGCGAGCGTGCAGCACGGCAAGCCCTTCGCGAACGCGACCGCGGCGGGAATCGTGGGATCGTACTCGGTGAGGCACACGAACTTCACGACCGGTGTGGCCGGGCGCTCGAATTCGTCAAAGGCTGGGTCAACGATCGCGCGCGTGATCTCGCGCGCGCGATCGGGCCGGAAGTTGAAGAACACGACGGCGTCGCCGTCGCTCATGCGCCCGTCGACCCCATCCACTACCACGGGGGCCACGAACTCGTCGGTCACGCCGTCGTGGTACGAGCGCTCGACCGCACCCACCGCGGACTCGGCACTCCTGCCTTCGCCGAGGACCAGCGCACGCCATGCGCGCTCGACGCGCTCGAACCTTCGGTCGCGATCCATCGCCCAGTAGCGCCCGCAGACCGTCGCGATCCTCCCGACGCCGAGTGCCGCCAACTTCGCTTCGAGTCGCTTGATGAAGCTCGCTCCGGACTCCGGCGCCACGTCGCGACCGTCGAGAAAGCAGTGCACGAAGACCCGGGTCGCGCCACGGGCCTTCGCGAGGTCGAGCAGGGCGAACAGGTGCGTGATGTGGCTGTGCACTCCCCCGTCGGAGACGAGGCCCATCAGATGCACGGACCGCCCCGCCGCGACCGCGTCGTCGATCGCCTCGCACAACACGGGGTTGCTGCCGAAAGAACCGTCCTCGATGGCGAGGTTGATGCGAGTCAACTCCTGGTAGACGACACGTCCCGCGCCGATGTTCAGGTGGCCGACCTCGGAGTTGCCCATCTGTCCGGGCGGCAGTCCGACCGCGAGCCCGGAGCACTCGACGGGCGCCCATGGGCTGGCGGCGAACAGCGCGTCAAGGTTCGGGGTGTTGGCGAGGGCGACCGCGTTGCCGTCCGTCTCGCTCGAGAGCCCGTAGCCGTCGAGGATGATGAGCGCGGCCGGCAGACGGAGCAGGGCTCTGCGCTCCGGATCCGCGGATTCGAACGGAGCGACCGTCACGATGCGGCGCGCACGATGTCTGCGAACGCCGCGGCCTTGAGTGCCGCCCCGCCGACGAGTGCGCCGTCGATGTCGGGCTCGGAGAAGAACATCGCCGCGTTCTCGGGCTTCACCGAACCGCCGTACAGCACGCGTGCCGACATCGCGGCCTCGGGCCCGTACATGGCGCCGATCGTCGCGCGGATGGCACGTGCCACGTCGTTCGCCTTCTCGGGGGTCGGCGTGTGGCCGGTCCCGATCGCCCAGATCGGCTCGTAGGCCACGATGATCCCGGATACCTGCTCCGGGCCAAGACCCTTGAGACCGGTCGTGACCTGGCCGCGAACGAACGACGCGGTCTCGCCCGCCTCGTAGACGGCGAGCGACTCTCCGCAACACACGATCGGCGTGATTCCGTGACGATGCAGCGCGTGCATCTTGCGGTTCACGGTCTCGTCGGTCTCACCGAAGAACTCGCGCCGCTCCGAGTGGCCCACGATGCAGTATCCGCAGCGCAGCTCGACGAGCATGCGCGGAGAGATGGCCCCGGTGAAGGCGCCCTCTTCCTCCCAGAACACGTCCTGGGCCCCGAGCCCGATCGGAAGCCGATCGAGTTCGATGATCGTGGATGCGGCCTTGAGTCCGGTGAACGGCGGGCACACGACCACGTCGACACGATCGGCCAGGTCGGTCAGCAGATCCTGCACGCGGTCGATGAGCACGGCGCCCTCACCGGACGTGGTGTACATCTTCCAGTTGCCGGCGACCATCGGCGTACGTTCGCTGCGCATGGCGGCTCCTTTAAGGTTCGGGTCAGGCGTCGAGCAGGGCGGCAAGACCCGGAAGGACCGAGCCCTCGAGCAGCTTCATGGACGCGCCGCCGCCGGTGGAGACGAACGTCACGCGATCCTCGACATCGAACTTCTTGAGGGCCGCGACCGAATCCCCGCCTCCGACCACCGAGACCGCGCGGTTGTTGCGGCTGACCGCGAGGGCGACCTGCTTCGTTCCGTTCTCGAAGGGCGCCAACTCGAAGACGCCCATCGGGCCGTTCCAGAAGATGGTGCGGGCCTGTGCGATCTCGCCCTTGAAGAGTTCAACGGTCGTCGGCCCGATGTCGAGCCCCATCTGCCCCGCGGGAATCTCTTCCCGGGCCACGATACGGGTGTCCACGTCGGGCTCGATCGCCTCGGCGATGACGAAGTCCACCGGCAGCACGATCTCGACACCCTTATCGAGCGCTTTCGCGAGCATCGCCTTGGCCGGCTCGATCCACTCGGATTCCACCAGCGAGTCCCCTACCGAGACGCCTTTGGCGACCAGGAGCGTGAAACACATCCCGCCGCCGATGATCAGCGTGTCGACACAGTCGAGCAACCGGTCGATGACCCCGAACTTGTCGGATACCTTCGAGCCTCCGAGGATCGCCACGAACGGGCGCTCAGGGTCCGCGAGCATGGAAGTGAGCGTCTCCACCTCGCGGGCGAGCAGCAGCCCGGCGTAGGCCGGAAGCAGATGCGCCACGCCCTCTGTCGAGGCGTGCGCACGATGCGCAGCGCCGAACGCGTCGTTGACATATATGTCGGCGAGCGACGCCAGCGCCTTGGCGAATGCGGGATCGTTGGTCTTCTCGCCGGGATCGAACCGGACGTTCTCGAGCATGATGATCTCGCCGTCCACCATGCGGTCGACGGCATCGTGCGCCTCGGGGCCGACGACGTCGTCGACGAACACGACGTTGCGCCCGAGAAGACGCTGCAGCACGCGCCGCACCGGGCGCAGGGAGTACTGCGCCTCGGGGGCGCCGCTGGGACGACCGAGATGGCTCATCACGATCACGCGTGCGCCGTGATCCACGAGATAGCGCAGCGTCGGCAGCGCGGCGCGAACGCGCGTGTCGTCGGTGACCGTCCCGTCAGCCAACGGAACGTTGAAGTCCACACGGACCAGCACGCGCTTGCCGCGGACCTCGACGTCCTTGACGGTCTTCTTGTCGAACATCCCGCCCCCGCTCAGCCGACGAGCTTGACGAGGTCGACCACGCGGTTCGAGTAGCCGTTCTCGTTGTCGTACCACGAGACGCACTTCACAAAGTTGCCCGTGCCGCCCATGACCATCGTCTGCAGCGAGTCGAACACGGAGCTCGCGGGGTTACCGACGACGTCGATCGACACGATCGGGTCGGTGCAGTACTCGAGGATCCCCGCCATCGGGCCCTCGGCTGCCGCCTTCATCGCGGCGTTGATCTCTTCCTTGGTGACGTCGCGGCCGAGCTCGGCGACGAGGTCCACCACGGAGCCGTCCGGGGTCGGAACGCGCATCGACATCCCGTCGACCTTGCCCTTGAGGTCCGGCAGCACGAGCCCGATCGCCTTCGCGGCGCCGGTCGAGGTCGGGATGATCGAGACCGCAGCCGCGCGAGCGCGACGCAGGTCTGAGTGCGGGAAGTCGAGGATGCGCTGGTCGTTCGTGTAGGAGTGGATCGTGTTCATGAACGCGCGAACGACACCGAATTCGTCGTGGAGCACCTTGGTGAAGGGCGCGAGGCAGTTCGTCGTGCACGAAGCGTTGCTGATGATGTGGTGCTTGGCCGGATCGTAGTCCTTGTCGTTGACGCCCATGACGATCGTGATGTCCTCGTTCTTCGCCGGAGCCGAGATGATGACCTTCTTCGCGCCCGCGTCGATGTGCGCGTGCGCCTTCAGCGCATCGGTGAAGAAGCCCGTGGACTCGACGACCACGTCGACGCCCAGCTCGCCCCAGGGCAGCAGGGCCGGATCGCGCTCGGCCAGCACCTTGATCGTGCGCTTGACGCCCAGCAGCTCGCCGATGGCGCTCTTGGCGCGGACGACAAGGTTGCCGTCGACGGCCTCGATGTCGTGATCGAAACGACCGTGGACGGAGTCGTACTTCACCAGATGCGCAAGGGTGACGGCATCGGTCAGGTCGTTGACGGCCACGACCTCGACCGCGGGATCGTTCATCGCAGCGCGAAATACCAGCCGGCCGATCCGTCCGAATCCGTTGATGCCTACTTTGATGGTCATCTGAAGACCCCTTCCGTTCGCCTCGCGCTCGAGCGAGCGCCATGGATGTGCCGACATTCCGTACCGGACCGCCGTCTCACCGCGACCCGTTTGTTCCCATCCTTATCGTTCCCTGCCCCCGCCGTTCCCGTCAAGCGATGCGCCCTCGAATGCCGCGCGGGTCCGCAGATCGGCGGCCATCGCCTCGATGCGCCGGATGCGGTGATAGACCGCGGACTTGGACAGCGGCGGCGTCGCGTACTCGCCGAGCTCGCGTATCGACACGTCGGAGTGGTCGAGCCGCAGCTGTGCGAGCTCCTGCAGCGCAGGCGGCAACCAGTCGAGCCCATGCACGTCCGCCAGATACCTGATGTCCTCGACCTGCGCGATCGCGGCATCCGCAGACTTCTGGACGTTCGCGGTCTCGGCGTTGACCAGGCGGTTGACGTCGTTGCGCATCGACTTGAGGATGCGGACGTCCTCGGTGCGCAGGAGTGCCCGATGCGCCCCCACGAGCGCCAGGAACGTGACGATCGGATCGGCGCCCTTGAGGTAGACGGCGTACAGCCCCCGCCTCCTCGTGACGCGGGCCTCGACACCGAAACGCGCCATCAGCGCCACCAGGTCGCGTGCGTGCTGCTCGGTCTCCGCGGTGAGTTCGAAGTGGAAATCGCCGTGCGGGTCGGCGACGAAACCACCGCCGAGGAAGGCCCCACGCAGGTACGACACAGCGCAGCAGTCCCGGCGCACGAGCCGCGCGGGAACGCCGGGCGTCAGCCCTCTGGATTCATCGAGGATGCCGAGATCGGCCAGCGCGGGAGCCAGAGCCGGCTGGCTCGGCACGGTGATGAGGTAGTTGTTCGTCTTGTGGAGCACGCTCCGGCGCACCGTGAGCTCCGTCTTGAGCCCGTAGAGGCTGTGGAGGAGCTTGATCACCTTGCGGGCGACGGGAGCCGTCTCCGTGGCTATCTCGACGCGGAACCGCTCGTTGCCGGAGATGTGGAGCGTCCCCTCCACGCGAAGGAGCGCCGAGAGCTCGGCACGCGGACAACAGGTCCGCGTGGGCATGACCCGCGAGAGCTCCTCCTTGACCTCCGCCGTGAAGCTCACAGCGCCACCTCTCGGAGCGCGAGCAGGAGCTTGCGGCTGTCGTGGTGTCGCGGATCGCCCGGATCCGCGAGATCCCGCACCACGCACTCGACCCCATGGGTTGCGATGCGCGCGATCGCAGAGGGGCCGGCACCGACCGGATCGGTCCCCACGGGAAGCGGGAAATTCTCACTATCGTGGAGCAGGGCGAAGTCCAACACATCGGACAGGCCGTGCCGCACCAAAGCATCGACGTGGTCTGCGGCGTCCATGCCGATCGTCTCGCCGCGCTGATTGGCGACGTTGCACACGTACACCACTCGTCCTCGCGTCGCTGCGAGCGCGTCCGTGATCCCGGTGAAAAGGAAGTTCGGGAGTATTGAAGTGAACAGCGACCCCGGAGCGATCACGACGAGATCGGCCTCGGAGATCGCTTCGATCGCGGGCGGATAGGCCCGGGCGACCGATCCCGAGGCGTATCGCACGCAGGCTATGGGGGCCGCACTGCGGGCGACCCTGGCCTGCCCGGTGACCTGCGCGCCCTCGACATCCTCCGCGGTCAGCACCACGTCATCCAGCGTGGACGGCACGACCCGCCCACGCGTACCCAGCATCCGGCCGGCGGCGTCGAGCGCCGCAGGGAACGAACCTTCCATGTCCGCGAGGGCCGCGATCATCAGGTTGCCCAGTGCGTGTCCGGCCAGCCCCTCCCCCCGTGCGAAGCGGTAGGAGAAGACCTGCGCCAGCGGAGATCCGGGATCGTCGGCCATCGCGACCAGACAGTTCCGGGCGTCGCCCGGAGGAAGGACCCCGAGTTCCCGGCGAAGATGGCCACTCGAGCCTCCATCGTCGGCCATCGTGACGACCGCGGTCGTCTCGTAGCCGGAATCGAGAAGGCAGCGCAGGACCTTGGGAAGGCCGGTCCCGCCGCCGATGGCGACGGCCCGAAGTTCGCGGTTGCTCATGCGCGGTCCATATCCTTGCGCACGTCACGATGACGCACGGAGATGTCGTACCCGAGCATGCGGAGATACTGGGCCGTCTGCTCGGCCAGGACGACGCTCCGGTGCATCCCGCCGGTGCATCCCAGCGCGATGGACAGATGGTGCTTGCCTTCGATCAGGTAGCTCGGGAGCAGCTCGCGCAGCAGGGGCAGCCAACCCTCGAGGAACCGCTTCGTCTCTTCGCGCTCGAGGACGAAGGCCCGCACGGCTGCGTCCAGGCCCGTCTTGTGACGCAACTTGGCCACGTAGAAGGGGTTCGGCAGGAAGCGGACGTCCATCACGATGTCCGCGTCGATCGGCAGCCCGTATTTGAAGCCGAACGAACTGACGGTGACCGAGAGCGAGTCCATGAGACTGTCGGACAGGAAGCGGCGCCGGATCGCCTCACGGAGCTGCGGCGGCAGGAGGTCACTCGTATCGACGATGAGGTCCGCTCGCTTGCGTACCGCGACGAGCCCTTTCTGCTCGGCCGTGATCCCCTCGACGACGGATCCGCTCTCGCACAACGGGTGGCGGCGGCGCGTCGTCTTGAAGCGGTTCACGAGTACCTTCACCGCGGCCTCGAGGTACAGGATCCGGTACGGCTGCCCGCTCGCCTCGATCTTGTCCAACTCGTCGAGAAGCGTTCCGAAGAACTCCATCGAGCGCATGTCGCACACGACCGCGACCCGCTGGATCCGGCTGCCCGGCAGAGCGGTGAGCTGCACGAGCTGCGACAGCAGCGCCGGCGGGAGGTTGTCGATGCAGAAATAGCCGAGGTCCTCGAAGGTATGTATCGCCTCTGAGCGGCCGGCGCCGGACAAACCGGTGATGATCACCAGCTCGGCGGGAGCGCCTCCGACCTCGGGCTCACATGCCTCGATCTGTTCGTCCATCTACCGGACCCTCTACCGATCGCTCTGGGTCAGCGAACCTGCGACGCCACTGAACAGCGCCACGATGATCGCCGCCAGGGCGGTGTACAGGAAGCCGGCGTCGGCCCTGATCGGGGTGAAGGCCGCAGCGAGGTAGAACATCGCGAGGTTCACCAGCAGCGAGAAGAGGCCGAGCGTGAGGATCGAGATCGGCAGGGTGAGCAGTTTGACGACCGGCTTGATGACCGCGTTCACGATGCCCAGCACCAGCGCGAACACGCATGCGATGCCGAACGCCGACCAGGAGAAGACCTGCCCCGGCCCGACACCCTGGATCGTGATCAATCCCAGGTAGGCCACGACCAGCACGCCGACCGCCGTGATCGCCATGCGCATGAGGAATCGGACCATGTTCGACCACCCCCATCCCGCATCGGACCCCGGCATCGTTCGCCGCTCGTCCATGAGTATACCAACGGGCGGCCACACGCGGCCGGGCGTTTCCATACCCGGGCGACCGCCCGACCGATGGGGCGCCCCCGTAGCCGTGGTGCCCCTACGCGTCGGCATCCTCCGGGCCGCTCGGATCCCACGTTCGCAGGAAATCGAGCACGTCGGTCGCGAGCGGGGCCGGTATCCCCTTCACCTGCGCGATCTGCTCCACAGACGCGGCTCGCAGCCGCTTGACGGAGCCGAACGCCTTGATCAGCGCCGTCTTGCGCGTGGGTCCCACGCCGGGTATCTCGTCGAGGATCGACGCGGTCATGGCCTTGCCCCGCAGCTCTCGGTGATACGTGATGGCGAAGCGGTGCGCCTCGTCGCGAAGACGTTTCACCAGGTAGAGCGATGGCGAACCGCCCGGGAGCACCACGGGCGCGTCCCATTCGGGGACGAAGAGCTCCTCCTCGCGCTTGGCGAGCGCCACGACCGGCACGCCGGTCACACCGATGTCCGCGAGCGCGGCGATCGCGGCGGACAGTTGTGGCTTCCCGCCGTCGACCACGATCAGATCGGGCTTGCGCGCGAACCGCGTACCCTCCTTCGCCTCCCGGAGGAACCGGCGCTGCAGCACCTCGCGCATCATCGCCACGTCGTTGGACTCGGGCGTCTCCGAACGGATCTTGAAACGCCGGTACGCTGAGGGGTCAGCCCTGCCCGCCTCGAACACGACCATGGAACCGACGGAGAAGCGTCCGTGCAGTGTCGAGATGTCGTAGCACTCCATGCGCAGGGGCGGTGCGGACAGGCCCAGAGCGCTCTCGAGTTCGAGCAGCGCGCGGTTGACCCGGTCCTCGTCGTAGCGGGTCCGGAACCTGTAGCGCGCCAGCGCGTGCCGCGCGTTGACCGTCGCCATGTTGAGCAGACGCCGACGCTCACCGCGCTCGGGATGCTCGATCGTGACCTTGCGGCCGCGGCGCGCCGCCAGCCACTCCTCGAGCGGATCCGGGTCGGCCGGGAGCGTCGTGACGAGCACCTGGCGCGGAACGTGGGACGCGTCAGCGTAGTAGCGCAGCAGGAACGCTTCGATGAGCTCGGCATCGGTCACGTCGAGCCCTTGGTCGAGGATGAACTCGCTCGCCCCTTGGACGCGGCCCTCGCGGACGTGCACCACGTGGGCGCCGGCGATCGTCTCCTCACGGAACACTCCGATCGCATCGGCATCGAGCCCGCTCGCGTTCACGATGGTCTGGCGTTCGAGGATGGAGCGAACGGCGTCGAGGCGGTTGCGGTAGCGCGCCGCCCCCTCGAAGTCGAGTTCGGCCGCTGCCTCCCGCATCTGCCGTTCGAGGTCGCGCGCGACCGAGGACTGCTTCCCGTCGAGGAACGCCTCGACCTTCTCCACCGTCTCGGCGTACGCCTCGGGCGTGATCGCGCCCACGCATGGTCCCGGGCCCCTGCCGATGTGATAGTCGAAGCACGGCTTGCCGGTGGGTTCGCCGCCCTTGGCGGTGACGCGCTTCCACTCGATGCAGTCGGTGCGGCAGATCGGATAGACGCGCCGCACGATCTCGATCGTGGCGCGCGCGGCCTTCGAATCGGTGTAGGGCCCGAAGTAGGTCGTGCCCGGGCGGTGCTTCTCCCGCGTGTACTTGATGCCGGGGAACGCGTCGCCCGTGGTCAGCGCTATGTACGGGTACGTCTTATCGTCGCGGTAGTCGACGTTGTAGCGCGGATGGTGCTCCTTGATGAGGTTGTTCTCGAGGATGAGGGACTCGACCTCGTTGGCCGTCACCACATAGTCGAACGAGGCGACGCGGGACATCATCTCGGGGACCATCGCGCGGTCGTCATGCCCCTGCGCGTACTGTTTCATGCGCTTGCGCAGCGCCTTCGCCTTGCCCACGTACAGCACGACGCCCTTGGCGTCCTTCCACAGATAGACACCCGGGGAGTCGGGTACCTCTGCGATCTGCGCGCGTATGTCTGCACTGCCGTATCGGCGGGTCACGGGGTTCGCCTAGCCCTTCCGGCGGTAGACATCGCGACGATGGCCGACCTTCACCACGACGACGGTCACGATCGCGTCATCGATCGTGTAGACGACGCGATACGAGCCGACGCGGATCCGGTAGCGATCGAGCGCGGACAGCTTCTCGCAGCCATGCGGACGCGGGTCGTTGCGCAGTGAACCGATGGCGGCCATCACGCGCCCCGCATCCTGCTGTTCGAGATGCTCGATCTCACGGCGCGCGGACGCCACGAGCATCACGCTATAACTTCCCATTGGCCTGCAGGTAGCCGAGGAACTCCTCGTAAGCCATGACGGGCTCGCCCGAGCGCTCCTCGACCGCGCGCAGGTCCTCTTCGTCCTCCGCGAGCGCGGCGCGGACCGCGTCGTTGATGAGCTCCGATAGCGAACAGTCGGTCGCGGCGGCCTTGAGTCGCAGCGCCTGGTGCAGCTCGGCCTCGAGGTACACGGTGGAACGTCGTGCTTCGGTCATGGATGCCACCTCCGAAGTCGGACGCTACGCCGATGCCGCTTTAGCGTCAAGACGTCATGACGCTTTCGTGGGCGCATCAACGGCGGGCGCAGCGGGTGCGCCGGACGAGACCTTCTTCTTCGGCGCCTTCTTCCCGCCCGTCTCCGGGGCAACGGTCGCTCCCCTGCCCTCGAGCACGGGCTTCAGGAACCGTCCTGTGTGTGAGGTCGGATGTGCGGCGACTTCCTCGGGTGTGCCGACCACCACGATCTCACCGCCGCGGTCGCCTCCCTCGGGCCCGAGGTCGATGATGCGGTCGGCGCACTTGATGACGTCGAGGTTGTGCTCGATGACGAGCACGGTGTTGCCCGCGTCGACGAGCCGGTGCAGCACGACGAGCAGCTGGCGCACGTCGTCGAAGTGCAGACCGGTGGTCGGCTCGTCGAGGATGTAGAAGGTCTTGCCGGTGCTCCTGCGCTGGAGCTCGCTGGACAGCTTCACGCGCTGCGCCTCGCCGCCGGAGAGCGTCGTCGCGGGCTGGCCGAGCTTGATGTAACCGAGGCCGACGTCGTAGAGGGTCTCGAGCTTGCGCTTGATCTTCGGGATGTTCTCGAAGAAGTGCACGGCTTCCTCCACCGACATCTCCAGGAGGTCCGAGACCGTCTTGCCCTTGTAGGTGACCTGGAGCGTCTCGCGGTTGTAACGCGTGCCCTTGCAGACCTCGCACGGCACGTAGACGTCCGGCAGGAAGTGCATCTCTATCTTGATCTGACCGTCGCCCTTGCACGCCTCGCAGCGGCCGCCGGCCACGTTGAACGAGAAGCGCCCCGGCGAGTATCCGCGCGCCCTCGACTCCTGGGTGGAGGCGAACAGCGAGCGCACGTCGTCCCACACGCCGATGTAGGTGGCGGGGTTGCTTCGCGGCGTGCGGCCGATCGGCGACTGGTCGATGACGATGACCTTGTCGATCTCCTTGAGGCCCTCCATGTATTCGTAGCGGCCCGTTCTACGACGCGTGCGGGAGACCGCGTTGGTGAGCGCGGGCGCGAGCGTGTCGGCCACGAGCGACGACTTGCCCGATCCGGATACGCCGGTCACCACGACAAGCTGCCCGATCGGGATCTCGACGTCGATGCCTTTGAGGTTGTGCTCGGCTGCGCCGAAGATGCGGATCGCGCTGCCCCCGGCAGGGCGCCGGGTCTCCGGCACCGGGATCGAGCGCGCGCCCGACAGGTAGGCACCGGTAAGCGACTCGGGGCAGGCCAGCAGGTCCTTGGTCGTGCCGAGGCACACGATGTCGCCGCCATGCTCGCCGGCGCCCGGGCCCATGTCGACCACGAAGTCCGCGGCGCGGATCGTCTCCTCGTCGTGCTCCACGATGATCACGGTGTTGCCGAGGTCGCGCAGGCGCTCCATCGTCGCGATGAGCCGCGCGTTGTCGCGCTGGTGCAGCCCGATCGATGGCTCATCGAGGATGTAGAGAACACCCATCAGCCCGCTGCCGATCTGCGTGGCGAGCCGGATGCGCTGCGCTTCGCCGCCCGACAGGGTCGCGGTACCGCGCTCGAGCGTGAGGTAGTCGAGGCCGACGTCCACAAGGAACTTCAGCCGCTCGACGATCTCCTTGATGACGCGCCGGCCGATCTGCTCCTCGCGGTCGTTGAGCTCGACGCCGTTGAAGAAGTCGAGCGAGTCCTTCGCCGACAGCATCGTGCATTCGGCGATGTTCTTGCCACCGAACGTGACGGCGAGGATCTCGGGCTTGAGGCGGGCTCCATGGCACGTGGCGCACGGGATGACCGCCATGTACTCCTCGAGCTTCTCCTTGCTGCCCTCGGACTCGGTCTCCTCATAGCGCCGGAACACGGCGTTGACGGCACCCTCCCACTTGGAGAACCAGTGGGTCTCACGGCCGTCACGCGTGTGATAGTCGATGCGGATGCGCTCCTCGCCGAGCCCGTAGAGCAGCGCGTCCCGGACGTTCTTGGGCAGGTCGTTCCAGGACGTGTCGACGGAGACGTCGAAGTGCTGCGCTACCGCGGCTATGAGCTGCGGGTAGTAGTTCATGCCGCCCGAGAACGGCTTGAGCGCACCCTCGAGCAGCGACATCGAGCCGTCGGGGACGATGAGGTCCGGGTCCGGCTCGAGGCGCGAGCCGAGGCCCATGCAGTCCGGGCAGGCGCCGTACGGACCGTTGAACGAGAAGTCGCGCGGCTGCGGCTCCTCCATGCTGACGCCGTGCACCGGACAGGCGTACGCCTGGGAGAACGAGATCTCGTCGGCGTCCTCGGGCGCGACCAACAGCGTGCCGCCCGCCAGGCGCAGCGCCATCTCGACCGAGTCGGCGAGACGCCCAACCAGTCCGTCCTTCATCACAAGGCGGTCGACCACGACCTCGATGTCATGCTTGTACTTCTTGTCGAGGGTTATCTCCTCGTCGAGACCCTTGACCTCACGGTCCACGCGAACGCGCGTGAAGCCCTCCTTCTTGAGGTCCTCGAGCAGCTTCCCGAACTCGCCCTTGCGCCCCTTCACGACGGGCGCGAGCACCTGGAACTTGGTGCCCTGCGGCAGCTCGAGGATGCGGTCGACGATCTGCTGCGGCGTCTGGCGCTCGATGACGCGCCCGCACTTCGGGCAGTGAGGGATGCCGACACGCGCGTAGAGCAGGCGCAGGTAGTCATAGATCTCGGTGACCGTGCCCACCGTCGAGCGCGGGTTGCGGCTCGTGGTCTTCTGGTCGATCGAGACCGCGGGCGACAGCCCCTCGATGTGGTCCACATCGGGCTTCTGCATCTGCCCGAGGAACTGGCGCGCGTAGGCGGACAGCGACTCGACGTAGCGACGCTGGCCCTCCGCATAGATCGTGTCGAACGCGAGCGAAGACTTGCCGGAGCCGGACAGACCGGTGATCACGACGAGCTTGTCACGCGGGATATCGAGGTCGAACCCGCGGAGGTTGTGCTCGCGGGCGCCACGGATCGAGATGAAATCGAGAGACATCGCTTCGGTGCTCACTTTCGCGGATAGCGGATCTTGCCATGCGCTCGGCGGAGTGATTTCCACCGAACCTCCATTCTACTACCGCATCATATACGAACACGTGTTCGTATAGCATAAGACGTGTTTGTTTCGTCCTCTTTTCGAGAACGCTCTCCGTGAAATCCCGTGGAAACACGGGCGAAACAACCAGGCCGCACGATGCGAACACGAAGGGCCGCTGAGGCGGATCCCGCTGCCCGCTGGAAAGGAGCCGACGGATGCCCGCGATCGATACCGGTTCGACCGCCTGGATGCTCGTGTCCGCCGCGATGGTCTTGTTCATGACGCCCGGGCTCGCGCTGTTCTACGCGGGTATGGTGCGCAGTAAGAACGTGCTCTCCTCCACGATGCACTCGCTGTTCGCAATGGGGCTGGTCTCCGTGATCTGGGCGGTGATCGGCTACACGCTCGCCTTCGGACGGGACGTCGGAGGAGTCATCGGCGGACTCGACTTCGCCGGACTCTCCGGAGTTCTCGGCGCCGTCACGGGAACGGGCACGTCTGCGATCCCGACGAGCGTGTTCGCGATGTACCAGGGCATGTTTGCGATCATCACCGTGGGGCTGATCACCGGGGCGGTCGCCGAGCGCATGAAGTTCAAGGCCTACGTCATCTTCGCGGCGCTGTGGGCGGTGCTGGTCTACAGCCCGCTCGCCCACTGGGTATGGGGCGGCGGATGGCTCATGAGACTCGGCGCGCTCGACTTCGCCGGCGGCACCGTCGTGCACATCGCATCGGCCGCCGCCGCGCTGGCGGCCGCGATCGTACTCGGCAAGCGCCGGGGTCACGGGACCGAGGAGATGCGACCCCACAACATCCCGATGTCCGTCCTAGGTGCGGGGATCCTGTGGTTCGGCTGGTTCGGGTTCAACGCGGGCTCCGCACTCGGCTCCGGTCAGCTGGCGGGCTCGGCATTCATGGCCACCAACCTCTCGGCTGCTGCGGGAATGCTCGCCTGGACTCTCGCCGAGGTCCTCGGTGGCCACAAACCCACGGTGCTCGGCGCGGCCTCCGGTGCGGTCGCGGGACTCGTCGGCATCACACCGGCTGCAGGCTTCGTCGGCCCGATGCCCGCATTGGCGATCGGCGCGATCACCGGCCTGCTGTGCTACTTCGGGCTGCGCCTGAAATCGCGCTTCGGCTTCGACGACGCACTCGACGTGGTGGGCGTACACGGAGTCGGCGGCACCACCGGCGCCATCCTGACCGGTGTGTTCGCGAGTCTCGCGGTCAACTCCGCCGGAGCGAACGGGTTGTTGTTCGGGGGCGGATTCGCGCTGCTGGGCAAGCAGCTGGTCGGCGTGGGAGCCACGATCGCGTTCTCATTCACTGTGTCATTCATCATCCTGAAACTTCTCGACTCTACGATGGGCATACGCGTCGATGCAGAGACCGAGACGGTCGGCCTCGACATCGGAGAGCACGCGGAGACCGGGTACGAGTTCTAGGAAGCCTTGGACGAGGAGCGCGTCATGAAAAAGATCGAAGCGATCATCAAGCCGCACAAGCTGGACGAGGTCAAAGAAGCGTTGCACGCGCTCGGCGTCACCGGCATGACGGCCTACGAGGTCAAGGGCTTCGGCCGCCAGAAGGGCCACACCGAGATCTACCGTGGCAGCGAGTACACGATCGACTTCGTCCCGAAGACGAAGATCGAGATCGTGGTCGACGACGACCTGGCGCCGAAGGTCGAGCAGGCGATCGTGGATGCGGCCCGGACCGACAAGATCGGCGACGGCAAGGTGTTCACGTTCGACTGCATCGGCGCCGTGCGCATCCGCACCGGCGAGCGCGGCGACGACGCGCTCTAGACATGCCGATCGCAGGCGTCGCCGAGTTCCTGCAGCAGCGGGAGACACTCATCACCTCGGCGACCCCGGGGCCTGAGGCCGCTCGCGCGCTCAGCGACCTCTCGGACAGGGCCGTCACCGCACTCGCGGAGACGGCCCTGTCCGCACTCGGTTCCCCATGGGTGGTGCTCGCGCTCGGGGGCTGGGGAGCGCAGCGGCTGCTCCCCCACTCCGACCTCGACCTCCTGATCGTCGCGGACGCTCCGCCGGCGGAGCTGCGCACGGCGTTGCGCGACGTGCTCTACCCGCTGTGGGACGCGGGGCTCATCGTCGGGCATCAGGTGCGGACGCTGCGGGACCACGAACGCGCGTGCCGGGGTGACCTGCAGACGCTCACGGCGACGCTGACCGGCCGCACCCTGTGCGGCGATCGCGCCCTCGGCGAGCGGCTTCTGGGAGACGTGGCCTCCGGCGCCCGCAAGCACGCGCGCGCGCTCGCGCGAGAACTGGCACAGCGCCCTCGTCCCGGGTCGCCGTATCTGCTGGAACCCGACCTCAAGACCGGCGCGGGCGGTCAGCGCGATCTTGACGAACTGGTCTGGCTCGGCGGCGTGCTGGCCGGGGCGCCCTCAGTCGGACCGGGCGCGCTCGCGGATGTGGGGCTCCTTGAGGCGGACGAACCTCATCGGCTGGCCTGCGCCGCTTCGACGATCACCGAGGCGCGCTGGGCGTTGCACCGCCTGTCCCCGCGACCCACCTCGCTCATGACACTCGAACTCGCGGCCGAGTCGGAGATCGACGCCGAAGACATCCAGCGCGCCCTCGCGACCGCACATCACCTCCTGCTGCGCGTGCGCGGTCGCGTCGCGGACCGTCTCACGCGGTTCGACCCGCACTCGGGCCGGGAGCCGGTCCCGCTCGACGGTCCGGAGCTGTTCGCGCTCCTCGACGCCGGCGAGGCAGCCCTCCCCGCCCTCGAAGAGGCCGCGTGGTCCGGACTGCTCGACGACCTCGCTCCCGCGTTCGGTGAGCTGATGACGGTCCGGAGGCCCGCGCTGTCGCACCGCTACACCGTCGGAGAACACTGCCTGCGCACCGCAACGCTCGTCTCGGGACTCTCCGCCCTCCCCGAAGCGGCGCGGGCGGACTCCGCCACCGCCGACATGCGCCCATTGCAGCTCGCCGCACTCTTGCACGACGTCGGCAAGACGCAGCGCGCCCCCGGCCACGCCCGTCGCGGCGCGGCGGTCGTCGAGACGCTCGGTGGCCGGTTCGGACTGGACCTGGAACAGGCGCGGGAGGCCGCGCACCTCGTCCGCGAACACCTGCTCCTTCCGCAGATCGCGTTCGGACAGGACATCCACGACGAAGACGTCCTTCTGCGCGCGGCCTCCCACCTGCCCGGACCGGCCGCGGTCGATGCGCTGTACCTGCTCACGGAGGCGGACTCACTCGCGACGGGACCGGGCTCCTGGACGGCATGGCATGCGGCGCTGGTGGGCGAGCTGACGGACCGCCTGAAGGCGGCGCTGTCGGACGAGGTCGCCGGAGCAGGAATCGTCGGGCACGCGGAGGCGGTGCGCGCCGATGCGCTCGCATCGCTCGGCGCAGAGGCGGCCGGTGCGGCGGCGATCGCCTTCACGCGACGCGCCTCGCTGCGCTACCTGGCGGCCACCGCCGCAAGCGATGTCGTCCACCACGCGAAGCTCGTGACCGGCGTTGCAGCCGGAGGGGTCCGGGACGGCTTCGGCGTGTTCGTCGGCAGCGGTCCCACCCCGGAGAGTTGGCGCGTCAGCGTCGCGGCCTTCGACCGGCCCGGACTCTTTGCCGCCCTGTGCGGGGCGCTCACGCTCTCCGGCCTGGACATCATGGGCGCCGACGCGTACGACGCTCACGACGGGGTGGCGATCGACGTCTTCGTGGTGCGGTCCGACACGCTGGCGGTCGTCGACACCGCGACCTGGGCCGCCTTCGAACGCCACCTGCAGGGTGCGTTCACGGACCCGACGGGCCTCGCTGCGCGCATCTTCGAACGGCAGCGCCACTACCCGACGGCCGCACGCCATCGGCTGCACGTCGAGGCGGGCGCGACAGGCGCGTACGCGACCGAGGTCCGGGTCCGCGCGGCGGACCGGATCGGACTCCTCTACGACCTCGCACAGGCCTTCGCCCGGACCGGGCTGCAGATCCGCTGGGCGCGGGCGATGACGAAGGACGGCGTCGCGCACGACGTCTTCCACGTGACCGACACGTTCGGGGAGCCCGTGGACGACCCCGGCGTACTCGGGCACCTCGCTATGCATATACGGGAGTGCGCCTGACCCCGCTTCTGCGCACCGCGACGGGTACCATAGCCATGCGTACCCACATCCGCGTCCGAGGAGCCGTGCATGGCCACCATCTATACGAAGTCCGGAGACGCAGGCGCGACGTCTCTCCCGGATGGAACGAGAGTCGGTAAGGACGATCCCCGCATCGCCCTGTACGGCGCGCTCGATGAAGCCAACTGCCTGATCGGGCTGGCACGCGTCAGCGTCTTGGACAGCGGGCTCGATGCGGCGCTCGGGTTCATCCAGCACCGGCTGTTCAACTGCGGCGCGTGCCTGCCGGGTCCGACGACCTCCCCGAACGGGCCGCGCATCGACGCACAGGACGTGACCGCGCTCGAGGCGGTCATCGACCGCTACTCTGCCCGCCTCGGGTCGTGGGGCTTCACACTTCCCGGCTGCGACGAGGTCTCCGCGCGGCTGCACGTGGCGCGCGCGGTGATGCGTCGCGCCGAACGGGAAGCGGTGCGCCTGAACTCCACCGATACGGTGGACCCGATGGTCCTCGCCTTCCTCAACCGGGCAAGCGACCTGCTGTACGTCGCAGCGCGCTACACGGGCAACGGCAACGAGTGCGCGTGGCACCCCGACGCGGAACGCCCGTGAGTGCGACCGAGGCGTACAACCGCCTCCTCGACCGGCTGCGCGAACTCGACAGCGTGCTCGTGGCGTACTCCGGGGGCGTCGATTCGACGCTGCTTGCCGTCGCCGCGCGCGAGGCGCTGCCGGGACGCACACTCGCCGTCCTCGCATCCTCGGCGACCTACCCGCGCACCGAGATCGAGGCCGCCAAGGCGACGGCCGCGGAGCTCGGTCTCGACCTGTTCGAGGTCGAGACCGACGAGCTCGCCGACCCGCGCTTCGCGTCCAACCCGTCCGACCGCTGCTACTACTGCAAGCAGGAACTCTTCGGGATGCTGCGCGGGGTCGCGGACTCTCGCGACCTGATGCACGTGGCGGACGGCAACAACGCGGACGATGCGTCCGACCACCGGCCGGGACACCGGGCGGCCCTGGAACTGGGCGTGGTCAGCCCGCTGCAGGAAGTCGGCCTCACCAAACAGGACATCCGCGACATCTCGCGCATGCTCGGCCTGCCGACCGCCGACAAGCCCTCGATGGCCTGCCTCGCCTCGCGTTTCCCGTACGGGACGGTGATCGACGTCGCGGGCCTCGACCGCGTGGGCGCGGCCGAGGACGGGCTGCGAGCGCTCGGGTTCGTCCAGACGCGCGTACGCGCGCACGGAGACGTCGCCCGCCTCGAGATCGCCCCTGACGAGCTGGAGCGCGCGTTCGCCGAGCGCACGGCGGTGTCCGCCGCACTCAAGGCCGCCGGCTTCACCTATGCGGCCCTCGACCTGGACGGATACCGCACGGGCTCGCTCAACGAGACGCTCTCCGAAGAGGCGCGCGGCCGATGAGCACGCTGGCGAACGGATGGCTCTGGGCCACGTTCGCCCGGAGAAGAACTACTTCAGGATCGGGCTCGACTCGGTGACGGTGTTGGTGCTGCTGGCGATCGGCATGGTCGGGCTCGGGAGGATACCGGGCTGATCCTGCGTCGACCGCCCGAACCGCCACCGTCCGAGCGCAACGGCCATCGCGATCGCGACGCCCAGTGCCAGAACGATGAGCCACTTGGGTTCGGCCGTGAACGACAAGGCCACACTCCACAGCGCCGTGAACCCGCTGGCGAAGAGGAACCCACCCGTCAACCAGGGCATCCGATCGTTGATGATCATGCCGGCGACCATGAGGACTCCTGCGGCCGTCAGGCCCGTCAGCACGGGAGACAGACCGGGGTTGCCCCCCAAACCGCTGGTGTCGACCATCCACGTGAACACGATCACGGCCACGAACGATGCCATCAGCCCGCCGAGCAGCAGACTGTATATCTCCGGAACGCCGTTCGAACGCTTCTCGCCACTCACCGCGACCACTCCCCCTACGTCATCGCCGCCGAAGCGGCTTATGCCAGCAGCTCACGCATCGCTGCGCGCCATACGGCGGGCAGCCGTTCCTGGAGCTTCGCAGGGCTCCCGATACTCTCGCCGATCATCCGCGTCACGAACGGGCGCGCCACCTCCATGATGTCGATGTCGGGGTAAAGACGCCGAGCCACGCCCTCGACCGTCGCGAGCGACTTCACGAGCAATCCGTAGCCGCCCGGGATCCCGATCCCATTCCGACGCAGGAGTCCGAGGAACCCGAAACCGAAGTGCCGGAAATCGGTGCTCCCCCCACCCATCGTGGCGTCGAGCAGCTCCCCGAGCTCGCGCCGGACCGTGGCGACCTTCTCCGGCGGCACGATGACCCCGAGGTTCGCGGAGTAGCGCAACGCGCGGTCTGCGTCGCGGTACACGAATCCGGCCAGCACCTGCGCGATGTCACCGCGCTCGGCATCGGTCAGGTGCCCGACGATCCCGAAATCCAGATACGCGATGCGGCCGTCGGGCGTCACGAAGAGATTCGACGGGTGCAGATCGGCGTGATAGCGGCCGTAGAGCATGACCTGGCGCATGAACGCCGTGGCCCCGTGAACGGCAAGCCCGTGCGCGTCGACGCCGGCCAGCTCCGCCTCGTCGAGCTCCGAGAGACGCCAGCCGTACATCCGCTCCATGGTGAGCACCTGCGGCGATGTCCGCGGCCACACGATCCGCGGGACGACGATCTGCGGGTCGGGCCGGAAGTCGAAGGCGAAGCGGTCGGCGACCCTGCCCTCGACACGCAGGTCGAGTTCGCGCGCCACCGACTGCTCGAACTCCTGCAGAAGCGAACTCACATCGATGCCGCGCAAGGTACGGCGCACGATCGGGTTCGCGGCGAGCCTCCACGCCTCCGCGATATCACCGTTGAGCGCCGCCGCCGCGCCCGGGCGGATCACCTTGATGACCACCTCGGCGCCGGCGGGCAACTCGTCGCCCCACACCGGCCGATACGCCGAGTGCAGCGTCGCGGCGTGCACCTGCGCGATCGAAGCGGTCGCGAGCGGCGTCGGATCGATGGTCGCGAACAACTCGGAGAGCGGCGCTCCGAGCCCGCCCTCGATCACCGGAACGAGCTTCTCGAACGGCACCGGGGCCACCCGGTCGCGCAGCCGCTCCATCTCACCGGCGAGCTCGTCGCCGAACTCGTCCGGCCGCACCGAGATCATCTGGCCGAGCTTGATGAAGGCGCCACCAAGCTCCTCGAACGCCCGCCGCCACTCCTGTGCGAAGACGGTCCGACGGACGCTCGTCGGCGCCAGGCCGAAGCGCGCGCGCACGATCCCGGCGACGAAGTGCCGCACGAGAGTCCGCGTGACGTGCCCTGATCGGGCGGTCATGGCTAGTGCGCCCCCGTCGCGCCGAGGTGTGAGGCGATGACGTCGAGAGTGGTCTGCATCTGGTCGAGGCGCCCGCGAAGCTCCGCGACCTCGAACCTGACCTCGTCGAGACGCTCATCGCCGGCATCCTCGGCCGGGCCGGCTCCGCCTGTGGCGATCTGCTCCTTGAGGCGCGCCTTCTCCTCGGCGACCATCGCCATGAACCCATCGGTGAATGCGTCGGGCCCGCCGGACATCCCTTCGCCCGCGACCGCCTGGCCGCGTGCAACGGACTGCACCATGAGGTCGTCGGCCTGATCGTGCGTGAACATCCACAGTGCGAAGAACTTCATCGGATCAAACGCTGCCATTCTCGTCACGCCCTCTCGCTCGCTTCAACCCTGCACACTCGATTCCCTCAAATCCCTTGCGGGCGATCACACGATCCACCGGAATGCGTGAGAAAGCAGCGCCGCGCCCAAGAGGACCGCGGAGGCCGCAGTGATCGTCAGATAGGCGATCAGCGTCTCCCTTCCGGCGACGCGACGCTCGGCGGCCACGTCGCGCATCACGGCCACAAGAACGACCGCGAGGCCGATGCTCATCGCATCCGCTAGGAGCAGCAAGGCGAGGACCGCCAAAAGCAGCGGCAGCAGGATCGCGCTCTGGTCGCCCTGCGTTGAGAGGACCGAGAACACGGCGAAGAACACCACGATCAGGGCGACGGTCCCGAGCGCCAGGACCATCGCCGTACGGCCGAGCCGAGTCACCCCACCGGACCGGTCACCGGGATCACATCCGATCCCCGATGCCTCATGACGCGACCGCCTGTCGCCCAGGTATGTCGCGATGCCGAGACCGACCCACAACGGTAGGCTGATCGCGATCCAGAACAGGCTCAGCACGTACAACAGTTCACCGATGCCGACTGCGAATTCCATGGCCCCTCCACCTCGGTTCGAATGATCGTCACAGTAGTTGGACGTGGCCACCTGCGGCCACCAGAGCACAGACCAGGAGAGCGGCCTGTATCCCTGTTGTGAGCGTGTATGCGATCGCGCTGTCACGACCGGCTACCAGATCCCCTCTCCGGATCTCACAGATCGAGGCGATGAAGAGCGTCGCAAGCCCCGCAGACATGGCGGGCACCGACCACAGCAGAGAGGTTCCAGCGCTGAGCAGGCCCATGGGCACCGGGCCACGACCCGGCAGAACGATGCCCAAGCCGATCACGATGACGCCCAGGCACAGCGCTCCTGCCGTGATGGCCGCTGCGATCTTCACGGGCTGCGCGTACCGCGTCACCTGAGGATCGGCCATCCCGGTCTGCTCCCGGGTGTCGGCGAACGCCGCGCGACTGCGCCGGCTCGAGAAGTAGGTGACCGCTGCCAGCGCCAGCCAGAACGGCAGTCCGCAGAAGGCCCACAAGAGAGCCAGCGCCGACATCCACCAGGCAACGAAGTACATATCCGGCATACCCCTCGCCCCATCCCCCGACCGGGACCATCCATCCGCTCATCTAACTATTACGCAATATGTTATATAGCACACGGCGTATTAGATGAACGGCATTTCAATGCCCAATCAATGTGACGAACGGGGCAATTACGTTGACGAACGGTTGTCTAGGCGCGCGTACGCAGCAGCCTGAGCCCGTTGAGCGTGACCAGCAGCGACACACCCATGTCGGCGAAGACCGCGAGCCACAGCGGCGCATAGCCGAACACGGCCATCACCAGCACGATCGCCTTCGTTACCACCGAGAACGCGACGTTGGCGCGGATGATGGCCACGGTGCGCCGTCCGAGCGCGAAGAAGCCGGGAAGCGCGTGGAGGTTCGGCGCCATGAGCGCCACGTCCGCGGTCTCGAGGGCGGTGTCCGATCCTGCGGCGCCCATCGCGATCCCGAGGTCGGCCAAAGCGAGCGCAGGGGCGTCGTTGACGCCATCCCCCACCATCGCGACGACGCCGCCCGAACGCTGCAGGTCGCGGATCGCATCCATCTTCTGCTCGGGGAGCAGCCGGGCGCGGTACTCGGAGAGCCCGGCGTGTCCGGCGACCGCCGCGGCGGTCCGCTCGTTGTCACCGGTGAGCATGACGACGTGCGCGATCCCCCCGTCGCGCAGGCGGCGCACGACCGCCGACGCCTCGGGACGAACGTCGTCGGCGACCCCGATCAGCCCGATGACCACATCCGCCTGCAGCAACACCAGGACGGTCTTTCCCGCGGACTCGAGCGCTCCGATGCGCGCGGCCACGTCCTCGGTGAGCGCGCCCGCCTCCCCGGCCAGCAACGGACTGCCGATCGAGTACGCGACACCCTCCACCTCGGCGCGTACTCCCCGACCCGCGATGTCCTCGAGGCCGATGGCCGCACGCTCCCCGGCCTCGCTGCCCTCAGCACGCAACACCGCCTCGGCGACGGGATGGTTCGACCCGGCCTCGAGCGCGGCCGCGATCCGCAGTACGCGCGAAGCGTCGCCGTCGCCGAAGGGGTCGACGTCGGTGACCTCGGGGCGGCCGCACGTCAGCGTGCCCGTCTTGTCGAACGCCACGACCCGCACCCGCGCGGCGGTCTCCAGGTGCACACCGCCCTTGACGAGCACGCCGTCACGGCTCGCCCGCGTGATCGCCGAGACGATGGCCACCGGTGTGGATATGACGAGCGCGCACGGGCACGACACGACGAGCACCACCAGCGAGCGATACGCCCACTCGACCCACGTTCCGAGGCCGAACAGCGGTGGGAGCACGGCGACCAGCACGGCGCCGACGACCACGATCGGCGTGTAGTACCTCGTGAAGGAGTCGACGAGCCGCTGTGACGGCGCGCGCTGTGACTGTGCCTCCTCGACGAGGTGGACGAGGCGCGCAAGTGTCGAGTCCGCCTGCACACTGGTGACCTCGACCTCGATCAGACCGTTCACGTTGAGGGAGCCGGCGAATACATGGTCACCCGGAGCCTTGTCGACCGGCACGCTCTCACCGGTCACGGGCGCCTCATCGACAGCGGTCGCCCCGGTCCGCACCACACCATCGAGCGCGATGCGCTCGCCCGGCTTCACGATGAGCAGGTCCCCGGTCACAGCCTCCGCGATCCCGACCTTGAGCTCGATCCCGTGCCGGCGGATCCGCGCCAGCACCGGCGCGAGGCCGATCAGGTCGCGGACGGAGCGACGGGTACGCTCGAGTGCGCGGCTTTCGAGGAGCTGGCCGAACGCGAACAGGAAGATGATCGTCGCGGCCTCCGCGAAGTCGCCCAGGGCCATGGCACCGACCACCGCGAGCGACATCAGGACGTTCATGTCGAGTCTCACCACACGCAGCGAGGTCCAAGCGCGCCGAACGGTCACCGACCCGCCCGCAACGATCGCGATGACGAATGCGACGACGGCCACACCGTGATGCCCCGTCCATTGCGTCGCGTAGCCGGCCGCCACCAGGATCCCGCTCGCGGCGAGCATGGACGCGTGCCCGTGCGACTGCCACCAGGAGGGAGTCGCCTCGCTCGCGGGCTCCCCTGCGTCCGTCTCGAGGGTGTGACCCGCGGCGCGCACGGCGGCGGCGACCTTCTCGCGAGGGTCGCGCGTCGGGTCGTACTCCAGCGCGAGAACGCCCGACGGGAAGCTCAGGTCGGCCGAGATCACACCATCGACATGCTGCACGGACGCCTCCACGGTCCGCGTGCAATCGGGTCAATCGAGCCCGACGACCCGCCAGCGCGCGTATGCGGATGCGCCGCTCATCGCGCCGGCCCCTCTTCCGCGTGGGCAAGGCCGATGGCGAGAAGGTCGCGCACGTGCTCGTCGGCGAGCCGATAGACCGCGCGCTTCCCGTCCCGCTCGAAGGCGACAAGGTGCAGGTCGCGCAGCGTACGGAGCTGATGGGACACCCCTGACTCGCTGACGTCGACTATCTCCGCAAGGTCGCACACGCACAGCGCATCTTCGGAGAGGGCGAGCAGCAGACGCATCCGTGTCGGGTCGGCCAGCGCCCGGAATATGTCGGCCACGCGCGACTGTGCGGCCACAGCCGGCAGTGCGTTCGAGACGCGGGAGACCGCGCCCGCATCGACGATGCGGGCCGCGCACTCGCCCCGGTCCTGCATGACTTCATCTGAATGGTTGCTCATATGACAGGTTTACCCCATCACGCGCGGCGAAGCAAGCGGAGCGCTACACTCCGGGTGTGAGGCGACCTTCGGGGCGCCACGACGGAGAGAGGGTCCGTGATGAGCGACCGACCGCAGGATCTCGGGACCACAGCCGTACTTCCCCCGGCGGGTCCGGACGGGCCACCGAGGACCGCCACTCAGGGCGGCATACCTCCCCGCCGCCGCAAGATCCCGATCTGGGTGTTCGTCGTCGCAGCCATCGCCGTCGCACTACTTGCGGCGTCGATCGTGTGGTTCGCCACCAGGTCGCGGTCGTCGACCCCGGCCCCGGTCCCGGTCCCGACGTCCACCGTCGCGCCTGCCGTCATCCCCACGCCCGCGGTCGAGGCGACCGGCCCGATCGTCCCCACGAGCACAGTCGTCGCCACCCCCACGCCGAAGACGGTCCGCGAGCCGACTCTGGTCACCAAGGTGACCAAGATCTCCTCGAAGGAATACCGGATCGCCGTCGACTACGTCCAGATCCTGACGGGCAAGGCGGCCGCCGATGCCGCGACCGCCGCCGGCGAGGAGTCTCCCCCGCCCAACGACTACTTCATCGCGAACACCAGCACGAAGCTCCGGACCTTCTCGCTCCCGGCAACGGCCTCGATCACGGTCCTGGGCTGGGCCGGCGCCGATGCGACGGCGAAGAAGAAGCTCACCGTCGGGCAGTTCATGGACGTCATGCCCGGAGGGACTCACCCGCAAGACGAATGGGCGCACGGCTACTACTACGTGACCGTGAAAGCCGGGACGACCGTCACGAAGGTCGAACAGATCTTCTTCCCGTAGGCCGGCGTCTACCGCTTCTTGCGACGACCGTACGCCGAGCCCTTGCGCGCACCGGCCTTGAGCCGGCCGAGCACCTCGTCCTCGCTGGAGCGCTCGACCTGTGCACGCAGCCGCACGATCTGGTCGCGCAGCCGGGCAGCGGACTCGAAGTCGAGGTTCTCCGACGCGCTCGTCATGTCCTCCTCGAGGGAGGCGAGCAGGCGCATCACCTCGTCGCGCGGAAGGCCGGAGAGCTCCTTGGCGACCACGTCGGCGGCGACGGCCTCCCCTTCACCCGAGCGGGCGTAGTCGACGATGGCGTGGATCGCCTTACGGATCGTCTGAGGCTCGATGCCGTGCTCGGTGTTGTACGCGACCTGGATGGCGCGGCGGCGGTTGGTCTCGTCGATCGCGCTGCTCATCGCCTCGGTCACGTTCTCCGCGTACATGATCACCTTGCCCGACACGTTGCGTGACGCGCGGCCGATGGTCTGGATGAGTGAGCGGTAGTTGCGCAGGAAGCCGGACTTGTCCGCATCGAGGATCGCCACGAGCGAGACCTCCGGGAGATCGAGGCCCTCACGCAGCAGGTTGATGCCGACGAGGCAGTCAAACACGCCGGCGCGCAGGTCGCGCAGGATGTCGACGCGATCGAACGTGGCAATGTCGGCATGCAGGTAGCGGACGCGGAGTCCCTGCTCGGTGAGGTAGTCGGTGAGGTCCTCGGCCATCTTCTTGGTGAGCGTGGTGACGAGCACACGCTCGTCGTTCTCGGCGTGCACGCGAACCTCGTGCACGATGTCGTCGATCTGGCCCTTGGTGGGGCGGACCTCGATCTGCGGGTCCACGAGACCGGTCGGGCGGATGATCTGCTCCACGATGTACGGCTTGGATACACCGAGCTCATAGTCACCGGGCGTGGCGGACACGTACACGAACTGAGGGACCCGCTGCTCGAACTCGTCGAACCTCAGCGGCCGGTTGTCGAGCGCGCTCGGCAGCCGGAACCCGTGCTCCACAAGCGTCAACTTGCGACTGCGGTCGCCCTCGTACATGCCACGGATCTGCGGGATGGTGACGTGGCTCTCGTCGATCATGCAGAGGAAGTCCTTGGGGAAGTAGTCGATCAGGCAGTGCGGCGGCTCACCGGGCTTCCGGCCGTCGAGGTGGCGCGAGTAGTTCTCGATGCCGGAGGTGAATCCCAGCGTCTCGATCATCTCGAGATCGTAGGTGGCCCGCATCTCGAGACGCTGCGCCTCGAGCAGCTTGCCCTCGCTCTTGAACTGGGCGAGGCGCTCCTGCAACTCCGCCCGGATCCCGGTGACCGCCTCGCTGAGCCGCTCCGGAACCGTCACGTAGTGGGTCGCGGGCCAGATCGGCACGGACTCGAGCTTGGTCAGCGCCTCACCGGTCACCGGGTCGACCTCGACGATCGACTCGATCTCATCGCCGAAGAACTCGATGCGCAGCGGATGGTCGGCGTAGGGCGGGAAGACGTCGAGCACGTCGCCCCGGACTCGGAACGCGCCGCGCACCAGGTCGAAGTCGTTGCGGTCGTACTGGATGTCGATGAGCCCGCGGATCAGGGCGTCGCGGTCCATCTCGGTCCCCACCGAGACGAACGCCGCCTGCCCCGCGTAGTCCTCGGGGCTGCCGATGCCGTAGATGCAGCTGACCGAGGCGACCACGACGACGTCGCGACGCGACAGGAGCGCGGCCGTGGCCGCGTGCCGGAGCTTCTCGACCTCCTCGTTGATCGAGGAGTCCTTCTCGATGAAGGTGTCGGTCGAGGGAACGTACGCCTCCGGCTGGTAGTAGTCGTAGTACGACACGAAGTAGACGACGGAGTTGTTCGGCATGAGATCGGCGAACTCCGAGGCCAGCTGCGCGGCGAGGGTCTTGTTCGGCGCCATGACGAGCGTCGGCTTCTGGACCGCCTCGATCGTCTTGGCCATCGTGAAGGTCTTGCCCGACCCCGTGACGCCCAGCAGCGTCTGGTAGCGCAGGCCATCGCGCACTCCCGCTGCGAGCTTGGCGATCGCCGCGGGCTGGTCCCCCGCGGGCTCGTACGGCGAGACGACACGCAGTTCGTTGCTCATCAGGGTCCTCCTCTCGCAGGCGTGGCCGCTACGATCCTACTTCAGGGCACTCGCGAACGCATCGGGATACAGCGAGCGGTACGCCTTCTCCTGCGCGACGACCTCGTCCACGTAGCGCGCGGTCTCAGGGAACGCGATCGACTCGGAGAACGGGCGCTTGGCGAGACGCGCCTCCTTCGCCCAGCGGTCGGCGTTGCCGAGCCCGGCGTTGTAGGCGGCGAGCGCCAGCGGCACGTCCCCGTCGTAGCGGGCGATCAACTCGGCCAGGTACGCGGTCCCGATCCGGATGTTGAGAGCGGCGGTGGAGAGGGCCTCGGTGGTCATCTCGTCCCTGATCCCCGCGGCGCGTGCCACGGCGACGGCGGTCGACGGCTTGACCTGCATGAGGCCCACCGCCCCGGCCGACGACACGACACCCTCCCGGAACCCCGATTCTGTGTTGATGACCGCTGCCACCAGATACGGATCGATGCGGTTCGCCTTCGCGTACCGGACGATCAGCGCCTCGTGTCCGAGCGGATGGTACAGCCGCTGGTACCACACGGGTCCGTAGGCGGCAGCGACCGCGACCACGGCGAGAACGGCCACGGCGAGGAGCGGCAGCAGACGGTGCCATGACAGCGGGTGCTCACGAACCACGATTCGCCAACTCGGAGTCCCAGAAGTAGGCCAACTCGGACTCGAACTTGGTGACTGTCCCGTCGTTCTCGACGACGTAGTCGGCGATGTCGCGGCGCTCGGCGTCCGACACCTGACAGGCCATGCGTGCGTGGACGTCCGCCTCGCTCATACCCCGGCTCACGAGACGCGCCAGACGGGAGTCCTCGTCAGCGGAGACGACCAGGACGCCGTCGACGAGGTCGAAGAACTCAGGAGCCTCGGCGAGCAGAGGTATGTCCAGCACGACGACCGCAGGGGGCTCCGGCACCTCGAGCAGCATGTCGAGAGCGCCCGCCACCGCGGCGTACACGCCGGGATGGACGATCGCGTCGAGCTTGCGGGCGGACTCGGGCGACTCGAAGGCGATCTTGGCGAGCGCGCGGTGGTCGACGCCACCGTCGGCTCCGAGGATCCCGGGGCCGAACGCGGCGGTCACTTCGCCCACCAGCGGACCATCCACGCCCGTCAGGCGCTTAGCCAGGTCGTCGAGATCGATGACCGTCGCGCCGAGATCACCCAGCAGGCGCGCTGCGGTCGTCTTGCCCGACCCGATGCCGCCGGTCACTGCGAGAACGTACATGGGCCAGCTCCGTTCGATGGACGGGGCCGGGCACCCGCGTGAGCGGCCGCCCGGCCCCGGTCGGATCTATCCTGCGCCAGTGGCGCGCGGCGCCTACTCGGCGGCCGGTGCGTCCTCGGTCTCGACGACCGCGACCTCGGGCTCGGCCTCGGCAGCGGCCTCTTCGACGACGGGCTCGGCCTCAACGACCGGCTCCTCGACGACGGTCTCCGCAACCTCTGCAACCTCGACGGTCTCATCGGCGGCCTCGGCGACGACCTCGGCGCCTTCGACGGCTTCAACCGTCTCGACGGTCTCGTCAGTACCCTCGGCGGATTCGTCGGACTCCTCGAAGCCCTCCTTGCCCTCGAGCGCATCCGGGAGACCCAGATCGACGTTCGCGGCACGGATCGACAGCGAGATGCGGCGGCGATCGGTGTCCACGTCCATGACCTTCACGTGGACTTCCTGGCCGACGGTCACGACATCCTCGGGCTTCTCGACATGGCCCTTGGCCATCTCGGAGATGTGCACGAGGCCCTCGACGCCGTCGCCGATCTCCACGAAGGAGCCGAACGGCACAAGCTTCGTGACCTTGCCCTCGACGATGGTGCCGACCGGGAAGCTCTGGACGAGCTGCTTCCACGGATCGTCCTGGGTCTGCTTGAGGCCCAGGGAGATGCGCTCGCGGTTCATGTCGACATCGAGAACCATGACCTCGACCTGATCGCCGACCGCGACGACCTCGGACGGATGGTTGACGTGGCTCCACGACAGCTCGGAGATGTGCACCAGGCCGTCGATGCCGCCAAGGTCGACGAATGCGCCGAAGTCGACGATCGAGGAAACGGCGCCCTTGAGGATCTGGCCCTTCTGGAGCTTGACCAGGATGTCCTGACGCTCGTGCTTACGGCCCTCTTCGAGCACGACGCGGCGCGAGAGGACGACGTTGTTGCGGTTGCGGTCCATCTCGATGACACGCGCGTCGAGACGCTGGCCGAGGTACGCGGCGAGGTCCTTCACGCGGCGGAGATCGACGAGCGATGCGGGGAGGAAGCCGCGCAGGCCGATGTCCAGGATGAGTCCACCCTTGACGACCTCGATGACCTCGCCCTCGACGTTCTCGCCTGAGGTGAACTTCTCCTCGACGGAAACCCATGCGCGCTCGTACTCGGCACGCTTCTTGGACAGGATGAGACGGCCGTCCTTGTCCTCCTTCTGGAGAACGAGTGCTTCGATATGGTCGCCGACCTTGACGATATCGCCGGGGTTGGCGTCCTTACGAATGGACAGCTCGCGTGCCGGGATGACGCCCTCGGACTTGTAGCCGATGTCGAGGAGGACCTCGTCACGCTCTACCTTCACGACTTCGCCGGAGACAAGGTCCCCGTCGTCGAAATCGGTGATCGTACCGTCGATGAGAGCGTGCATCTCCTCGTCGGTGTACTGCGTCTGGTCGACGACAGTCGAGACTTCCTGCAGTTCCATGTCACTCATTGTGTGCGGCCCCTTCCATAGGGCCCCGATCACGCAGTCCGAAATGCTTGCAGTCCGGAGTCGTTGCCTCGGTTGCTTTGCTTTCCGTCATGTGTCTTCTCGGGGGCGGACAATACGTAGTCCCGACAGGCCATCAGAGCCTGCCGAGCCAACTGCGAACTATATACCGTGAGAGCGTCCGGCGCCAGTCACACACGGTGCCGGGAGTGGACATTCCACTCATGGAACGCTCCCCTCCCGGAACCGCTCCTACTGCCGGATGTCCGCCCGCGTGAACGTGAACAGGCCGCCCGCGATCGCGACGATCAGGCCCCCTGCCACCACGACCCAAAGCGTCGTCGGTGAGACGTTGAAGACGCTGTCGCCTGCCCGCCGCGCCACCGAGGACGACATCGCCAGCATCGGCTGGGCCCACGGATACCACGGTCCGATGGTGCGAGACTGCGCCGCGAAGATGGACGGCAGGGTCAGGCACACGTTGAGCGCGAGCGCCGCTCCGAAGCTCTTCCACCTGCTCGAGACCCACAGCTGCAATGCCGCGAGCGGCAGGACGGCGACCCAACCGGACAGGAGAGCCATGCCGATCGTCGAGTACGGGACTGCCCCCTGGATGCCCGCCACCGTGCCCGCCACAAGGAACGCCGCGCCGAAGACGAGGTTCGTGAGCGCCAGCACACCCGCCAGCACGATGTACTTGGCGAGATAGACATGCGTGCGCCTCACCGGCAGGGTGAGAGTGAGCTTCCAACCCCCTGTGGCGTGCTCGACGCGACAGATCAACGCCGCGAACACACCAGCGAGCAGCGGGTAGAAGAGCCACGAGTAGGCCACCGCGACGTTGCCGAACGAAGATGCCCAGCCCTCTCCGGTGTCGGTGCCTCCGAGCAGCACCGAGAACGCCGGGCCCGCCAATGCGATACCGCCGACCAACAACCACGGGAGCTTGATGAGCTCCGCCCTGAGTACCTTCAGCACCTTGCGACCTCCTATCGGACCTCGCGGCGGGCGAGAAGGACCGCCCCCGCACTCACCAGTACGACCACCCAAGCCACGCTCAAGCCGACGATCGCGCCGGGCGTGAGCCACGTGAGCGACTCGCCCGGGCCGCCCGCGACCACGCCGCCGACCGCAACGGTCATGGCCTGTGTGATGAGCCGCCACGGCACCCACGCGGGCATCTGCGACATCCCCATCCCGAATATCGGGACCAGCACGCCCACTCCCAGCGGCACCGCCTGATTGCGCATCGATGTCGAGAGCAGCAACTGGAACGCGAGAACGGGAAGGGACGCGACCCACGGCAGCGCCGCGATCGTGGCCAAGTCCGTCCATGGCAGCGGACCAAGACGCAGCCAGAGCATCAGGGCGGCGTAGCCGACCGCCATGAGCGCGGACGAGCCCGCAAGCAGGGCCGCGGCCCACGCGAACTTCACCGCGTAGACCGTCGCGCGGGAGACGGGCAGACCGAGCATCTGCTTCCACGTGTCGGACCGGTGCTCCACATCCACGATCATCGATGCGAGCAGCGCCGCACCGAGCCCGAGAGCCAAGACCTGCACCATTCCGAGTTCGCTGGTCACCACCGCCCAGCCGGTGAGGTTCCCCGCACGGAACCCGGCGAGCCGTTGCTCGCCGACCAGGAGGAACAGGATCACGCCCATGAGCGTCACGCCAAGCGGCCCCAGGAACGTGAGCGGGAGCAGCCAGGTGCGACGCATGCGTCGCCAGTCGGCGGCCAGGTAAGCGAGTACGGAAGTCCGGCGGGGCGCAGGACCCGCTGCACGCGCCGCGTGCGTGAGCTCGCTCATGCCGCACCGGCCTCCCGGGTCAACTCGAGGAAGATGTCTTCCAGCGAGAGTCGACGCTCCTCGACACGGAAGACCCCGATGTCGCGCGCGACCAGGGCACGAACGACGTTCGCCGCGTCGGCGGGGGACGTCGAATCGAGAACGAGCGCGTCGCCCTCCTCGGTGAGCTTCACGCCGAGGCCTGAGACCGCCGCGAGTGCGTCCGCCGGCCGATCGGTCTCCACGCGCACGTGCCCGCGGCTGCGCGCGCGCAGTTCCTCGATCCGCCCCTGGAAGATGAGCCGTCCGCCGTGGATGACGCCGACGCTGGTCGCCATCTGGTCGATCTCCGCGAGTAGGTGACTCGAGACCAGCACCGTGATCCCGTGCTCGCGCGGCATGCGGCGGATCAGGTCGCGGATCTCGTGGATGCCCGCGGGATCCAGGCCGTTCGTGGGCTCGTCGAGCACGACCAGGTCGGGGGAGCCGATGAGCGCCGCGGCGATCCCGAGGCGTTGCTTCATGCCGAGCGAGTAGTCGCCCGCCTTGCGCTTCGCATCGTCGGTGAGGCGGACGATCTCCAACACCTCGCCGATGCGCCTGTCCGGCACGTCCAGGAGCGTCGCCACAATCTTGAGATTGTCCCGCCCGGACAGATGGGCGTAGTAGCTCGGGCTCTCCACGAGCGCGCCCACCCGGCGCATCACCTGCATTCGCTCCGCCGGGACGGACCGGCCGAACAGCTGCGCCGAACCTGCTGACGGGTGGATGAGCCCCATCAGCATGCGGATGGTGGTCGTCTTCCCCGCCCCGTTCAGCCCCAAGAAGCCGTATATCTGCCCGCGCTCCACGCGCAGGTCCAACCGGTCGACGACTGCGCGCTTCCCATAGCGCTTCGTGAGACCGTTCGTTTCCACGACGAGATCATTCACGTCGCATCACCTCCGACATCCACGGTGACGCGGCGCATTGAAGTCGACGGGAACGCCGGTTGAACTCGCGCTTAACTCGGCTGCGACGGCAGCGCGACCTGCACGATCGTCCCATGTCCCGGAGTGCTCGCAACGTGGATCGCGCCGCCATGTGCGACCACGATCTGGCGCGTGATGGCCATGCCGAGGCCCGTGCCCGTCGCGTCCACGACGGTCGAGGTCCCGCGGAAGTAGCGGTCGAACAGGCGCAGCCGGGTGGCTTCATCCATCCCGGCACCGTCATCCGACACCCGCAGCAGGGCCCACGACCCCTCCCGCGCAACGGTCACCCGCACGGTGGTGCCGTCCGGGTTGTGGACCGCGGCGTTGACGAGCAGGTTGGCCATCGCCCGGCGCAGAAGCGTCTGATCGCCTGACACGGTGATCGCGCCACTGCCGGGCGGTTCGTCGAACAGCACCTGCGTGTGCGCGGCGCGCGGATCGTTCGCGAGGGCGACCGCAGCCTCGCGGGCGAGTTCGACCAGGTCGAGCGGCGATCGAGACAGGGCAAGAGCGTCGGCCCGCAGCCGGAACGATAGGTTGAGGTCCTCGAGCAACTCGTCCATGTGGCCGGCCTGGGTGGCGATCACAGCCGCCTGGCGACGTACCTCGCCCGATTCGAACTCGTAGTCGCTGGCGAGAACCTCCGCGTAGCCCCGGATGGAGGTCAGTGGCGTGCGCAGGTCGTGGCTGACGCCGGCGACCCACTCGTCGCGGGCGGCCTCGATGCGGGCGCGCTCGTCAGAATTCGTACGCATCTGGGCGGTCAGGGTGTCGAGCGACGCGAACACCTCGCGATAGGTGGCGTAGGGCCGGCGCAACGAGACCCCGTTGCTCTTCCGGCTCACGGGGCGACCCTTGCGGCCCTGTGGCTCCGAGTACTCTCCGCGAGCGAGCGCGGACAGCCACGCCATCATGTGCACGAGCGGCTTTGCCAAGCCGCGGCCGAACAGCCATGCCACGCCGATCGTCACGATCCCGCCGCCCACCAGCAGCGCGACGGACAGCAGCAGTATGGTGCGCGGGGACGGGCTCTCCGTCGCGCGGTTGATGAGGGTCGCCGGCCCTTGGGGCTGGGTCCCGGGCTCTCCGAGCACGAGGGTCAACTCTCGCCCCTGGATGGTGTCCACCCACGTGGAGATCGAGCGCTGGCCGAGCCCGTTCGAACCGGGCGACTGGCGGTACAGCACGAGCATCCCCGGCGTGTAGTGCCTCGGGATCTTGGCGGGACGGCCCGCCTGCGCGATCTCGTACCCGTTCTCGTCAAGGACCTGGATCCAGTAGCCGCCCCGCTGGGCCGCTGCGATGGTCTCCGTCGGGAGGACGGCGCCCTTGCCCTTCACGGTAAGCGTCCCCGCGGCGTCGGTCAGGACGGCGGCGGCACCGATGCCGCCCTTGTTCGCCTGGGACACCGCGATGGTCAGCGCGACCGCCCACACAAGGAACACCAGACCGAGGCCGGCGAGCATGAGCGCCACGCGTCCGAGAAAGTGGCCGGTGAGCCGACCGCGAAGCCTCATCGCCGTCCCCCAGCCGTCGGGAGCAGCTTGTAGCCGAGGCCTCGCATGGTGACCAGGTGGCGCGGTTCGGCGGGCACGGGCTCGATCTTCTCGCGAAGCCGGTGGATGTGCACCTGGACGGTGTTGTCGTCCGGCCCGCCGAGCGACTCCTCCCCCCACACCTGAGCGTAGAGCTGTCGCTTCGAGAAGACGCGCCCGGCGTTGCGGCACAGGAACGCCAGCAGCTGGAACTCGCGCGCCGGGATCGCGACGTCGCGACCGTCGACCTCGAGGCGCCCCTCGTCCTCCACGAGTAGGAAGTCGCCCCAGTCGTGCACGACTGCCGGTGCGGCGGACGGGCGCTCGCCAGGAACCGCGACACCCCCGGACCGGCGCAAGCGCGCCTTGATCCGCGCGACCACCTCGAGCGGGTTGAACGGCTTTGTGACGTAGTCGTCCCCGCCGACCCCGAACCCGGTGAGCTTGTCGAGGTCGGTGCTCCGCGCGGTGAGGAAGAGGATCGGCGCGCCGGTCAGCTTCCGCAGGTCCCCCGCCAGCGCGAAGCCGTCACCATCCGGCAGCATCACATCGAGCACGATGAGGGAAGGCGCGCACGCGCGCACCGACTCGAGCGCGGCGGCCACCGTGGTCGCCTCGGCCACGTCGGTCAGCCCCTCGCGCTCGAGCACCAGCCGCAGCAGGTCGATGATGGACTGCTCGTCGTCGACGATCAGGATTCGTGAAGTCATCAGCCACTGCTCCGAGGTCGGTTCCGGCGCGATTGTACGGCGCACGTACGCCTGTACGCCCGGGAGTTCAGGCGATGTTAATGCTGCCCATACGAGCAGCGACGCGCCTATGCGAGCCCATCGCGCTGGATCGGGCAGGTCATGCAGTGACACCCGCCGCGGCCCTTGCCGAGCTCGGAGCCCTCGATCTCGATGACTTCGATGCCCGCGGCGCGCAGGTTCGTGTTGGTCGCGGTGTTCTTGGAGTACGCGAGCACGACCCCCGGCTCGACACACACGATGTTGTTGCCGTCGTCCCACTGCTCGCGAGCCGCCCGGAACGTGTCGCCTCCGGTGGGAATGACGCGCAGCTTCTTGACCTTCAGCGCATCCGTGAGCGCCTCGATCAGACCGGCCTCCTCGCGGACGTCGAACGTGCCGTCCTTGTTGCCCGGACGCAGGCTGTAGACGCGCATCGAGCCGATGACCGGCGGGTAGAGCGTGACGGCGTCGCGGTCGAGGAACCCGAGCACGGTGTCCAGATGCATGAACGACCGCGCCTGCTCCATGCGGACGGCGATGATGCGATCGGCGCCACCGGATGCGAACAGGGAACGCGCCAGGTGCTCCACCATGCGGCCGGTCGAGCGTTCCCCCATCCCGACGAGGACGGTGCCGTTGCCGATGGGCATGATGTCGCCACCCTCGAGTGATGCGTCCTGCGCGAAGTCCTCGACGGCGAAACGCGTCGCGTCGCCTGCGGGCGGATACCAGAACTCGAAGTCCTCATCGACGAACATCGGATGGTTGCGATAGATATCGGACACGTTGGCGACCTCGAGCCGCCGCGCGGTCCAGAACAGCGGAGGCAGCACGACGCCGCCGTAGAGCCACGCGCTGGAGTCGCGCGTGAACACGGAGTTCGGCAGCGGTGGCAACACGAAGCGATCGGACTCGGCGAGCACCGCACCGAGCGAGTGACGGCTGAGTGCCACGAGATCAAGACCCTCAAGGTCAGAGATGATCAGGCCACCGAGTAGCACCTTGGCCAGGCCCGCGGGATCCATCTCGAGCAGGTAGGCGCGCAACTCGTCGACGAGCGAGAGGCCGACCGTGTACGAGGATACGACGCGCTGCACCGCGTGCCGGCGCGTCTCCTCGGAGACGCGCAGCGTCTCCTCGAGCAGGTCCTGGACGTAGAACACCTCGATGCCGCGACCACGCAACTGGGCGGTGAACGCGTCGTGCTCCTGCTGCGCGCGCTCGACCCACACGACGTCGTCGAACAGGAAGTCCTGGCGGTTGGACGGCGTGAGCCGCTCCATGCACACGCCCGGACGGTGCATCAGCACCTTCCGCAGACGACCGACCTCTGAGTAGACGCCCAGCTTGTCCATACGACCCCTATCTGCAGTTCAGTCCCGCTTCGGCGGCGCGCCTGGGCGCGGCTTGCACGAAGCGCGGAATCACTTGCCGATGACCAGCGCCACGACGAGCCACACGAGCACGGCCGTGATCATGATGCCATAGGTGGTGAGGTTCGCCCGCCACGACCACGCGCGCGCGACGTCCTTGTCGCACTTCGCGATCCAACGCAGTATCGGCCTTTCGGTATAGACGGAGACCACACCGAAGAACGGCAGCATGAACAACAGCGCAGCGGGGACCATCCAGTGGAGGTCGGCCTCCCACGGGAGCAGCCACGGCGCCTGGACGGTCACGGCGAAGACCTTCCCGAGGAACGTATCGATGCTGAGCGCCGCGCCGCCCCCGTTCGGGACCACGAACTGGACCGCCAGCAGCGCGCCCCAGGTGAGCGGGATGCCCACGAAGGTGGACACGATGTTCGCTGCGGCCGTCGCCAAAAGCGCTCTGCCCCACGTGAGCGCCGCCATCCTGCGCCCGACCACTGCCTCGATCACGACGATCGGGATGAGCGCGGCCCACGACAGCGGCCACGCGATCGCGAGCATCGGAAGACCCGCGTTCGCGTAGGCGAGCGCGGGTGCCGATGCAAAGAGCGCCACCCCCGCCGAGGCCGTCAACAACCTGTCTCGCAGTCGCATGTCGGTCCCTCTCGTGTTGCGCCGCCCTACTTGGCGCTCGCCCAGTCGTCGCCCCATGAGATCGTCGCGAGGATGGGGACGCCCAGGTCGACGACGCCCTCCATCTCTGTATGCACCATCTCGGAGAGGCGCTCTATCTCCGCGCGCGGCGCCTCGAAGACCAGTTCGTCGTGTACCTGCAGCACGAGGCGCGACTCGAAGCCCTGCGCGACCAGCTTCCGGTCGACCGCGATCATCGCCAGCTTCATGATGTCGGCCGCACTGCCCTGCATCGGGTGGTTCATCGCCGTGCGCTCGCCGAACGAGCGCAGGTTGTGGTTGTTGCTCAGCAACTCCGGGATGTGACGGCGGCGGCCGTACATCGTGAGGGCGTAGCCGGTCTCGTGCGCGTGGACGACGGTCTCGTCGAGATAGGCACGCACCCGCGGATACGCGACGAAGTAGCGGTCGATCATCTCCTGCGCCTCGGCGCGTGGGATGCGCAATTGCTCGGAGAGTCCGTGCGAGGAGATCCCGTACACGATGCCGAAGTTGACCGCCTTGGCGCGGCGCCGGTGCTCGGAGTCGACGAGCGCGGGGTCGAGGTCGAAGACACGTGCGGCCGTCTGCGTGTGGAAGTCGAGCCCGCTCGTGAACGCCTCGATCAGCCCGGCGTCGCCCGAGATGTGCGCGAGGATGCGCAACTCGATCTGGCTGTAGTCGGCCGAGACGATCACGTCGTCGCGTCTTGCCGGGACGAACGCCGCGCGGATGCGCTTCCCGAGCTCGGTCCGCACCGGGATGTTCTGCAGGTTCGGATTGCTCGACGAGAGCCTCCCGGTCGCCGCCACCGTCTGGTTGAAGGTGGTGTGCAGGCGCCCGTCCTCGCGGATCAGGCGCGGCAGCGCGTCGATGTAGGTCGACTTGAGCTTCGTCAACTCGCGGTACTCGATGACCATGCCGGCGATCGGGTGATCGGCCGCCAGCGTCCCGAGCACCTGCGCGTCGGTGGAGTATCCCGTCTTGGTGCGGCGTCCCGACGGCAGTTGGAGCTTCTCGAACAGCACCTCGCCGAGCTGCTTGGGAGAGTCGATGAGGAAGGTGGTGCCCGCCGCTTCGAAGATCTCGCCGCGCAGCACGTCGATGCGGATCGCCAGCTCGACCGCGAGGTCGGCCAGCACCTCCGTGTCCACGCCGAGGCCGACGTCCTCCATACGGGCGAGCGCCGGGATCAGCGGCAGCTCGCACCGCTCGTAGCAGTCCCATCCCTCGTCACGGACGAGCCGCTCCCTGAGCACCGGGGCGAGGACGAACGCGCCCTGCGCGTGCGCCGCCATGCGCGCGGCCTGGTCGTCGCACGCCGGCAGCGCATGCCCGATGAGCTCGCCATAGAGCGTCGGGACGTCATAGGCGGAGCGGTTCGACTCCCACACATAGGCGGCGACGGACACGTCGAAGGTCCGCTCCGGTTCCCACATCTCGAGGAAGGGCGCGAGCTTGGAGCCCTTGTCGCCGGGAGGGGCATAGCGCTGCACCAGCGCCTTGAGGTCGGCCGCCACCAGCATGCCGGACCCCAGCGCGTCGAGCAGTGCCTGCGGCGCGTCCGCGCCGTCGATGATCGCGACCTGCTCGGACGGGAGTGCGAAGGCGAGGTCGTCGCAGGGGAACAGCGACTCACCCGCATCGTCGGCCACGGCGGCGACCGTCGCGCCCGTCGCGAGTGCGGACCGCAGCGCCGCAAGGGCGTCCGCGCCCGTGATCACGGGCCACGCCTCGGGGCTGCACTCGGCCGCGGGGATCGCCGGCGCCTCCCGCTCGGAGACCGCCTCGCCGAACTCCGCCGCTAGGCCGCCGTCGGGCAGCACCGAGTCGGAGCGGCCGGGGGCCACGGGCTCGGAGCCGCGCTGTGCGTGCATGCGGCCGAGCGCGAGCACGCGCTCGACCAGCGAGACCATGCGGTACGACGTGAACACCTGCACCACGGCGTCGGCGTCGATGTCACCCCACATGCAGTTGTGTATGTCGCATTCCACGGGAACGTCACGCCGGATGGTCGCGACCGTGCGGCTCTGCAGCGCCTCCTCGGTGTTGGCGCGCAGGTTCTCCCCCACCTTGCCCGGGATCTCGTCCGCGTGCGCAAGCACCTCGTCGAGCGAGCCGTACTGCTGGATGAGCTTGGCGGCGGTCTTCTCGCCGATGCCGGGAACGCCCGGGATGTTGTCGGAGGTGTCGCCCTTGAGACCGAGGTAGTCGGGCACCTGATCGGGCCAGACGCCGAGGCGCAGCTCGACCGCCTTCGGGTCGTAGACGACGATGTCGGTGATGCCCTTCTTGGTGGAGACCACGCTGGTCTTATCGGTCACCAGCTGGTAGGCGTCCTTATCCGCGGTGAACAGCAAAACGCGCATGCCGGCCTGCTCGCCGCGCAGCGCGAAGGTTCCGAGCAGGTCGTCGCCCTCCCAGCCCTCGCACTCGACGACCGGGACGTTCATGGCCGCGAGCAGCTCCTTGGTGATACCGAACTGCGGCCGCAGGTCATCCGGCGTCGGAGGGCGGTGGATCTTGTAGCGTTCGAGCACGTCCGAGCGGAACTTCGGACGCCCCTTGTCGAAGGCGACGATGAGTCCCTCGGGGCGGAACGACTCCGTGAGCTTGAGCAGCATCGAGACGAAGCCGTAAGCAGCGTTGGTCGGGCGGCCGTCGGGCGCCGTCATCGTCACCGGCAGCGCGTGGAACGCGCGGTGCAGAAGCGAGTTGCCGTCGATGACGGCGAGGGTGCGTTCGGGCACGAAGGCCCCTTCCCGGACATCGTCGAGGAGAACCGAGGCGCCGAGCATCAAGGCGCTGCGCAGATTCTACCCGAGACCCCGAGACGAGCGGATAGGAGCGGCGGCCGAGCTGCTACGATGGCGGTGATCGGCGGTTCGTGTCTGGCCACGACACACGGGGGCGGCAATGAAGAGAGCGACCATGGCACTGCTCCTGGCAGCAGGTGCGACTTTGCTGCTGGCCTCGAACGCGCCGGCCTACGGCGCCCCGACGATGACCATCACAGCAGAAGTCCCCACCTCGACGGTCGAGCCGACACAGACGGTCGTGCCGACCCCGACGGTCGATCCCTCACGCTCGGCCTGGATGAAGCGCTACTGGGGACGCCGGGTCCACCGCGTCAAGACGACACAACGTGTTGTGGCCCTGACCTTCGACGACGGCCCCAACTCCCGCACCGGGACCGCGGTACGGATCCTCGATTCGTATGGCGCGAAGGGCACGTTCTTCGCCACGGGGTATCAGTCGAAGAAGCCGAAGATGGCGGCGATGAACAGATACGTCCTCGCGCAAGGCCATGAGCTGGCCAATCACACGATGAATCACGACAAGCTGGACAAGTCGTATGCGCTCAGCATCAAGGCGATCGACCGCCTCGAGAAGCTGCTGATCGCTCAGACCGGGCAGGGGACCACGTGGGTCAGGGCGATGGGCGGCGCGGTCGACTCGCAGGGGTTGAAAGCCACCCGCAAGACCGGGCACCTCTATGCCCAATGGTCGCTCAGCATCGCCGACTCGGTCCGCCGCTACACACCGCCGAACGCGCTCTACCACAATGTCGTCGACCACATCCGCCCGGGGTCCGTCGTACTGATGCACGTCACGCATCCCGAAACCCTCAAGGCTCTCCCGAGGATCTGCCGCGAACTCAAGCGCCGCGGCTACCGGATGGTCACGCTGTCCGAGATGGCCGCGATGGGCAACCCGTACCCATAGGCAGGAGGGACGCTCCCCCTACAACGGCCGGTCGTCCCGGCGACGGCGCTTCCGGAGCGGCCACGCGCCGAGCAACCTGCGCGGCAGCTCGACCAGGTGGATGCTGTAGTCGCGCGCCAGCGGCGTCTGCCACCCGCGCCACATCGCCAGGAAGCGCAGCCCGACCGCGAGGGTGATCGCGAACAGCGCGGCGAACTCCTTCACCACACCGAGCCAGACGGCCGCGAGAACGAACGCCGTCGAACCCGCGATTGCAGCCACGGTGTAGAGCGCGCCCGGCTGCAGGATGGCCGGCACCTCGCCTGAAAGCAGGTCGCGCAGCACGCTGCCGCCCGTTGCGGTGATGACGCCGATCATGATGGCGGGCAGGATGTTGAGGTCGGCACGCAACGCCTTGTCGGCGCCGACCACGACGAACATCCCGAGCGAGATGGCGTCGATGTAGGCCATCGGCTTGATCAACTTGCGCGTGATCTCCGCGAAGAAGAACACGACCGCCGCAGCGACGATGGCGGTGAACAGGTAGCGGTTGTCCTGGAACGCCGCGATCCCGTAGCGTTGCAGGAGCAGGTCGCGGATGATCCCGCCGCCCATGCCGGTGACGATCGCGAGCGTCATGATCCCGACGACGTCGAACTTGGCCCGCACCGCCGCGAGCCCACCCGACAGGGCCCCCGCGAAGACCGCGAGCAGTTCCCACGCCGGTGGGACCGTGACGGCGACGCCAACGACGAACGCGCTGGGGGCCGTGGTCGTCACGCCGGAGGGAAGGATGCTGGCGACGATGCTCGGGACCGTCGTGGCGATGAAGGACTCGACGCCGGTGGTACCCGTCGTCACGGCGGTCGCGGTAGCCGCGACGGTCTGGGTGGCGGCCACGGCGATGTGTACCGCTGTCGCGGCGATCATCGGCACGCTCACACTACACACCCGCCTTCACATCTGGTCCGAAACCCAGTATGCGGCCGCTCGACGCTCCCGCCCCTGCAGCGGCATCGAACCGTTGAACGCGCGGAGCGCGCCGTCAGCCCTTCCAGAGGTACCCGACGTTGCGGACCGTCTCGAGCCGGTCGGACAACTCTCCGCCGATCTTGGAGCGGATGCGACGTACGTGGACGTCGACCGTGCGCGAGCCGCCGAAGTAGTCGGTGCCCCACACTCGGCGCAGGAGGACCTCGCGGCTGTAGGCGCGGTCGGGATGGGTGACGAGGAACGCGAAGAGCGCGTACTCGAGATAGGCGAAGTCGATCGGCTCGCCCGCGAGATGGACCTGATAGGTGGCGAGGTTGAGTGCAAGGTCGCCCACGCGCACGAGTTCCTGCGTCGAGGCCTCCTCGCCGGGCCACAGCAGCGCCCGGACGCGGGCCACGAGCTCATCGGAACCGCCACCGCGCACGAAGAAGTCGCTGCGCAGACGCGTCGGAAGGCGAAGGTTCGAGAGGGCCTCCGCCTCGATCACGAGCATCAGGCTGACGTCGAGCCCTTCGGAGCAGGCGTTCTCGACCGCGTGAGCGAGCGGCTCGGGCGTGCGTCCGCCGTCGATCACGACAAGGTCCGCATCCGACTCGGCCAGAGCCGCGGCCAGGTCCCGCGTGTGGACCTCCGAGAGTGAGAGGTCGAGCTGCGACAGCGCCTGTCGGATCCAGGCGGTGGTGTGTACGTCGTCGGAAACGAGGATGGCTCTGCGCATGTGCACGATTGTAGCGCTCCTCACCGGCCGGGCCGCCTTCGGAAACGGACGGCGCCGGGCGGGATGATCCCGCCCGGCGCCATTGCCGTTCG
>DATCIG010000014.1:0-13715 GCA_036507895.1 Coriobacteriia bacterium
CACGAGGATCTCGAGTGCCGTCATGAGGATCGTGAGAGCGGCGACTGCTGCGATGAAGTTCATGGGCACCAGCAGCTGCAGCGATGCGGCCATGGCCCCGATGTCGGCACCGATGTTCACCGTGTTCGCGACCAGGAGCAGGCCCACGAGCGGGTAGAGAAGGCGCTTGCCGTAGCGAGCGCCGATGGCGTGCGCCAGCCCGCTCTGAGTGACTATCCCGATGCGCGCCACCGTCTCTTGCACCGCGATCATCATCGGAAGCAGGTAGACCGCCAGCCACGATAACCCGAGGCCGTAGGTCGATCCGACCGCCGAGTAGGTCCCGATACCTGAGGGGTCATCATCCGAGGCGCCCGTGATGAGTCCGGGTCCGAGCGTCTTCAGGTACGACGCGTGGTGTTTCTCCACCACCTGAGGGGGCTGGTCGGCGTACCGGCGGAGCTCCGACTCCAAGATGAGCAGACGATCGTCGGCGAGCTCCGCCTCGATCGCTCCGGTCCGGATCAGGAAGGCCAGCTTGCGGATACGGATGCGGAACTGCTTGCTGGCGTCCTGCAAAGTGAGTTTAAGGGGCACGAGGCTCTCTCCGTCGATGTGCGGCCGGGCTTCCTCCGTCGGTGCACCCGCCCGACTCCGGTGGCAGACGGAGGCGATGGGCGTGCACGCAGGACTGCTTCGTGGTCTTCGGCCTAAGACTACCCCACCGGTCGGTCCACCCTGTCCCGAAGCGGGAATGTACACAGAAGTGAGCGCTGCCGCGTGTACGCAATCGGACTCAGGAGGCTCGACATGCATCACTACCTTCATCGCCTGCGGGAACCCGAGACCGTGTATGGCCTCGTCCGCGATCTCTTCCTCGGCGCCTCGATCACGTGCTTCCTCTGCGCGCTCCATCGCATCGCGAGTGCGCTCAAGTTGGGTGCACGCGTGAAGGCGCTCGATGAGTTCAAGAGCTCCTACGCTCCGGAGGAGCGCGACTCCCTGGTCGAGAAGATCAAGATCACGTCGCTGCGCTGCTAGGGGCACAGGACGTGGAATACCGCGGGTCCGCCACCTTCCGGAAGCACCTCGCCACGGCTCGCGCCAAGGCGGCACGGACGTACCTGCTCGGCAGGTTCAAGGCGGCGCACTACCCGGTGAAGACCACGATCGTCACAAGCAACGGCAAGGCGATCGCTTCCAAGTACCGCATCGCGGAGATCGCGGTCCGGTAGGCGAGCGGTCGGAGCGTGACCCGGCGCCCGTCCCCGCTCGCAGGGGACGGGCGCCGGTCTGTCCGCGCCCGGGCGGTCGAAGTCGATGCCGTTCGGATGTCACACTCCGCGGGCATACTGGAGCCGCACGGATTCGGTATGGCGACGTTCGTTCGAGACACCGGAGGGTTGCACCGCATGAGGGACGAGACGGTCGACGGTGACGCGGGGGATCTGTTCGGCGACAACCGGGCGGACCTCGGGGAGCTTCAGGCGAAGATGGCCGAGGAGCGCTTTGATGCGCTGCTGGCCGGCCTGCACTTCGGCGACGTGGGCATCTCTGAAGGCGACATCACCCCCATCTGGGACGAAGAGCCGGCTGACGAGGAGCCGCCGCTCGAGGCGCCCAAGCCGGTTCGACAGATCACGCTCAAGCGGATCGACGGCACGCGCGCCGAGATCGACCGGTTCAAGAAGGGCTATCGCGTGGGCACCTGGGCAGAGGCCGATGAGGCGCTGGGCAGGTGGTCCGCGACCGTCCCCGAAGGTTCGACCCAGCGCGTCGCCTACGTGGTTGAGGTCACCGACGGGACCAGGTTCTACGGCGTGTTCCAGATGGCGCAACGGAATGCACCCCTGAGATCCTGGGTCATCGCGGAGAACAAGCTGGACCCCTCGTACCTGCAGGCGACGTAGACCCCCCAGCGGAAGGACATCCACATGACCCACCTCCAGCAACCCCTCACCACCGGCAGGCTGCCGCTGCACAACCGTCTCGTCATGCCGCCGATGGCGACCTCCAAAGCCGAGCCGGACGGGCGCGTGAGCCAGGCGCTGCTCGACTACTACGACGAGAAGTCCCGCGGCGGCGCGATCGGGCTCGTCATCATCGAGCACAGCTACATCAGCCGGCAGGGCCAGAACCGGGTGGCGCAACCTTCCGTCGCCCACGACGGCGTGATCGACGGCCTGAGCCGGCTGGCGGAGGTCATCCACCGCAACGGCTCGAAGACCGCGCTGCAGATCAACCACGTGGGCGGCTCGCCTGCCGAGGCGCTCCCCGGGATCGAGCGCGTCGCCCCCTCGGACGTGCCGGACCCGCTGGAGCCGGGTGCCCTCAAGGCTCGCGCGATGACCCTAGGCGAGATCGCCGCCATCCCCGGGCAGTTCGCAGCTGCGGCCCGCCGCGCGAAGGCCGCCGGCTTCGACGGCGTTGAGATCCACTCGGCGCACGGATACCTGCTCAACCAGTTCTTCTCGCCGCTGACGAACCGCCGGACCGACGCATATGGCGGGGACGTTCGCGGGCGCATCAAGCTGCATCTCGAGGTGATCGCGGCGGTGCGCGAGGCGGTCGGCGCGGACTTCCCGGTCCTCCTGCGTCTGGGCGCGGCCGACTATCTGGAAGGCGGCAGCCGCGTCGCGGACAGCGTGATCGCGGCCGTGGCGTTCGAGGCCGCCGGCGTGGACATGCTCGACATCACCGGCGGTCTCACCGGTTACATACGGCCGGGCCACGTCGAGCCGGGGTACTTCGCCGAACTCTCGCGGCCCATCAAGGAGGCCGTATCGATCCCCGTGATCCTCACCGGTGGCGTCACCGAGCCCGAGCACGCCGAGCGGCTTCTCGCAGACGGCGCGGCCGATCTCATCGGCGTGGGCCGCGCGATCCTGAAGGACTCCGGCTGGGCGCAGCGGGCGGTGCGGGAGGCGTAGGCGCCGACGCGGGTCGTTCGTCGGGTCTCCGGAGGGTCGCGCTCATCGCATCATCGCTTCGTGCCGATAGCGGAAGTGAGGTCGATCGCTGCGCCCGGTAGGTTCTCGCGCTCCTGCTTCCGACCCGCTACCCGGCTAGGGGGTGTGTGGTGAGAAGGACGACGCTCGCGTGCCTGCTCCTCGCGGCGGTGATGCTCGTCGGCTGCAAGGCCGCGTCGCGCCCGGACGTTCGTCCCCTTCCCGGAGCTGAGCCCACCTCCACCAGCTCCAACGAGAACATAGCCGTCGAGACGACTCCCGGCGGCAAGCCGGAGACGCTCGCCGATGCGATCCTGCGCCCCGACGGCTCGCCCAAGGCCGCTCCCACGGCCGCGCGGTCGCTGACGCTCGAGACCTACGACGGCGGCTTCTTCACCGTCAAGAAGCCGACGGGCTGGAAGATCTACACCGCCGGCGCCTACGGGACCTTTGGCTTCCTGCTCCAGGACCCCGCCAACCCCGCCCGTCAAGTGCTCTACCTCGGCGAGGTCTCGCCGTTCTACCAGAGCCAGAAGCAGAAGGACATCGACCTGAACTACATGCGGACCACCAGGTGGGTGGTCGGCTGGCGCGACATGCCGGTCGTCTCTCCGCTCACCCCCGCGGAGTTCTTCACCAGGTTCGAGCAGATCGCGAAGTCGAAGATCGGCACGGGCTACATGCCGAAACTGCCGCGCTTCAGCGGCTTCCGCGTGCTCGCGCAGCAGGCGGTGTCGTCGCCGCTCACGATCGGCACGACGTCGCTCGTCACCGGCTACTTCGTGCAGGGTGGTGTGCCGTGTGAGGGGCAGTTCCTCGCGACGGTCGCGCCCTACATGCCGTTCATGAACGGGCCCGGCGGCGGCACGGGTATCGCGGGGCACGTTGTCGCGATCACCGCTCCCGTCAGCGAGTTCGTCGGGCTCCAAGACGACCTTGCAGCGTGCGTCGACAGCTTCCACATGAGCGACGCCTATGTACAGGCCGGCATCGCGCAGAGCAAGGAGAACTTCAAGGGCGTCATGAAGGCCGGCCAGACGCTGCGTGAGGCCTCCGCCATCATCACCGACGGCTGGAACGCCCGGAACAAGACCCTCGACATCATCGCGCAGAAGCGCAGCGATGCGACGCTGGGACATGAGCGGGTCTACGATCCGAGCACCGGCGAGGTCTACCAGGTGGAGAACGGCTTCATCGACAAATACGAGGCCAACCGAAGCGCCTACGACAACACCGGCCTTCGCGCCCTGCCCTCCGACGACTACTCGCTGTGGACGGCGACGCCGAGCGACGGGAGCGGCATCCACTGACGACCGCCCTACGCGTTCTGCGCTAGTGCGTCTTGTAGTACACGCTCGCGCTCTGGCCGTATGTCGCGTGGCAACTGCTCGCCGTGCACCCCGTCCTCGGGCAGGTCAGCGTCACAGTCTTGGGCTTCGCGGGCGTGGACTGCACGACCGGGGTCCCGGACTTTGCGACCCGCTTCCTCGTGGCGGCGTGTGGCACGCTCGCCGGCGTGGCCGCCTGGACTGTGATCGCCCCGGCCGTCGCGGCCTGTCGCTCGAGTGTCCGGGACAGCGCCGGTCCGGCCACGGCGACGGAAGTGAAGATCAGCGACCCCAACGCCAGCGACACGGTGACGACCCCCAGCGCGCTGGCGTTCCTGCGCGCGGCCGCCTTCTCGGTGGCGAGCCGGGCAGCTCGTCGGGCCTGTGCCGCGCTCAGAGCAGGTGCGGCGGAGGCGCCCGGGACGCGGGCCGGTACCGCCCCGCCGCGGGGCGCGTTCCCGAGCCAGCCCGCGAAGGAGGGAGACGCCGGCACCAACCTCTTCGCGGTGGCGACGATCCAACGCCGGTGCAGGGCCGCGTGCACGAGAAAGAGGGCGATGCTGGCGTCAGCCGACCAGGAATGGAGCGTCGCCCACACGAGGAGCTGCCCCACTTGGGCGCCGAAGAAGGCCGGGATCGGCGAGACCATGACGCCGCTGAGCATGACCGCGACCGATGCGACGAGCAGAGCGACGTCCACGACGAAGTTCGCACGGGAGGCGTGGAACAGCCGCTGGAGGAAGGTTCTGGCGATGCGGAGGCACCACTCCCAGTTCACGGCCAGGTGAATCGCCATCGGGGCGATGACGGCGATGCTGATCCACTCGTGCAGCGATATGCCCGTCCAGGTGGGGCGGTATGCGGCGATCAGGCCGCAGGCGATGATGAGGTCGAGGATGAGACGCGATCGAGCTCGCATGTGGTCCCTTTGTCCGAGGACGCGGCAATGGGACCCCCTTACGCGAATGCGGGGCCAACCCCTGCCGGCCCCCGCAATCCCCACAGCATGGCCGCATCTCCCACACATCCAGGATCGCGTGCGGCCCTCACCGGGCGATGACCATCTTGCGCGCGTGCCGGCGCGGCTACCTCCCCGGATGCCCGCCGCGGCCGCCGAACATCAACCCGATCAGCGGCAGTACCGATGCGCCCATGAGCAGCCGTCCGAGTCCCGGGTCCGCTCCATAGAGGATCGCGCCCGCGATCAGCAGCGCCGCGAACACCAGACCGCTCGTGATGCGTCCGACGCTCCGCTCCAGCCGACGGATCCGTAGGTCGAGCATCGGTGTCTGCACGCTGAACTCGCCGCGCTCCATCTGGGTGAGTACCCGGTCGGCACGCGCCGGGAGGGCCACCACGGTCTGGAGGACCTTCGTCCCCTCCGACAGGACGGTGTCCCAGGTCGAGCCGCCCTCGTCCGAGATGAGGGACGCCGCATACGGCGCGATCGAGCTCCACAGGTTGAACTCCGGATCGAGTCCGGTGCACATGCCCGACAGTATCGCGATGGAGCGTCCCAGCAGCAGCAGGTTCTCCGGCAGCTGGAACGGGAGGTTGAGCATGAGCTCCTGGAATTGCAGCCCGAAGCTCATCATCTCCGAGTGATCGATGCTCTTGAGCTCGTCCATGCCCATGCCCCCGAAGCGGTCGAACACGGCCATGCTCGCCATCTCGATCAGTTTGAGGTCGGCGGTGGGCAGCAGCACGTTCAGCGTCTTGAAGGCTTTGACCAGTCGGGCGCCGTCCTGCGTACCGACGGCGATGACGGTCTCGCGCAGCCCCTCGCGCAGGTTCTCGGGAACGCGTCCCACCATGCCGAAATCGATGAACGTCAGCTTCCAGTTGCGGTCGCCGTCGGCGTCCACACCGTCCAGCGGTGTGACGAACAGGTTGCCGGGGTGCGGGTCGGCGTGGAAGAAGCCGTCCTCGAAGATCTGCTTTAGGTAGGTATCGGCGAGCGTCGCCGCCACGTCGGAACGGGAGATGCCGGCCTCCGTGATCGCATCGTAGTCGCCGAGCTTGATGGCCGAAACGTCCTCGAGGGTCAGCACGCGCCGGGTGGTCAGGTCCCACACCACATGCGGCACGCCCACGAACTCGTTGCCGGAGAAGTTGACGGCGAACGTCTCGGCGTTGCTCCCCTCGGCGAGATAGTCGATCTCCGCGAGCGTGGTCGCCGCGAACTCGTCGATGAGCGCGCTGACATCCGCACGGTCGCGGACCGGCTTGTAGCGCTGCAGCCATCCGCCCACGCGGCGGATCGCCGCCAGGTCTACGTCGACCACCTGCTCGATGTGCGGGCGCTGGACCTTGACCACGACTTCGGCGAAGCCCGCCTCGGCGGCGTCCGCTTCGCGCAGGCACGCGCGGTGAACCTGTCCGAGCGACGCCGCGGCGAGCGGGGTCTCATCGAAGCTGGCGTAGTGCTCGGCGAGGGTGAGCGCCAGTTCGGACTCCGCCTGCGCACGGATCGCAGCGAAACTCACGGCCGGCACCTCGTCCTGCAGGCCCGCGAGCTCGTTTGTTATCTCGGGCGGCAGGATGTCCAGGCGTGCCGAGAGGAACTGGCCCACCTTGATCATGAGCCCGCCCATCTTGATGGCGAGCGCGCGGAAGCGGACCGCGGTTGCGCGGTTGCGCTCGGAGCGGCGGCGGCCCGCCCAGCCGCCCAGGCCGACCCTGCGCATGACGATCTCCCAGAAGATGAAGCCGAGGGTCACCCGGCCGAAGAAGAACACGATGCGCCAATAGCGCGCGCGGAGCTGTGACGCCTTCATGCATCCTCCGTGGGTCTGCTTAAGGTCGGTCTGAAACGGCGAGCGGGGAGTGCCTAGCCCTGGGCGAGGATCTCGTAGAGCTTTTTGCGAGTGTCCTCAAGGATCTCGACGGCGGCGGCCACCTGAGCTGCCGAGCCGTTCTTGCCGATCTGGAACACGGCGGGCATGAGCTTGCCGACCGACTCGCGGTAGCCGCTGTTGGGGCCGTCGCTCTGCGCGGCGTCTTCCCACGGTGCGGGCTGATCGGCGGTCTCGGCGACCGCGGCGACTCCGGCCTCGGTGAGACTGAAGACCTTCTTGCCCGCGGTCTCCTCGGCCACGATCAGGCCTTCATCGGCGAGCATCTGGAGCGTGGGGTAGACCGAGCCGGCGCTGGGGCTCCAGGCGCCGCCGCTGCGGGCGGAGAGTTCCTGGATCATCTGGTAGCCGTGCATGGGCTGCTCGGAGAGCAGGCGCAGGAGGGCCGGGCGGATGTCGCCGCGGCGTGCGCGCATGCCGTGGCCGCCGAAGCCGTGGCCGGGCATGGGCATGCCGAACGGCATCTTGAAGCCGCGGCGGCCGGACTCGCCGCGCCCGCCGTGCGGGCCATGGCCGCAGGACTCGTCACTCGTGTGAGGATGATGCATGTCGATTCCTTTCGTTGGGGTATCGCGATATATCGCTATCTGTCGCGATACGGTAGCACGGAGCGTGCCAGTCGGCGCGCGGACCCGCACGCACGGAGAACCTGTACTGTCTCTGCAAGGGTTCATCCCCTTGCTTCGGCACCGCTGAGTCTCCGACAGGAAGAAGAGCCAAGATGACGCTGGCAGTAGACGCCGTCCGGTCCGCGTTCCCGGCCCTCTGTGAGGGTGCCGCGCACTTCGACGCCCCCGGTGGCTCACTCGTGCCGGCCGTCGTGGCCGAGGCGGTGCGCGACACGATGCGCGCGGCCGTGAACCAGCGCGGCTCGAACACGATCGCGGACCGTCGGACCACCGGCATCGTCGGCGACGCTCGGCAGGCGATGGCGGACCTGCTCGGGGTGGAGCCGGCCAGCGTGGTGTTCGGGCGGAGCATGACGCAGCTCACCTTCGACATGGCCCGGACGCTCGCCAAGACGTGGAGGGCCGGCGACGAGATCGTCGTCACACGGCTCGATCACGACGCCAACATCCGCCCCTGGATCTATGCGGCGGAGAGCGTCGGCGCGGTGGTCCGCTGGGTGGAGTTCGACCCGGCGACGTCCGAGCTCACCGTCGCGGACGTCGAGGCTCAGCTCTCCGATCGCACCCGGCTGGTTGCCATAACCGCGGCCTCGAACCTCATCGGGACGCGCCCGCCGATCTCCGAGATCGCCGCCAAGGTCCATGCGCGCGGCGCGCTGTTCTACGTCGACGGGGTCCACAACACCGCGCACGCGTTCGTCGACGTCGCGAAGATGGGCGCCGACTTCTACGCCTGCTCCCCGTACAAGTTCTGCGGGACGCACTGCGGCGTGTTGGCAGCGTCCCCAGCGCTGCTCGAGACGCTGACGCCTGACAAGCTGCTGCCGTCCGCGAATACCGTCCCGGAGCGGTTCGAACTCGGCACGCCTGCATTCGAGCTCCTGGCGGGCACGACGGCTGCCGTGGACTTCCTCGCCGGCCTCGGCAGCGCCACGTCTGGCTCCCGTCGGGAGAGGTTGGAGATCTCGATGGCCGCGATAGGCGAGTACGAGGACGGTCTGCGCCGGGTCATCGAGGAAGGGCTGGCGCAGCACCCTCGCGTCACGGTCTACTCGCGTGCGCGGGTGCGCACGCCGACTCTGCTGTTCACCGTCGACGGTATGGAGTCCTCTGAGGTGTCGGTACGGTTGGGGCAGCTGGATATCAACGTGCCGGCCAGCAACTTCTACGCGCTCGAGGCTTCGCGACACCTCGGACTCGGCGACGCGGGCGGCGTCCGGGTCGGGCTCGCCCCGTACAACAACGCCGGCGACGTCGACCGCCTGCTTGAGGCGCTGGGCACGATCATCGGCTGACGGCGGTGCGCGACGGACGGCCGACGTTCTCGCCGGGGCCTATGCCGCTTCCAAGAATGACGCGCTGGGAGACCGAAGCCCCTTGCTTCCCCGTGCTATCGTCGGGCTGTCTTGAGTCGATCGCCGCAACGAAGGGCCGGAAATGAGCACGCGGCATCGCATCCGCACCTCTCTTGTTGCGCTGCTGCTCGCCACGTCCCTGGTGCTGATCGCCCCGCTTGCGGCGTTTGCCGAGGCCATCGCTCCGCCGTCCGTCAAGGTCCCGTCCTCCATCCTCATGACGATGGACGGCACGGTGTTGTGGTCGCGGCAGCCCGATGCCCGCCGGCGAGTCGCCAGCACGATCAAGCTCCTCAATGCCCTGGTCCTTCGCGATATCGCTCCCGATCTGAACCGGGTCGTGACGGTTCCCCGCAAGGCTGCGGCGATCAACAACGGTGACGTCCACCTCGTGACCGGCCAGAAGCTCAAGATCCGGCAGCTGCTGGAGATGATGCTCATCGCCTCCGCGAACGACGCGGCCGAGGCGCTCGCGATCAGGCTTGCGGGGAGCGAGAAGGCCTACGTCGCGCTGATGAACGCCAAGGCGGCCTCCCTCGGCCTCGTGAACACGCACGCGACCGACCCGCACGGGCTGGGCAAGCACGAGACCTCCACCGCGTCCGACCTCACCGTTCTCGCTCGGCACGTCATGGCCGACCCGGTGCTGCGGGCGATCGTTCTCAAGCGCTCCGTCCTCGTCCCGCGCCCGAAGCACAAGGCACGCAGGTTCAAGTCGACCGACCTGCTGCTGGGCCACTATGAGGGGATCGAGGGCGTGAAGACGGGATTCACCAACCCGGCGGGGTACTGCTTCATCGGCGCCGCCAGGCGCGGTGACGTCGAGCTCATGGGTGTCGTCCTCGGGGCGAAGTCGCTCGCCGGTCGCTTCGCCGAGATGCGGCGCCTGCTCGACTGGGGATTCGCGCACACGCACCTGCAGACGATGGTCTCGGCCGAGGTCACGATGGGAGTCGTGCCCGTCGAGGGCGACCTTGGCCGGTCGGTGTCCGTGCGCGCTGCTGCCACGGTGACGCGGGTCATGCTCGACGGCCCGTTCGAGACGACGGTCACGCTGCCTCCGACCGTAGCCGCGCCGGTGTCGCGCGGTCAGCGTCTCGGGACGATCGAAGTCGGCCGCAACGGCGTCACGCTGGCGGTCGTTCCGCTGCTCGCCGACGCGGACGTGGCGCTGCCTCCTGCGCTGCCCGACCTCCTTGTGATGGTGCCCACCTGGCGCTGACGCTGCCCGACAGCCGGTGCTTCGGCCGCCCGGTGGCACGCTACCCGCTATGATGGCCAGGCCGACCAACACCCCATGGCGCCCGGATCGGCAAGGCGCCCAAGGATCTGAGGCGATACTCCTGAGTACTTTCACGGAATCCGTTCCGGCTTTCCGCCTGCGCACCATCCCGGTCGTGCTGGCCCTTGCGGCCTGCGCGCTGCTTGCGCTGGCCACACCCGCGTTCGCCGCCTACGACCCGCTGGCGATCCTCCCCGACGACGTCTACCATAACTCGTCCTCCATGACGGCAGCGGGTGTCCAGGCCTTCCTCGCCGCGCTTCCCGGGCCCCTGAAATCCCTCATGACCACCGACTACGCCGGCGTGGCCAAGCCCGCCTCGCAGATCATCTGGGAAGCCGCCCACGAATGGGACCTCAACCCCCAGGTGATCTTGGCGACCCTACAGAAAGAGCAGAGCCTGCTGACCGTCAGCAACTCGATCAACGCCGCTCGGCTGCTCAAGGCGATGGGCTACGGCGTCTACGGGACCGACCCGATCACCGGCAAGACGATCAATCGGTACCCCGGGTTCGGCCAGCAGGTCTGGTACGCCGCGTTCTCGCTCTCCCAAGGCAAGGCGATCTCCGGCTGGTATCCCGGCAAGCCGTTCACGGCGACGGTGAGCGCCACCAAAGCGACGATCGTCATCTACCCGAAGAACGCACCGACCTTCGAGCTGTACACGTACACCCCGTACTACCCGCAGAAGCTCTTCTGGGACGTCTTCGTCCAGTACTTCGGCGATCCCGACGTGCTCAAGTCGGTCCACCGCTTCCGCAACCTCCAGCACAGTTACTTCCTGTTCACGGCCGACGAGGGCGAGAAGGCCACCATCATCGCCACGCTCTCAAAGTCGTGGACGTACGAGGGGATCGCTTACCAGGTGAACTCCCTCAACCCTCTGAACACCTCCACGCTGTGGCGCTTCAGGAACATCAAGGGCGGCTTTTACCTCTTCACCGCGGACGCGGCTGAGAAGGGCAGGATCGTCGCGAGCTACTCGAAGACGTGGAAACTCGAGGGACCGGCCTATGGGGTGTCGCTCGACTCCTCCGGAGCCCCGGTGTGGCGCTTCCGCAACAGGTTCAACGGGACCTATCTGTACACGGCCGACCCGGCGGAGAAGAACAACATCGTCGCCAAGCTGAGCAAGTCATGGAAGCTGGAAGGCCCGGCCTACTTCTTGGCGCCGTAGGTCTCCGAACGAGAAGAGGGCCGCCGGTGTTCGGATGGGGAGTGAAGACCGTCAGCGTCGATGCGCTCGCTGACGCGCTCGCGCAGGGCAAACCCGTGCTCATCGACGTGCGTGAGCCGTCCGAGTTCAGTTCCGGGCACGTCAAGGGCGCGGTCAACGTGCCACTGGGCAAGCTTGTGGGCAGGCTCGACAAGTTCGACCCGCACGCGGAGACCTACGTGATCTGCCAGTCCGGGCGCCGCAGTGTCACGGCCGTGCGGTTCCTCAAGGGCGCAGGGTTCGAGCACGCGTACAGCGTCAAGGGCGGCACTTCTGCGTGGTGCGGGAGACTCGTGCGCTAGCCTGCCTGGGGGTCGTTGTTCACAAGGGAGCCATCGAAGTGGGAATCAACCTGAGCACCATCGATCGCGTGATCCGTGGAGTCGCCGGCGCCGCTCTTATCGCGGTCGGTCTGTTGTTCGTGAAGGGCGTCGGCGGCATCGTCCTCTGCCTAGTCGGGGCGATCCTGATCTTCAGCGGGGGCGTCGGTTTCTGTCACGTATACAAGGTCTTCCACATCCGTACGTCTAGGAAGGCCTGAGGTCTACGTCGAATCCCGGCTGCGCGGCCGATCGCCCTGGGAGGTTGGCCTAGTCTGCAGGCGAGAGAGGCGTTGCGGCGACCATCTCGTACACGTGGAGGGTCGGGATGTTCCTGCCGCCGACATCCCGTGGCATCTTCGTGGTCGCCTCACCCTCGTAGACCCGGCCGTTCGTGAGTTCCACCTTGACCGAGACCTTCTCGGCGAAGCCGATCGGCAATCGGACCTCGAGGCTGACCACGGTCAGCGCCTCCAGGTTGGTGTCCAGCGTCGAGCCGTCGGTGAACGCGATCGGCTTGTCGCCGATCCAGAGAGCCTTCAAGGGCAGAGTCGCCATCGGTTCAACACCCCATCATGCGGTCGATGTGCACGGTCGCCACTGAAGGTATCAGGGCTGGCCTAAGAATCCAGTAATTCTCTCAGTCGTCGATCCCGCGAACGTCGAGCTCGCGTAGTAGCCGGCGCGCCTCCCGGACCAGTATCGGGTCTTCGTCGTCGAGCATGCCGCGTAGCGTGCGGATCGCGCGAAGCGCTTCCTCGGCCAACTCCTCCGCGGCGCGAAGGCGCTCGGCGGAGTCGGGCGCGTAGCGCGCGCGGTCGCGGGGCGAGGGCGCGCTGACGTTCGTGCGCGGAAGCCGGGCGGTCGCCTGCGCGATGACCTCAGGCGCGGACATCGATTCGATGCGGAGCGAGGCGGCCTCGCTCGCCCCGTTCTCCGGAGCCGAGAACAGCGCCTCGATCGGCATCGCCTGGAACATGACGGGGTCGGAGACCTCATTCGTGTGGCCCAGAGGGCTCGACCGTCGCTCGTTGGGCTTGCTGCGGCCCACCTGGACGGCCCGCCGGTCTGCGTGTGCTTCGTCGAGCAGTGTGAGCAGCTCGTCGGGGTCCAGCTGCAGCGCGCCGGCGATGGCGACGGCGTTCTTCGGGTCGGGGAGGCGCCGTCCGCTCTCGATGTGGCTGAGTGCACCGGGGGTCACCCCGACAAGCTCGGCTAGGTTCTCGAGCGTGAGTCCCAGTTCCTTGCGGCGCGCCCGGACGGTATCGGAAAGCTCGTACATGGCCCCACCTCCTCTGCGAGTATACCACTCGGTAGTTTTACTTGACTGTATAGTATACAGGGTAGTATAGTCGGCATCGGAGCAGGTCAAGGCCGATGAATGAGCGCCAGAACGATCGATGTCAGGGCCAGGAACCATACTCCGCAGTATCATTGTCGCCGATGTGGAAGGGGGCCACCGAAGATGGCCGAAGCAAGAGTTTCGAAGAAGGTCGAGGGGGACGAGCAGGAGGTCAACAGGATGTATGTGGGGCCGCAGCCCGCCGAGCGCAGCATCCTCATCAACTTCGTGCTCGACAAGTCGGGTTCGATGGAGACGATCCGCGCCGCGACGATCTCCGGCTTCAACGAGTTCAAGAACGACCAGGCGCGCGAGGCCGGCTCGGCGGTCATGACGCTGACCCTGTTCGACACGGGGTTCAAGACCGTGGCCAGCGCGGTGCCGGTGCGCGACATCCTCGACCTCGACGGAGCCTCCTACGCGCCCAACGGCGGGACCGCGCTCTACGACGCGGTGGGCAA
>DATCIG010000015.1:0-3392 GCA_036507895.1 Coriobacteriia bacterium
CAGAGCGCGGTTGAGGGTGGTTCATGATTAATCATATAATCGCGTTACTGTTTATGTGATTAATCAACCAGGCGAGGTGCCCCATGTACCGCTACGAGATCACCGAGACCGCCTCGAAGGGCGTTCGCCGTCTCGAGCAGCTGCGCGAGCGACTCGACTCGCAGGGCCCCCTGCCGCGCATGTGGGCCGGGCGGACCCGCCAAGATCTGGAGGCCGAAGCGGTGGCGGCGTCGACGATCATGGAGGGGGTCGCCGTCACCGTCGACGAAGCCCGGCGCATACTGGCGGGCGATCGGCCGGGAGGTGTCACAGCGGAGGACGCGGGTCTTGTCGACGGCTATCGAGATGCGATGCACTTCGTGCTCGCGCGGGCCGATGCACCGTCGTTCGCATGGCAGAGCGAACTCCTGCTCGCGATCCATCACCTCGTGCTGTCAGGCTCCTACCCCGCCGGAGCCGGGCGCTTCCGCGAGATCCAGAACTGGCTGACGAACCGCGGGAGCGGCGAGCAGGTCTACACGCCCCCGCCTCCGGACGCCGTGCCGGGATTGGTCGACGGCGTGATGGGCTGGATGAACACGAGCACCGATCCGGGCCCGATCCAGGCGGCCCTTGTTCACGTTTCTGTCGCCGGCATCCATCCGTTCCGCGATGGAAACGGACGCACGGCTCGCATCGTCGCGTCCCTCGCGATGTACCGCTCGGGCTTCCGTTCTCCGTTCTTCACGAGCCTCGAGCAGTGGTGGGGCAGGCACGTCGATGACTACTACCGGGCATTCGATTGCTTGGGCCCGGAGTGGGATGCGACGGCCGACGTGACGCCGTTCATCGAGGCGCACGTCAGCGCCCAAGTGCGGCAGGTCGAAGCGCTGTCGCTGCGCAACGCGACCGAGCGCGCCCTGTGGACGGCGCTCGAGAACCTGGTCGTCGGTGAGCTGGGACTGAACGGGCGGGCGACACACGCGGCCTACGACGCCCTCTTCGCGCGCGAGGTCACGAACGGCTACTACCGCGGGATGGCGGACGTGTCCGCGGTCACCGCTTCGCACGACCTCGGCAAGCTCGTCGCCGCAGGAGTCCTGCAGGCGCGCGGAGCCGGCCGCAGCGCCCGCTATGTGGCAATGCCCGCCCTCTTCGAGCGGGTCGCCGGCGAGGCCGGCGGCGGACCGGAATGGCTCGCTCCCTCCGGGGAGCTGCGCGAGCAGCGCGACCGGATCGTGGCCGGTGTGGCGCGGCGGCTGCACGTCGAGGACCAGGGCCCGGAATCCGGAGTGTGACCCGGAGAGGGGGATATCCGACCTTCGCGCGGTGGACCCGCTGACCCTCGGGCCGTCTACGCGGGGATCGGCCCTACCCGAAGCGGGCGATCAGGTTCTCCAGGTAGCGGGACTTCATCTGCTGGCTGGCCATGGCCTGCTTGATCGGTGGAAGACCCAGGATGACGCCGAGCACGCTCGCCATCGCGCGGTGGTTCCACATGGCGCGGTTGTCGAAGATGAGGTCCTCGAGCCCGCCGCGCTCTATCGCCATGACGACGGTGCGGTGGACCGAGTTCAACGGCGTGATGACCCGCTGCTCGCGGGAGCGCAGGCCGATGGCCTTGGTCGCGCACGTGCGTACACACACGCCGCAGCCGAGGCACACGTCCTCGTCGAGCTTCGCCTTCTTGGCGTTGGGGCGGTTCGGGTCGTTGGCGGACACGAGCGTCATCGCCTCGACCGGGCAGATCGACACGCACTTCCCGCAGCCGTTGCACTCCGCCTCGTCCACGACCGGCAGGAAGTTGGTCGTGTGAACCGGGTTCATCATGCCGAACTTGCGCGCGGCGATCATCGCCTCGCAGCAGCATCCGCAGCAGTTGCAGATGAAGTTGACACCCTCCCGTACGTTCTCGCCGAACTGCACGAGGTTGTTCTCGTACGCCTGGTCGAGCAGCGCCAAGCCTTCGCTCACGTCGACCTCGCGGGCGTAGCCGTGGCGGGTGAGAGATTCGGCCGAGCCGTTGAACGTCATGCAGATGTCCATAGGTGCGTCGCAGGCCCGGCCCATGTGCTGCATCTTGTGGCGGCAGTAGCACATGCCGATCCCGCGATGCGTCGCCGTGCGGATGACCTCGCTCGCCCGCTCGTAGTCGAGCACGTGCAGCGCGTTGTCGCTCGAGAGCACCGGCTCGTGGACGAACGCGCGCCCAAGCTGCGTCTCGCCATCGGCGAACAGAGCGCGGATGAACTCCTCCTCCACATTCAGGTACTGGTAGAACAGCTCGCCGAGCACCTGCTGGTCCACGTCACCACGGGTGCGCATCATGGAGAACTCGAAGAATCCGGCCATCGGCGGCGGCAGGATGTAGCTCGTCTCGCCGTCGTGCTCGGAGTCGAGCAGGATGGCGCGGCTCGCCAGCTCGTCGAGGACCTTGCGCGTCTCGGTGAGGTCCATCTTCAGGATCCGTGCGGCCTGCTTGGCCGTGAACGGCTTGATCGGCAGCAGCGCCACGATGGCGGCCTCGCGCTCGGAGAAGAGCATCGAGAGGATCTTGTAGAGCGACTCCGAGGGGGGCGCTCCCTGGGGGAAGCGGTTGAGCCGGTCGACGAGATCGGCGTAGCCGGACTTCAGTGTGAGGTGTGACACGGATGCTCCCTCGCAAGCGGCCGGATGCGGAGCGGCGTTCTGCGTGCACGCCCATTATTCCCTCGCAGGCACACCGCGCCACATCAAGCGAGGGGAACTCGAACCGTCGTGCCGCGTGTCTGCCGCCGTGGTCGGGCGGGTACACCGAGGGAGCAAGCCCGGCTGCGCATCGACGGAGAGAGCCGCTCGTGCCCCTCAAGCTCACGTTGCGGGACGCCAGCAGACAGCTGCGCATCCCTGTTCGCAAACTGGCCTTCCTGATCCGGACCGGAGCGATCGAGGCGGAGCTCGAGGACAATGGCCTGCTCATCTCAGAGTCGGAGCTCCGGCGGTACGCCGACCAGCCCCCTCAGGTGGTGGAGAAGCACCACGCGTCGTACCTGAAGACGCTCGGACCCGGACTCATCACGGGCGCCTCGGATGATGACCCCTCAGGCATAGGGACCTACTCGGCGGTTGGATCGACCTACGGCCTCGGGTTGTCGTGGCTGGCGATCTACCTGCTTCCGATGATGATCGCCGTGCAAGAGACGGTGGCGCGCATCGGGATAGTGACTCAGAGCGGGCTGGCGCACGTCATCGGCGCCCGCTATGGCAAGCGGCTGCTGTACCCGCTCGTGGGTCTGCTCCTGGTCGCGAACACGGTGAACATCGGTGCCGACATCGGGGCCATGGCCGCATCGCTGCAGCTGCTGGTGCCCATGAACTTCATCGCAGCAGTCGCCGCTCTCACGATCCTCATGACGGCACTCGAGATCCTCGTG
>DATCIG010000016.1:0-4770 GCA_036507895.1 Coriobacteriia bacterium
CGAGCCGGTGTCACCCAATCCATAGGGGCAGATACACTCAAGACCGCGTCGCGGAACGGGAAGCGCACGAGTGCATGATGGAGGTATCGGGGATGCGGATCGCTTGCGTCATGCACGTCCCGTTCGAGGGGCCTGGCGCTATCGCCGAATGGGCCGCCGCGCGCGGGCACCAGCTCGTGCGGGTCGATGCCCCACGGGGCGCGTTCCCCACGCTTTCGGAGTTCGACCTGTTGGTCGTCCTCGGCGGACCGATGTCGACGGGAGACGTGCTCCGGCACCCGTGGCTGGTCACGGAGAAGCAGTTCATGTCCCGCTGCGTCGAGGAGGGCGTCCTGACGGTCGGCCTCTGCCTCGGGTCGCAGCTGCTCGCCGAGGCGATCGGCGGCCACGTCCACCCCGGCACTGAGCCCGAGATCGGCTGGTATCCCGTGACGCTCGGGCCGGCTGCGGTCCACGTCCCGTACTTCTCCGGATGGCCGACGACATTCGTCGCCGGTCACTGGCACGGTGACACCTTCGATCTCCCCGATGGCGTGGAGAGCGCCGCCTCGAGTGAGCTGACTGCGAACCAGGCGTTCGCCGCGCGCGACGGCCGCGTCGTCGGGCTGCAGTTCCATCTCGAGTGGACCCGGGACGCGCTGCGCGCTCTGACGATCGCGGATCCCGAGGACCTCGCGACCCCGGGGCGCTGGGTGATGGGCGCCGAGGCGCTGCTCTCCGACCCGGAGCGCTTCGACGTCAACAGGGCCCTGCTCTTCGGGATGCTCGACCGGATGGAGGAACTCGCGTGAGCGACGTCGCGGAAGCGATAGTCACCGTCACCGAACTGGTCAAGCGCTTCGGGGAGAACACGGCGGTGGACGGTGTCTCGTTCGACATCCGCGAGGGCGAGATATTCGGGCTGCTCGGGCCCAACGGCGCCGGCAAGACGACCACCATCTCGATGATCAGCTGCCTGCTCGCGCCCAGTTCGGGGACCGTGATCGTCGACGGGGCCTCCGTGACCGCCGAGCCGCGCAAGGTGAAGTGCGCCCTCGGCGTCGTGCCCCAGGAGATCGCGCTGTACCCGACGCTTACAGCACTCGAGAACCTCATGTTCTGGGGCCGCATGTACGGGCTCGGTGGCAAGCTGCTCGAAGAGCGGGTCGTCGAGGCGCTGGAGACGGCGGGGCTGGCCGATCGTGCCAAGGAGCGCATCGAGACCTACTCGGGAGGCATGAAGCGCCGCATCAACATCGCGGCCGGCATCATGCACCACCCGCGCGTGCTGCTCATGGACGAGCCGACGGTCGGCATCGACCCGCAGAGCCGCAACCACATCCTCGAGACCGTGAAGGAACTCAATCGGCGTGGCATGACCGTGCTCTACACCTCCCACTACATGGAGGAAGTCGAGTTCCTCTGCGACCGGGTCGGCATCGTCGACCACGGGCGCCTGATCGCACTGGGGACCATCGAGGAACTCAAGCGCCTCGTAGGAGACGAGAACGTCATCTCCGTGCGGCTGGCTGAGCTGCCTGACGGCGTGCTCGAGGCGATCCGGGCGTTTCCGCTGGTGGACAGCGTGAGCACGGCGGCCGCGGGTGACGCGGCGGAGCCGAAGGAGGGGGAGGACGCTACGGCCCCGGATGGCGAGGGCGTCACGATCGAGGTCCTCTCGAAGGACTCGGGCACGGTGATCGCCGATGTCGTCGGCGCCCTCGGGCGAAGCGGCGCCCGGATCCTGGCCGTGGACGTGCGCGAGCCCAACCTCGAGAGCGTATTCCTGCACCTCACCGGCAAGTCGTTGCGGGACTGAGGGGCAGCCGAGGTGCGCTGGCTCCACGTCGGGATCAAGGACCTCAGGGTCACGGTGCGCGACCGGGCTTCCCTCGGGATCCTGATCGCGATGCCGATGATCCTGATCGTCATCCTGTCCTCGGCGCTGGGCAACCTGGCGGCCAACCTCGGCAAGACACCGGTGGCCATCGTGAACCTCGACCAGGGCAGGGTCGGCGCGCAGGTCACCGACCCCTTCTTCACCGACCCGAAGCTGACCGAACTGTTCCTGGCGCGGCGAATGATCGACCCGATCGAGGCGAAGGCGCTTGTCGCAAAGGGCGACCTGGCCGGCGCGCTGGTGATCCCATCGGACTTCTCCCGGCGCCTCGACACCGGCCGTCCCTCGAAGCTGATGCTCTTCTCCGACCCGGGACGCCAGATCTCGAGCGCGGTGTTCAAGGGAGTGGCCGAGGCGCTTTCCACGCGCGTGTCGGCTGCTTCGATCGCTGCGCGGACGTCCGCGTTCTACGTCGCGCCGCTGCGCGTCCGTGACCCGGGGTTCGTCTACGGGGTGATCGGCAAGGCCGTGCAGAGCGCGAGCGACACCGAGGCGCTCAGCGCCGTGGAACTCGTGGAGTCGACCGCGGCCCGGGGCGCCGAGCTCTCGACGCTGTCCTACTACTCGGGCGCGATGTCGGTGATGTTCCTGATGTTCGGCTCGATGTTCGGGGCGTTGTCGCTCGTGCGCGAGCGTGACCACTGGACGTTGCCGCGCATGCTCATGACGCCGGGCACCAAGTGGGAGATCCTCGGCGGCAAGATGTTCGGCGTCTTCGTGATCGGAGCGCTGCAGTTCGCGGTGCTCTTCGGGTTCACGAGCGCGCTCGGCGTGAAGTGGGGCGACCTTATGGCCGTCGGACTGGTCGCGTTCTCGACGGTCGCGGCCGCGACGGGGCTGGCGATCTTCATCGCCGCGGTGGCCAAGACCGTTCGCGCCGTTTCGGGCGTCAGCCAGATGCTCATCCAGTTCATGGCCGCAGTCGGAGGCTCGTTCTTCCCCGTGGCGCAGTTCCCGGCGTGGCTGCAGCCGCTCCACTACTTCAGCGTCAACGGCTGGGCGATCGACGGGATCCTGGCCGCCATGCGGGGCGCGAACGCGGTCGATGTTCTCCCCAACGTCGGTGCGCTACTCGTGATCGCCGTGGTGTTCTTCACGATCGGCGCCTGGCGCCTCGGGTGGGAGTGAGAAGTGCGATGCGCCGGATAGCGACCCTCGCATGGCTCAACCTGGTGCAGGTCCTCAAGGACCGCACGGGGCTGATAACGCTGATCTTCGTTCCGCTCATGCTGACGTCGATCTTCGGCACGGTGATGGGAGGCGGGGAGCGCCGGATCGCGGTCGCGGTGGCCGACCTCGACAAGAGCGTGCAGAGCGCCGAGGTCGTGGCAGCGCTCGACCCGCGCAGCTACGTCGTCACCACGACGGGCGCGAAAGAGGCCGAGGCGATGGCTTCCTCGGGCGAAGCCGCAGCGGCGCTGCTGATCCCGAAGGGGTTCGGCGCCGACGTTCTCGGCGGTGTGGACACGCAGGTCCGGCTGCTCAAGGACCCGCGTTCCCAGACCACGATCGCGATCGCCGAGGCGGTGAGGGGCCGGGTTCAGCGTGTGGCCGCCAACGCCGCGACGATCCGGATCGTGCAGGCGGCCTTCCGCGATGCATCGGCGGCCACCGGGGCGGCCTACTCGCCCGCGCCGCCGTCCGACATCTACGCGTATGCCGATCGCATCTGGGAGCCGGATCCGCCGCTCGCGATCGCCGACGTCGCAGTCACCGCCTCGAAGACGCGCGGATCGACCACCCAGGCGATGGGATTCCAGCAGTACTCACTGGGCTTCACGCTGATGTTCATGCTGTTCATGGGGATCGGCTCGGCGGGCGGTTTCATCGACGAACGCGAGCAGGGAACGCTCTCGCGTCTGCTCACGACGCCGGCGAGCAAGGCGGAGCTGGTCGCGGGCAAGGTACTGGGCATCTTCGTCACGGTCATGTTCGAGGCCGCGGTCATGATCGGCTTCGGCGCGTTCGTCTTCCGCGTGCCGTGGGGCGACGACCCGCTCGGCGTGATCATGATCATCACCGCGTTCGGCCTCGCCACCACCGGGCTGGGCGTCATGATCTCCACGCTGCTGAGGACGCGGGGTCAGGTCTCCGCCGCGACCGCGGTGTTCGGAACGTCGCTCTCGATGCTCGGAGGAGCGTACTGGCCCCTCGACATCGTGAGTCCGGCGATGCGCACCATCGCGCTCATGACTCCGACGGGGTGGGCGATGACCGGACTGACCGACGTCGTCGTTCGCTCCCAGGGCACGGCCCTCGCGGTGCTTCCGTCGGCGGCTCTGCTCGGCATGGGCGCTCTCTTCCTGGCGATCGGCGTCTCCCGGCTGAAGCTGGAGTAGGCGTGACCGTGCCGACCGTCGACGAGCTCGTCGCGCGACTGCGCGCGCAGGCGGACCCGGACAATGTCGTCGGGATGGCCCGCTACGGCATCTCGCCCGTCGGCACGCTCGGCGTGTCCCTGCCGCTGCTGCGCGGGATCGCGCGCGAGCTGAAGCCGCTCGCCAAGGCCGACGCGTGGGTCGCCGAGGTCGATGCCTGGGACGTCTGTGACGGGCTGTGCAACAACCTCCTGGACAAGACGCCGTTCGCGTTCGAGAAGGCGGATGAGTGGGCGGCCGGAGAGCCGGAGTTCGTGAAGCGCGAGGCGGACGATCAACGGCCCTCGGTGAAGAAGGCGGCCAACTGGGCGCTGCGCCAGATCGGGAAACGGAACGCCAACCTCAACGCGGCGGCGGTTGCGGTCGCGGCGCGCTTGCGCGACAGTGGGTCGAGGGCGGCCCGCTGGGTCGCCGCCGACGCACTGCGGGAGCTCAACAGCGACGCGGTGCTCGGAAGGGTCGCACGGTCCCGCGAGTAAGCGCGCTTTTGCGCGCCATGCGCGCGTGGCCGGC
>DATCIG010000017.1:0-5075 GCA_036507895.1 Coriobacteriia bacterium
CTCGAGGAAGCCCGGCAGCGGGGGCACGACGCCCATGTTGCCCGCCACCGGCTCCACGATGATCGCGGCGATCTGCTCGCCCTGCGCCTCGAACGCCTCGCGGACGGCCGCGACGTTGTTGTACGGGAGCACGATCGTGTCACCGGCGGCCCCGGCGGTGACACCAGGGGTCGAGGGGATGCCGAGCGTGATCAGGCCCGAGCCGGCCGCCACGAGCAGCGCGTCGGAGTGGCCGTGGTAGTTGCCGTCGAACTTCACGAACTTGTCCCGGCCGGTGTAGCCGCGGGCCAGCCGGATCGCGCTCATGGTCGCCTCGGTGCCCGACGAGACCATGCGGACCATCTCGATGGACGGTACGACCTCCACGAGCGTCTCGGCCATGCGGACCTCGAGCTCGGTCGGAGCGCCGAAGCTGGTGCCCTTCACGAGCTGCTCGCGCACGGCGTCCAGTACGACGTCGGGCGTGTGCCCGAGGATCATGGGGCCCCACGACCCCACGAAGTCGATGTACTCGTTGCCGTCGGCGTCCCACACGCGGTCGCCCTTGGCGCGATCGTAGAAGATCGGCGCGGCGCCGACCGAGCGGAATGCGCGGACCGGCGAGTTGACGCCGCCGGGGATGACCCTCACGGCCTCGGCCATGAGCTCGTGTGACTTGGTGTGCAGCACCGAGGTGCTCCCTTCGATACGGGGGTACGGAGCGGTCGTCAGTATACGATGCCGGTCGGCTCGAGCCCGAGCATCCACGCCCACGCGGGTACGATGTCGATCGTCCCCGCATCGACGGTCACGCGCTCGGCGTCGTGCAACGAGACGATGACCGCGTGCTGCAGCCCGAGCTCGGCCATGGCCTCCTGCAGTGCGCGCAACTCCCGCTCGCGCGTGACCTCGTTCGCCATGTCCACGCACGCCTGGATCAGCTCTGATGCATGACCGGTCTCGGCATCCCCTACCACGAAGTCGACCTCGCGGCCGCCCGCGGTGGAGTAGTAGGAGATGCTGCCCTCTCTGGTCCCCCGGACACGTCGCCGCAGCTCAAGGTACACGGCGTTCTCCAGGCGAGCGCCCAGGTTCTCGGTGCCCGCAGGGGCGATGGCGAAGACCAGCCCCGGATCGATGGCGTACACCTTCTTGGGATTGGCCTCGCGCACTCGAAGCGACCTGCTGAAGACCGGGATGGTGAACAGCAGGAATGCGTCCGAGAAGTAGTCGAGCAAGGCATGCAGGGTGTCCTTGCCGACCGCGACGCCGCGAGACTTGAGATCGCGGGCGATCTTGTTCACCGACGTCTTGGATCCGGCGCTCTGCAGCAGCGCGAGCGCGAAGGTCCTCGCCGCGTACACATTGCTGATCTCATGCCGTTCGATGATGTCGCGCAGCAGGACCAGCTGCACGTAGTCCTGGAGGATCTGGATGCGCTCCCGCTCCTCGAGTGAGCGAACATCCGGGAAGCCGCCCACGCGCAGATAGAGATCGAAGGCCGCCTCGAGCTGCGAGCGGGTGCGTGACCCGGGGGTAGCAGTGGGCAGCTCGAGACCGTCCGCGAGCAGCGTCTCCGCGTAGCTGAACGGAAGCAGCTCGACCGCGAACCCTCTGCCGCGGAACTCCGTGGCCACCTCGGTCGAGAGCATCTTCGCCGAGGAGCCGGAGATGTAGAGATGCGCATTCTCGGTGTCGAGCACGCGGCGGGCGAAGCGGGACCACCCATCGACGACTTGGATCTCGTCGAAGAACAGGTGTGTGCCACTCGTGCGCGCCGAAGGATTCAAACGGTAGAACGTCTCCAGTGTCTCCGCCAGAACACCCTCGCCGAGCGGCAGAAGACGGTCGTCCTCGAAGTTGATGTAGAGGATCTGTTCACGCGCGACGCCCGAGTCCAGCAGCCGCTGCATCTCCTGATACAGGAGGTAGGTCTTGCCGGACCGCCTCATACCGATGACAACCTTGGCCATGTTCCCGACGTCCGGGAACGAGGTGAGCCGCGGGCTGGCCACCGGCAGAGGTCGCTCCTGGAAGTCGGCGATCAGCTGCTCGATAGGCGCCATGATGTGTCCTTCCGCCAAGGACATCTTAGGCGGAATGTGTCCTTGCCGCAAGGACATCTTTGAGCACGGCATTGGGTATCGAACAGGATCCTCACCGGTGCTTCTCCTCCAGGTGGCGACGGTAGTCCCGTTCGCTGACCCGCGCGCCGGCCAGGGCTCCGACGAGGGACTGCACCCGTGGCGTGAGTTCCGTGTCGAGGTGCGGTTCCTTGGCTTCGATGAGAGCGAAGTAATCGGACACAAGGCGCGAGACCGACTTGCCCGACTTCATCGAGTGGCGCTTGGCGCTACGTATGAGGCTGTCGTCCAACCGCAAGGGGAGTCGCGCTTTCATGATGATGCCTCCTGACGTGCATATCGTGGAGCAATCGTACGTCGCCGGGCGCTCGAAGCAAACGCCCCGGCGATCAAAGCGGAGTTGGCGCGCCTGATTGACGTCAGGCGGCTCAGCGGCTCAGGACAACATCGATCCCGTACAGCACGAGCTCGAGCTTGGCGTCGGGCAGCTTGCCCACACGCTCTGTGAGCGAGACCCGGTCGAGCGTCACCGGCTGCGAGACGTTGGCCACCGAATCCTTGGAGAGCCCGGTGGCCTCGACGTCGAGCCGCACGTTGCCGGGGGCATCGGCAAGCCTGAGGTTGCTGGTGAGCGGGATGCAGGCGACAGTTGCGATGCGACTGCGATTGAACGAATCGCTCTGGACGACGACCACGGGACGCCGGAATCCGGGCTGGGAACCGACCGGCTCGCCGAGATCCGCCCACCAGACATCGCCTTGCGATATCACCATTCCGAACGCTCGAGGGCGCGCTTGGCTGCGGTCACACCGAATCCGTCATCCGCCGGCGCCTCGTGTGCGTAGAGAGCGTCGAGAGCGATTGTGACATCGTCATCCGTGTGTCGTGCGACGTACTCGCGGACGGCGCGGCTGTAGAGCTCGCTCCGCGACTGCTTGAACTTCCGCGCGAGCCTATCGGCCTCGGCGAACACTTCATCCGGTATCGATATCGCTGTCTTCATACCGCGAGTATAACCGCAGCGCTTGGGAAGTGCCAGCCGGCAAGGCGGCTTCGCCAACCGGACTCTTGTAGGGGCCGCAGCCGAGAAGCACGGCGCAGAGACGGACAGCGCGCGCGATCGCCGTGTTGTACCATTACCTGTACAGGTCACCCTTGGAGGCACCCATGGACGCTATCCCCTACACCACACTTCGCGCGAACCTCGCCGGCCAGATGGACCGTGTGTGCGAAGACCACTCGCCCATCATCGTGACGCGCAAGGCGTCCGCGTCGGTCGTCATGATCTCGCTGGACGACTACGAGGCCCTCGAGGAGACGTCCTACCTCCTGCGCAGTCCGAAGAACGCTCGCAGGCTGCTCGCGTCGATCGCTGACCTCGAGACGGGCTCGGGAACCACGCGGGAGCTGGTCGAGTGAAGCTCGTCTTCTCGGAGAACGCCTGGGAGGACTACCTCTACTGGCAGAAGGCCGACCGCAAGGTCGTTCTGCGCATCAACGCGCTGATCCGGGAGATCCGAAGAGACCCGTTCGCCGGCATCGGCAAGCCTGAACCGTTGAGACACGCGCTGTCGGGCTACTGTTCCCGCCGCATCAGCGATGAGCATCGCATCGTGTACAGGGTGGAGGGCGATGCCGTCATGATCGCCCAGCTGCGATACCACTACTGACGGGCGTCGCTGGCCGGCTGAGCGCCAGATCGTGTGCCGTCTGCAAGTTGACCCAGAACTCGGGCGTGGTGTTGAGCGCCTGCGCGAGCAACCATGCGGTCTGAGACGTCACCCCGCGCTTGCCGCGGACCAGCTCGTTGACCCGCTGGACAGGTACGCCCATGTGCGCGGCGAGCGCTACCTGGGAGAGGTGGAGCGGAGCGAGGAACTCCTGGCTCAGGATCACGCCGGGGTGAGTGGGGATACGGTTCTCGGGGATCATGACGAGCCTCCTGTTCTACGCGGCATAGAGCACTTTCTTCGTTAGTTCGATGTCGCGTGCGATGTAGCGGTTCTTCACTGCGCCGACCATCACAAGATCCACGTCGGTTCCGAGCAGTTCACGCAGCTCGTCGAGCAGGTCGAAGTAGGCATGCGCCTTGGCGTGCCCATCCATGGGTCCGAATTCGACGAGGAGGTCGATATCGCTGTGGACCGGGCGGAAGTCCTCGCGCAGGGCCGAGCCGAAGATATGCAGCCGCGCTACGCCGAACCGAACGCACAGGGCCGCGATCGCCTCACGCTTATCCTCAACGACGGCGACCATTGCACACCTCCTCGACCAGCGTAGCCCTTGGCAGGGCCCGCCGCCACGCGTCGCCTTGCGAGATCACCTTCGGCGTCTGCCCGTTCCGCGCTCACAGCGGCACGGCCTCAGCCAGCGCGCGCCTGCGCATCCCCGGCTTCAGACTGTCGGCCCGGCCCACGTCCACGCGGCACCCCAGCGCGTCCTCGAACCCGCTCTGGACTCCTCCGAGGTCGAGCATGCTCGCGTCGTCAGCCAGGTCGACGATGAAGTCGATGTCGCTACCGAAGTGTGCATCTCCCCGGGCGACGGAACCGAACACGCGCACGTTGGACGCCTTGTGTTCGGCAGCGATGCGGAACAGCTCGTCCCGATGGTCGGCCAACAGGGCGCGCAAGCGCTCCGTCGCAGAACGGCCATCTGCCGGGTCCACGGACGCGCCGCAGCGCAGGCAGTACGCGGCGTGCGCCTCAGCTGCGACCTCGTCGCCGCGAACCACCTTCGAATCGGAGCTCGGGTACGCGACCGGTCCGGCAGCGCTCGCGATCAGCGCCTCGAGAGCATCTTCACTGACGCGCGTGACCCGCTCGGAAAGGTGGATGGCGGGCAGACGCCCCTGTTCGATCCACAGGTACACCGTGCGCTGCGAGACACGCAGACGCGCAGCGACTTCTTTCGGGGTGAGTAGCATCAGACAACCTCCTGATGCCAGTATATTCTCTTGTTGCGCTTATTGCACGACCATGGCTGCTACTCGCAGACCGCTCCGGGCGTGGG
>DATCIG010000018.1:0-114726 GCA_036507895.1 Coriobacteriia bacterium
CGCCGGCGTCGACCTGTGCAGCGCCTGCCGACAGTTGCGAACCCGCGTCCCGCAGCCGCGGCGAGGCGGCGACCAACTGCGATAGCCCGTCCGTGAGTGCGCCGAGTCCTCCCGAGAGCTGCTGCGCCCCGGCATCGAGGCCGGCCGCGCCGGTGTGCGCGGTACCCAGGCCGGTCGCGAGCGTTCCCGCACCGGTGGCGACGTCACCCGCGCCGGCCTTGAGGGTGCGCGCCCCGCTCGACAGGGTGGTGAGCCCGGTCGCCAGCGTACGGGCGCCGCTACGTGCGGTGACGAGCCCGTCGCTCAGTCGCACCGACCCGCCGCGTGCGTCGAGGAGGCCGCTGTGCAGTCGTGACGCGCCGTCGGAGGCGTCCGACATCCCCGAGCGCGCGTCGGCGAAGCCCACGAACATGGCGTCGACGTAACCGCTCACCGCGCTGCGGGCCGCGGCGTCGCGTACCTCGGTGTAGACCCGGGTGCCGATCTGGCCCGCCAACATGTTGTCGGCGTCGTTGGTGGTGACGCCGAGCCGCGCCTGAAGAGGCGCCGAACTGTCGGCGGAGGCGAGATGCACGCTGAAGTCGCGCGGGATCGTCAGCGCGGCGTAGACGCGGTGCTCGCGCAGGGCCGCGGAGGCCTCGGTCGCGCTCATCGCCTCCCACTTGAAGACGCCGCCGTCGCTCAGCTCGCGGACGATGTCGGCGCCGGCCGAGATCGTCGTGTCGCCACTGCGCGCGATGACATCCTCGTTCACGAGCGCCACCGGCATGTCCTTGATGTGGTCGTACGGGTTCCAGAACGCCCACAGGTAGAGCGCGCCGTAGAGCAGCGGCACCATCGTGATGACGCATACCGCCACGGCGATGAGCGGATGCCCGAAGATCCGGCGCCCCTCGATGCCTCCGAGCCTAAGCGACCTCATCGGTGTCCTCCTTCGTGCCGTGCAGTCTCAGGGCCAATATGACGTCGGCGTTCGCAGCCAGGCGCGGGTCGACACATGCGGCGATGACGGTGACGCCGGACTCCGCGATAAAGCGCAGCACATCCATCAGCCGCACCTGCTCATCGGGAGTCAGATCGTGGTCGGCGTCATCGACGATGAGCACCCGGGGATGGGAGGTGAGCGCGAGGGCCACGCCGAGCAACTCCTTCTCGATCGCGGTGAGACTTCCCGCCTGGGCCGAGAGGTCGGTCTCCAGTCCGACGGGCTGCAGCGCCGACGCGATACGCGCGGGTGTCGCCGCCTGCCCGCCCAGCACGAGTGCCTCTCGGACGTGGTCGCGCACGCTGAGCGTGTCGGAAAGGTCGTTCACGCCGGCCACGAGCCCGAGCGCGGTGCGGCTGCGCACGGCTCCTGCGTTCCGAAGTGCGTCCTCGCCGAACGAGCGCATCCGGCCATCGGTCGGCTTCATGCGTCCGGCGAGTGTGAGCAGCAGTGCCGTCTTGCCGGAGCCGGTCGGGCCCACCAGCATCGCGAGCGAGCCGGCCGGCACGCTGAACGTGGCGTCGTCGTACACGGTCCCGCGTCGTGTCCGCAGGGTGAGTCCGGCCGCCTCGACGGCCGGGAAGGGTGCATCCATCGGTATCTCCGATCTGTCCCGTTAATAAACTGACTGGTCAGTCTAGTAACGTGAACAGCTCACGTCAAGAGTCTGCGAAACGAGGGCGTGCGCCTCCCGGCGCGGGCCCTTCGCGTACCATGGCGCCATGCTCATCCTCGTGGACGGCTATAACGTCACGAGGGCAGACGATGCCACGCGCAACCTGCTCCCGGACGATCAGCGGCTCGCTCTCATGCGGCGGCTCGCCGCTCGCGGTCGCGGTCTGCTCGGTGCGGGCAGGATCGTCGTGGTGTGGGACCGTGGCCACCGCGCGGGCGAAGAGGACATCGGCGGCGTGGAGGCCGTGTTCTCGCGTGACGAGATCGCGGACGACGTGATCGTGCGCATGGCGGAGGCTGAGTCCGGGCCGGTGACCATCGTCACCGCCGACCGGGAGCTCAAGTCCCGCGTGCGTGAGCGCAAGGGCCGTTCGACCCTCATGCTGCCGTGTGAGACCCTGTTCGAGTCGGCGCAGCAGACCCATGCGAAGCGGCGCACGCCGCAGCGTGAGGCGTATGGGGGCCTGCCCAAGGGGCACGCCGACATCACCAAAGAGCTCGAGGACATGTGGTTGCCGAAGGGGGACTCCAAGTAGTGCCAGGATCAGGTGTCATCGCCAATGTCATCGCCGTGCTCATCGGCTCCGCCATCGGGCTCGGCTTCGGCCGGTTCATCACCGAGCGGTTCCGGAAGATCGCCTTCTACGCCCTCGGGCTGTCGACCTTCGCCATCGGCGCCACCATGGTCATCGGCGGGCTCATGAAGGCCGACGCGGCGGGTTCCAAGTACGCCGTGCTGGTGCTCGTGGTCTCGCTCGTGACAGGCGCCCTGCTCGGCGAGGCGATCGGCGTCGAGGCGGCGCTGGAGCGGTTCGGCCACTGGCTGCGCAGCGTCGCGGTCCGCGTCCCGGTCTTCAAGGCCGCGGCGGGCGAGGGCGAGCACCAGATGGTCGAGGGCTTCGTGGTCGCCTCGCTGCTGTTCTGCGTGGGCACGATGACGATCCTCGGCTCGCTCCAGGACGGGATGGGCGCGCCCGGTCTGCTCTACCTCAAGGCGCTGCTCGACGGCATCGCATCGATCGCGCTCGCCAGCGCGCTCGGCATCGGTGTGGGCTTCTCGGTCATCCCGATCATCATCGTGCAGGGCGGGATCGCGCTCGGCGCGCACGCGTTGCAGCCATATCTGACCACGGGCGTCATCTCATCGATGTCGATGGTCGGCGGCACGCTCATCCTCGCGATCGGGATCGACCTGCTCGGCATCAAGCGGTTGCCCGTGGGCAACTTCATGCCGGCCGTGGTCATCGCGGGGGTGCTCGGCGCGTTCTTCATGTAGCGCGGTGCCGCTACGCCTCCTGGCGCCAGCCCGTCACGGTGAAGGCCGAGGGGCAGATGTCGGAGAGCGTGCACACGCCGCAGATCGGGCGCTTCGCCGTGCACACCGCGCGCCCGTGGTCGATGAAGCGGTAGTTCACGTCGTACCACTGATCACGGGGCAGCAGCTCCGTCAGATCGAGCTCCACGTTGTCAGGGTCGGTCTCTTCAGACAATCCGAGCCGGTGCGCGAGGCGGAACACGTGCGTATCCACGGCGATCCCCTCGATCTTGCCGTAGGCGTTGCTGATCACGATGTTGGCGGTCTTGCGCGCCACGCCCGGGAGCCGCATGAGGCCCTCCATCGTGTCCGGTACCCGGCCGTCGAACTCGGCCACCATCATCCGCGCGGCCGCCATGATGGACTTCGTCTTCTGGTGGTAGAAGCCGGTCGGGTGGACGATCTCCTCCACCTCGAGAACGTCGGCGGCTGCGAGGTCCTCCGGTCGCGGGTACTTCGCGAACAGCACAGGCGTGACCTTGTTGACGCCTACATCGGTGGTCTGCGCCGACAGGATGACCGCCAAGAGCAGGTGCCACGGGTCACCCGAGTAATCCAGCGCGATGTGCGCCGCAGGGTAGAGCTCTCCGAGCCGTCGCATGACCTCGCTCGCGCGCTGTTCGGTCGTCATCTCAGCAGCCATCGGGAGCCCCCTCCATCGGTCCGTTCCGTCGGGATGAGCATACTCGCGCCGCGCAGGGGAGTGCACCGGCACTTTGAGCACGTTCCTCTCCGCGCTGTTGACAGCAGAACAACACATTGTTACGCTACCCTCCGACACAAGGAGGTGCGCACCATGGAACCCGACCTGATCTCCAAGAAGGACCTGCTGTTGGCCACCGGCATCAGCTATGGCCAGCTCTACCGCTGGAAGCGCAAGGGGCTCATCCCCGAGGACTGGTTCGTCCGCAAGTCGGCGTTCACCGGCCAGGAGACGTTCTTCCCGCGCGACAAGATGCTCGCTCGCGTCGAGCGGATCCTTTCCATGAAGGACGAGGATGTCTCGCTCGACGACATCGCCGAGGCGGTTTCCCCGGCACCGTTGCCGGACACATTCAGCCGCGAAGACGTTATCGCCCGCGGTGCGGTGTCTGCGGCGGCGCTCGACTTGTTCGCTGAGCGCCATCCCGGCACGAGCGAGCTGCGCTTCGCCGAGGTGCTGGCGGCGTCGGTGGCCGACACGCTGCTTCGCAGCGGGGATGCCGGTCGAGACGAGGCGCTCGCTGCGATAGCGACGCTCGAGGAGGGTTGGACCACCTGCGAGAAGACGAGTTGCGACGTGGTCCTGCTTCGCAAGATGGGCGTGGCGATGGTGCTCCTGGTCTCGAGCGCCTCGGAGCTGCTCGCCGAGAGTGGCGTGCGCGTGGTCGCACGCATCACGCTGCCGACGCAGATCGAGCAGCTCAAGACACGACTGATGGCATAGGAGACGGGACGTGAGCCAGATGAACGACACCACCAGACCCAACACCAAGATCGCCGGAGCGGGAGACGTGACCGGCGGCATGTACGGAGACGTGACGATCGCGGGCGCGGGCACCGTGCGCGGCGACCTGGACGCGAACGCGCTGAAGGTCGCGGGCACCGCCGACATGCAGGGCACGGTCGTCGCGAAGCGCGTGGTCGTCAACGGGACCGCCACCTTCAACGGCGACGTGCAGACGAGCGAGTTCACCATCAGCGGGACCTCGGACGTGCGCGGCGGCCTCGGCGTCGGGGTCCTCAAGGTCTCGGGCGCATGCACGATCAGCGGCTCGGTCAACGCGCAGCGCATCGAGATCCGCGGCACCACCAAGATCGCGGGCGACGTCCAGGCCGAGTCCTTCGAAGCACAGGGCGTCTTCTCCGTTGGAGGGCTGCTCAACGCAGGCACCGTCACCATCAAGCTGTACGGCGGCTGCGACGCGCACGACATCGGAGGCGAGACGATCGACGTCCGGCTCGGGAGCGCGTGGGCGTTCCTGCCGTTCTTCGGCGACCGCAACCTGACCGCGGACGCGATCGAGGGCGACACCGTCTACCTCGAGAACACGCGTGCGAAGGTCGTGCGCGGCGCCAACGTGACGATCGGCCCGGATTGCCAGATCGACCTGGTCGAGTACACGGGAACGCTGTCGGGAAGCGCCGGCGTCGTGGCCTCCCGGAAGGTCGCCGCGGGCGCGTAACGGGGACCCCCATGGATGAACAGGAGCGGGGCGGCCGATGTGGCCGTCCCGCTTGTTTGTCTTCAGGCGAGCAGCATCGACCAGCATGCTAGGCTGACTGCGCGAGTCCTTCGGGTCCGCCGCTCCGGGGGGAGTGACCAGTGAATCCTGGGGGCCTCCATGCATCTCGTTCCTGCGTACCCGTGTGGCTTGCCTGAGTGTTAGCGCCAGGAAGACCGCCTTGCACCGGGCATGTCCCGCTTGGGAGGAACCGATGGTAATACAGCCACTGGGAGTCATGGCATTGATCGGCGGTACGATTGCGTGCCTCGTTGTGGTGGGACTCGTCTGGCGCTGGAACGTTATGTCGAACAGGTTTGTCTGGACGCTCTGTGGTCTTCTCGGAATCATGACCATGACCCTGACCCTTTGGATCGTGGCGGATGTGTCCAGGGATATGCCCGGGCTGGGTCGAGTCGTACTCATCGCTGGGCTGGCCGCAACAGTGATGGGTTTCGCTTACATCTGGTTCATCATGATGAGATTGCGTCGCGCGATGTCCCTGCGCCTCCAGCGCGGGCTGAGCCTCCCCAGCGGTATCGGGGAGGCAGACGTCGTCGCTTGGACTTCACGACGTCACCACTGAGAGACATGAGCGCCAAGCCGACCGTTGGTGCTCTTGCTGGGTCGCGGCCGCGCTCCCGGGCTATGGGCTTGTTGCGAGGGTCTTCACATCTGTCATGTCGACGAATGCAAGCGTAGCCGGAGCAGGGTTGGAACTGGCCGACTAGCCGGAAGCCTCTGTGAGACTGGAGCGACCACGTGGATTCACTCGATTGGCTCTTTGTGTTCATCGGCGCGTGCCTGTTCGCCGTGGTAGCGCTCACGATACTTGGTGGCCTGCGCAGTTGGTCGGTGCGCAAGGTGGGCGTTGCCACGGCCCTTCCTATGCTCTTGGCGGTGGCTGTGCTCGGGTGGTTTCTCGATCTCGGCCCGAAATGGGTCTTCGGGAGCCTTGCAGTCACGGCGGGCGTAATCGCTGCTTGGGGCTGGGGCATCTCGCGCGTGGAGCGTGCAACTCGATTGTTGCGCGAGTCACGAGACGGCACGCCGACTGATCAGCGATAGGCTCCGCGGCCATTGGTCCAGATTGGATACGCACAAGGATAGTGCCCCCGCGGTCAGCGCGATGACGGCACTCGGGGTATCCGGGGGGCAAGGCGTCAGCGCGGGGACTATGGGAGCCGGCCTGCTGATTGGAGACCGATAATGGATCCGCTGTTCACCGTCTTCCTCTTCTCGTGCCTGTTGCAGGGCTCCAGCATAGGCAGTATCTGGTTGGCCGCGTATCGGGACTACCCCCGGCTGCACGGGGAGCGCTCCTGGTACCTCGTGGGGATGCGCCGTCTGCGCCCGTGGGCTGCGGTGTTGCTTACTCTCGCGATGGCGACGCCCGCAGTTGCGACCATGGCCTTCTGCGTAGGCTTCGAGGCAAAAGACCTTCCCTTCCCGCTCGCCCTCATCGGCGCGGTGTTCGGCGTCATCAACCTCACGGCGGTCTTACAGACCCCCTCTGCCACCCACCCGATCGCCGACCCCGATGGACATGGTGATGCCTTGTGACCCTCAAGTTGATCATCACGCTCGTCGCCAGCGTCGCAGGCCTGGTCGGCGGGATCGTCGTCGTCGTGCGGACGAAGGACTCGCGCGAAGGGTTTCGGGTCGGTCTTCCTCGCACGTATGCGATCACTCTCGCCGCGGGGATCGTGATCTGCGCCGTGAATCAGGGCATGACCGCTGTGCTGCCTCTGCTCGCTTTCGGCGCCGGTGGGGCGCTCCTGCTGTGGTTCACACTTCGCTTCGGCTTGCGGGAGTAGACCGAGCGCACCGCTTGACCCCACCCTCCTGCGGGAATACCCTCGGGCAGCACGTTTGGCACCCCGCCCCGGTCACCGGCGCGGGGCTGTCGTGCTGTCTGGGCACTCACAGGCGCGCTGGCGCGCGCATGAAGGAGCACACGCATGTCGCTTCTCGCAGACCTCTCCATCCTTCTCGAGCGCGCGCCCGGCTTCGAGAAGGCCGCCGCCACGCTCCGGGGCGACGGCGACTTCTCGCTCGCCGCGCCGCCCTCGATCCGGCCGCTGGCGGTCGCTTCCGTGTTCCGCGCCCGCCCGCGCGCGATCCTGGTGGCCGTTCCCGGCGCCGATGCGGCCGAGCGCTTCGCTCGCCAGCTGACCGCGTACCTGCCGCTCGACCTCGTGCTGCCGCTGCCCGCGCCGCCCACGCTGCCGTGGTCGCGCCAGCCCGGTGACGTCCGCGTGACGGGCCGCCGCGCTCGCGCGCTGTTCGCGCTGCAGGAGAACCGCCCCTCGATCGTCGTCGCATCCGCGGCCGGGTTGCTCCGCCTGCTGCCGCCGCGTGGCGCGGCCGAGGCGTTCGCGCCGCTCGTGCTCACCGCGCATGTGGCGATCGATCTCGACGAGACGACGGACCTGCTCGCGCGCATGGGCTACGAGCGCGTCGAGGTCGCGGAGGACCCGGGCCAGTTCGCCGTTCGTGGCGGCACGCTCGACGTCTACCCGTCCGACGGGCACTTCCCGGTGCGTGCGGAACTCGATGGCGACATAGTCGAGTCACTGCGTCGCTACGTGCCCTCCACCGGGCAGAGCGTCGGCGACGTCCCCTTCATCGAGGCCTACCCGTGCCGCGAGATCCGTCTCTCCAACCGCACCGCCAAAGACGTGGCGCACTCGCACCGCTCCGGGTTCAAGGACCTGCAGCGGCGCGCGCTCTCCGAGCCGCTCCTCGCCCGCGAGCTGGAGCTGCTGGAGAACGGCGTCTACTTCGACGGCGTCGAGGTCTACCTGCCCTACGTGTACCGCGAGTTGGCGTCGGTCACCGACTACCTCGCCAAGGACGCCCTCGTCGCCGTTGCCGAGCCGCGCGCGCTCTTCGACGACATGCTGCGCACCTACGCGGAGTACGAGGAAGCGGCCGGGATGGCCATCGAGGACGTGACGCGTCACTACGTCGCTCCCGCGAAGCTCGACCTGGGCGGCCACCAGCGCCTGACGATGCTCTCGACCCTGCGCACCAGCGCCGCGGTGGACGCCGAGCTCATGGCGCGTCGCCCGGATGTCGCCGGCGGCGAGGCGAAGACCGTCGCGGGCCTCAAGGGCCTCGTCGATTCCGGTCACACCGTGTTGCTCGTCGCGCGCGACCGGCGCCAGCGCGAGTCGCTGGGCGCTTCGCTGACCGCCGCCGGCCTGCCGATCGCCCTGTACTCGGGCGTGAGCCACGTCGTTCCGGGAAGCGAGCGCGACGTGCCCGGTGGGCTCACGTCCAGGGTCGTGAACCTCGGCGTGGCCGACATCCCCGCCGGTTTCGTCGTTCCGGAGGCCCGGCTCGCGGTCGTGAGCGTGGATGACGCGTTCCCGCGCAGCATGCGTCGCTCGCAGGCCAGCGTCGACCCGACCGCGCTCACCTTCGACTTCAAGCCCGGCGACTACGTCGTTCACGCCACGCACGGTATCGCGCTGTTCCGCGAGATCACGCGTCGCGAGGTGCTCGGCGCCGAGCGCGACTACCTGCTACTCGAGTACGCGAAGGGCGACAAGCTCTTCGTCCCCGTAGACCAGCTGGAGCGGGTCACCAAGTACGTCGGCTCGGACCAGAACTCGCCGCGCGTCACGCGCCTGAACACCGCCGACTGGTCGCGTGCGACCGGCAAGGCGCGCGCGGCGGCCAAGAAGCTCGCGTTCGACCTCGTCGACCTCTACGCCCGCCGCGCCGCGGCGAGCGGCTACGCGTTCTGCTCCGATTCGCCGTGGCAGATGGAGATGGAGGCGGCGTTCCCGTACGTCGAGACCCCCGACCAGCTCGCCGCGATCGCCGACGTGAAGGCCGACATGGAGTCCGACAAGCCGATGGACCGCCTGGTCTGCGGCGACGTCGGCTACGGCAAGACCGAGGTCGCCATCCGCGCTGCGTTCAAGGCGACGCAGGACGGCAAGCAGGTCATGGTGCTGTGCCCGACGACCATCCTCACCCAGCAGCACTTCACCACCTTCTCCGACCGCTTCGGGGCCTTCCCGGTGCACGTCGAGGTGCTCTCGCGCTTCCGCACCCGCGCCCAGCAGGAGGCGGCGCTCAAGGGCTTCAACGATGGCGGCGTCGACATCCTCATCGGAACGCACCGGCTGCTGTCGCGCGACGTCGTCCCGAAGGACCTCGGCCTGGTCATCGTGGACGAGGAGCAGCGGTTCGGTGTCGAGCACAAGGAACACCTGAAGAACCTGCGCGAGCAGGTCGACGTGCTGACCCTCTCGGCCACGCCGATCCCGCGGACGTTGCAGATGGCGCTCGGCGGGGTGCGCGACATGTCGGTCATCGACACGCCTCCGGCCAACCGCTTCCCGGTGCAGGTGCACGTCGGCGAGTTCGAGTCAGACACAGTGCAGGGCGCGATCCGGCGCGAGTTGGCTCGCGGTGGCCAGGTCTACTACATCTTCAACCGCGTCATGACGATCGACCAGGCCTCCGAGCGCGTGCGCGGGCTCGTGCCCGAGGCGACCATCGGCGTCGCGCACGGCCAGATGACGGAACACCAGCTCGAGCGCGCGATGGAGGGCTTCGCAGCCGGGCGGATCGACGTGCTGGTGGCCACCACCATCATCGAGTCCGGCATCGACAACCCGCACACCAACACGCTCATCATCGAGGACTCCGAGCGTCTCGGCCTCGCCCAGCTCTACCAGCTCAAGGGCCGCGTGGGCCGTTCCCACGTGAAGGCGTACGCGTACTTCCTGTTCGGCCGCGGCAAGCAGCTCTCGGAGCAGGCCGCCGAGCGCCTCACCGCCATCGCGGAGCTGACCGAGCTCGGCAGCGGCATCAAGGTCGCCATGCGCGACCTGGAGATCCGCGGTGCCGGTTCGCTTCTGGGAGCCGAGCAGCACGGCAACATGTCGGCCGTCGGTTTCGACCTCTACGCGCAGATGCTGCGCGAAGCGGTCTCCGATGCGCGCGGCGAGCCCGAGATCGCGCTGCCCGACGTCCGCGTCGACGTGCCGGTCAAGGCGTTCCTGCCCGAGGAGTACGTCGAGGCAGCCGACGAGCGGGTCAAGTTCTACCGCCGCTTCGCGGCCGCCGGTACGCCGGAGGCGGTCGAGGGCATCATCGCCGACCTCACGGCGCGCCACGGTGCGCTGCCGGAGGTCGCCACGAACCTTGCCTCGGTCGCACGCGCACGCGCACTCGCCGGCGTGATCGGGGCCACCAACGTCTCGGTCGTACGCAACCGGGTGGTCGTGTCGCCGGTGACGCTGGACGCCGACCAGCGCGGCAATCTCGCGACCCTGGGCGCCGTCTACCTCGAGCGCGAACGAAAGGTGCAGGTACCGCTCGTATATGGAGAACCCGTGATGAACGGGGTACTCGGCACACTGGCTGCTATAATCCGTGCCACTGTGAACTCCTGACCGTCCTTCATCCGCAAGGAGCGTCCATGACCCGCATCAATCGTCCCATCGTCTTCATCCTCGGCGCGGCACTCGTGCTCTCGGCGCTCGTTGTCGCCGGGTGCTCGAAGTCCGCATCGGCGGATGCCATCGCGCGCGTCAACGGTACGGACATCCTCAAGTCGTCGGTCGACAAGCAGATCGCCCAGATGAAAAAGGCGTCTCCCGCCACGTTCGAAGCGACGCAGGGCGCCGCAGTCGAGCAGCAGTACCGGGCGCAGATCCTCGACGGACTCATCGACCTGTCGCTCGTGCAGGCGGCCGGCAAGGACCTCGGCGTCTCCGTCACCACCAAGCAGATCGATGACTACGTCGCCGGGCTCGTGCAGCAGTACGGCAGCCAGGCCGCCCTCGACACGGCGATGAAGTCCGCCGGGTTCGACATGGCGATGCTCCGCGAGCAGATCAGCAACAGTCTGCTCATGCAGGCCGTCTCCTCGAAGGTCGCAAGTGGCGCCGCCGCTCCGACGGCCGCTCAGATCAAGGTCTACTACGACGCCAACAAGACTCAGTTCTCCACTCCGGCCCAGGTCCACGCCACGCACATCCTCATCGCCACCGCGGACAAGACGCTCGCCGAGAGCTTGCTGTCGCAGGTCAAGAACGGCGGGGACTTTGTCGCGCTGGCCAAGAAGTACTCCACCGATCCGGGCAGCAAGGCCGCCGGTGGCGACCTCGGATGGGCCGGTTCGAGCGCGTACGTGACCGAGTTCGCCGGAGCCGTCGACGCGATGAAGGTCAACGAGGTGCGCCTCGTCCAGACGCAGTTCGGCTGGCACATCATCAAGCTCCTCGGCAAGCGCCCTGCAGCTCAGCAGACGCTGGCGGAGGCCACTCCTGCCGCAACCCAGGCGCTGACGCAGAACGCCTCTTCCGACGCGTTCGCGAAGTACCTCGCCGGGCTGCGCAAGAAGGCGAAGATCGAGATCCTCGACGCCAATCTCAAGAAGCTGATCGACGCCGCGAACGCCAGCGCCGCGAGCACCACCACCAAGTAGATATCGAACCAAAGACGGCCGCAGGGGGCGCGGTGGCACCGGACAGGCACGAGCGTGGTTTCGACGAACTCGTGCGCATCATGTCCGTGCTGCGCGCCCCCGACGGCTGTCCATGGGACCGCGAGCAGACGCACATGACTCTGCGGCGGCATTTGGTGGAGGAGGCCTACGAGGCGCTCGCCGCGATCGAGGCGAACGACGACTCGGAGATCGTGGACGAACTCGGTGACGTGCTTCTGCAGGTGGTCTTCCACGCGCAGATCGCGTCAGAGGAAGGCCGTTTCGACATCGACGATGTCGCCGATGCGATCGTCACCAAACTGCGCCGCCGCCATCCGCATATCTTCGGCGACGCCGTCGCCGAGACCGCCGCCGATGTCGTCACGCGCTGGGACGCCATCAAGCGTACCGAGAAGCCGGAGACCGGTCTTCTTGACGGGATCGCACCTACGCTGCCCGCTCTCACCTATGCTGAGAAGATATCGCGACGTGCGGTGTCGGTCGGTTTCGAGTGGGAGACCGTCGAGGACGTGTGGGTCAAGGTCCACGAGGAGATCGACGAGCTGAAGGCCACCTCCGCGTGCAGTCCGGAGGCCGAGGACGAACTCGGCGACCTGCTGTTCTCCGTGGTCAACGTGGGCCGCAAGATGGGGGTCGATCCCGAGCAGGCGCTGCGCGGGACCTGTGCGAAGTTCATGCGGAGGTTCTCCGAGATGGAGAGGTTCGCGTCCGAGCAGGGTCAGGATCTGAACGAGATGGGCATCGAAGACATGGGGGCGCTGTGGCGCCGGGCGAAGGACGGGGAGCGCGCATGAGCTACATCACCGACATCTACGCACGAGAGATCCTGGACAGCCGAGGGAACCCGACGGTCGAGGTCGACGTCATGCTCGACGACGGCTCCATGGGCCGCGCGGCGGTGCCGTCCGGCGCCTCCACGGGCGCGTTCGAGGCGGTCGAGCTTCGTGACGGTGACTCGGCCCGCTACCTGGGCAAGGGCGTGCTGCAGGCGGTCGCGAACGTCAACGACGTCATCGGACCCGAACTCGTGGGGATGGATGCCACCGACCAGCGCGCGATCGACTCGGAGTTGCTCGCGATCGACGGCACGCCGAACAAGGGCCAGCTCGGCGCGAACGCGATCCTCGGCGTGTCGCTCGCGGTGGCCAAGGCCGCCGCTGAGTCCACGGAGCTGACGCTCTACTCGTACCTCGGCGGCGCCAACGCGCACCAGATCCCCGTACCGATGATGAACGTCCTCAACGGCGGTGCCCACGCGGACAACAACGTCGACCTGCAGGAGTTCATGATCATGCCGGTCGGCGCCTCCACGTTCGCGGAGGGCCTGCGCATGTGTTCGGAGATCTACCACACGCTCAAGGGCGTGCTGAAGGCCCGCGGCCTGGCCACCGGCGTGGGCGACGAGGGCGGGTTCGCACCGAACCTCAAGAGCAACGAGGAAGCGCTGCAGGTCATCTCGGAGGCGGTCACCAAGGCCGGCTACGACCTGGGCGAGCAGATCGTGTTCGCGCTCGACCCGGCCTCGACCGAGTTCTACGACGCCGATCGCGGCGTGTACGTTCTGGCCGGCGAAGGCCGTGAGCTGACCTCCGAGCAGATGGTCGACTACTACGCTGACCTGGTGGAGCGCTATCCGATCATCTCGATCGAGGACGGCATGTCCGAAGAGGACTGGGACGGCTGGAAGCTGCTCACCGATCGCATCGGCGACAGCGTGCAGCTCGTGGGCGACGACCTGTTCGTCACCAATCCGGAGCGTCTCGGCCGCGGCATCGAGCTCGGCGTGGCGAACTCCATCCTCATCAAGCTGAACCAGATCGGCACGCTCACCGAGACGCTCAACTGCATCGAGATGGCGAAGCGTGCGGGTTACACCTGTGTCATCTCGCACCGAAGTGGCGAGACCGAGGATACGACGATCGCGGACGTCGCCGTGGCCGTGAACGCCGGACAGATCAAGACCGGCGCGCCGGCACGCAGCGACCGCGTCGCGAAGTACAACGCGCTCCTGCGCATCGAGGAGGAACTCGACGAGTCGAGCGACTACCCGGGCATGCGAGCGTTCTACAGCATCAGCCGATAGCGGGTCTCGGCCCCGCGCCATCCGGGAGAGTGGGCCGTGACGCTGCGGCGCACCAAGATCGTTGCGACGATAGGTCCGGCGTGCGACGCGCCGGGCGTGTTGCGCAGCGTGCTGGCCGCCGGCGTCGACGTCGCGCGCCTCAATGCCTCGCACGGCAGCCTCGAGGAACTCGGACGTCGGCTGGCCGCCGTCCGGGCCGAGGCGGCCGCGCTCGGACGTGAGGTCGGCGTCCTGCTCGACCTCCCGGGTCCGAAGCTGCGCGTGGGCATGATGGGGGAGGGCGCGCTGCTTCAGGAGGGCGCCGAGTTCCGCCTCGTGGTCGGAGAATGCGCGGGTGACGCTCGCCGTGCATGCGTGACGCACGACTGGCTCGCGGACGACGTGTCGATCGACGACCGCATCCTGCTCGACGACGGCGCGCTGGAGCTCGTGGTGCTCGGACGGGAGGGTGCCGACGTGCTGACGCGCGTCGTCCGCGGCGGCGTCCTGCACTCCCACAAGGGCGTCAACGTGCCCGGGGTGCGTCTGCGCGTCGATGGTGTGACCCCGCACGACTTCGAGTTGCTCGCCTGGGGCCTCGACGCGGGTGTCGACCTTGTCGCGCAGTCCTTCGTGCGCGACCACACCGACATCACGCGTCTGCGCGAGGCCATGGGCGCCCGACGCGTCCCGATCGTCGCCAAGATCGAGAAGCATGAGGCGCTCGGCGACCTCGAGGCCATCGTGGCGGAGGCCGACGCGGTGATGGTCGCCCGAGGCGACCTTGCCGTCGAGACCTCACCGGAAGCCGTCCCGCCCGCGCAGCGCCGCATCGTCGCCGAGTGCCGCTCCGCCGGGAAGCCGGTGATCGTCGCGACACAGATGCTCGAGTCGATGACGCACGCGCCGCGTCCCACGCGCGCCGAGGCCTCGGACGTCGCCACGGCGGTGTTCGAGGGTGCGGACGCGGTGATGCTGTCCGAGGAGACGGCCATCGGCGAGTTCCCGGTCGAGGCGGTCCGCACGATGGATTCCGTGTGCAGGGCAGCCGAGGAGGCGGGGCCGCCGGTGCCGGTCGTTTCGAGGGGTTGCCCGATCGAGTCTCCGGTGGCCGCTGCCGCCTGCGCGCTTGCGCGCGACACGGGCGCCCGTGTCATCGTGACGGCCACTCAGAGCGGCGCGACCGCACGGGCCGTCGCATCGCTGCGACCCGGGCAACCGGTGCTCGCGATCACCCCGCACGCCGCGGTCGCGCGCGCTCTCGCGCTCGTGTGGGGCGTCGTACCCGCGGTCACGGCGGGGACACGCACGGTGGAGGAGACGACGCAGGTCGCGCTCGCCGCGGTCCGTGCCGCGGGCCTGGCGACGGCGGGGGAGTGCGCCGTGCTCACGGCGGGTACGACCTCCGGTGTGACCGGTTCGACCGATCTGATACGGCTGCTCACGCTCTGATCCGCGGATCGTCGCGCGGAGCGGGTGCCCCCGGCGGATCCCTGCTAGCCCCAACTGCCAGACGCATTTGGAGTTGCGGACGGTCGTATGTCCTCGCGCTTGTGCTCGGCCTCAGTAGCCGACGGCCTGCGCGCCGTACTCGGCCTGCGCCTGAGTGAAGCCCTCGTAGACCAACTGGTCGATCAGACCCTGGCGCGAGAAGGACGTGTAGTTGAGGTAGGCCCTCGCTTTACCGGCCGCTTGCACGTTCCAATCGGGAGCTACGTGGTCGACGGCAAACGTGGATTCAGCCTCACTGAAGCCCTCGTAGATCAATTGCCCGATGAGCCCCTTGCGCGAAAAGGACGAAAAGGCGAGGTAGGCCTTCGCTTTGCCCACGGCTTGCGTCTGGCCCATGGTCATCGTGGGCCCAGCTGCGAGCCCCCTGGACTTGCCTGCTCGATACTTGCGGTCCGCCTTGAAGCTCAACGTCCAGACGCCCTGAGCAGGCGACAGTCCGGATACTCCAAACGAGACCTTGCCACCGCTTGCTGTCTTCTTCGAGGCGACCGACTTCCCATTCAGAAGCAGGTAGACCCGCTTGGCCTTAAGACCCTTGCCCGACTTCGTCTTCAGCACGCCTTTGATAGTTGATCCGGAGTTTGCTGAGGCGATGGATAGCTTCGTGGAGGTCTTGGCGAGTGCTGTCGTCGGCATGAACGCGACTCCCGCCAGCAGGGCTAGACCGACCAAGCCGACGCAAGCCGCACGGCTGATGCGCGCCGTTACTGAACCCATCATGGCTCTCCTGTCACCCGAGAAGCACGGACCTACACAACCCTAGTTCGCCAAGCCCGCGCTCACTCCTGCTGTTCGGCGAACCTAAGTCCAGAAGCTGGATACTCGGCTGTCGTGTTTCCGTAGTTGGCGGCCACAGCTGCATCCCACGCTCTGCCAGTGGTCGCCATATTCTTGGATCTTGACGATGGGGGCCTCGTGGAATGCCTCAGGATCGGCGGCCCTTCTGTCAACCTCAGGTGGGAGGGGCTAACAGACGCATCGAGCAGAACGCCAGAAGTTAGACTGATCTGGACGGGCGTGCGTCTGCCCATGCCTAACATGTTCGGACGCCGTGTGGCGTCTCATGTTCAAGTACAGGTCTAGGGTTTTGACATGCCGTGATACGATATTTGCGGACCTTTCACCACGACGTCCGCGACCGCAGGCCTTCTCACAGGACACCCCTCATGGGACGCACCACCTCAACGCAGCGCGGGGCCTCGCGAAGCACCACCACCGCCACTCGGAAGCGGAGCGGCGGGGCGCGCACGTCTGCGACGCCCAAGTCCGGCGCATCCAAGAAGCGCAGCACCTCCGGCCCACGCAAGCCGGCTTCCCGTTCGCGTGCCGCGGCCCCCAAGCGACGCGGCCCGGCGCTCAGGCCGGCCGGGCCCTGGGTCCCGGTGATCGTGGTCGGGCTCATAGTGGTGCTCGGCTGGTCCCTCTACCCCGCGCTCAGGCTGCAGTATCAGACGAGTCGCCGCGCCGCAGGCCTCCAGCAGCAATACGAAGCGCTCCGCCAGCGCAACCAGGCCCTCAGCGCGGAGGTCGCCGACCTCAAGACGCCCGCGGGCGTCGAGAAGGCGGCTCGCGAGAAGCTCGGCTACGCCAAGAAGGGTGACAACGTCTACGTCGTCATCCCTGACGGCGCCGCCTCCACGACCGACGCCACCGCCGCTTCGGTGGCGGGTGGATCGCAGTCCTCGCTCATCCAGAATGCGCTCGATGCCATCTTCGGCGTCGCGGCACCGGCGGCTCCCGGTCTTGAACCCTGACGATGAGCGGGTCGTAGCCGGGCAGCTCGGGAGGACTCCCCGCGGCCGCTGCAGGGTGGTCTCGCGGTGCGGGCACGGGTTCCCGCGCGTCATCGCCGTGGCTCCCGATCTCGGAGACGGGACGCCGTTCCCCACGACCTTCTGGCTCACCTGCCCGTACCTGACCGACGCCGTCCACTCCCTCGAGTCACGTGGCGTGCACCGCGTGCTGGCCGAGCAGGCCACGAGCGACGCGGCGTTCGCGCACCGGATCGTCGCCGCCGACGCCGCGTACCGTGCCGCGCGCGCGGCGGAGGGCGACGGGGCCGACCCCTGTGGCGACGTGGGCACGGCCGGCCAGGTGGATGCGCTGGCGGTCAAATGCCTTCATGCGCGGCTGGCGGCGCTGCTGGCCGGCATCGAGGATCCCGTCGGCGGGCAGGTGCGCGTCCTGCTCGAGCAGGAAACGGGTGTCCTCGACTGTCCTGACGCGCGGTGTGCGGCCGTTGTCGTCGCGTCCTGATACCATCGGGACATGGATACTGCGATCTCTTCGAGTGGACCGGCGCCGGGCTTCGTCCGTGTGGCCGCCATCGACATCGGCACCGTCACGACACGGCTGATCGTCGCCGACACCGACGGTGAGGCGGTCGACGAGCTGGTGCGTCGGGCCGTCGTGACGCATCTCGGCGAGGGGCTCCATGCCTCGGGCCGGCTGTCGGAAGCGGGCATCGATCGTGTCGCGGCCGCGGTGGCCGGGTTCGTGACGGAGGCCGAGGCGCTCGGCGCGTCCTCCATGCTCGCGGTGGCGACATCGGCCGCCCGCGACGCCGCCAACGGTCGGGACTTCGTCGAGCGCGTCGAGCGCGCCGGGGTCCGCCCGCGCATCATCCCCGGATCGACGGAGGCGGTCTTGTCGTTCTCCGGCGCCACCTACCGGATCGATGACGACGACATCCTGGTCGCGGACCTCGGGGGCGGATCGACCGAGTTGGTGTTCGGTTCCGCGCACGACGGTGCTGCGGGCCGTGAGGTCGAGATCGACGCATCGCGCTCACTCGACGTCGGCTCTCGCAGAGTCCTCGACATGTTCCTTGCGTCCGACCCGCCGACTCGCGCGGAGCTGGATCGCGCGGCGGCATGGGTCGCCGACGAGTTCCGGCCGTTCTTCGACGCGCTCCGGTCGCGCCCACGCACCCTGATCACGCTGGCGGGGACCGGGACCACTCTGTCCGCCATCCGGCAGCGGCTCGCGGTCTACGATCCCGCCGCGGTGCACCTGTCGCGGCTCACGGGCGGCGACGTCTCCGATCTGCTCGCGTATCTGGCGGAACTGCCCCTCGAGGCCAGGCGGGGCGTGGTCGGCATGGACCCCGCGCGCGCCGAGGTCATCGTCGCCGGCGCGCTGATCCTGGAGACGATCATGGCGCTTGCGGGAGTCGACTCGACCGTGATCAGCGAACACGACATCCTTTTCGGGCTGGTCCTTGCAGAAGCCCGCTGAAGACGAACGGCGGACCCGCCCTTAAGCGGCGGGCTTCGAACGGGGCCTCCTACCCCAACTGGCAGAGGGAACCGGCTTAAACCCGGTCGAGTCTGGGTTCGAATCCCAGGGGGGCCACCAGTTCGACCGTTCGCTCTGTTCGCCCTTATTCCTGGGGCGTATAGTGAATGCATTCACACACGCGCCTTTCGGGGGAGAGGACGCATGGACGATTACCTGGGATCGGGGGACCCCGGCGTCGATGAGTTCGTCGACGTCCATATTTCTTCGTTCGCTTCTTGGGACGTCGTCGTCTACTTCGAGCATAATGCCGAGGCGAGCCTCGATCTTGGTGAGCTCTCCAAGCACCTGGGGCGCAAGGAACTCGAGATCGAGTTCGTTCTGTGCGGACTCGCCGAGGGCGGTCTGGTGCGGGGCGCGACCGGGCCGGACGGCATCGCCCGCTATTCGCTCTCGCCCGATCCGGCGGTGCACAAGGTCGTGACGCGCTTCGTCGAGCTGGCGAAGGTGCGAGAACTCCGCCTCGATTTCGTTCGTCGCGTCCTTGCGGGAATGTCCCGCTCCTGACGCCTCGCTTCGCCCCTAAGGCCCGGACTCTATCGACACGCTCTCGAAATCGCCGCATCATGTTACCTTATGATTCGGTGTGTCCGATCCACGGGCGGCGAGAGGGGGCGAGCATGGACAAGGTGCGTCTTACACAGCTCTCGACGAAGGCCGGTTGAGCGGCCAAGTGGGGTCCGGCGGACCTCCAGGCCATCCTCGATACGCTGGCGCCGACTGTCTCCGATGACCTGATGGTCGGGTTCGAGACGTCGGACGACGCCGCGGTCTACCGGCTCGATGACGACACCGCGCTTCTTCTGACGGTGGACTTCTTCACGCCCATCGTCGACGACCCCTACGACTTCGGTCGCATCACCGCCGCGAACTCCCTGTCGGACGTCTACGCCATGGGAGGTCGGCCGGTGACCGCCATGAACCTGGTGGCGTTCCCGTGTTCGCTGGGGCCCGAGGTCGTGGCCGAGGTGCTGCGTGGTGGCGGAGACGTGTGCCGCGAAGCGGGCGTCATCGTGGTCGGCGGTCACACGATCGATGACAAGGAACCGAAGTTCGGGCTCTCCGTCACCGGGATCGTCCATCCCGATCGGGTTGTGCGCAATGTCGGCGCGCTCCCGGGCGACGTGCTGGTCATGACCAAGCGCATCGGCACCGGCGTGATCGGCACGGCCCTCAAGCGCGGCCTGACCGACGAGGACGGCGCGCGGCCGGTCATCGAGTCGATGGCGTCGCTCAACGCCGACGCGTGCGCCGCGATGCAGGAGGTCGGTGTGCACGCCGGCACCGACATCACCGGCTTCGGTATCCTCGGGCACCTGCACGAGATGTTCCTGGGCAGCGGCTGCGCCGGTGACCTGGACTTCGCCAGCGTCCCGCTCTTCGACGGCGTGCTGGACTACGCGGCGCAGGGTGTCGTCCCGGGCCGGACGGCGGAGATCATCGCGCACGTCGCCGACTTCACCTCCTGGCCGCAGCGCCCGGCACCGCTCGGCCCCGAGGCACCCACGGACGATCTCGCGCGGTGGCGGGTCCTGTGCGACCCGCAGACGAGCGGCGGTCTGCTCATGGCCGTCCCCCCCGAGCGCGCTGACGCCCTTGTGGCGGCGCTCACGGCGCGCGGGGTGGCCTCGGCCGTGATCGGGCACGCGCTTCCCGGCGAGCCGGGACACATAACCATCATCGAAGGGTCGGCCTGAGCCGGTCCCTGCACGCACCGTGGAAGACGAGAAGGGCGACCGTCATGGCGAAGACGTTCTGGTTCACGACCGACACTCTCGGACGGGGTGACGACGAGCTGGGGCACATCCTGATGCGCAACCTCCTCTACTCGCTCGCCCGCGCGGAGCAACGTCCCGAGCGCCTCATGTTCATGAACGGCGGAGTCCGGCTCACCTGTGAGGGGTCCGACTGCCTCGACAGCATCAGGCTGCTGGCCGATGCCGGCACCATCGTGAAGTCGTGCGGGACCTGCCTCGATTTCCTCGGGTTGAAGGACGCGCTCGCGGTCGGCGAGGTCGGCGACATGGCCGGATCGGCCGCGGTGCTGAGCGGCGGCGCGGACGTCGTCACGGTCGCTTAGGGCCGTGGGCGTCGGCGCACTCGCTCGCGGACCCCGTTCACGTGCGCGGGTCAGGTAGAATCCTGCGCATGGACACACAGAAGTCATTGCGCCTGCTCCCGAAGACCGACGAGTTGCTGAAGCGTGAGGACATCGTCGCGCTCGGTGAGGTCGTGCCGCGCATCGTGGTGGTCGACGCGGTCCGCGAAGCGATCGAATCGGTCCGCGGTGCCCTGCTGGCCGGGAACTCCGTCGAGGTCGACGCGGACGCCATCGCCACCGAGGCGATCCGGCTCGCCGACGCGCGCATGCGCCCGTCGCTGCGTCCCGTCATCAACGCCACCGGCATCATCGTGCATACCAACCTCGGTCGCTCCCGCCTGGCGGAGGACGCCCTGCGCGCCGTGGTCGAGGTCGCCGGCAACTACTCGACGCTCGAGTACGACGTCGAGAGCGGCGAGCGCGGCAGCCGGCACTCGCACGTGGAACGCCTCATCTGTGACGTCACGGGTGCCGAGGCGGCGATGGCGGTCAACAACAACGCCGCAGCCGTGTTGCTCGTGGTCACCGCGCTGGCGGCCCGTAAGCAGGCCATCGTCAGCCGCGGCCAGCAGGTCGAGATCGGCGGGTCGTTCCGCATCCCCGACGTCATGCGCCAGTCGGGCGCCAAGATGGTCGAGGTCGGCGCCACCAACAAGACGCACCTGAGCGACTACGCGGAAGCCATCACCCCCACGACCGGCCTGCTGCTCAAGGTCCACTCCAGCAACTTCCGTGTCGTGGGCTTCACCGAGGAGGTCTCGCTCGCCGACCTCGTCTCCTTGGGTGCGGAGAGCGGCGTGCCCGTCTACGAGGACCAGGGCTCCGGCGTGCTGATCGACCTGGCGCCCTACGGCCTCCCCGACGAGCCGACGGTCCGCTCCTCGATCGAGGCCGGCGTCGACGTCGTGTCCGTGTCCGGCGACAAGCTGCTCGGAGGTCCGCAGGCCGGGATCATCGCCGGCAAGCGCGAGGTCATCGCGCGCCTCAAGAAGCACCCTCTGGCGCGAGCGCTGCGCCTCGACAAGATGACGCTCGCTGCCCTCGAGGCGACGCTGCGGCTCTACCTCGACCCCGAGCGAGCGCTGGCCGAGATCCCGACCCTGCGCATGCTCACGCGCCGCCCGTCCGACGTCGCGGCGAGCGCACGGCTGCTGGTCGACAACATCGTGGCCGCCACCGGAGAGGCGTTCTGGGTCGCTGCGATGCCGGACGTCTCGCGCGCCGGCGGCGGAGCGCTCCCGCTGGCGGACATCCCGACGACCATCGTCACGCTCTCGCCGCGGACGATGAGCGCCAACGACCTGGAAGAGCGGTTGCGGCTGGGCAATCCGACGATCGTCGCGCGCATCCGCGACGGGCGCGTCATCCTCGACGTCCGGACGTTGGCCGCACATGAGGAGACGCTGATCGTGGAGCGTCTCGCGCGGATCGCTGCGGGAGAGTAGCCGTGTCTTCGCTCGTACTCGGGACGGCCGGGCATATCGACCACGGCAAGTCCGCCCTGGTCAAGGCGCTCACGGGGACCGACCCCGACCGTCTGCCCGAGGAGAAGGAACGCGGCGTCACCATCGAGCTCGGCTTTGCCCGCCTCGACCTGCCCTCGGGTGCGAGCATGGGGGTCGTCGACGTTCCGGGGCACGAGCGGTTCGTCCGTCAGATGGTCGCCGGCGCCACCGGTATCGATGTGGTGTTGCTGGTGGTCGCGGCCGACGATGGGATCATGCCTCAGACACGCGAGCATCTCGCGATCATCGACCTTCTGGGGATCTCCCGGGGCGTGGTCGCCATCACCAAGTCCGACCTCGTCGACAGCGAGTGGCTCGCGATGGTCAAGGACGATGTCGCCCGGCTGCTGTCGACCACCGGTATCGCTGGCTCGCCGATCGTCGCGGTCTCGTCCAAGACGGGGGAGGGCCTCGACGATCTGCGCGCGGCGCTCGATGCCGTGTCCGGCGCCGCGCCCGCGCGTCAGGCAGCGCTGCCGATGCGCCTTCCCGTCGACCGCGTGTTCACGATCGCAGGTGCGGGGACGGTGGTGACCGGGACGCTGTGGTCCGGGGTGATCAGGCGTGACGATCCCATCGAGGTCCTGCCGTCGGGGAGAAGCGGCCGGGTCCGCGGGGTGCAGGTCCACTCGCAGGCCGTTACCGAAGCGACCGCCGGGCAGCGCGTGGCGATCAATGTCGCCGGGCTCGATCGTGACGAGATCGCCCGGGGAGACGTGCTCGCCGCTCCGGGCACGCTGCAGGTCACAGACCGCTTCGATGCTCTGTTCACCTACCTTCCCGGCAATGACAAGCCGTTCGAGAGCGGGGTGCGCGTACACGTGCACCACGGCACGCGCGAGGTCATCGGCCGGGTGCTTCTGGCCGACGGCCTGGAGCAACTCGAGCCGGGCGGGCGCTGCCTCGCCCAGGTCCGGCTCGAGGAGCCGCTGGCGCCGCGCTACGACGACCGCTTCATCGTGCGTTCCTACTCGCCCGTGTTCACCATCGGCGGCGGCACGGTCCTCGACGTCCTGCCGCCCCGGCGCACGAAGCTGCGCCCCGCCGAGCGGGAGTTGCTCGAGGCCCTGCAGGCGCACGACCTCAGCCGCGCGGCCACGGGCCTGTTGGTCTCCCGAGGGGTCCCCATGACGTCGGCGGAGGTCGCGACCGCGCTCGGACTGCCGCGCGCGGGTGTCGCCGACGATCTCAATCGCGGAGCTTTCGAGCGCCTGAAGGTCGCCGGGGAGACCTACTTCGTCAGCTCCGAGGGGCTCGGGCGCCTCATCGACGGGGCGGTCGCGCAACTCGTGCGCTTCCATCAGGAGTTCCCGAAGGCCACCGGCCTGGCGGCAGGTGCGCTGCGCGATCGCGTCGACCGACGGGTGGCGCTGAAGGTGTTCGACGCCGTGCTCGATTACGCGGCGGAACGCGGCCTCGTTCGCATCGTCGGCGGACAGGTCCGGCATCCACAGGCCGCAGCCGCAGCCCTGGAGGAGGAGGACGCGGCGCTTTCCGCGCTGCTTCCCATCCTCGAGGCACAGGGGCTGTCGACGAATACGGTCGCGGAACTCGCCACCGAGGCGGGCGTCGACATCGGCGTGGCGCGCAAGGCGCTCACGAAGCTCGTCGCCGCCGGGCGCGTCGTCCGGCTCGGTCCGGACCTGCACTTCGCGGCGACCGCGGTCGATGCGGCGCGTGCATGCATCGTCGAGTACCTCGAGGCGAAGGGCACGATACTGGCGAGCGACGCGCGCGACATCCTCGGCGCCAGTCGCAAGTACGTCGTGCCGCTGCTCGAGTACTTCGATGCGCGCGGGGTCACGAAGCGCGACGGCGACGCTCGCGTGCTGAAGGGCGCTTAGGGCGCGGCTATCCGGGGCAGATCGATCTCGAACACGGCCCCGCAGCCCGGAGCGTTGCTCGCGGTCACCGCACCACCGTGCAGCTCGACGAGCCGCCGGGTGATGGCGAGCCCCAGCCCCGATCCGCTGCTCGTTGCCGCGCGCGGTCCCTGTACCCGGTAGAAGCGGTCGAACACTCTCGGGAGGTCCTGGAGTCGGATGCCCGGGCCGTCGTCGGTCACGGTGATGCGGACTTGCTCGCCCTGCGCCGTTGCGGCCAGCGCGATCGCTCCGCCTTCGTGAGTGTGCGACACCGCGTTGCTGACGAGGTTGAGCAGCGCCTGCATGAGTTGGTCCGGGTCGCCGGGCACCCACAGGCCCGGTTGCGCCTCCACGGTGATGGTCCGGTCACCCAGCCCGCGTCCGCGGGCCGCGGTCTCCGCGAGGATCGTCGAGACCTCGAGCGGCTGGTGGGGTCCGGCGGCACTGGATTCCAGGCGGGCGAGGGCCAGAAGATCGTCGACGAGCCGGCCCATCCGTGCGACCTCGTCGGAGATCAGCGCCAACTCTTCTGCTCGTTCGGCCGGGTCCATCTGCAGGTCACGGAGCATCTCGGCGTGTCCCGAGATCACGGCGAGAGGCGTCCGCAACTCGTGGGAGGCGTCCGCGGTGAAGCGCCGTTGTTCTCCGAATGCGCTCTCGAGGCGGTCGAGCATCGCGTTGATCGCCCCCACCATCTCGCCGACTTCGTCGTCCGGGCCCGAGTAGGAGATCCGGTCACCGAGCGAGGATTTGGTGATCGTCGCTGCCGTCGATGCGGCCCGAGCGAGCGGCCGAAGGCTGGCGCGGGCGGCCCACACGGCCACCAGCGCTCCGAGGGCGACGACGACGGCTCCGATGCCGAGCATCGTGGCCAGCAGTTCCGACCCGATCCCGCGGGTGGCGGCTGTCGGCAGCGCCGCTTCGAACACGGCGACCACCTTCCCATCGGACCCGCGGACGGGGACCGTGGTCGCGCGATACGCCTCCGAACCGAGGGTCAGGTCGACGAAGGCGGATCTCGCGGTCGCCACATCCAGCGCACTCCCGTTGCCGGCGGCGGTCTCGAGCAGGAGACCGGTGTTGGAGATCACGGCCGGAGTCCCGGTGGCGAAGTGGACGAGCAGCACCGGGTGCGAGGTGTTCGAACTCTGGGCGCGCGAGGCCAGGTATGTGCGGGTCGCGGCACGCAGGTCGCTGTCTCCTCCCGCCCCCGAGGCCATCGCTCCCGCGAACGCCTCCGCCTCGCGCAGCAGGCTCCGGTCGAGGTCGGCGGCGAGAGAGGCGGAGACTCGCCAGTAGGCGGCGAGCGACAGTGCGAGGACGCCCAGTGCCAGTACGATCGTGACCGCGAGCGAGACCCGCGCACTCATGGTCATGCGGCTACGCCGGGACACGGTACCCCGCGCCGCGCACGGTCTCGATGGTCGAGGGGACTCCGGGCACGTCCAACTTGCGTCGCAGATACCCGATGTAGACGTCCACGACGTTGCTGCCCGTGTCGAAGTCGAAACCCCAGACGGCGTCGAGCAGTTGCTGTCGCGTCAGCACCTGCCCGGGGTGGCGCATCAGGTACTCGAGCAGAGCGAACTCGCGCGATGGCAGGTCCGCGGTCACGTCGCCGCGGCGTGCCACGCGCGTACGGGTATCGAGCTCCAGGTCGGATGCCGCGAGGATGTGCGATAAGGCCTGCCCCTGCCGCGCATGTGAGCGGATCCGCGCGGAGAGTTCGCGCATCGCGAACGGCTTGGTGAGATAGTCGCTGGCGCCAAGGTCGAGCAGGTCGACCTTGTCGTCCACCTCGCCGAGCGCCGACAGCACGATGACCGGCACCTCGCGGTCCGAACTCCTCAGGACGCGCAGGACATCGCGGCCGTGACCGTCGGGCAGCAGGAGATCGAGGAGCACCACGTCGAAGGAGCGCTGGCCGACGAGTTCGAGCGCCGAGGCGACAGAGGCTGCCCGGTCGACGGTGTGCCCCTCGGCCTGAAGGCCCTTGACTATGAACGACGCTATCCGGTCCTCGTCCTCGACTAGCAGAACCCGCATATGCCGGCCCCATCCCCTCGGTTCGGTCAGTCGTTGCTCGAGTCGCTGCTCCCGTGTCCTCGCTCGTGCGTCTGATCATGGACGACCTCGTGGTCGTCGGTGGGGGTCTTGTCGCGCTTTCCCGATTGCGCGGGATCGACCCGGCCGGACATCGGGTGTTGCGTGTTGGCCGACGGCTTGGCGGGCGCTGACGCGGTCGCGTGAGAGGGCTTCGGTTTGGAGGGCGTGACTGTCTTGCCACCGTGGACCGCGGCGGGACCTGCCGGGCTGGCGACGGTGGCAGGAGGCTTGACGGGGCTGGTCGGGGAGAGCGTCGTGTCCCGGGACGCGGGGAGCGAGGTCACGATGAGTGGCAGGTCCGCCGCCCGCGGCGCGGACTCGGAGGACGAGGCGTAGGCGCCCGCGACCGTGAGGCCCGCGACGAGCGCGAACGTGACCGCCGCTATGGTGATTCGCCGCATGTCCTGGTCCGGCCCTTCGGTGTAGCACAGAATATCGTCTCCGAGATTGTCGTGCATCGCCATGAGCCCCACGTGAGCACGCCATGAGAAGGTTCTCATCGAGCGCGCGTCAGTCTCCTGTCGGGACCTTGCCTCCATGGCACGTGCAGCTCGAGGTCGTGAAGTCCTTCGGGTGGCACTTGGCGCACGGGAAGCTCCGGTAGTTGTGCGCACCCACCCGGGCCGGGTGGGTGAAGGTGGTGTTCTTGAACGGCACGCCGACGGAGTGGCACGACGAACAACCGGCGCCGTAGTGGTTCGCCGGAGCCGTGTGGCACTCGGAGCAGTCGGCACCCGCTCCACCGTGGACGAAGGAGAACTTCGCGCCCGGGGCATGGCAGTTGGAGCATTCGCCACGGGGTTCGTGCGGCGCCTGGTGGCACGCGGTGCACTTCATGCGGGCCTGGTCGTGGCATCGCTGGCACGCGACCGCCTTATGCCCGACGATGCTCGACGGCGAGAGACCTCCCGGCACCGGGACCGTCGTCGCGGCGGCCTTGAGCACTCCTGCGGCCTGGAGCGAGGCAAGAGAGACGGAGTGTGCCGTCGTAGCGTGGCACTGCTGGCACGCCCCCCGCTTCTCGTGCTCCTTGTGGGAGAAGGTGGACACCGACTTCGTGACGACGGTCGCATGGCAATTCACGCATCGCGCGTTCGAAACCTCCACGCCGTAGTTCGGGAACCTGTTGTCGACGAAGAAGTGGTCCCACAGCTCCTTGAGTTCGGAAGGCTTGTGCAGCAGGTGGGCGACGAGGCCCGGATCCACGTGGCAATCCACGCAGTTGGCGCGCGTGGCGTGCCCGCCGGTCTGCCAGGCGACGTAGTACGGACGCATCTCGTGGCAGGTCGGGCAGAACGATGACTGCTCGGTGTAGACGACGGATCCCGCCAGGGCCAGCACGGCGGCGACGCCGATCACACCCCAGATCGCAATGCGCAGCCCCCGCCGTCGCCGGGGACGCTTCTCAGCGGACTGCTCGGTCGAGACGGTGTCGTCATCGCTCATGGAGACCCCCTCGGTCGGACGTTCGGCCATCTCGATGGTATACCCACGCGCCCGTCTCGTCCCGAGGTCGGGACGACCACGGCGCCCGCACACCCTGACTAGTCCCCGGAAGGCGCCCTGCCGCCGTGGCAGGTACAGCTGGACGACGTGTAGCCATTGGGGTGGCACTTCACACACGCGAACGAGCGGAAGGAGTGTTCTCCCACGCGGGCAGGATGCCTGAACGTCGCCTTCGAGAAGGCCACCGTCGGCCTATGGCAGGAGGAGCACGAAGAGCCGTAGTGCTTCGCAGGCGCCTTGTGGCACGAACCGCAGTTCGCTCCCGCGCTGTGCTTGAACTTCGCCTGTGCGAACGGGACGCCCGGTGTGTGGCAGAACGAGCACGAGGACCCGTAGTGGTTGGCCGGCCGCTTGTGACACAGCGCGCAGTTCGCACCGGCCACGTGCTTGAACACCGTCTTCGCGAACGGGACAGCCGGCGAATGGCAGGACGCGCAGGCCGACCCGAAGTGTGTCGAGGGCGGCTTGTGGCACGAGGCGCAACCGGCGCCCGCCACATGCGTGAACACCGTCTTCGCGAACGGGACGCTCGTGCTGTGGCAGGATGCGCAGGCCGGTCCGAAGTGCGACGCCGGCGCTTTGTGGCACGCGCCGCAGTCGGCGCCGGCGGGGTGGGCGAACGCGAAGCCCGCACCGGGAAGGTGGCAGTTCGAGCATTCACCCCGGTTGTCATGTGGCGGTTGATGGCATGTCGAACACTGCATGTTCGCCTGGTCGTGGCAGCGTTGGCAGAGTACCTGCGGGTGCCCCGGGATGATCGAGGGCTTCATTCCTGCAATCGTCGGGGTCGTGGCGTCCGTCCGGAGGACCCCGGCTGCCTGCAGCGAGACTCGCGTGACCACATGGCCGGTCGCGAGGTGACAGTCCGCACACGTCGCTCTCGTGAGGTGTTTCGCGTGGGAGAAGAGGTCTCCCGGCTTCTCGGCGACGGTCTGGTGGCATCGCACGCACCGGGAATCCGGGAGCTTGGCGGTGTATGCGGGGAACCGGTTGTCGGCGAAGAAGTGGTCCCATACCTCCTTCAGTGCGGCCGGTTTGTGCGCGAGATGCGCCAAGAGGCCCGGATTCACATGGCAGTCGACGCAATCGGCCCGAGCAGCGTGCCCGCCGGTCTGCCATGCGGTGTAGTACGGGCGCATCTCATGGCAGGTCGGGCAGAACGACGACTTCTCTGTGTAGGCCAGCGAGCCGGCAACCGCGGCAAGCACGCACAGGCCGAGCGCGGTCCATAACGCGATGCGCAGGTAGCGCCGACGATGCGCGAGGCGTGGCGCGTCAGTCGAGTCGGCCAGGAGCGGGTCGTCGTCCGTCACGGTGCGTCCCCTCGGTCTTCGCGCGCGGGGCCTACCGCGATGGTATACCCGCGTCTGCGGCGCACTATCGTGGGTCGAGGGCGGAAGAGGCCGACCGGAACGCAGCGGGGCCGCCGTCACGTCCGACGGCGGCCCCGTGCTCCAGCCAGCGAGTGCCGCTACTCCGCGGGAGGCGCCGGGGGCGTGGGCGGTGCGGGCGGAGTCGGCGGGGTGTAGGTGGGGGGTGCCGGCGGCGGGGTGTACGCCGGAGGCGCGGGTGGTGCGTAGGTAGGCTGCGGCGGGTAGTAGGTCGTCGCAGCGACACCGGCCACGGACGGCCCCATGTAGGTCGCCGATCCGAACGCCAGGATCGGATAGAAGATCGGCGACAGGAAGGCGAGCCCGATCCCGTAGGCGACGTCCTTGCCGAACGACTTGGCGAGATCGATGGCGACGATGATCGCCACGACCAGGTTCACGAAGGGGATCAGGTACAGCACGATCCACCAAAGCGGACGCCCGACGACCTCCAGTAGCACGATGGTGTTGTAGATAGGTACGATCGCGACCCAGCCGGGCTTGCCGGCCTTGGTGAACAGTCTCCACATCGCGGCGATCATCACGACGGCGATCGCAAGTACGAAGAGCGAGTAGCACCCACTGAACAGGACAGCGAACAGTCTCGCTGCCGCATCTGAACTCGGACTGATATTGCCGTTCATCCGACGCTCCCCTCAAGAGATGTCAACGGTCCCCTGGCTCGTTCGGCGTGGCGCCCCCGCGCCCTATCGCCTGGGTCGAGTTAATGCCCGATCCGCTGTGATGTCCATACCTGAGTCGCGGGTCGGAGGTGTTTGACACTCCCTGTAGCCGCCCCCACACTATCCCGCGGAGGCGGATGGGTCCTGGTGGGCTCCGCGGTCTTCAAAACCGTAGTGGGGGGTGAAGAGCCTCCCGGGTGTGTTCGATTCGCACGCGCCTCCGCCAGACGATCATCAAGGCACGGTCCCCTCGAGGGTCCGTGCCTTCTTGTGTGCCGGGCGAGTCCGCCGTGTCTGCGTTCCGGTCATTCTCGGAGCGCGTTGGTCGGTCGAGCATTCCACCACCGCGGTGTACTATCGGCTTCGTCCCGGCACCGGACACCGTCGCGCTGGCACGGCGGTGGCTAGGACGAGAGCCAAGAACGCGCGGAGGTCTACGCCGCGCGGCCATCAACGGGTGAGGTGCAGGCATGACGTTCCGAATCAGGTGGGCCCTTCCGCTCATCGGACTTCTCCTTCTTCCGCTCGCCGTCGCACTTGCGACGCCGTCCGTAGCCCGGGCCGACTCGCTGACATGGGCGACTCCGTGGGTGGGGCCGGCCAACACGTTCAGCGGGGACGTCGAGACCCCCATAGCGACTGCGCTCAACGCGGTCTCCTTCGCGGATGCGACCCACGGATGGGCGGTCGGCCTGCGTGTCGACGGCGTCTATTTGGGCGGAGGGTCGAAATCGTCGTACGTCGCGTTCAGCGGCAACGGAGGCGCCTCCTGGAGCTCCCAGAGCACCCCCGCGTCGCAGGAACTCCACGGAGTCCTGGCGCGGTCGGCGACCGACGTGTGGGCGGTCGGTGACGCAGGCACGCTTCTCCACTACAACGGAATCTTGTGGTCGGCGGTCACTGTCGATAGATGGCCGTCAAACAAGTCGCTGCGCGCGATCGCATTCTCCGGTTTGACGGGGTGGGCGGTCGGTGACGGCCTTGGGGTCGCGTGCACGATCAACGGTGGCGCGACCTGGTCGACTATCGCGGTCCCGATTACCGGAGCAACACTCCGCGGTGTGGCGGCGATCGGCGGCGCGAGCGCCATCGCCGTGGGTGACGGCGGCGTCATGAGGGTGCTCAGCAGCTCGACGTCCTCCTACCGGTCCTCCGGTACGGGCAGCAACTTGGGCGGCGTTTCATTCGCGGACCCGACGAACGGTTGGGCGGTCGGGGACGACGCGACATTCGTCCGGACCACCAACGGTGGCTCCACGTGGACCGCCGTGCCGATTGGAGATCCCACCAAACCGTCGCCTTACGACTTGCGATCGGTGGCTTTCGCGGATGCCTCGAACGGGATTGCAGTCGGCACCTCCCAGGGCGTCTGGCGGACGATCGACGGGGGCGCGCACTGGTCGGCTTCACGCATCGTCGACGGCGGCCTGGGCTCATACGACCTGAAGGGTATCGGGTTCGTCGCGGCGAACGCTGACGTTCCGGTGGCCGTTGGACGGGTGTACGGCGGGGTGCTCACGCAGGGGACCGATAAGGCGCGCGCCTACCGCGGGACCTGGTCTCGCCCCGACGTGGACCCGCCCACTACTACCTCGGACGCCAAGCAGGCCTACACCACTTCGGCGACCATCAGCCTCACCGCCACCGACAACGCCGGTTCGGGCGTCGCACACACGTACTACCGTCTGGACAACGCCGCTCCGGTCGAGGGTCTGAAGATCGAGGTCGCCACCGGCGGCGAGCACACCCTCGAGTTCTGGTCGGTCGACGTGGCCACCAACGAGGAGACCCCGCACAACTTCTGGACGTTCACCGTCACGATCCCGGACACGGCCGCACCCGTGACGACCTCGGACGCCAAGCAGTCCTACGACGGCCCCGCGGCCATCAGCCTCACCGCTACCGACACCGGTGGCTCCGGCGTCGCACACACCTACTACCTGCTCGACAACGACCCGCGGGTCGAGGGCTTGAAGATCGAGGTCCCCGGCGAGGGCGAACATACTCTCGAGTTCTGGTCGGTCGACGTGGCCACCAACGAAGAGACCCCACACAAGTACGCGGCGTTCTCCGTGGTCCTTCCGCCGCCGCCCGACCTGACTCCGCCGACGACCACGCCATCTTCGGCGATCGAGACCACCTATGCGGACTCCGCGGTGATCTCGCTGCGCGCGACGGACAACGTCGGCGGCTCCGGGGTCGCGCACACCTACTACGTCCTCGACGACGTTCGATCGGAGGGCCTGACCGTTCGTACGTCGGCCCCGGGCACGCACTCCCTCACCTATTGGTCGATCGACGTGGCCACCAACGAGGAGATTCGCCACGGCCCGTTCTTGTTCACCGTCACGGTCACGGACCGGACGCCTCCGGTCACCAACTCGGACGCGGTACAGGCGTACACGGGATCCGCGACGATCAAACTCTCGGCTACCGACAACATCGGCGGGGCGGGAGTGGGGTCCACCTACTACATCCTGGACGGCGGCGTTCAGCGCCAGGGCCTGACGGTCAACGTCTCCGGCGCTGGTGCGCACAAACTCGAGTTTTGGTCCGTCGACGCGGCGCCCGTGGCGAACACCGAGGCGCACAAGTTCGCGAACTTCTCGATCACGGTCGTGGTCCCGCCCGACCCGCCGGTGGTGCCGCCCGTCGCCTTCAAGCCCGTCTACCGCTTCCACAACCTCAAGAGTGGCTACTACCTGTACTCAGCGGACGAGGCCGAGAAAGCCAACATCATCGCGAAGTACTCGGGGACCTGGAAGTACGAAGGGCCCGCGTACCAGATCAACACGGCCAACCCACTCAATGGCTCGCCGCTGTGGCGGTTCGTCAACATCAAGGGCGGGTTCTATCTCTACACGGCGGGCACGGCCGAGAAGGACAATATCGTCGCCAAGTTCTCGAAGTCCTGGCGCCTCGAGGGCCCGGCCTACGGCGTGTCCACCGACTCTTCCGGCGTCCCCGTTTGGCGCTTCCGCAACAAGGCCGACGGCACGTACCTGTATACGGCCGACCCGGCCGAGAAGGACAATATCGTCGCGAAGTATTCGAAGACGTGGCAGTTGGAGGGTCCGGCGTACTACTTGGCGCCGTAGCCCTCGCCCTCGCAGCGTCCTTCGGCGTAGCATGGCGGTCATGCCTTCGCACACCGTCACGGGTCTTGAAGCCCGCTCACTGACCGTCAGTCGCCACGGCGACGATGGACCGGTGCGCATCCTGGACGGGGTGGATCTTCGGGTGCCGGGCGGCACGCTCATCGACGTCGTGGGGCCATCGGGTGCGGGCAAGACGACGCTCCTGCTCGCCTTGGCGCGCCTGCTGCCGGGGGTTGAAGGCGCGCTCGCGCTCGATGGCGAGCCCGCCGCCGCCATCGATCCGCGCTCGTGGCGCGTCCGGGTCGCGTACCTGCCACAGCGCAGCGCCCTGCTCGCCGGGACGGTGGGCGCCAACCTCACGCTGCCCTGGCGTCTCAAGGTCCGCGCGGAGGTCGCGCCGCCGAACGCCTCCGCGCTGCGCGCGGCACTCGATCGGATCCGCCTGTCCGACGTGGCGCTCGATCGCGATGTCGCGCGGCTCTCGGAGGGCCAGTCCGCTCGCATCGCGCTGCTGCGCACAGTGCTGACACTCCCGCGCGTCCTGTTGCTGGACGAACCCGACGCGGCGCTCGACGAGGAGTCGGCCGAGCAGGTGGGGCTGCTGACCCGCGAGTTCGTGGACGCCGGGGGTGCGGTCGTAAGGGTCCGTCACCATCGCGCCGACGGGCACGCGGACCGGCGCCTGCGTCTGTTCGGCGGCGCCCTGAGCGAGGAGGCGTCGTGACGACGCAGCTTGCGGGCGGTGTCGTCCTCATCGGCTGGCCGCAGCTCGCTCTTGCCTCGGCGTTCGTGCTGGTCACCGGTGCCCTCGCCCTGTGGATGCAGCTCGGCGTGACGAAGGACCTCGCCGTCGCGGCGGTGCGCACCTACGTGCAGCTCCTTCTGCTCGGCCTCGTTCTGCGCTGGGCGTTCGCCGCCGACCGCTGGTGGTGGGTCGTCGGCATCCTCGCGATCATGATCCTCGCCGCGGCCCGCATCATCCTCAAGCGGGCCCCCGATGCGCCGTCGGGGCTGTTCCTCGCGGCGGTCGTCTCGCTGTCGGTCACGGGCATCGCGGTCACGTTCGCCGTGACCGGGCTCGTCATCGGCGCGGAGCCCTGGTACTCGCCCCGCTACGTCATCCCGATCGCCGGGATGGTGCTGGGCAACTCGATGACGGGCATCGCACTCTCGCTCGAGCGTGTGTTCTCCGATCTCGACTCGCGCAGCGACGAGGTGCGCGCGATGACCGCGCTCGGCGCATCGGCGTGGGAAGCGGCGCACCCGAGCATCCGCAGCGCCCTGCGGGCCGGCCTCATCCCCGCGATCAACTCGATGGCCGCCGCGGGGATCGTCTTCATCCCCGGCATGATGACCGGCCAGATACTCGCCGGCGCGGATCCGCTGGAGGCCACGAAGTACCAGATCGTCGTGATGCTCATGATCTCGGCCGCCGAGATCATCGGAGCGGTGCTCGCGGTACTGATGAGTTACCGTCGCAGGTTCACGGCCGACGGGGTGTTCCTGGAACGGGGCTTCCGCCCCTGACGACCATCGGGATTGCGGTATCCTAGGCCGGCCCGCGCGCGCGGGCGCATGCGGGCCCACACACAGGGAGCATCCGTGACCGGTTTCGAGTTGTATCTGAAGGCCAACACCCGGGCGTTCGATCGGTACCTGTCGACGTTCTTCACCGACGGCACCCATCCGGACATGGGCCGGTACCTCTATGGGCCGCTCAAGCAGTTCTCGGACAACTCGGGCAAGCGCCATCGGCCCCTGATCTGCCTGTTGGCGTGCGAGGCGGTCGGAGGCGATCCGAAGCAGGCATGGCCCGCCGCCGCGGCTGTCGAGCACTTCCACACCGCGGCGCTCGTACACGACGACATCGAAGACTCGTCGCTGACCCGCCGCGACGAACCGTGCATGCACATCGCCGAGGGCCTCGGCATCGCCATCAACGCCGGCGACCTCGCACTTGCGCTCGTGTGCGGCACGGTCGTCCACGATCCCGGCCTCGACGACCCCACCAAGATCCGCGTGTTGGCGGAACTCGTCGACATGACCACACGCACGATCGAAGGTCAGGCGCTCGACATCGGATGGGCGCGCGACGGCAGATTCGACCTCACGGTCGACGACTACCTCACGATGGCCAACCACAAGACCGCGTTCTACTCCGGCGGTGTCCCGCTCGCGATCGGCGCGATCATCGGCGGCGGCTCCACCGCGCAGGTGGAGACCCTCCGCGCGTTCGGCATGGCTGCCGGACTCGCCTTCCAGATCCAGGACGACGTGCTCAACCTTGTCGGGACCAGGGAGTCCACCAAAAAGGACTTCCGTAGCGACATCGCGGAGGGCAAGCGCACGCTCGTCGCCATCCACGCCCTGCAGCACGCCGACCGGCGCGAGCGCCTTCTCGAGATCCTGTCGACGCACTCCGACGACCCGGTGCTGCTCGACGAGGCGGTCGAGATCATGCAGGCGGCCGACTCCATCGCGTTCGCCCGCGATTACGCTCACGACCTCATCGTGGAGGCGAAGGCCTGCTTGGTCGACGCCGTTCCCGCGAGCCGCGCGCGTGACCTGCTCGCGTCGATGGCCGACTTCTTCGTCAAGCGGAGCTCCTGACACCGGGCCGTTCGCGGCCCGTTCCGCGCCCGGGTCCGAGGGGTATCCTCGACTCGAGTCGATCCTGCTATCACAAGGAGCTGACCATGCGATCGGTCCCCGTCTCTGAGCACATCACCTGGGTCGGCGCGGTCGACTGGAACCTGCGCGACTTCCACGGTTTCGAGACGTCGCGCGGATCCACCTACAACGCCTATCTGGTCAGCGGCTCCGACAAGGTCGCGCTCATCGACACTGTCAAGACGCAGTTCGTCGGTGAGCTGCTCTCACGCATCTCCGATGTCATGGATCCCGCCAAGATCGACCTCATCGTCGTCAACCACATCGAGCCCGACCACAACTCGGGGCTCGTACAGGTGATGGCGGCATGCCCGAACGCCCGGGTCGTCGCGTCGGCGTCCGGAGTCCGCGGGATCGCGGAGTATCACGACGGGCTCGTGGTAGAGGCGGTCGGCGCGGCCGACGTCATCGACCTCGGCGGGGTCACACTCGACTTCCTTCCGGCGTCGATGGTGCATTGGCCCGACTCGATGTTCACCTACTGCCCCGAGGACGCGGTGCTGATGTGCAACGACGCCTTCGGGCAGCACCTCGCTTCCGCGGAGCGCTTCGCCGACGAGGTCGGCGTCGAGTTGGCCCTCGAGGAGTTGCGCGTCTACTACTCGAACATCCTCCTGCCCCTCGGGACGCAGGTCGGCAAGGTGCTCGCGAAGGTCGCCGCGGCCGGTTGGGCGCCGACGACCATCGCGCCGAGCCACGGCGTGATCTGGCGCGGCGAGGCCGTGGGCCGCGCGCTCGCAGCCTACGAGGAGTGGGGGAGCGACGACGCGCTGCGCGACAAGGTGGTCGTCGTGTACTCCACGATGTGGAACTCGACCGACGAGCTCGCCAAGACCGTCGCTGACGCGGTGGCGTCGCAAGGTGTGGACGTCGAGCTCTTCGACCTCGCGGTCGCGTCGATCGCTCAGATCATGCGCGAGATCCTCGACGCGCGCGGTCTGCTCTTCGGCTCGCCGACGTTGCACCACGGCATGCTGTATCGGGTCGCCGGGTTCCTGCAGGTGCTGGCGGGGCTGAAGCCCGTCGGCAGGATAGGCGCCGCGTTCGGCAGCTACGGCTGGTCGTCGGGCGCCACCAAGCAGATCGGCGAGCGCATGACCGAGATCGGCATCGAGGTCGTTCAGGAGCCCTACACGCAGAAGTTTCGTCCGACCGCCGACGAGCTCGAGGCCGCGCGCGTGTGGGCGATCGAGTTCGCGGGCAAGGTCAAGGCGGCGGGGGTCTAGGCGACCTTCGCGCCCGGCTCCGCGGCTACGGCCGCGCTTTCCACGCTCCGAGCGATCTCACGGCGTCCTCGATCGTGAGCGCCGTCGCCGGTGCAGACGGGTCTTCCTCGCGCAGGCGGGCGAACAGCTCCGCGAGGATCGGCGGACGGATGTTGCCGGCGGCCATGAGGTCGACGCGAGCGAACACCTCGGCCGGTGTGCCCTTGAGTACGATCCGGCCACCCTGCTGCAGCACGTAGGCGTAGTCGGCGAACTCGGGGACGGTGTCGATGTCATGCGTCGACATGACGATCGTCATACCGCGCTCCTGGGCCAGGCTCTCCAGCAGCCCGATGAGGGATTGCCGGGACGTCGGATCCAGCCCCTCGAACGGCTCGTCGAGCACCAGCAGGTCCGGGCCCATCACCAGAGCGCCCGCGAGAGCGACCTTTCGCTTCTCGCCCCCGGAGAGGTTGTGAGGGACGCGAGCGCCCAGCTTCTCGATCCCCAGCAGCGACAGCGCGTCCTGGACGCGCTCGCGGACCTCGGCCTCGGTCATGCCGTACTGCCTCGGTGAGAAGGCGACGTCGTCGTAGACGGTCGGTGAGATGAGCTGCTCGTCGACGTTCTGGAGCACCACGCCGATCCGCTTCCGTATCTCCGGCCACCGGGACGACGGGTCGACCCCGAACACGTTCACGGTCCCCTCCTGCGGCGCGAGCAGGCCGAGGATGTGGAAGAGCATCGTGGTCTTGCCCGAGCCGTTGGGGCCGAGGATGGCGACGCGGCTTCCCCGATCGGCCGTGAACTCCAGCCCGCACAGGTCGACGTGGGTGCCGTCCTCGTAGGAGTGCTTGACGCACGATACGCGCACGACGGTCTCGCACCCCGCGGTGTGGGCGTGGTCGTGTCCGGTTGCGGGGTACTCGCGTTCGGGAGTCACGAGCGGATCAGCCTCCAAGCGATGGTGAGGAGCACGGCGGTGCCCGCGGCCGCGGGCAGCAGCCACGAGTAGGGGGTCAAGGCGGCGCCCGAGACGCGGAACACGGTCGCGATGATCAGCACCGCCCCGGCGCCGGCCAGCAGCGCGGCGTCGAACGTCCGGCTGCGCGCCGGCGGGAGGGTGGTGCGCATGCGTCCCTGGTAGCCGCGCAGCCGCATGAGGTCGTATTCCCGCTGTGACAGGTCGAACGCGTAGAGCACGAGCGAGCCCATCGCGCCCGCCGTCGCCTTCGCCGCGCGAAGCGGATGACCGTGCGACAGCCCCGAGCGCAGCCGCACCGCCCGCCGCAGCCGCTCGAACTTGTCGGCGAGCAGGAACAGCGATCTGTACGTCATGAGCAGTGCGTCGCCCACCACCTCGGGCAGCACCGATTGCAGGGGCGCGAAGATCTGAGGGTACGGGGTGACGAACACGAGGATGACCGCCGCGAGGGCGGCGGCCACGGCGCGGGTCACGAACAGCGCCCCGGTTATCGGGTCGGGGGCGGCGGCGAACGCGAACACGAGCGCGAAGAGCCCCGGGTAGGCCGCGAGCGCGAAGATCGCGCGCCAGGGCAGGCGGAAGCCGATCACCGTCGCGATGAGAAGGAGCGCGCACGCCAGCACGACGAAGAGGTTCTGCTGCACCACGACCGCCGCCAGCACGCATGCGAAGGCGAGCAGCTTGGTGATCGCCGAGGCGCCGTGCAGGCCGGTGGTGCCGGTCGTGGAGGAGAGGTCGATGCTGCGCACATCCACGGTCAGTGCGCCCCCTCGTCACCGGCAGGCCGGCGGGCCGGAGCGCCGGACGCGCCGTCGAACACGAGTCCCGGTCGCACCCGGGCGACGTAGCCGAGGACTGCGGCCGTCACGAGCGCCTCGATCAGCCAGCCGATCGGCCCCAGTGTGTAGACGACTGCGGCGAAGCGCGCGACGGACAGCCCCGGCGCAGCGGTCGTTTCGGCGCCGCGCAGGGTGTTGACGGAGACGATGCCTCCCGAGAAGGGGTTGGCGAACGACAGCGATGCAGGGTCGAGGGCACCGGTCTCCCGAGCGCCTGCCGCCCCGCCGCCGGCCAGGGCCACAAGCCCCACAAGGGCGGTCGTCGTGAGCGCCAGCGTCAGGATCGTCGCCGCCACGGCGGCAGGGCCTGCACGTCGTCGTCCCATCAGGCGGACGAGGCCCCGGAACAGCGCCCACCCGAGCGCCATCTCCGTCGCGATCATCAAGGTGTTGAGCCCGATCACCGTGACTCCGCCATGCCCGAGCAGAGCCAGCATCACCACGACGATGAACGCCGCGATCGCACCGAGCCAGGGTCCGAGCAGCACCCCTGCGACCACGGTGAGGTTGACGTGGTAGGCGATCGGCACGACTTCGGTGGACATTGCGACGAGAACCAGTGCTGCGACGACGCCCAAAAGCGGCACCTTCCTCCGGATGTCGGAGCGGCGCGCGCGTCGAGAGGCGAGCCAGACGAGCGCGAGCGCCGCGACCCAGCCGAGTGCCACGAGCCATACCGGCAGGACGCCGTCGGGGATATGGATGTGCGACATCGCCTACTCCTCGTCGGCGGGGGGCGGCACGTCGTCGCACGAGCAGCCGTCGGCTGTGGTCGTTCCGGTGCTGCACGCGGCGCACAGCCCGTAGAGGCGCACGTCGTGGGAGGTCACGATGAAGCCGTCGGGCGCCGCGGCGGCCAGCGCTCGCGTGTCCACCGGGCAGGGGGTGTGGGCCGTCGCGCCGCAGCCGGTGCACACCAGATGGTGATGGTGCCCGGCCTCCTTGCAACGTGCGTAGAGCGTGGCGCCGTTCCGCTCGCCCACGGCGCTGATGTATCCCGAGGCGGTCATCGCCGCAATCGAGCGGTACACAGTGGCGGTCGAGAACCCAGGAGCATCGTGGCGCAGGCGGGAGGCGAGGTCGTCGGCGGTGAAGGCGCCGCCGAAGCGCGCGGCGGCGGAGGCGGCAGCGCGACGTTGCGCCGTCGAGCGGCCCGCGCCGTAGGCGCTCGATGGATCCGTCGACTTCACCGGCTGCCGCGTCATTATCACTGCCCTTCGTGAGAACGATTCTCACGAATGATATCCCGTTTCGGGCGATGAGGCACGTCACGGTGTCGTATGATTCGCTTACCTGATAGTTCCGCCCGGCAGGAAAGGTTCTCCTTATGAATATCAGCCAGCTGCGCTCGTTCGTGGCGGTCGTAGACCATGGATCGTTCAGTGCGGCAGCCCGGGTCACCGAACTCTCGCAGCCCGCGGTCACGATGCAGATACAGGGCCTGGAGTCCGACCTCGGCGTGACGCTGTTGGAGCGGCGCTACCGCAAGGTCGAGCTCACGGAGGCCGGGAGCGCGCTGCTGCCGTATGCCCGGAAGGTGATCGCCGAGCTCGAGAAGGCGCGCACGCAGATCGACCGGCTGTCCGACACGGTCGGCGGGCACCTCGAACTCGCGGTCTCGACGACCCCGGGACAGTACATCCTGCCGCGGCTGCTCGGTTCGTTCCTCAGGGAGTTCCCGGACGTCACCGTCTCTCTTCGTGTCTACGATTCCGCCGACGTCGTGGCGCGGGTCGAGACGGGGGAGGCCCACCTCGGCATGACCGGTGCGCGCATCGCGGGCGCGAAGGTCGAGTACGAGGAGATGGGCACCGACCGGCTTGTGATGATCTGCCCGGTCGACGACCCTCTGGCCGGAAGGGCCGGCATCCCGCTGGCCGACATCGCCGAGTCTCCGTTCATCGTCCGTGAGACCGGCTCCGGTACGCGGATGGTGTTCGAACAGGCGCTTCGCGAAGGAGGCGTCGATCCGTCTGACCTCCACGTGGTCATGGAGCTCGGCACGAGTGAGGCCATCGTCAACGCGGTCGAGGGCGGTATGGGAGTCGGTGTCGTCAGTCATTGGATGGCGGACAAGGCCCTAGCGCTGGGAACGGTCGCTGCCATCGACGCTCCCGGATTCCCCGTGGCACGCCCGTTCTACGCGGTCTCCCCGCGCGGCACCCGCCCTCGTGCGGCCGACGCGCTCGTCGAGCATCTTCGGCGGGAGCTGAAGCTCTAGCGGGTCCGGCTCGCGTCACCGCTTCCGCGTGGCCTTACGCGGGGTGTATGCTTCTGGAGCGCCGCCGCAGCGGCGCATCTCCGATCCCGGATCGGCCTACAGCGAACAGCGCTCGCCACGGCCACCGGGACGACAGGGTGACGAGGGGAAACTCCGTCGCCTTCCGCATTCGAAAAGGAGACCACATGCGCTATTCGGTGATACCGCCGGGGTTCCGGCGCGCAGTGGGGCTTGTCCTCACTGCCTCTCTCGCACTGACGCTCACGGCTTGTTCTCAGGCTGCCACTCCGGCCACTCCCAAGGCCGCGACGAGCGATGTGATCCTCGCATCGACGACTTCTACGCAGGACTCGGGGCTCTTCGACGTTCTGATCCCCGCCTTCGAGAAGGACAACCCGACCTTCAAGATGAAGGTCGTAGCAGTCGGCTCCGGCGCCGCGCTGACTATGGGCGAGAAGAAGGACGCCGACGTCCTGCTCGTCCACAGCCCCGCCGCTGAGCTCAAGTTCGTCACCGCAGGGTCCGGCACCGACCGCAAGCCGGTCATGTACAACGACTTCCTGCTCGTCGGCCCCACGAGCGATCCCGCGAAGGTCAAGGACACGACCAGTGCGGTCGCGGCGTTCGCCAAGATCGCCAAGGCAAAGGCCATCTTCGTCACGCGTGCGGACAACTCCGGCACGTACACCAAGGAGTTGTCGATCTGGGCCTCGGGTACCGTCCAGCCGACCAGTACCGTCGATCCCTGGTATCTGTCGACCGGGGCGGCCATGGGCGTGAGCATCGGCATCGCCAACGAGAAGCTGGGCTACATCCTGGTCGATCGAGCAACGTGGCTGACCAACAAGGATAAGAACCCCGGTCTCACGGCAATGGTCGAGGGCGACAAGAAGCTCTTCAACCCGTACCACGTGATCCTGATCCCGGGCGCCCGCAACCTCGCAGGGGCGAAGGCGTTCGAGGACTGGATCATCAGCCCCGCAGGCCAGAAGGTGATCGGCGAGTTCGGCGTCGACAAGTACGGGCAGCAGATCTTCGTGCCCAACGCCGGCGCCACCAGCTAGGACACTCGAGGGGCGCGGTCGGCGACTGCGGAAGCCTGCCGCGCCCCACCTCGACTGACGGATTGGATCGTTGTGCACGTCTACATTCAGGCGATCGTCGATGCGTTCGTACTGCTGTTCTCGGGATCGGGCGAGGTCTGGCCCGTCGTGGGGCTCTCTCTCGCCGTCTCCGGAACAGCAACGCTCATCGCCACGGCCATCGGCCTGCCGATCGGTTACTTCCTTGGGATGAGTCGCTTCGCGGGTCGCGGATCTTTGATCCTGCTCGTGAACACCGCGATGGGCTGGCCGCCGGTAGTGGTCGGCCTCTTCGTGTACATGGCGCTGTCGCGCACGGGTCCGTTGGGCGGCCTCGCCCTGCTGTTCACGCCCCAGGCGATGGTGATCGCACAGGTCATACTCGCGGCTCCGCTCGTCGCCGGGGTCACCACGGCAGCGATCGGCAGCGTCCCGCGCGATCTTCGTCTGCAGCTGCGGGCGCTCGGCGCATCGCGTCTCCAGGAGGCCTTCGAGGTGCTCAAGGAGTCGCGTCGCGGAGTTATGGCCGCGGTGATCGCGGGCTTTGGAGGCATCATCTCCGAGGTCGGTGCGGTCTCGATCGTCGGCGGCAACATCCAAGGTTCCACCCGCGTGATGACGACTGCGATCGTCTTCAACGTCAATCGCGGGGAGTTCGGTCTCGCGATGGCGTGGGGCATGGTGCTGCTCGGCATAGCGCTCGTTGCGAACGCCGCCCTGACCATGCTCCAGCAGTCAGGGGCCCGGTATGAGCGATAGTCTCGCGGCCGTTACCGCTCCCGCGGTGTGCGCGGAGGACGTGCGCGTCACGTACCGTGGCCGCACGGTCGTCGACGTGCCGTCCATCACCCTCGCCTCGGGGCAGACCTACGCGCTGCTCGGTGCGTCGGGAGCCGGCAAGTCGACGTTGCTGCGGGTGCTCGGGCTCCTGGAGCGCCCGACCCGAGGGCGCGTCCTGTTCGACGGGTCCACGGTCCGCACGGGTGACCTGGTCGCTCGCCGCAGGATCGCAGCGGTCTTTCAGAAGCCGTACCTGCTGCGCGGCACGGTCGCGGACAACGTCGCCTACGGCCTTCGACTGAGGGGGATCTCCCCGGCCGAGCGTGCAGGTCGTGTGGCTGCGAGCCTCCAGCGGGTCGGACTCGCAGGGTGGGAGCTGCGCAGCGCGCTCACGCTCTCCGGCGGCGAGGCGCAGCGCGTCGCGCTCGCCAGGGCCCTCGTCCTCGAGCCGTCCTTCCTGCTTCTCGATGAGCCGCTGTCCTATATGGATCCCTTGCTCAAACGATCTTTGAGTGTCGAGTTCGCGGAGATCCTCGCGGGCGAGCGGATCACGGCCCTCTACGTGACCCACGATCAGGACGAGGCTGCGGTGGTGGCGGACAGGATCGGCGTGATGAGAGAGGGCCGTATCGTCGCGGAGGGCGATCCGGACACCGTGCTCGGGTTGCCGGCGGATCCGTGGCACGCATCGTTCGTCGACATGGAGCCGTCGCTCCCCGGACGCGTCACGGCATCAGTGGATGGTCTGGCCGAGATCGCCGTCGACGGTGTGTCCGTGTATGCGACGACAGGATTCGCCACGGGCTCGGATGTGCTGCTCGCGGTGCGCCCCGAAGATGTCACGCTGTGGGAGTCCGGGGTGCAGATGCCGGCTGGCAGCGCGCGCAACCGGTTGGCCTGCGTCGTGGAGGAGACTCTCCCGCGCGGAGGATCCGTGCGGGTCGTGGTTCGGAGTGGTGGCGCGAGGTTCGCTGCTTCCATCTCCAGAGCGAGTGCCGCGGAGCTTGGCGTCGCGCCCGGTTCGCACCTTGTGGCCAGCTTCAAGGCGACTGCGGTGCGGGTCCGGCTGCTGGGTGGCTGACGCGTCGGGGTAGCATGGACATGCACGTCGGCCGGACACCGACAGCGAAACGAACGAAGGGTGAGGATGGCTCCCAGTAGCGATACACGCATCCCGGTGACCGCGGCCGTCATGGCCGGTGGTCGTTCGATGCGTATGGGCGTCGACAAGACGCTGTTGGCGGTCGACGGAGAGACTCTGTTGGCCCGCGTCGTCGACGTGGTGTCGTCGGTCTGCGCACACACCGTCGTCGTGACCAACCGCGCGGAGCAGATCTCGGAAGCCGGGCTTCCCTCGGACACACCGGTACTTATCGACGAGGTCCCCTTTCAGGGGCCGCTCGGCGGACTCGTCACGGCGCTGAAGGGCGCTCACGACGACTGGGTCCTGGCCGTGGCCGCAGACATCCCGTGGCTGGAGCCCGATGTCATCCGGGCCCTGTGGGACGCTCGCGACGGTTCCCAGGTCGTGGTGACGGTCACCGAGAAGGGCGTTGAGCCGCTGCTCGCGCTCTACCACCGCGACTGCCTCCCGGCCGCGCGCCGCGTGCTGGCCTCCGGGCGCCGTCGACTCGTGGCGATGTTCCCGGAGCTCGTCGTGGTCGAACTGCCGCTCGAAACGCTGCGCGCCGCCGACCCCGGCCTGCGTAGCCTCGTCAACGTCAACACGCCCGAGGACCTCGCCGAAGTCCGTGAGGCCGAGTTCGAGTCTTCGGCTCCCGCGAAGGCCCCGATCGTGGTTCGTTCCGGCGACCGGCACGGCGGGCGGATGCCGTCGGAGCGCCCCGTCACCGTGTTCATGAACGACGTCGAGGTCGCCACGATGCAGGCGACCCCCGATGACCTGGAAGAGCTGGCTGTCGGCTTTCTCGTATCGGAGGGGCTGCTCGAGGGTCGCGACTCCCTCGCCTCGGTCGGCGTCGATCACAAGCGCGGGCTCGTCTACATCGAGAGCTCCGAAGAGGTGCCCGACGAGCTTACCTTTCGCCGCCGCTACATCACCTCGGGGTGCGGCAAGGGTGTCACCTTCTCGTCGGTGGGCCATGCCCGTTCGCTCGAGCCGGTGGGCCCCGGGTTCGTGGTGGCTGCTTCCGACCTGCACGAGTGGATGCGGGTCATGAACGAACAGGCGGTCAAGTACCGCGAGACCGGCGGGATGCAGGCGTGCGCGTTCGTCGGCGGCGGCAAGGTCCGCATCGTCCGTGAAGATGTCGGGCGGCACAACGCCGTGGACAAGGTGCTCGGCCGCGCGTGGCTCGACCGGCTGCCCGTCGACGACGCCGTCCTGCTCTCGACCGGACGCGTGTCCTACGAGATGGCGGTCAAGGCCGCGAAGGCCGGCGTTCCCGTGGTCATCACCAAGAGCGCGGTGACCGACCTGGCGGCCGAGATCGCCGAGGCCCTCGGGATCACGGTGGTCGGATATGCCCGTGGTGGTTCGATGGTCGTCTACACGCATCCGGAACGCGTGCGCGAGCACGAAGGAGAGTGAACGCTGCAATGATCTCTGTCGAAGCGGCCCGCGAAGCGGTGCTGAACAGGATCGAGCGGTTGGAGCCGCAGCTCGTGGACGTCCTTGACGCCCTCGGCTGCGTTTTGGCCGTTGACGTCGTGTCCGACATCAACGTGTCCCCGTTCGACAACTCCGCGATGGACGGCTATGCGGTGCGCGCGGCGGACACGACGGGAGCGAGCGCCGAGGCTCCTGTCGTGTTGAGAGTGGTGGACCACATCGCGGCGGGCTCGATGCCGCAGGTGGATGTGGGCCCGGGCCAGGCATCCCGGATCATGACCGGAGCACCGGTGCCCGCGGGCGCCGACGCGATCGTGATGGTGGAGGACACCGAGTCGCTCGAGGCCGGAGGCAGCACCGGCGGGACGGTCGCCATCGGCCGCGCGGCGAGCAGCGACGACCACATCCGCCGTATGGGTGAGGACGTGCACGTCGGCGAGACGGTCCTGCGCGCGGGTGAGGTCGTCAACCCTGCATCCGTCGGCCTCATGGCGACGCTCGGGCTCGCGCGGGTCGAGGTCTACCGTCGCCCGCGTGTCGCGATCGTATCCACGGGCGATGAGCTCGTCGGCATCACGGAACGTCCGGGCCCCGGGCAGATCCGTAACTCGAACTCCTACTCGCTCGCCGCCCAGGTCCTGGCTGCCGGCGGCGAGCCGTACCTGCTCGGCGTCGCGCACGATAACGAAGCGGACACACGGGCGCTGCTGTCGCGGGCTCCGGAGTTCGACATCATGGTCACCACCGGCGGCGTCAGCATGGGCGACTTCGACGTCGTGCGCGGCGTGCTCGAGCAGATAGGTGAGCTCGATTTCTGGAAGGTCGCCATGCGCCCCGGCGCACCGCAGACCTACGGCACCGTGGGCGGCACCCCGTTCTTCGGGCTGCCGGGCAACCCGACATCGACGATGGTCGGTTTCGAGCTCTTCGTCCGCCCCGCGATCCGCAAGATGCGGGGGTTCGCCGCGCTCGATCGCCCGCGCACTCTGGCGACGCTGGCGGCCGACGTCCACAAGAAGTCCGACCGTCGCTACTTCATGCGGGGGGTGCTCACCCGGGTGGCCGACGAACCGTCGGGCGCCGGCGCCTACGAGGCGCGCCTGTCAGGCCGTCAGTCCTCCGCGATGCTCACCTCGATGCACCGCGCCAACTGCCTCATCTCGCTGCCGGAAGGCCTTTCGTCCGTCGCCGCCGGCAGCGTCGTGGAATGCATCCGTCTCGATCAGGAAGAGGGCACGCCATGAGCAAGAAAGAGAACGACCCCCGCTGGGTCGCGCAGGTCACGGAAGAGATGAAGACCGCGATCCTGGCGAAGGCCGTCGACGGCAAGGTCACCTGTCCGGTGCTTCGCAAGTTCGCCGAGGACAGCGGCATCAACTACAAGGTCGCCGGTGCCGCCGCGGACATGGCGGGCGTGCGCGTCCACAACTGTGATCTGGGTTGCTTCTAGCGTGACCGCAGGCACCGAGCATCGCATCCCGGTCGTCTCGATCGTCGGCAAGTCCGACTCGGGCAAGACGACGGTCATGGAGGGCCTCATCCGCGAGATCAGCGGCCGCGGGCTCCGCGTGGCCACGGTCAAGCATCACATCCACGAGGTGGATGTCGATGTGCCGGGCAAGGACTCCTGGCGACACGCGCACGCGGGTGCGGTGACGTCGATGATCTCGTCCCCGACGCAGTTCGCGGTCGTGCGCAGGGTCGACGCGGAGCGTACTCTCGAGGAGCTCGTGGACGCCGCCGGTGACGCCGACATCCTGCTCACAGAGGGGTTCAAGCGCGCCGGCAACGTCCGCATCGAGGTCGTCAGGCACGCCCGCTCCGACGAACTCATCAGCGCCGAGTCGGAGCTCTTCGCGGTCATGACCGACGCGCCTGAGTTGGTTCCGCCCGGGATCCCGACGTTCTCGCTCGACGACTTCACGCGCGTCACCGGTCTGATCGTATCGACGTTCCTCGACCGAGAGGAGGGGTAGGCATGGGCACGGATGCATTCGGAAGGCGCATCGACTATCTGCGCATCTCCGTGACCGACCGCTGCAACCTGCGGTGCGTCTACTGCATGCCTCCCGAGGGCGTGCCGTGGCGCGATCCGTCCGAGATCCTCACGTTCGAGGAGATCGAGCGTTTCGCTGAAGCGGCGGTCGCTGAAGGCATCAGCAAGATCCGACTGACCGGCGGCGAGCCGCTCGTGCGCTTGGGCATCGTCGACCACGTGGCACGACTTCGCGCCATCACTGGTCTGGAAGCGATCGCCGTCACCACGAACGGCGTCCTGCTGCCGCGGTACGCCCCGGCGCTCGTCGAGGCGGGCCTGGAGCGCGTCAACATCTCGCTCGACACGCTCGATCCCGGTGTGTACGCCGAGATCACGCGCGGCGGGCGGCTCGAGGACGTTCTGGCCGGCATCGAGGCCGCCTTCGCGGCGGGCATGGCCCCCGTCAAGATCAACGCGGTCGTCGTGCGGTCGCTCAACCAGGACCTGCTCTCGTTCGCGCGGATGACGATGGACCGCGCACTGCACATCCGCTTCATCGAATACATGCCGGTCGGCGGGGAAGGCGAGCCGGTCGTGGGCGGGGCCTGCAGTTCGGACGCCACCGCCGGTGCGTGGACCATCGAGGACCATGTCCCCAGCGACGAGATCATCGAGCGCCTGCGCGCCGAAGGCCTGGCCGCCGGCCTGGGCGAGATAGTGCCGGTCGCGCGGGACGCGGCGCCCGGCGGATGGGGCCCGGCGACGTACTACAGGTTCCCGGGCGCCGTGGGTACCATCGGAGTGATATCACCGCTGTCGCACCACTTCTGCGGCGAGTGCAATCGTCTGAGACTGACCGCTGACGGCAAGTTGCGGACCTGCCTGTTCTCCGATGACGAGCTCGACGCTCGTGAGGCGTTGCGCGGTGGCGGCGATCTGCGCGCACTGATCCGTGCCGCGTTCGCCGCGAAGCCCGAGTCCCACAACATGCGCATCGGGACCATCCGGCGCATGTCTCAGATCGGAGGATGATCCGCGCGATGTCAGACACGAAACTCACGCACGTGAACGAGCACGGTGAGGCGCGCATGGTCGACGTGGCCGGGAAACAGGTCACCCACCGGCGCGCCGTGGCGGGCGCGACGATCAGGATGCTCCCGTCGACGCTCGCGATGATCGTGGAAGGGCGCGCGCCGAAGGGCGACGTCTTCGCGGTCGCCCGCGTTGCCGGGATCATGGCTGCCAAGCGCACCAGTGACCTCGTTCCGCTCTGCCACCCGCTGTTCCTCACCCGCGCCACGGTCGATCTCGAGCCCGTGGAAGAGGGAGTGCGCGTCACCGCGACCGTCGAGACCGACGGGCAGACCGGCGTGGAGATGGAGGCGCTCACGGCTGCCGCAGTCGCGGCGCTCACCTTGTACGACATGTGCAAGGCTGTCGACCGGGGGATGACCGTCGATGGGCTCGGGCTGCTCGTCAAAGAGGGGGGCAAATCAGGTATGTGGACTCGCAAAGAGGAGCGGCTATGACAGACCCTACGAAGGCGACCGTCGTCTCGGTGAACCTGAGCCCCCGCAAGACCATGCGCAAGAAGCCGGGGGAGCGCGGGACGCTGGTGTTCGACAGGGGCTTCGAGGACGACGCGCATGCGGGGGACTGGCATCGCCAGGTCTCCCTGCTCGCGCTCGAGTCGATCCAATCCATGGTCGACAAGGGCCTCGATGTCGGACCGGGCGACTTCGCCGAGAACATCACGACGAGCGGGATCGATCTGCTCTCGCTGCCGGTGGGCTCCGTGCTCCGCATCGGGACGGGTTCTCTCGTTGAGATCAGCCAGATCGGCAAAGTCTGCCACGCCAAGTGCGCCATCTACTATCAGGCCGGCGATTGCGTCATGCCGCGCGAGGGCTTGTTCGCGGTCGTTCGCGAAGCCGGCGAGATAGTGGTCGGGGACGTCATCGAGATCGTGTCGCTCGGCGACGGCACCTGCGATCGCACGCCGGCCGAGGCGATCGCCGAGTTCGAGGCGGAGAAGGCTGCCGAGGCCGCGGAGAAGGCCGCTGCAGCCGCGACGGCGGGGAAGGCCTGCGCGCCTGCGAGCGCGGCCACTCGTTCGAAAAGGTGAGTCGTATGTCAGAGCTGCGGGTCGGTATCGTCACATCATCGGACTCGTGCTATCGGGGCGATCGGACGGACGGGTCGGGTCCGGCGCTCGTGGATCTCGTCACCGCGCGCGGATGGTCGATCGCCGGCTATCGGTTGTGCGCCGATGACCGGGAGACGCTGGCTGCCGCCATCATCGAGTTGGCCGACATCGAGCGCGCGGACATCATCCTCACCACCGGCGGCACGGGCTTCTCGCCGCGTGACATCGCCCCGGAAGCGACCCTCGACGTGTGCGACCGTCTCGCGCCGGGTATCTCCGAGCACATCCGCGCGCGCAGCGCCGAGATCACGCCGCGGGCGATGTTGTCGCGCGGCGTTGCGGCCCTGCGCGGCAGGACGCTCGTGATCAATGTTCCGGGCAGCATGAAAGCGGCGACCGAGTCGTTCGGCTTCGTGGCCGATCAGCTCGAGCACGCCGTCGAGATGATGGCGGGCGGCGGGCATGACTGAGTCCGACGGGCGCCGTTGTATCTACCTCGATCACGGCGCCACGTCGTGGCCGAAGCCGCCCGAGGTGATCGAGGCGGTGGTCGCAGCGATGACCGAGCAGGGGGCGAACCCCGGTCGTGGCGCCTATGGCATGGCGCTGGCGGCATCGCGCGTGGTGTTCGAAGCGCGCGGCGCTCTGGCGCGGTTGCTCGGCGTCCCCGATTCGCGTGACCTCGCGTTCGTCTCGGGGTGTACCGAGGCCTGCAACCTGATGCTCAAGGGGCTCCTGGCGCCCGGGGACCGCGTCGTGGTGTCCTCGATGGAGCACAACGCGATCACCCGACCTCTGCACCTGCTCGCGGCCGCGGGGCTCGTGATCGATGTTGTTGAGGCGGACCCCGCCGGCGTCGTTCACGCGGGGGACATCGAGCGGGCGGTCCGTGCGGCCAGGACGCGCGCGGTCATCTGTCAGCACGCCAGCAACGTGACGGGCGCGATCCAGCCGATCGCCGACGTGGCGGACATCGCCCACGAGCACGGCGCGCTACTGCTGGTCGATGGCGCGCAGGGCGCCGGTCACCTCGAGGTCGATCTCACCGCCCTCGATGTGGACGCGTACGCGATCTCGGGGCACAAGGGCCTGCTCGGGCCCCAAGGCGTCGGCCTGCTTTATCTCCGGCCGGGCCTGGACGTCACCGAGCTCATGCAGGGCGGGACCGGCGGAGGGTCGAGCGAGGACGAGTCACAGCCGCAGGGTCGCCCGGAACGCTATGAGGCGGGGACGCCGAACACGCCGGGGATCGCGGGCCTCGGAGCCGCAGCCCGTCTTCTCTTCGAGCATGGCGACGCCTGGCGCGCAGAGGAGCAGATGCTCTTCCGCGAGCTCAAGGAGGGACTGTCTGCGCTATCCGGGGTGCGGGTGCTCGGGCCGCGCCCGGACGAGCCGAGCGTTCCGTCACTGTCGCTCGTGTCGGACCGCCTCGATCCCGACAAGATCGCCTTCATGCTGGACCGCCGCTACGGGATCGCGGTCCGCAGCGGTCTGCACTGCGCGCCGTGGGCGCACCGCACGATCGGGACCATCGGTACCGGAGCCGTGCGCTTCGGACTCGGTCACGGCAACACGCGCGACGACGTGCTCGCCGCGGTCTCGGCCGTCGCCGAGATCCTCTCGTGACCGCCGAGCCGCGTCGCTTCGTCGTCTACGGGTTCGCGTCGGTCCATGACGCGCTCGGGGCAGAATCCGCCCTCAGAGACGCCGGCCTCGCGGTCACGGCCATCCCATCACCTCGCGAGCTCGGTGAACTGTGCGGGGTGGCGCTTCGCATGGACCCTGCGCTCGCTTCCGCGGCCGAGGTGGTCTTCGCTTCGGCCGGTACGACGCCGCGCGCGACCGCGCAGATCGACGACCTCTGACCTCCCGGCGTCCTCGAGGGGCGTCTTCGAACCGCCGTACCCGTTCGTTGACGAAACCTCCGTCCGACCATATGCTTCGAGATGGTTCGGCGGGCGGTGGGGCATCGCCCGCGTACCGCAGGGGGCGTACATCCGCTGTGCAGAGATGATTCGCGGGAGCGCCCCCGCAGGTTTTGAGTCTCACTGGTAAGGGATCGCGCATTCAAGCAGGCCCGGCAGCCTGGCGCGACCGAGCGACGCGACGGGGGTGTCCGAGATTCTTTTGACCCAGGTGAATGTCTGGTTGGACGTCGTATTCACGGCGGTTTACGTGTTCATGTTGGTGGCGATACCGATCCACTTCCTCATCTCGATCCCGAAGGGACGGTTTCGCAGGTCGTTCATCGAGGGTCACTGGCCCGAGCACGACGAGCCGCACCCTCCGGCACTTCCGAAGTACATCCACTTTCAGCACCTGGTGATGATGTTCGTGCTCGGCTTCACCGGGCTGGCGATCCGATTCCCGTTCATCGACGGAGGTCGGACCACTCTTCGCTACATCCACTACGTGGCCATGGTCGTGGTCATCGCCACGTACCTCTGGCGCCTTTGGTACGCGTTCTACAGCAGCCGCCGCGACTGGCGCGCGTTCGCCATCACCAAGAAGGACGCGCTGTCGACGCTCGGCGTGGTCGCCTACTACGCATACCTGAGCAACAACAAGCCCCACACCGACAAGTACAACGTCCTGCAGAAGGGCACGTACCTGGTCTTCACGTTGTTCATGGCCCTGCAGGCGCTGTGCGGCTTTGCGCTGCTTGAGTTCTGGACGATCCCGGTGATCGGCATGACGCCGGCCAACCTGCTTCTTGGCTGGTGGCTGGCCCCGATGGTCGGCGGGCTCGCAATGGCGGTCGCATGGATGCGCATCCTGCACTACGTGCTCACCTGGATGTTCATCATCATCACCACGATCCACGTCTACCTCTCCGCCACCGTGGACATCCCTGTGACCAAGGACTTCTTCGGCTTCGGATCGCACGATGAGGCCGAGGACGGTCACGGCCACGCCGCCGTGTCCGTGCCGGCGGAATAGGCGGGGCCATGTCACCCGCCAGGATCGAACGCAGAACGATCATCGCAGGGGTCCTGATCATCGCCGCCGTGCTCGTGGTGGCCATGTCCACCGTGATAGCAGGTGCCGAGGAGGTTCCGGCGATCGTCGCTGTGCCCGTCGCCAACGTGGCTGCGACAGTCACGACCGTCGCCCCTTCGGTGACGGCGACGAACGTGCCCAGCGGAGCCGGCAGCTACGCTCTCGACTTCACGCTGCCGACCTTCGGCAAGTCGGGCTGTCTGGTCTGCCACGGCGACCGCAACCTCGTGGTCGCAAAGGGCGATTCCACGAAGTCGTTCTGGGTCGACGAGGTGGCGTACAACCACTCCGCCCACGCGACCGTGGTGTGCACGGGCTGCCACATCGACTACGGCTACAAGTCCCCGCACGGGCAGACGACCGGTGACTGGCGCTCGATCGCCAAGCAGTCCTGCAAGAACTGCCATCCCGATCAGTTCCGGGACTGGAGCCTCGGCGGCCACGCCGTGACTCCGACCGCGGACAAGAAGCCCGACCCCAAGGCGGCGAGCAAGCCGCTGTGCGGCGATTGCCACGGCGGTCACGACATGGCCGTGCTCAAGAACAATCCCGAGGCCAAGCGCCAGATCCGTGAGACCGCGCAACAGATGTGCGGACGCGAAGGCTGCCACGCGGACTACTGGGCCAATTACAGCGACTACTACCACGGTGCCGCCTACAAGACGGGCGCGCAGGATGCGCCGACGTGCTGGGACTGCCACGGGACCCACACCGTCTTGAAGAGCACCGACAGGTTCTCCCCGACCAATACCGACAACCTCGGCGCCGCCAACTCGTGCGGCTCACCGGGGTGCCACTCGGGCGCAGGTTCCGCATACGCGTCCTATGCGCCCATGATCCATGGGCGCGCCAAGATCGCCGCAGAGAATCCGATTGCGCGGTTCCTCGATTCCGTGTTCAAGCGCTGACGCGCCACACGTGAGAGAATCCGCCGTCTTGCTGGAAGGGATCTACATGACTGCTCCGCTTGGGACCCGTTCCCGCGGGCTGACCCGTTGCGTTGCCTTGCTCGCGTTCGGTCTGTTCTGGGCCATGGCGGTCACTCCCGCCATCGCGGCCGAGACCACTCCGACCGCCATCCAGCAGCTGCAGCGCGGCCCGCTCCTCTCGTTCTCGTGCACGGACTGCCATTCGAAGATCTCGGACACATTGGTGCCGAATCACATCTTCAGCCACGGCGCGCACATGACGTATGACTGCACGGCCTGCCACCCGCGCTTCCCGCACGACCCGAGCGGGACCCAGCGCCCCGCCATGGCCTCGTGCTTCTCCTGCCACGGGCTGCGGCACGGCCCGCAGGGCATCGTCGCGGGCGGGGAGTGCAGCAAGTGCCACACCCTGCCTCGTGCGCAACTCATCCCGGCGGACCATGTCGCGGGATACAAGGGCAAGCCGCACGTGTTGCCGGCCACGACCGAACTGCGCACGAACTGCATGATGTGCCACACCCAGGCGCAGTGCGACTCGTGCCACCTCGCCACCAAGGTCTCTTGGGAGACTACGCAGTCCTTCACATACGATCCGGGCAACGCGTGCCTGTCGTGCCACAAGGGCGACCTGCCGCGTCTCGCGGCACCCGTGGCGGCAAGCAAGTTGGACAGCTCCGCGCACCGTACATTGACGTGCACGCAGTGCCATCCGGACTTCCGGTATGACGACAAGGCGAACGAGACGAAACTCTGGAACGCCAACGCAGGTCTGGCCTGCGCGTCGGTCGGGTGCCACGAGAAGCAGAATGCGATATGGGCGGTCTCGATCCATGCGACCAAGGGGAACGGCGGAGTGCCCGCGGCGTCGTGCAGCGGGTGCCACGGCGGTCACGACATCGAGCGCCTGAAGACCCAGGCCGCCAAGGATCGCCTGCGTCTCTCCGGTCAGCAGACGTGCGTCGGCTCCTGCCACGCCCACGAAGCCGCATACGCTTCGTACAACGACTGGTGGCACGGAGTCGCGTACAAGTCGGGAGCGCTCGACGCGCCCGCCTGCTGGACCTGCCACGGCGCGCACGAGGCGCGTGCGCTGAAGGATCCCGCTTCCATGACGAGTCCCGAGGTGCTGCCCGCGACGTGTGGCCGGACCGGTTGTCACCAGGGCAGCGGTGAGTCGTTCGCCGAGGGCGGACGCAGTCTCGCGCATGGCCGCACCACCATCAACAGAGACAATCCGATCGTAGCGTTCCGCGCACGTTTGTTCCCTGCCGCTCTCTGAGTCCGAGGAGGATGACTGCGTGACGTTGAGGGCCCGCATCGCACTGATCGTCGCGACCGTCGCATCGGCGGTCCTGATCGGCGCGCCCGCGTTCGCGGCCTCCACACCGGTCCCTGCGGTCGACCTCAACGCTCCGGTCCAGTCCGGGACGCAGTGCATGCCCTGCCACGCCACGATCGGCGGCGCCAAGACGCCGGGGCACATCTTCCAGCACGGCTCGCACATGACGTTGAGTTGTGACGCATGTCACTGGGCCCCCGCCCACACGGGAGGTGTCAGCGTGCTCCCTCCGATGCAGTCGTGCTTCAACTGCCACGGGCTGAAGCACAACGGCAAGGAGGTGGCGCGTTCGGCATGCTCGACGTGCCACACGAGCCCTCGTGCGCAACTCGTCCCGGGGGACCACACGGCGGACTACCGTGCGAAGCCACACGCCGTGGCCGCCGCGAAGGACGCCAACCTCTGCCTGATGTGCCACGACGCCGCGAGCTGTGACGCCTGCCACGTCAAGGAGAACGTAGATACTCCGCCGACGTCGCCCGAATACCGACCGCTCATGCCGGCAAAGCCGCGCAAGCCGTCCATCAAGGTCCGACCGGACGGGCTCGTCACCATCGGCCAGTGCGTGTCGTGCCACCCCGACCTCGACGCCTACGTGCCCGGACGGGTGATCTTCGCTCACGCCACGCACCTCCAGAAGGCGTTCGCGTGTGTCGATTGCCACCGTGTGTTCCCGCACGGTCCCGACGCGACGGCCCGTCCGACGATGCCGACCTGCTATCAGTGCCACGGCCTCACGCATGCTATGAAGGGCCTGGTGGCGACCGAGAAGTGTGCGGATTGCCATCCAAAGGACTTCGTTCTGCGCCCGGTCGACCATACCGCGCAGTTCGTGAAGACCACCCACAAGGTCGCCGCCAACACGTCGGCGCAACAGTGCGCGATGTGCCACGCTTCCGACTTCTGCACGGCCTGCCATCAGGGCAAGCCGAAGACGGCCGGAGGCCCGGCGAGGCTGCAGGTCATCCCCGCAGACCACCGCGCACAGGTGTTCAAGGTCAAGCACGGCAAGGACTTCCTCGCCCAGAAGGGCGCATGTGGGTCGTGCCACGACTCCGCGTCGTGCGAGCGCTGCCACACCACGCCGATGCCGCACCCGCCCGACTGGACCTCCTCGCACGGGATCGCGACGAGACTGGATGCGCAGGACTGCAAGGTCTGCCACATCAAGCGGGAGACCTGCCAGGAGTGCCATCATCGGGCGTTGCGCGGAGCCGAACTCAAGCTCGAGAACTGCATCATCTGTCACAAGCAGATGGCCACGACACCCGCGACGACCATCAAGCCCGCCGGGCTCGCCGAGCATGCCGTTCACTTCGCCGTCGCGAAGAAGCTCGGAAAGCCGTATCGGTGCGAGAAGTGCCATGTCGGCTTCGGCTACGCGGCGGTGCAGGCGGTAGGAGTCGCACCCAACCTGAGCCAAGGGCATGATCTTCGCTCCTGCTACGAATGCCACGGCGCGCTGGACTATCGGAACATCGCTATCGCGCCGTACCCCGGCAACGAGTTGTGCAAGCGTTGCCACAGCGATCTCAATCTCTAGGACAGGATCCCTACGCTCGTCGGACCGCTTTTCGGCCCGGCACCACCGAAGGCGAGATGCATGGACGACAGCAAGTCGATCGCGCCGGACGCCGGCTCCGCTCCTTCGCCATTCGGGCGTCACGACACGCCGGCCGATCGCTGGATCAAGACGGTCACCTGGCTGGTGGCCGCTGCGATCGTGATCGTCGCGGCCTACCTGGGATACAGCTACTACAGCGACGTCCGCCTGCGCGACACGCAGTCGCCTTCGGCGCGCGCGGTGGCCAACCTCGCCGCCATCGTCTCGAAGAGTCCTAACCTGGCGATGGCGCGGGTGCGGCTGGCCGAGGCCATGATGGCCAACGGCCAACAGGCCGAGGCGATCACCCAGCTTGAGGCGGCGCTCAAGATCGAGAAGGACAACTCCGCGGCCCTCACCGACCTCGGTCTCATCGCGATGCAGCGAAGCGAGTGGGTCAACGCGGAAGCGTACTGGACCAAGCTGGTCACGATCCTCAGCACCCAGGAGATGGCGGGTCAGGACCAGCGTCTCGCCGATGTCTATTACTACCTCGGGACCACGTTCGTCGAGGAGAAGCGCTACGAGGAGGCGGTCGCCAACCTCAAGGAGTCGATCAAGATCAAGCGTGACTCCTCACCGGTCCACTACATGCTTTCTGTCGCCTACCAGCGTCTCAGCCTGCAGGACATGCAGGAAGAGGAGCTGACGATCGTTCTCGCGTTCGACCCGTCCCAGGCTCAGGCCAACTACGACATGGGACTGATCAAGCTCAAGCAGGGCGATGTGGCCGGTGCAGCCGAGCTCTTCCGCATCTCTGCCGATCTCGCCCCGCAGGGTGTCGATGACCCCTCGAAGCAGCTCGATCTCCTCGGCAAGGCGGCCGACCATCTCGCCGAAGCCGTCCGGCTGCAAGCGTCCGATCCGACGAAGGCGCTGTCCGAGGCCCGAATCGCCGCCGCTCTCGAGCCTACGAATGTGCCCGCTGTTCGGTTGGCGGCTCAACTGTGGGAGGTCAACAAGGATCCCAAGCGCGCGCAAAACGCCTGGGAGCGGCTTATCGAGCTGGCTCCCGGCGATGTCATGGCCACCGACGCGATCAAGAGGCTGAGCGCAAATGCCAAGTGACGGCCCGAACGACCTGAACATGAACGTCGACTCGGGCGCCGGCGCCCCGGTCACGACGGGAGGCGCCATGGCGCGCGCCCGCCGCCGCAGGATCATCGTGCTCACCGCACTGGCGGTGGCACTCGCGGCGCTCAGCTACGCCGCGTTCTACTACGCCCAGAATCGGCGCCTGCCCATCCCGCAGGTGACTGCCGGGGGGCAGGTTCTCGAACCGCCGCACTTCCTGTTCGCCTTCGCGGGCACGGAGTCCGAGGGGATGACCAAGCCCGCCGGCATCGGCCTCAATGGTGATCGCGTCTACGTGACCGACTTCGCCAAGCGCACCGTGCGCGCCTACACGCGTGACGGCGGGTACCTGTTCACCTTCGGAGCCATCTCCGATGGCGCGAACACGCGGCTCAGCAGCCCGGTCCATATCGCCGTCGCGAGCGACGGCACCGTGTGGGTCACCGACCGAGGCCTCAAGGGGATCTACATCTTCGACGCGGACGGCAAGTTCCTTCGCAAGTTCGTTCCTGCCGGGGACCCGAAGCTGTCGTGGTCGCCGCTGGCGATCGCGTTCGGGCCCGAGGGAGATCTCTATGTGAGCGACGTCGGGGACACCGACAAGCACCGCATCCTCGTCTTTGCGCCTGACGGCCGCATGATCGCCGAGTGGGGCCGCACCGAACAGGTCTCGGCAGCGCAGGACTCGCCCGGCGGGTTCCTGTTCCCCAACGGCATCGCGGTCAACGGCACCGGCGCAGACGCACTGGTGTACGTGGCCGACGGGAACAACCGGCGTGTGCAGGTGTTCCATCCCGACGGGACGTTCGTCCGGATCATCAACACGTCCGGCACGCCGCGTGGCCTGGCTGTGGACTCCGAGGGCCGGCTCTACGTCGTCGACACCTTGGCGCACGTTGTGGACATCTACGCGGCCAATGGCGCGCAGTTGGCGACCTTCGGCGAGAGCGGTGTCGGCCCCGGCCAGTTCCGCTTCCCGAACGATATCGCCATCGACGGCGCCGGACGGCTGCTGATCACCGACCGCGACAACAACCAGGTCCAGGTCTGGGGCTACGGCGTCGCCGACATTCCGGGCATCACGAACGTGACCCCCGGCAACTGGTGGCTGAGCCTGCTCCTGCTCCCGCTCCTCCTGCTGCCGTTCCTGCTCAGGCGCAAGCGCTTCGTGGTCACCCCCGACTTCGTCGACGGCATGGTGGTCGCCGATCTGGTCGGCAAGATGGCGCAGGGTCGTTGGCGCTGGGTGATGACCGAGGGTGACGCTGCTGCCTACGCGGGGAGTGTCTCGGGCGGCGTCGATCTGGGCGAGATGCTGCACGGAGAGCCCTACTCGGACACCGAGGCGGGGCAGATCCGGGACCGGTTCTCGGTCGGGATCCAGCGTGCGGGTCTGTTGGCGATGGCCAAGCGCTATCGCGTGCTGTGCACCGAAGATGTCGATCTGGCACGGGTCGCAGCGGCGCTCGGTATCGACGTCTACGATCGTGCGTCGTGGATCGAGAAGTTCGCCAAGAAGGGGTAGCCCCATGACCCGCGTGACACCATCCGGTGGAGCGCGGGTCATGTGTTTGTTGACAACGAACGGTTGCGCGAATAGCGTGTTGGCTACGAACCGGCGTCGTCGATTTTGACGCGCCACCGCTCGTGCAGGGACCGGCATCCTCGTACGAGTGTTGACATACAGATACGCCTCCGAGCTCGGTGGACCTAAAGCGGTCGCGCCATGGACGTCGAGCCGGGGTGCCACGGGAAACCGTGTCGCCTCCCGTTTGGAAAGGTGGCGTGTGCCGGATGCGATCCCGACGGGGGTCTGTCCGATGCATGCGTCCCAACGGGTAGGGGGCTCCATAATGTGATCCACAGACCGCAGGTCAGACTACGCGCTTCGGCGCGCTCTGCCGCGGTCTTTTTGATTTCACCCGTCGGTCGGGATCCGTTCACTGAAAGGGGCGCCAGCAGGCTTGGGATCGACGACCGGACACGGTCCGCATGACGGGAAAACGAACTTGGTATGGGGTCTAGACCAGCAATAGAGAGGGAACAGGAATGGGACAGAAGGATATGAATGCGGGAGGGATGGAGTTCTCGCGGCGCGACTTTCTGAAAGTCAGCGCGGCAGGCGCGGCCGCGGTCGGCGCACTGAACTTCGCACCCGCACCCGCGATGGCGTTCACCCCCGATACGGGCGACACGGTCACCTCCTATCACACTACGTGTCCGTATTGCTCTGCGAGCTGCGGCCAGGTCGTAGTCGCCGGCGCTTCGGGCAAGATCTACGATATCTACGGCGACGTTGACTCGCCGATCAACCACGGCGGCCTGTGCGCCAAGGGCGCCAGCGCCTACCAGACGGTCACGAACCTGCGCCGTCTCGGCGCTTTCTCCACAAACCCGGCCAACCCGGTCTTCGCGTACAATCCGGACTCGGCCTACGCCAACGGTATCGCTTACAAGCGTCTCGGGAACCTCGCCTGGAGTCCGATGCCGCTTGATCAGGCGATGACCGAGATCGCGACCGGATTGGTCGCGGCGCGCGGCGGCGTCACGCCGGGCATCACGGCGGACGCGGCATGCAACTCCCGCCACGTCCAGTTCTTCGGTTGTTCGCACATGAACAACGAGCAGAACTACACGTACCGTAAGCTCATCGCCGAATTCGGCACCAGCCTGGTCGAGCACCAGGCCCGCATATGACACTCGTCCACGGTGGCCGGTCTGGGCCGCGCATTCGGACGAGGATCAATGACGAACCACTGGAACGATATCGATAACACCTCGCTGGTGTTCGTGTTCGGCGCCAACCCCGCCGAGAACCACCCTGCGTGCATGGCGCACATCAACGCGGCCCGGTTCGGCACGAAGAAGGCCCGGCTCATCGTTGTCGACCCGCGGCTGACGCGCACCGCGCGGCAGTGCGATCCGGGCAGGAAGAACCTGGCAGGCGTGTCCGAGCCTGACTTCTTCGTCCGTATCCGCCCTGGCACGAACGTCGCCTTCTCCAACGGCCTCCTGAGCTGGATCTTCACGCACATCAGTGGGGACGCCTCCACGAACATGAAGGCTTGGCACAACGGCACCAACGCCACGGTGCATCTGTCGCTCGGGCGTTCGTTCATCGATGACGCGGGCACCACTCAGTCGCTCGATGGCCCCGCGCTCTCGACAGCCAAGTACAACGGCGTTGCCACCGCCGAGGCATTGGCTCTTGCCCCCGGCTACCCGAAGTACTGCGACAGCCGGTTCAAGGTCAACACCGCTGGTGACGACTACCAGCGCGCGACGCTGACGGCCAAGACGAACACGAACTTCGAGACGGACCCGGCGTGGAGGTTCCCCGAGTTCCCCGTCATCGCTGCCAACGTCGACGATCCTGACTGCGTGTATCAGAAGCTCAAAGCTCACGTCGCTCCGTACACCACCGCGGTCGTCGCGGACATCTGCGGATGCACCGAGACCGATATCGCGAAGGTGGCACAGGCGCTCATCGACAATAGTCGCTTCGCGAGTGGCGACTTTGCGGCCGCGTTTGCCACGCCGCAGGCCAGCGGCTACCGGGCGACGACGATCCTGTACGCCATGGGCCAGACGCAGCACACCAACGCCTCCCAGAACATCAAGGATCTGGCGGTCATCCAGACGCTCATGGGCAACATGGGCCGGCCGGGTGGCGGCATCAATGCTTTGCGTGGGATCCACAACGTCCAAGGATCCACGGACTGGGGCCTGCTCTTCGACTCCATCCCCGGCTACTCGGGCAACCCGCAGTTTGAGGAGTACGACCACTACTCCAACACTCTGTTCGGGAACCGCGTGCTTGTCGGCGCGAATGGCTCGGTGGCTAAGAACATCGAGTTGCAGGCCAGCCTTGGTCTCCAGCAGGCCGGATTCCAGAACATGACGCAGGAGTGGTTCGGCAATGGGGCTGTCCCGCGTGCGGACATCCGCAAGCTCTACGACCTGTGGCCCAAGGGCGATGGTGTACAGCACATCAAGACCTTCCGCTACATGGCCATCAACGATGGCGATGCCGATGATGCCAATCGGATCAAGGCTGCGGTCATCTGGGGCCAGAACCCTGCGGTCACCGAGCCGAACCAGTCGGCGGTCCGCATCGGTCTCAAGAACCTCGACCTGATGGTCCTGGTCGACATGTTCGAGACCGAGACCGCGGCGGTAAGCCGCAGGGACGGCGCCCCGACCTACCTGATCCCGGCGTGTTCGCACGTCGAGGAGGCCGGAAGTGTCACGAACTCGGGCCGTTGGCTCCAGTGGCGCGAGCGGGCGGCGCTGCCGAAGGGCAACAGCAAGGCCGACATCGAGCTTCTGCTGCGCTTTGCGTATGCGCTCGACGTCGCCGGCGCGTTCTCGCACATCAAGGCCCTGTGGGACGTTCCCGCGAACGTGGGTTGGGGCATGAGCACGAAGAGCGCTTACCAGGTCTTGTACGGCGACAAGTACGGATGGACTCCGGGTCAGGACTTCGAAGCCGTCCAGGTGACAGACGCCGACATGTGGCATGCGGGCGCGCTCGCCCCGGTCAACAACGTGACGGTCAAGGGCTCTGAGGCCGTGTGCGAACTCATCTACCGGGAGTTCGCCCGTCCTCTGGCTCACAACGCCAACGGAACGGCGAACGCCACGAGCGGCGGAACGATGTGGATCTACTCGGGCGCGAGTCCGGCGGGCGGGTATTCCGCGAACCCCTCGACGAACTTCAACCCCGTTTGCCTGAAGGCGGACGGCACCCCCGTGGGGTGGCAGGTCAAGAACAAGGCGAAGTCCCGCAACAACACCTACACGGGTGCGACCGTCAGTGCGTTGGGTGACACGACCATTGCGGACACCAACGCCAACAACTTGCCGCGTTGGGGATGGGCGTGGCTGCTCAACCGCAGGGTGTTCTACAACAATAACGAGATCAAGGCCGAGCAGAGCGATACGTTCGTCTCGCCGGGTCTCGTCAGCCTGATGTTCACCGAGAACGCCGCTCCTCACTCGGGTCTGGCTGACTGGTCGCAGGTGTATCGCAAGTACAAGACGTTCAAGGATGTTCCTCAGCCCGTACTCGCGGCCGACAAGACGAGCCCCCACTTCATCGGGACGGCTCCGAACAAGTTCTCTTTGGCCGGTCGCTTCCCGGGCCATACGGAGCCGACGGAGTCGCCTCGCGACGACTTGGTCAGTACCTGGGGCCACAACCGCTCGTCTGACGGTACCGCCCTCTACTGGACGGGCACCAACCCCACGGTGCCGGGCACGGTCGCGCAGTTCCCGCTCGTGCTGACCTCTATCCGCTGCGTCGAGCACTTCCAGGGCGGACCGACCACGCGCAACAACAGCTGGAACGTCGAAGCTGAGCCGGTGCCGTGGATCGAGATCAACTCCGCTGATGCTCGTGCTGCCGTCGACGCCGACGGAAATCCGGCACCGATCAGCGATGGTGACTGGGTCAACGTCACCACCGCTCGTTCGAACTCGACGTCCGACCAGATGGGCACGCGGTCACCGAACAGCGGTACCACGTGGGCGCGCGGCTTCAAGGCGCGTGTCGGAGTCGGGATGGCATCGAACCAGCGCGTGGCTGAGGGAGTCGTTGCGATCCCGTGGCACTGGGGCGACAAGGGCCTGTCGACGGGCTCACGTGCGAACGACCTGTGCATCGACGCATGGGACGCGAACACCATGATCCCCGAGTACAAGGCCTGCCTGTGCAAGATCTCGAAAATCGTAGAGTAGAGGAGGTGGCATAGTGGCTATCAGCAATATCGCTCCCAACGAAATGGCGATTCTTCAAGACGTTGACAAGTGTGTGCGATGCAACGGCTGTGTCATCTCGTGCAAGCGGACGTGGCACATGGCGGGCGACACCATGATTTCGCCTGACCTGCCACACAACAAGCTCGCGGCGAACCAGCGTGTGGTGATCAAGTCCCAGCGACGCGTAGACATGGGCCCGTTCGTCAGGTTCAGCTGCTGGCACTGCGAGAATCCCCCGTGCGCTGGCCGCTGCCCGTTCAAGGCGATCAACAAGAACACGGTCACCGGTGCTGTCTGGATCGATCCGAACCTGTGCAAGCCGGGCGAGACCAACTCCTCCGGCGTCACGTGCGTGCACCAGTGCAAGGTCGACTGCCAGCGCGGTGGCGTGCCGATGATCGACGCCGGTTCCGACCTGGCGCCGTTCACGGCCCCGAAGGCCTGGAAGTGCACGCTGTGCACGGGAGACTACGCCGGCTCTCCGTACAACGGAGCCGGTCTCGGAACCACTGCGCGCCCGGCCGACTTGCCGACGAGGGCGACCAAGACCACGGACGCCGACGCCGACGATCACTTCTGGTCTCAGCTCTACCCGGACCGCGAGGTGCCGGAGTTGGCGCACCAGCCGTCCTGTGTGTACACGTGCCCGTCGAAGGCCATGGTCTACGACACACGGGCGAACATCCTCGAGTACATCCAGAAGACCGGATTGTATGATGGTCCGACGGCTTCCAGGTTCGGTGACGGTTCGATGTTCTGGGCCTCGGCCAAGTTCATCGTCTCGCCGCCGAAGGCAGACCCGTTCATGGAGGATCACATCGCCCCCATGGTCGGCAGCCTGCTCTCGAGCCCGTTCGCGAAGGCCGCACTTGCTCCGATGCTCGTTGCTGGTGGCCTTCTGGCACTCGCAGCTCGTCGTGCGAAGATTGAAGAAGAGGCGCTGGATGCGTCTGGGGAGGTAAGGTGACCGTGAAGAAGATCGCTACCATTCTGGCGCTCGCAGCGGCTGTTCTTGCGGTCGTGTTGGTTCCTTCAGTCGCGCTGGCCAACATGGGCCCGCACGGCGGCTACATCGCGAACTCCGAGGCGTGCGCCGGCTGTCACAGGGCGCACACCGCACCGAGTTCGATCACGTGGGTCGACAAGCTGCAGAACACCAAGTCGGCGCTCCTGCTGACGGACTCCAGCGAGGTCTACCTGTTCTGCTTGTCGTGCCATGACAACACCAGCCAGGGCGCTGACACCAACGTCCTCGACGGTGTGTACGAGGGCACGACGTACGGCACCCAGCAGGCGAACCTCATCAGCGGCGCATTCGGCCGCGAGGACACGCAGCCCGGCCTGTGGGCCACCGGCGCTCAGGGTACGAAGCAGGTCACCTCGAGCCACATGATGATCGGAACGTCATGGGGCGCGTACGGCGGAGGCGCGTTCGGCTTGAGTGCCACGTCCGCGCTGGAAGCGACCGGCAACTTCCCGACCCTGCAGGGGACCGGCCAGAAGATCGTCATGGACTGCGGCACCTGCCACGATCCTCACGGCTCTTCGAACTACCGGATCCTGAAGGACGTCGTCTATGGCAACGTCAAGGTCGGTGGCTACACCGACGATGCCAGCGCGAATCCGACTCCGTTCGTCATCTCCAAGGAGCCCGGCTTCCCGGTCGGCGGGTTCATCCTGCACAAGCCTGTGGCGGAGTTCGCGCCCGCATACGTGCCGAACTACACCAAGGCCCAGTACGCGGTCACCCCGTCGATCGCCAACCCCTTGGTCGGCGACCCGGCCAAGGGCATGACCGGCTGGTGCGTCGGATGTCATACGACGTATTCCACCAAGACCAGCCAGTACAACGCCGGCGACGGATATGGGTTCGTGACCCGCCATCGTCATCCGGTCAACGTCCCGTTGACCAACTACCAGGGCCCGCGCGACCTCGTCATCTCTTCGCTTCCGACGACGATCGCTCTCGCTCACGCCATCACCGACGAGGTCGTGGCCAAGAACGCCCCGGTCGTCGACAGCGGGGACGACTGGGTGGAGTGCCTGTCCTGCCACAACGCGCACGGCGCCTCTACGGAGATGACCGGCTTTGCGAACGTGGCCGACCCGGCCAACGATCTGCGTGCCAACTCGGGCAACCAGGTCAACAAGGACAAGCAGGGTGTGCCTCCCACCAACGACAGCGCGTTGCTCAAGATGGACAACCGCGGCGTGTGCGAGGCGTGTCACCAGAAGTAGGGACGTGACGTCTGCCGCGTAAGGCAGTCGGAACTACCAGGTTTGCTGGGGAAGGGCCGGGAGAGCACGAACCTCCCGGTCCTTCCTTCTCGATGGGGTACGGTGTGCACCGTTGGACCGTGACTACGAGGGAGGCGAGGTGCCGGTGCTGAAGGCGGGAAGGTTCGGCGCGCCGATCGTCCTCGCGCTCTCGTTCGCGGTCTTCGTGCAGCTCTGCATCGTGCTGGCCGGCCGCTTCCCGGCTGCGCCACTGACCGCGGCGTTGGCGCTGGGTGCGCTGGCGACGGCGCTTCTGGCGACCCCGGCTCCGTTCCGTCGCGCCAGGTCGTTGGGTCGCACGCAAGCCGTGATGGCCGCCGTCGCCGGGCTGCTGATGCTGGGGGCGCCCGCGCTCGTGGTGGGCCTTCGTATGTCCGATGCCCCGGCGGGATCGATCGTCGTGTTTCTCATGTCAGGCGGGTGGGCCGCCGCGGCCGCCTTGGCGGGCGCGGCCTTCGCGCTGCTCGCACGGAGGCGCCTGGAGGCGTCGTGGGGACTCTCGGGGGCCTTGCTGGTACTCGCCGGCGCCGCCGGTGTCGTCGCCTGCTGGGAGCGCCCATCGTCGTTCTCGCCCTTCGTCCGATTCGCGACGCAGAGCTCGGGGATCCTGTTCGGCGGGATCCTGCTCGTCGTCGGCGGGCTGCTGCTCGTGCGCGCCGCCCGTTCTTCGGATACGGGCGGGGCGCTGATCATCGCGACTGCAGCGGCCGCCGCGGCAGCGTTGGCCTGGTGGGGCGTCTCAGGGTTCGGGTCCGGCTGGGGCCGGCTCGCGGAGCAGTCGCTGACGGTGTGTGCGGCCGCGATCGCGTGGGGCCTGGTGAGTGCGAGCTTGCTCGAGGTGCTGCGGCATCAGGGCCCCCCGGTCGCTGCGGCGTGTCTGGCGGTCACTCCGGTGCTGCTGCCGCTGCTGTCGCTCGTCGAACAGGCCGTTGGCGTGGCCGGGCCGCAGCCGCTGGTGATCCCGGGTGTGATCGCGGGATCGCTCGTCATCGCCGCCGGGTGCGCCGCGCTGCTGCACGCCCCGCGGGCACGAGCCGTCGTGGGCACTCGGTTGTTGCCGACCGCCGCGGCCGTGGTGGTCGCCCTGTCCGTGGTAGGTCTCGCGCTTCCCGCGATCGCGGTCAGCGTCTCGGCAGCGGTCTCAGGGGGTCGGTTCTCCGGCGCTTGGTCGATGAGCGGCGCGGAATCGGTCCTGGGCTGGTGCGTGCTGGCACTCTCCGTGCTGGTCATGGTCTCGACCTTCGATACGCGACCGGGGGTCCCCGCAGTGGCGGCGCTGTTGGCTTGTGCCGGGCTTCCGTGGCTCGCCGAGGTGCCGACGCACATCTGGACCGCCACGCTGGCGCCGGAGATACAGCAGTACTACGGAACGGAGTACGCCACCATCACGTTCACGGCGATACGCGACATCCCTCTTGTCGCTGCCGTCGGTCTCGGCATCGTTGTGTTGCTCGTTATCATTGTGGCGCGGCGCGGTCCCGCAATGCGGAGCGCCCAAGCCGCCACCAACGACGGAGGTAGACGGACACCATGACAAGACGGCTGACCCTCATCACGATCGCTCTGCTCGCCGCTGGAGTCCTCTTGGCGGGTTGCACCCGCATGGTGCAGGTGGACACGGGAGAGCGCATCACGTGCACCTACGGCGAGGTCGTCACCGACACCGTCAAGACCATCGAGGTGGCGGCCGACAAGGCCGCGAACTACCACGTGGTGGTGAACACCGTGACGTGCGAGCGCCACAAGCGCCTCGAGGCGCTGTACGCCGAGGCGCAGGCGGCGATCGTCGCCGGAGATCTCGCCACGGCTCGAGCGAAGCTCGTCGAGGTCGTCACGATCGAGCCGCTGTTCAAGAACGCGCGGCAGCAGCTGGACACCATCGACGACGGCGGCAAGCCGGTCGCGGACACGAGCGCGAACACGTCCGCGAATACGCCCGCGACCCCGGGCAGTCCGAGCACCCCTGCCAAGCCCGGCGCACCCGGCACGCCCGGCGCGCCGGCAACTGCGACCCCGAGCCCCGGAGCGGGCCAGGAACCGGTCGGTCCGGTCGCTTCGCTGAGCTCCTGGGTCCCGGATGCGCTGCCCGGATACACCGCTACGCCCATCATCGCCGACGTCTACGTTTTGACGCGCGAGTACCTCCCGACCCCCAGCGCGCCGACCTATGCGCTCGTGGCGGTCGTGGAGCAGTACAAGGATGCGACCGCGGCCAAGGGCGCCATCAAGAACGACATGAGCAACAGCTACCCCGTGGCGTCGACGACGCTAACCATCAAGGGACGTTCCGTCTACTTCGGTACGGACGGCAAGCGCCGCGCGATCGTGGCGTGGAACGAGAGCGGTGTTCTGGTGGCCATCGAGGGCGCCGTCAAGACCGGATCGCCGACGACGCTGAAGAGCCATCTGTCCGACCTGGTCGGCGCGATCGTCAAGTGACGTGAGCCGGGACAAGGGAGAGCTTCCCGATCGGGCCGCCGAAGCGGCTGTAGGGACGCGCCGCAGACGCGGCCTTGCAGCGGCGCGACGGGCGAGACGTTCCGCCTGGCTGCGTGCGCGACTCCCTTGGGCGCTCGTGGCGCTGCTGGCGCTCGGCGCTATCGTCGCCGGCGTGCTGGCGTGGCAGGCGGCTACCGGGTGGATCCCGGGTCCGAGCGCGTCGACTGCGACCGGGTCGGTCCAAGCTCTCTACGACATGCGTGCCACGGAGACCTCGTCCCAGCCGGTCGGAGTGGCCGTGTCGGGGGACAGGGTCTACGTCGCAGACGCGCGCCGCGGAGTCGTCGAGGTTTTCACGCGCGATGGTGGCCATCTCTCCACGATCGGCGCCGGGTTTCTGAAGGCGCCGGTGCACGTGGCGGTAGGCCCGGTCGACGGGCGCGTGTATGTGAGCGACAGAGGTCGTGACGCGGTCGTCGTCTACGCCGCCGATGGGGAACAGCTGCGCATCCTTGGGCCCGGCGGTATCGAGCCGACTTCACCCCCGGTCGCATGGCGTCCTCTGGCGCTCGGGTTCGGCGACGACGGGACCCTGTACGTGGCCGATGCCTCCGAGCGCCAGCAGATCGTCGTGTTCTCGCCGACCGGGCGCCGCATGGCGTCGTTCGGAGCCGATCTCCCGGCCGGACGTACCGGCGCCTCTCTCGCATTCGCCAATGGCATGGCCGTCACCGACGACCGGGTGCTGATCGCGGACAGCAACAACGGTCGCATCCTCGTTCTCGATCGCGAGGGGCGCTTCGTACGCGCGCTCCAGGTGGACGGGCTCCCTCGCGGTATCGCTGCTACGGGTGACGGAGGGTTCGTGGTCGCCGATGCGGCCCTGAACACGGTGTGTGCGTATTCGGCCGCAGGCGCCCGGGTCGCGGTGGCCGGCTCGGGAGGCGTCACGGCGGGGTTGTTCTCGGAACCGTCGGGCGTCGCGATCGGCGATGACGGGCGGATCTTCGTCGGGAACACCGGGGCGGGGCGCGTGCAGGTCATCAGGATGACCGGAGCCGCCCCCCGCGCAACAGTCACGAGCGGCCGGACGTGGATGTGGGCGGTCCTCGCGGCGGCGCTCGCCGCAGGCGCGGTGATCGTCGCGGTGGTTTCGGCCCGCCTTCTTGTGCAGAGTCGTGCAAGAAGGCGGGTTGTGACGCTATAATCGCCCCGCAGGGTAAGGGTGGATTTCGTGCGAAGCAGCAACGGTGGTCGCATCCCTCAAGGTGAGAGGGGGATCGGCACGTGTCCCGGTAGACACGGAATGCTGTTGAAGATCGAGGCGGCCGCCGCATGCGGTGACCCAGATCGCTTCGAAGCGGCACTCCACGCGTCGGGAGGGACGGCCAACGATCCGCGTGCATATCAAGCGGAGCAGGTTCATAGCGGCACGCGTTGCTATCGGCTTGGCCGTATCGGCCCTTGTCGTGGTTCCTGCCGTTCAGGCCTCCGCAGTGATGCCTCCCCACGTGGTCGCGGACGCGCAGCGCGGTACGACCGACTCGTGCGCGATCTGTCACCGGGCCCACACCGCCAACGCGTCGGTGCCGTCTCAGACCATGGACGCCGTCGACGCCACGGGGACCTCTCTTCTCATCGCTTCCGACCCGCTCTCGGGTGACGTCTCGCTCTGCTTCGCCTGTCACGGCGTGGCGCAGCTCGGGAGCAACAAAGACGTTCAGTCACGTTTCCTGCTCGGTTCCGTGCACTCACTCGCGCCCACTTCGGCGCCGTACGGCCCGAGTCCGCTCTACTGCTCGAGCTGCCATGACGCGCACGGATCCGATCGGATCGCCACGGACACGCCATATCCGGCGTTGCTGCGCGCCTACTCGCAGGATTCCACGACGCCGGCGCTCACGGGTGAGGCGTACTGCGCCAAGTGCCACACACCGGCGTCTGCTGCGGCGTTCGGAGAGCGCTTTGCCGGCCTCGCTGTCTACATGCGTACCGGCCACTACTCCGGGATCTCGACGCCGACGACCGGGACCGGTATCCGCTGCTCGGTCTGCCACGATCCCCACGGCTCGGCAGTGGCTCCGCTGCTCGTCGCGTCGCTCACCCCGACGTCGGCTCCGGCCACATTCACCGTCACGGCGGACGATCGCACGTTCTGCATCGCCTGCCATCCCGGTCCTTCCGCGTCGTGGCCCGCCTCGAGCACCTACGCCGCCTCCGGGCATGGTTCGTCAGCGGCCACGGTGTCGATAACGGCCACTTGGGTCCCGGCGGGCTCGCGGCGCGTAGGGGAGTGCCAGGTCTGTCACGCTCCGATGGGGCGCTCCGACGGCGATGGTGGGACCATCCCGAAGCTGCTCGACGCGACGGGCCGCGTGCTGTGTGACCGCTGCCACTCGGCGGGCGGGGTCGCGTCCTCCACGGAGACCTCGTCGCAGGCGCGCCACCTCGCAAGTCCCCTCACGCTTGCCGCGGTCTACGCACCGAGCAACGGGACGACAGGGTCCGTGTCCCTGTACGGACGCGCCGCAGCTGCCGATACGGCGCTCTCCGGCCCGCGTCAGTACACGCCGGCCGAGGGCGCAGGCCCCTCGGCTTCCGGTGATATCGACGGTGACGGCGCCCCCGAGTTGGTCGTCGCATCCGCGAAGACCGCCGAGATCAACATTTACGACGAGAACTCGCTCACCGGAGGTTCCGCCCCGATCACAGTGGCCGTCCCCGCCGGAGTGCCGATCACCGCTATCGCGGTGGCGAACATCGTCCAGCGGCCCGTGCTCGGCTGGCTGATCCAGGATTCCTCGGAGGTCGCTGTCATCACGAGTGAGGGCCGGCTCATCGTCTACGGATGGACCATCGGCTCGGATCTCGTCTCGCTGGGCTCCTTCGCTCTGCCCACCGGACCGTGGGGTCTGGCGACAGGGAACCTGAACGCCGGCGGACACGCTGAAGCGGTTGTCACGAGTCGGTCCGGCCAAAGCATCACCATAGCGACCGACGATGGTTCCGAGGGCATCACCGTGGCCACGACGCCCGTGGGTGGCTCTCCGGTCGCACCGTCGGTCGGCGAACTGTGGAACTCATCTCCCGGCAACGAGATCGTCGTGGGCGATGCCGAGCCGACCACGTCCACGGTGCGGATCCTGGACGGCTCCGGCGTGGAGCTGGCGGGTTATCCCATCGCCTCGGGCGACGGTACGCCGACCGCCACCGCCGTCGGTGACGTGCTGTGGGGCGTGCCCGATGCCCCGATAGCCGATCTCGCTGTCGCGTTCGCGGACGCGGCCAGCGGCGACTCGACCGTCGTCGTGCTCCCGCAAGTGGTCTCTCCCGGGTCCGGCCTGGACACGGTTGGGGCGGTATCCGTATCAGCCGGGGCTGGTCGACACACCGGCTCGCTGCTCATCGGCAACGTCGATGGGGATGCTCACGCGGAGCTGGTTGTCGGCAACGGCGGCACCTGGGACACCATCGGCCTCACGTGGGTCGCCCCGTCGGTGAGGGTCTGGCACTCGAATGGGATGACGCTTTCGACTTCGGATACCTACCTCGGAGGCGGTACCGAACTCGCGGGTCCCGCACCCTCGCTCGCGCTGGCCGACTTCGGGCCGCTCTTCCCGTCACGCCACCCGATCGATGAAGCGGCTGCCGCGCACGTTTCGACGGAGACCGTCGGGTTCGCGAGGCACGTGACCTGCTCGGACTGCCACAACACTCACGAGTCCACCATGACCGCGAGTGCCGCACCCCTCGTTCCGGGTTCGCTGAAGGGCGCATGGGGTGTCGTGGGGGCGTCGGCCACCGAGACCACCCGCTCTTTGACGGAGTACGGCATCTGCTACAAGTGCCACTCTTCGTTCGCGGCGCTCGATGGCCGGCAGGATGTGGCTGCGCAGTTCGATGTGGCCAGCGTGTCGCGGCACGCCGTGGAGGCCTCCTCCACGTCGGCGATCCCGGATGCCACGTTCGCAGGCGGCTTCACTCAGGATTCGATCCTCTTCTGCACGGATTGCCACGGCGATGACGGCCGGACCGGCGATCAGGCGCGCGGCCTGCACGAGTCCGATTCCGCCCCGATCCTGGCCAAGCCGTACTTGGGAACCGCGCCGACGAACACCGGTCTTCTGTGCTACGGATGCCACAAGTACGGCGTCTACGGGGACGGCAGCGACGCCGTGAATGCGGGGCTGAGCTTCTTCCGGACGACCGAAGCCACGCCCAAGCTGCTGCACCCGAACCACATCGCGGGCACCACGGGTCGCGGCCTCTCGTGCTCGGCGTGCCACGTCGGACACGGATCGACCACGAACCTGCATCTGCTCCGCACAGGGATCGGCTTCGTCCCCTCCGGAGACAATGGCGGTACGTGCACCAACGGATGCCACGGCGGTCTGCCGCAGGCCTGGGGCGGAACACCGTAGGCCGCTCGACGCTCAGGCGAAGGACGGATGGAACAGAAAGGCCCGGCGCACGATGCGCCGGGCCTTCTTCTTCATGTGTGGGTCGATCACCTGTCGGCTAGGGGACGATGAACACCCGTGTGCCCACCGGCACCCGCGGGTACAGGTCTTCGACATCCCATCGGTGCATGCGCATGCACCCGTGCGAAGCGGGGCTGCCGATCGACCAGTTCTCGCTGGGCGGGATTCCGTGGATCCGGATGCCTGACGCGTCCAGGTAAAGGGCACGGGTCCCGAGCGGGTTTCCCGGGCCGGGACCGATGTATGCGGGCATGCTCTTGGCCCAGTCGGCGCCGTTGTTGCGCCAGGTCGGGAACTTGACCTTGCGGACGATCTCCCACGTCCCCAGAGGCGTCGGATACCGAGGCATGCCGACGGCGCAGCGATACGCCTTCTCCAGGTTCGCTCCGTCATACAAAGTGAGCGTCGTCTTGCTGCGGCTCACGAAGATCGTCTTGCCCAGCTTCTTGTCCGTCACCTTGGGGGTCGTGGTCGTCTCTGCCAGGGTGACGTCCTTCGCGCCGGACATCAGCGCCTCAGAGATCTCGGCGACCGCAGCCGTGGCGTCGAACGAGATCCCCGGCTCCGCCGCTCGTGTCACGAGTTTCGACCCGGTCACGGAGATGGACGCATCCACGGCCGCAACGGTCACGCGGCGCTGCTCGGCTGCGGCCCACTCGATGACCCTGGTGGTGTCAACGGCGATGATGTCCGCCGTGTCCCTGCCGTACGACTCCCCTGAGACGCGCCATACGACGCGCTGCGGCAGCGTGGCGGTGTCCTTGGGACGTGCGGCGCTGTCGAGGACGCTTTCCACGTCGACGGTCGTCAGCGCTGCCGGATCGATGACGGTCGACGCGCCACGGAACCTGACGGTGACGGGAGCGAGGAGCGGGCCCTTGACCTGCGTCTCGATCACACGAGCGGCATCGTCGCGTGTCAGCTCTCCGACGTCGACTCCCGCGATGGCGGCACCCTTGGGGAGGCTGTCTCGCAGGATGTAATCGTCGAGCGCCGCCCAGGTGGCCGCGACGGTGAAGAGCATCAGGAGCGCAGCGAGCAGCACCGTCGCCGGGCGGCTGGGTATGTTCGCACGCGTCATGGGACCTCTTCCCCGTCAGATCGGTTCGCAGGATTCTACCGCGCGCGCGTCGTAAGCGTAAACTTGGATAAGGCGTCACGCGGGCTCGAGGAGCGCACTTCGGCGGAAGGTCTCGATGGAAGACACGGAAGACGTCGTCGTACGGGGGAACCTCGCTCCGCTGATCCTTCAGATCGAGCGCGAGCGGGGGGTCGACCTGTCGCAGTATCGAGCGTCCTACGTGGAGCGCAGACTGGGAACCCGTCTTCGGGCGCTCTCGCTGCCCACATATCGCGAGTATGCGGCGTACCTCGCCGAGCGTCCGACCGAGTACGCGCGTCTGATCGATGCGCTGACGGTCAACGTCACGGACTTCTTCCGCGACCCTCCCGTGTGGGATGTCATCCGCGGAGAGGTCATCCCCTCGATATTGGCCCACAAGGCAGCAGCGGGGCATCACGCCGTTCGTGCTTGGTCGGCCGGGTGCGCAACGGGCGAGGAGCCCTATTCCATCGTGATGGCGTTCCTGGCCGCGAAGGGTCCGAAGCCGGAACGCATGCTCCTCTCGGTCACTGCGACGGACCTCGACCCTCTCGCGATGCAGACCGCCCAGCGCGCCGAGTACGACATCGCCAAGATCGAGCACATACCTCACGCCGAGCGGACGCGCTTCGTCACGCACGACGATCGACGATTCCGGGTCATCCCCGAGGTCACCGAGAAGGTCAGGTTCCGCAAGCTCGACCTGTTCAGCGACCAGCCGCCGCTGTCGATCGACCTGATACTGTGCCGCAATGTGTTCATCTACTTCGAGCGGGAGCAGCAGGAGCGCGTGATCGGCTTGTTCCATCGGTCGCTCGTCAAGGGTGGATACCTCGTCTTGGGCCGCACGGAGAAGATGCCGACCGAGGTGGGAAGGGGTTTCGAGGCCGTATCGGGGCGCGAGCGCGTGTACCGCAAGCTCTGAAGCCGCATCTGCACGGGAACGGGACTCATGCATCGGACGCACCCATGCCGATGTTTACAGAGTAGAATCTTGCACGGGGAGACGGCAACGGACCGCGGCATCAGGGCGGTTCTTCAATGAGGAGGGTGTCGAAGGTGGCTCAGCGCAGCACCATCAAGGTCGAGGAGAGCCTCGCGCGCACATTCATGGTGCAGACGTGGGTGACGATCGGACCTGCAGTGGCTACCGGACTCCTGGTCACCTCCGCATTCGCGATCTGGCTCCTTTCGCCGACGTTCCTCCAGGTCATCATGCTGATCGCTGCAGGTGTTGTCGCCATGGCGATAGCCGCTTTCTTCGGTCAGCGCGCGTGGGACAGGTCCTTCCAAGCGCGGATCATCGTCCCGCTAAGTGCCCTTGGCCAGGTCATGACCCAGGCGGGGATGGGCGACCTCACGGTGAGCGCGGCGATCCACCGTCCTGACGAGATCGGTCTTCTCACCGATGAGTGCAACCGTCTGATCGAATCTCTCGCCGACATCGCGGGCGGTGTCCGCAGGTCCGCCGAGTCCGTCGCGGCCGCGGCCACCGAACTCTCGGCGTCCTCGCAGGAGATCAGCGCCTCGACGATGGAGATCTCCAACTCCGTGCAGCACATCGCACACGGCGCGGAGCTCCAGTCGCGGAAGGTCGAAGAGACCTCGTCCGCCGTCGAGGCCATCGCCCAGACTCTGAGCAGCGTCTCGATCCAGGCGGTCGAGGCGTCGAAGATCAGCCAGGAGGCGGCACGTCAGGCGGATCACGGTCGGGCGGCCACCGACGAGGCGATCACCAAGATATCCGAGGTCCAGCAGTCCATCGAGACCCTCGCGGCCTCGGTCGCTCTCCTGGGCAGGCGTTCGGATGAGATCGGCAAGATCGTCGATGTCATCACGAGCATTGCCGATCAGACGAACCTCCTGTCGCTGAACGCGGCCATCGAGGCTGCGCGCGCCGGGGAGTCCGGACGCGGTTTCGCCGTCGTCGCCGAGGAAGTCCGCAAGCTCGCGGAAGGCTCCGGCAAGGCTGCGGAGCAGATCGGTGAGTTGGTCAAGGAAGTGCAGTACGAGACCAACAAGGCCGTTCGCTACATGGAGATCGGCCAGCGGGAGATGGCGATGGGGACCGAGGTGGTCGCCCGCTCGGGTACGGCCCTGTGCGAGATCGATGAGGCCGTCCAGCGCACAGCCGAGCTCGCAGACCGCATCGCTCAGGCCATGACCGAGCAGCGTGAGCGCACCGGTGCCGTCGATCGCGCGATGCACGACATCGCCGCCGTCGTCGAAGAGAACGCGGCCGCGGTCGAAGAGACAGCGGCCGCGGCCGAGGAGCAGACCGCATGCATGGAGGAGATCTCCTCTTCCGCCCAGGACCTCGCCGACATGTCGCACCGCCTGGAGGAATCCGTCCGGCAGCTGCGGCTCGAGGGCGATGAGGCGTGAACGATCACGGCCGACAGTATGTGCTCTTCCATGTAGGGTCCGAGGAGTACGGACTTCCGATCGGCTGTGTCAGCAGCATCATCCGATACGAGACCGTCACCCCCGTCCCACGCGCCCCCGCCTCAGTGCAGGGTGTGATCGACCTGCGCGGTCGCGTCGTGCCCGTAGTCGACTTGGGCAAGAGGCTCTTCGGCACACCTTTCGATCCCTCGCCGGGCGCCCGCATCATCGTCACCGAGACATCAGCCGGCGCCGTGGGGCTCGCGGTGGACGCCGCGAGCGAGGTCGCCGCGTTCACGCCCGAACAGATGATGGCGGCTCCCGAGGCGGCGCTGCCGCGTGAGATGGTCGAGGCCTTCGAGGCGGTCGTCCATCTGGACGGTCGTCTGATCATCCTGCTCGACCTCGAGCGCGTGTTGCCGCGCGCGGAGTACGACTTGGGAACTACCGACACGCCGGAGGAGGACGCTTAGATGTCGAGCACGATCCTCGTCGTGGACGATGCGGCATTCATGCGCATGATGATCCGCGACATCCTCTCCAAGGAGGGGTACCGCATCGAGGAGGCCGTCAACGGCCAGGACGCTGTGGAGAAGTACGACAGCGTCGCTCCCGATCTGGTCACGCTCGACATCACGATGCCCGTGATGAACGGTATCGATACGCTCAAGGCGATCCGGGCGAAGAACCCCGAGGCCCGCGTGCTCATGGTGAGCGCCATGGGACAGCAGGCGATGATCGTCGAGGCCCTTGAGTCCGGCGCGATGGACTTCCTTGTCAAGCCGTTCCAGCCGACCAAGGTGCTCGAGACCGTCAAGAAGTGCCTCGCCGCCGACGCGCGCTGAGCGGCGGGACGACAGCCATGGCAGCGATCCGCGTCCTCGTCGTGGACGATTCGGCGTTGGTGCGCCAGATAATCACGCACGTCCTGGGTGACGCTTCGCGTATCGAGGTGGTCGGTGTCGCCCGCAACGGCGTGGAGGCCATCGAAGCGGTCAAGTCACTCAAGCCCGACGTCGTCACGCTGGACATCCAGATGCCCGAGATGGACGGCATGGAGGCGCTGCGGCTGATCGTGCGCGATTCTGATGCCCGGGTGGTCATGCTGACTTCGGTCGATGATCCGGAAACCACGTATCAGGCGCTCGAAGCGGGCGCGATCGACTTCATCGTCAAGCCCCGCGAAGGCCTCGCCAGTTCGATCGACCGCTTGACGCTCGAGCTGGTACGCGCCGTCAGGGCGGCCCACGCGGCATCTCCAGACAAGCGCGTGCGGACGGCATCGCCTCCCGCCGCCGTTCCCGCCCGCGAGAGCGTTGCAGGGGGCGACCCCGAGCGGTTGGTGTGCATCGCCGCCTCGACCGGGGGGCCGCTGGCGCTCGACCGGGTCTTCGCCGGCCTGACAACGGACGAATCGGCGGCGTTCCTCGTGGTGCAGCATCTTCCCGCGGGATTCGCCGCGTCGCTCGCGGCCCGATTGACGAAGGTCGCCGGCTTCCTGGTGGTGGAGGCGCAGGACAACATGCGGGTCCTCGCCGGACGGGGCTATGTCGCGCCCCACGGCAGGCACATGCGCATCGTCGGGGCGCCCGGCGCTCCGACGAGGATCGAACTCGTCAAGGGCCCCTCGATCCACGGTCTGATCCCGTCCGCCGACCCGCTGCTTGAGAGTGCGGCCGAGTGCTACGGGAACCGGACCATCGGAGTGGTCCTGACGGGCATGGGCTCTGACGCTGCGGTCGGGTTGCTCTCTGTCCGTGAGGCCGGCGGGCAGACGATCGCACAGGACGAGGAAACGTCGGTAGTGTGGGGAATGCCCGGTTCGGCGGTCAAGATAGGAGCCGCCCAGTGCGTGGCTCCTATCGAACGGGTGGCCGTCGAGATACGGCGGGCCCTGAGAAGCGGGGTGACCGCGTGAGTGACGAACTGGATATGGGCGCCTACCGGCAGGTGTTCCTGTCGGAGAGTACTGAATACCTTCAGGGCGTCGTAGACGCCCTGCTCACGCTCGAGTCGGACCCCGAGGACCTCGAGCCCGTCGAAGCGGTGTTCCGCGCCGCTCACAGCCTCAAGGGCATGTCCGGAACGATGGGGTATGAGCGGACTGCCAGTCTTACGCACACCATGGAGAGCCTCATGGACACGGTGCGCAAGCGTGAGCAGCCGGTTACGGGCGATCTTATCGATCTGGTGCTGCGCGCCACCGACACGCTTCGCGACCTCATCAACGACGAGTCTTCCGGCGGTTGCGAGATCGATCCCGAGCTGATGGTCCAGGAACTTCGCGAGCACACGGAGAGCGCACACGGTGGCGCAGCCGCACTCGCGACGTCACCCGCCTCCGGCCCGACTGCGGCTGCTGCTGCGGGGGAGGGCATCGTCACTCTGTTCGTGACGATCGAGGCGGCGTGCCAGCTCGCTCCGGTGCGTGCCTACATGGTCATCAAGCGGCTGAGGCAGCTCGGCGAGGTGGTCGGGACCGTACCTTCCGAATCCGAGATCGATGAAGGCGAGTTCGACCGGACCTTCACCGTATCGATCAGGACCGATCGCCTTGGGCAGAAGTTGGTCGACGCGGTATGCGCGATCACCGAAGTGGAGTCGGCTCGCGTCGTCGAACCCGGGGGTGACGCCACGTCGGGCGCAATGGACATCGCGGTCCCCGATGCTCCGGCCTCGGAGACCGTCGTCCCCGAGCCGGATCGGGACGCCGCCTTCGGACGCGCCGCGAAAGCGGTCCCGAAGCTCGTGGACACGCAGACCGTACGTATCGCCTTGAACCACCTCGACACGATGGTCGACATCGTCGGGGAACTCGTCATCGCGCGTTCGCGTCTCGAGAACATCACGGAGCGCATCGACGATCACGATCTGACGGAGGCCGCCGCCGAGGTGCACCGCATCTCCTCGGAGCTGCAGCGTGAGGTGATGCAGACGCGCATGGTGCCCGTCGGCAACACGTTCAACCGCTTCCCGCGGATGGTGCGGGACCTGGCACGCGACCTGGGCAAGGACGTGTCGTTCGAGTTGGACGGCGTGGACATCGAGCTCGACCGGACCGTCTTGGACGAGATCGTCGAACCGCTCGTCCACCTGTTGCGCAACTCGATCGATCACGGACTCGAGACGGCGGTCGATCGCGTCGCCGCCGGTAAGCCCGAGCGCGGATTGGTGCGCCTGACCGCGGCCAGAGAGCGCGACAGGGTACTGGTCTCCGTTGCCGACGACGGCAAGGGGATGGACGTCGAGCGCATCTGGCAGACGGCGGTCGCCCGGGGCCTCGCCGAACCGGGCGAGCGTGTGGGCATGACCGACGACGATATCCTTCTCTTCACCTGTACGCCCGGGTTCTCGACTGCGGAGCACGCGACGAAGGTGTCGGGCCGCGGAGTGGGGATGGACGTCGTTCGCGCGAAGGTCGAGCAGCTCGGCGGCGGCCTGGCCATCCGCTCCCGTCCGGGTCGCGGCACCGAGTTCGTGTTGTCGCTGCCGCTGACGCTCGCGATCATCCAGGCGCTGCTCGTCCACAGCTCCGGTCACACCTACGCGATCCCGCTCGGCGCGGTGACCGAGGTGCTCGCCTACGACGACCTTCCCGTGGGCACGGTCGACCTGCACCCGGTTCTCACGCTGCGCGATGGTCGAGTCGTGCCCCTCGATACTCTCGACGCCGTCGTCGGACTCGACGAAGCCTCCCGGTCTCCTCTGCGCAGCCGCAACATCGTGCTGCTCGAGTGGGGTGACGCGGCGCGGGCCATCGGGGTCGACGGACTCGTCGGCCGCCAGGAGATCGTCATCAAACCCCTGTCGGGTATCTTCGCCGGGGTATCCGGGTTGAGCGGTGCCACGGTACTGGGCGACGGGAGCGTCGCACTCATCCTCGACCCGCGCGCACTGTTCGCGATGGGAGATGGTGCTCGATGAGATTCGACATGCTCACTGAGATCCAGATGGACGCGCTCCGCGAGACGGGGAGCATCGGCGCGGGGCATGCGGCGACCGCCTTGTCGCAGCTTGTCGGACACCCGGTTTCGATCGACGTTCCCACACTTGAGGTCCTGCGGGTGGGCGAGGTGCCGGATCTGTTCGGCGGCCCCGAATCGCTCGTGGTCGGTGTGCATGTCCGCCTCCTCGGCGACCTCGGAGGCAGCATGTTGTTCATGGCCGAGCGCGCTTCCGCACTGGCGCTCGTCGATCTCATGCACGCGCGGCCCATCGGCTCCGCGCGATCGTTCAGCGCCGACGAGGAGGCTGTGGTCTCGCACGTCGCGTCCATCCTGATGTCCGCCTATGTCGCCGCTGTCGGCCGGCTTGCCGACATCAGCATCCTGCCGGCCCGGGCCTCGTCGACCCTCGACATGGCGGGAGCGATCATGCAGGCGGTCACCTCCGATGCCGCGATGCGAGCGGATGTCGCGCTGCTGCTCAAGACACGGTTCTGCGATTCCGACACTTCCGTCGACGCGTTCCTGTTCTTCCTGCCCGACCCCGCGGGACTCGGGATCCTGCTCGGGCGCTTGGGCGTCGCATGACCCTGACCGAAGCCCTGCGCGATCTCCAACCTCTGGATGACCCGCTGCATGTCGTGGTGGGCGTCGGTGAGATCGCGTGCGGACGCGAGCCGCAGGTGCTGATCACTCAGGCACTCGGATCGTGCATCGGTATCGCGCTGTGGGACCCCCGCCTGAAGATCGCCGGGATGGCGCATGTGATGCTGCCCGCGGCGCCGGGCACCGACTTCAAGGGCGCCAGGCACCGGTTCGCCGATCTGGCCGTTCCCGACCTCGTCGAGCGGATGATCGATCAGGGCGCGGGCCCGCGGAGGATAGTCGCCAAGCTCGCGGGCGGTGCATCGATGTTCCGCGGTGAGTCCGGGATCGATACGATCGGTGAGCGCAACGAGGCCGCCGTCCGCAACCAGCTCGAACGCGCCGGGGTTCCCGTCGTCGCGGCGGACACGGGCGGTTCTCATGCCCGTACTATCGGATTGGCGCCGGGCACAGGTATCCTGACCGTACGCAGTTATGTCTACGGCATCCACGAGATCTGACATGCCACGGAGGTCCGCCGATGTCGCGTGATACGAGCCGCCCCGCCAAGCTCGGAGACGGTGATGAGCGGGACCGACCGCTGAAGGTGGCGATCGCCGGTGGTGATCTTCGTGCTGCCTCGATGCTGCGTCTTCTGACGGAGGTCGAGAGTATCGAGATCGTCGCGGTGGCCGAGCCCAGAAGCGGTGCGGCCGGAACGGTCGCTGCCCGAGAGCTCGGTATCCCGACCTCGACGGACCTGGCGGACCTTGCATCCGCTACCGACCTCGACGTCATCCTCGACCTCACGGACGATCCGGCGATGCATGCGCGTCTCGTCGCGTATCGCCCCGCAGCGGTGGAGATCGTCGGCGCAAAAGGCGCCGAGCTCATCCGTGACCTGCTGATGGCCAAGAAGCGCGGCGAGGAGCAGGAGCGTCTGCTCGCGGAGCTCAAGGTCGCCTACGACAAGATCAGCGGTCACGAGCACATGCTCCAGGCGGGGACCGTGGCTCTGGAGCAGGCCAACGAGGAGCTCGAGCGACGCCTTTCCGAGATATTCTTCACCCACGAGTTCTTCAAGGCCCTCACTTCGTTCACCACGGTCGACGATGTGACCTCTCTCGTCGTGGATGGCGCCAACGGCATCCTCGGCGCCGAGATCTCGTGCGTGTACCTGCTCGATACCGAGCGTTGGGAGCTGCGTTACGCGGCCGCTCAGGGCCGCCCCTCGCAGTACTTCGCCGAAGTCGTGCCCGTCGACACGACGATCCTGGGGCGCGCCTATCGCGATGGCGTCGCGGTCGAACCGGACGCCGCAGCGGTCCCGGGCTCCTCCGCCTGGTCGAACGATTCGACGGATCTGGCGTCCCACGCCGCGGTCTCGCTCCGCAGCGGCGAGCGGGTCGTCGGCGTGCTGGTGATCGGTTCGGCGAATCCGCGGGAATTCACGACCGCCGAGATGGAGCGGCTGCAGGTGATCGGGAATCAGAGCTCGCTCGCGCTCCAGAATGCGTTGTTGCACGAGGAGCTCGAGCGCCTATCGGTCACCGATCGGCTGACCGAGCTCTACAACCACGGCTACTTCATGCAGCACCTCGAGGAGGAGATCGGCCGCGCGCAGCGGTTCGGGCATGTCCTGTCGCTCATCATGCTCGACATCGACGATTTCAAGTCTTTCAACGACACCTATGGCCATCCGCACGGCGATCGCGTGCTGCAGGCCGTCTCCCTGACGATCACCGGTATGTTGCGTGAGATCGATATCGCCGCGCGATACGGTGGCGAGGAGTTCGTGATCGTCCTGCCCGAGACTGACCTCGAGGGCGCGCTGTCGGTCGCTGAGCGTATCCGCGCCGGGGTCGAGCGGTTGTCTTTTGAAGGCTTCGGGATCGTCGACGACGTGCACAAGACCATCTCCGTCGGGGTCGCCACCTACCCCAAGCACGCGCGTACCGGCGCCGCACTCATCGTGGCGGCCGATCAGGCGATGTACGATGCGAAGCGCGGGGGTAAGAACGCTGTGTGCAATTCTGGGTAGGAGCGCGCCTCTCGGCACCGTATTTGCACCACCGGTCAAGGAATAAGGTCCTTCCGGCGTTCGACCGAAGTCGTTCACGGGTCCAAGGCACGGACGCATCGAGTGGAACGGGAGCGGGCAGTGAGTCTCAATGCAGCGCTGATGGGATTGCCGAGCGACCGCGCGACCGAGAACTGCGTGCGCGAGGTGCTCGAACTCATGTCGGCCCATGCGGGTGAGTGGGTCCACGCCTCAGCGGTCTGGAACGGCCTCAAGCGCTCGGACTCCTCGGTCGCCGTGATACTATCCTGCCTGGCTTCGGGTCATGTGCTCAAGGCTGACGGGGACCGGTACCGCTATGAACGGGACCCCGTGGTGGAGCTGGATGTGCAGCGATTCCTGCGCGCTTCGGGAGCGCACAGCCAGCTCGCGCAAAACAACCTGGCCAGATTCCGCGACCGCTACGGTCACCGCTGATCCGACAGGCGGCCGAAGCGGCGTCAGCGAGAGGTACCCGTGAAACCCATCCGTGAGGGCGACCGCGGCGCCGCGGTCGAAGACGTTCAGAAGCGCCTCATCTCGCTCGGTGTCGATCTCGGCCCGACCGGTGTGGACGGCGTGTTCCTCGGCGCGACATGCGCTGCCGTCCGGGCGTTCCAGCGCGACCTGAGCCTTCCTGAAGACGGAGAGGTCGGGGCGCACACGTGGGCTGCGCTCGTGGATGCGACGTTCTCACTGGGTGATCGCCTGCTCTACCTACGCTATCCGTATCTTCACGGGGCCGACGTCCGCCTGCTCCAGACGGCTCTCAATGCGCTGGGGTTCGCGTGCGGACAGGCGGACGCCATCTTCGGGACGTTCACCGAGGGTGCGCTGCGTGATTTCCAGTCGAACACGGGCCTTGGCGCCGACGGGATAGTCGGGCCGGATACAGTGCGTGCCCTCGAGGGCCTGCGACACGTGTGGAGCGTCAAGCTCACGGGACCGCCGGTAGAGCTCCGTGCAGCACCGGCGAGGAGCGCGGCCGTGTTGGCCGAAGCGGACATCGTGTTCGTCTCACACGAGGTGACGGTCGATCTCACGGAACGGATCGTGAACCTCGCACGAGCGAGTGAGCCCCGCGCGCGAGTAAGCTCCCTCTTCGCAGTGCCGGGAGCGCCCGCGGGCCTGGTGATAGAACTCACCGATGAGCCGGCCGGTGCCGGGCTCCGGACGGTCGTCGCGCGCGAAGGCGGCGAGACTCTGTCGCGTCGGCTCGCGGTCGCTGTCGCTTCGGTGGATCGGGCGGACGCTCGCATCCTCGTGCTCGTGGAACGGCCCTCCACCGACGAGCATTCGCTGCAGGCTCTTGCGGTCTCGCTGCTCGACGGAGTGTGTCTGGGACTCGCGGCATCCGCCCGCACCGTGCTACAGTAGCCGGGTTTTTGCCGATCATTCGACTCCGAACGGGACGGGGGGCGACCATGGGACGAATCGTACGGCTCATCTCCGCCGCCCTGGCACTCGCCCTGACCCTGTCAGTGGCCCCGGCGCCCGTGTCGGCCTTCGCATCCCCGGTGAGCGACAAGCGCACCAAGGCCATCGCTATCCAGGCGCAGCTCGATGCGCTGGAGGTCAAAGCCGAGATCGCCACCGAGGACTGGAACCAGGCCAAGATCGAATACGATCGGCTGCATGGTCAGGTGCTTACGATCAACGGCCGGCTGGCTCGCAACAAGACCAAGACCGATATCTTGCAGACCTCGCTCAACACCCGGGCGGACAGCATGTACCGCTCCGGTCCGCTGGGATTGCTCGACGTCCTTCTCGGAGCCGCGAGTTTCGATGACTTCGCGACCACGTGGGACCTCCTCAACCAGATGAACAAGGAGGAGGCGGCCTCGGTCGCCGAACTCAAGACGCTTCGCGCCGAGGCGCTCGTCGCTCAAGCGGAGCTAAAGATCGCAGAGTCCGGGGCCAAGAAGGTCTACGGCGTCATGGACAACCGTCGGTCGTCCATCCTCCAGGACGAGGCGCAGGCCAAGGCGCTGCTCGTCGGGGTGGAGGCGGACATCGCCGCGCTGACGGCCGCTGATCGCGCACGACGTGCCGCCGACGCTGCAACGCACGGGGGCGGGGGCGGAGGCACCGGCTGGGACTGGGGCAACCCTACGCGGTCACCTCGCAGCGGGGTGGTGGGTATCGCACTGCGCTACCTGGGAAGCCGCTACGTATGGGCCGCCTCGGGTCCGCGCACCTTCGATTGCTCGGGGCTCATGATGTTCGTGTACGCGCAGGTCGGCGTCAGCCTTCCGCACTCGTCGCGTTCGCAGATCAGCTCGGGCGAGCGTGTCAGTCGTGACAATCTCCAGCCGGGCGACCTCGTGTTCTTCGGGAGTCCGATCCATCACGTCGGGATGTACATCGGCGGTGGCAAGATGGTGCATTCTCCCCATACCGGGGACGTCGTGAGCATCGATCCGATCGACGGCAGGGGCTTCGCGGGGGCCTGTCGTCCGTAGAGCGAAGCAGCCCGGCGGAGTGTCCGCGGGGTTCGGGGGAGTGAGATCGTGCCGATGACGACCGGGGGGGTCCTTGCACCGCTGCGACGCAGCGATTTTCGCCTGCTGTGGATAGCGCAGACGGTCTCCATCGTCGGGGACAAGATCAATCAGGTCGCCCTGAGCATCATGGTCTACCAGGTGACCAGGTCGGCCGTGCAGATGGGGCTGGTCTTCGCGATCACGTTCCTGCCTGCCGCCCTTTTCGGTTTGGTCTCCGGGCCGCTCGTCGACCGCTGGGACCGCAGGCGGACCATGATCGCCGCGGACATCGTCCGCGCGTGCATGGTGCTCGCCATCCCGTTCGCCGCCCCCCTCGGGATGTGGGCGGTGTACGCGCTCGCGTTCGCGAGTGCGACCGTTTCGCTGCTGTTCGAGCCGTCCCGGATGGCCCTGGTGCCCTCTGTGGTCGAGCGCGACGAATTGATGGCGGCCAACTCTCTCGACATGACGACGAGCTCCATCGCCGAGCTGCTGGGCATCGGTTTCGCGGGTGCGCTCGTCGCGGGCGTCGGCCCGTCGTATGCGTTCTTCATCGATGGCGCCACCTTCCTGATCTCGGCTGTGTTCGTCGTTGCGGTACGGCATCGGGCCGTTCGGCGGCCGCTCGCGCGCATGGGCTTCGACGTCGTGTGGCACGACCTGCGTTTCGGTATCGATCGGATCAGGAACGATGCCGTCTTGCGCGGCCTGCTCTTGACATACAGCGCCATCGCCATCGCAGCCGGGGCGGCGATCACGCTGAGCATGCTTCTGGCACTACAGGTCTTCGAGGGCTCCGGGATGGCCCCCGCGCTGCGCGTAGCGGTGGTCGACCTCTCGACCACCGCAGGGCTCCTGGTGGGGAGCATCGCCATCGGGATGGGCGGCTCGCGCCGTCCGGGGCTCAAGTACCTGTGGGGCATCGTCGCCTTCGGGATGCTGATGCTGCCGCTCTACTTCGTGAAGGGGATCGGCGTGGCAGCGGTCATACTCTTCGCTCTGGGTGTCGCGAACGAGTTCTTCGGTATCCCGATGCTCACGATGGTCCAGACACACACCGAGGACGAGACGCGGGGCAGGGTCTTCGCGGTACGCATGACCGTCACCCGGATCGCCTCGGTCGTCGGGCTTGCGGGCGCGGGTGTCGCCGCTCAGATCTACGGTGTCGCCCCGATGATCGCGGTCGTCGGGATCTACGTCGTGCTGATCGGCGTGTTCGGCTTCCTGATGCCTGCCTTGCGCGACGCCTGATCGGTACCGTCTCGCGGTCGCGTCGCGGTACCATGGACGAGCGCCGGCGGGCGTTCGCGCCGGCGATGCGCATCGAGCGAAGGGGACGAGGAGCGAAATGGCCCTGATCGACGAATTGCTCGAGATGATGGCGGTTCGTGGTTGCTCGGACCTGCACCTGAAGGCGGGCACGTCGCCGGCGGTCCGCATCGACGGTGCGCTGACGATCCTGCGCGAGATGCCCGCGCTCGATGCCGCTTCGACAGAGACCCTGGCCCGGGAGATCCTCGAGCCGCGCCACCGGACGACGTTCGATGCCGGTAGCGACATCGACATGGCCTACTCGCTGGCCGGGGTCGGCCGCTTCCGCATCAACATCTACCGGCAGTCGGGTGCGGTCTCGATAGCCGCGCGGCGCGTATCCACCGACCGCCACAGTTTCGTCGAGCTCGGTCTTCCCCCGATCATCGAGGAGCTGGCGAACGAGCCTCGTGGGCTCGTGCTCGTGACGGGCACCGCGGGGTCGGGGAAGACGACAACGCTCGCGGCGATGATCGACTACATCAACCGGAGCCGCCAGGGTCACATCGTGACCATCGAGGACCCGATCGAGGTGTTGCATGAGGACATCGGCTGCGTGATCGACCAGCGCGAGATCGGGATCGACACCGACAGCTACGCCGATGCGCTGCGCCACGTCGTCCGGCAGGACCCGGACATCGTGTTCATCGGGGAGATGCGCGATCACGCGACGGTGTCAGCGGCGCTCACCGCTGCGGAGATAGGGAACCTTGTCCTGTCGACGCTGCACACCATCGACGCGACCGAGACGGTCAACCGGATCATCGACTTCTTCCCGCCGCATCAGCAGCTCCAGGCGCGACTGATGTTGGCGGCCACGCTCCGCGGGATCGTCTCGATGCGCCTTATCCCCGCTATCGGCGGAGGCCTTGTGCCGGCTGTCGAGGTGCTGGTCATGACCGGGACGGTCCGCGAGTATGTCTTGGACCCGGAGCAGACCTACAAGATCCGGGAAGCCATGGGTGAAGGCGACTACTACGGCATGCAGACCTTCGACCAGTCGTTGCTGCGGTTGTATCAGGACGGGCGCATCAGCATCGAGGACGCCGTCGCGACCTCGGCGAACCAGCACGACTTCCGCATCAAGCTACGGCAGTTGGGCTTGACGCCACCGCCTCCGAGCGGTTCTCACTGACGGTCATCGCCCACTCGAGGTGGTCGACGTGCCGCCCACAGTGCGAGGGAGATCGCGCCAACGGTGGCGCCCGTGACGTCCGCCAGCCAGTCGAGCGGATCGGGTACCCTCATCGGCACGAAGGCCTGGTGGAACTCATCGCTCGCGGCGTAGAGCGCGCAGAGCAGAAGGGCGATCGCCACGGCTGTGGACCTTTTGCCGCCGACGGCCAGCGCCGTCAAGGCGCCTAGGACGAAGTACTCGCCGAGATGGCCGTAGAGGCTGTAGCCTCCCGGGATGCTCGAGCCAGGGACCGAGCTTCCCACGAAGATGACGCCGGCCCAGAGGGCGACGAGTGACCAGCGGATGTGCGGGGACGCGGCAGCACGCCGTAGGAGAGTGTTCATGCGCTGGAGTCTAGCACCGCGTTTGACGGGCGCGTGCGTGAAGTGCGAACGTCTGTCCGCGCAAGTCAACGAACCCGGAGGTGCCGTGTCCCGTAAGATCGCAGTCGCCGCAGTCGTCTCATCGGCAGCGTGTTTCGCCACCCTGGGGATCCTCACGAAATGGGCGTTCGCTCACGGTGCCGAGCCGATGTCGCTGCTGGCCGTGCGATTCGCTTTGGCTGCGGTCGTCATGGCGGTATCCCAGACGGTCCGCGACCCCGCCGCCCTCAGGGTGACGCGCGCCGACCTGGTGCGCTTCCTGGGCCTGTCGCTAACGGGGTATGGCGCGGCGTCGCTGTGCTACTCGTACGCGGTGCGCGAGATCGGAGCCTCGGTCACCACCGTCCTGCTCTACACGTACCCGGCGCTGGTATCGGTCATCGGATGGCTCTTCCTCCGCGAGCGCTTCCCGCTCCGCCGCGCCGCCGCCGTGCTCCTCACGTTCGCGGGCTGTGCGCTCGTGGCGGAGGTGTTCACCTCCGGGTCGGCGGTCACGCCCCGGGGGTTCGCTCTCGGCATGGGTGCGGCTTTGGGGTATGCGGTCTTCAACGTGCTTTCCTACTACTCGCTGGGACGGACCTCGCGACTGACGATCATGGCGTATACGTTCGCTTTCTCGGCGATCGCACTCGCAGTCGTCTCCGCCGCCAACGGCACATTGAGCAGCGTGGCGCGGTGGGATGCGTCCGCATGGGGTTCGGTGGCGTTGATGGTCGCGGTCCCGACCTTCACGGCCGTCATGCTCTACCTTGGGGGGATCGCGCGCATGGGAGCGGCCCAGGCCGCGGTCGTGTCTACGCTCGAGTTGCCGTTCACCGTGGCCTTCGCTGCGCTGGCCTTCCCGCTCGAGCGGTTGAGCCCTCTGCAGCTCCTGGGCGCGGCGGTGGTGTTGGGCGGCGTCGTCATGGCGGAGTGGGGATCACCCGAGGGTGAGGTCGACGGCGTCGCGGCCGTCTGACGCCACCGGCACTCTAGCTCAGCTTCGAACCGCCGCGTCGCACCAGCGCGCGCACGAACCACGGCGTCTTCAGCCCGATCGCCTGCTCGGGGCACAGCTCCTGGCAGCAGTAACAGCGGATGCACTTGTCCAAGTCGAACGACGGCCGACGCTTCACCATGGTGATCGCCGATACGGGACAGTTCTTCTCACAGGTCCGGCACGTCGTGCATGCGCCGCTGTTCTCGAGATGGGGCATCGATGCCGCATGCCTTCGTGCCCACTTGCCGAGACCGGCGGGCATCTTGGCCGTGATGTCACGTGCCGGATGTTCGAAGGTCAGAGGCACGAGTTCGCGCCATGGCGTGCCGACGATGTGGACCTCGTCCGCGGTCCGCGGCCCGAGCCCTCGCCGGTGAGCGACCGCGTTCGTGTAGACGTCCATCGGGTCGAACCGTGCGATCGAGGACGCCACCACATCGAGCGCCACGGCGTCGCTGGATGCCAGAAGCGCTCCCACCCGGCGCGGGGTCCCGCCGGACGGTCCGTCGCCCTGCATGGCCACCACGGCGTCCATGATCGACAGCTCCGGGTCGCAGGCGCCGAGCAGATCGACGAGCATGCCCGCGAAGTCCTCGCGGTCGGGAACCTTCACGTGGAACTGCGCCTTCTCCAGGCCCGGGATGCACCCGAAGAGGTTCTTCACGGCGCCGGTGAACATCATGAAACCGTGGGTCTTCATTCGCGGCAGGTCGATGAGCACGTCCGCCTCGACCGCCTCCCGGCCCAGGTTGAACGACTGATACAGCACGCCGTTCGGGGAGGGCACGCGGACGATGGCGTCATCGAGCAGCGAGACGCGCACGCCTTCTTCGCGCGCGACGGCGCTCATGCCGCTCGTCTCGAACAGCGCCCGGGCCGCCGAAGCGTTGATACGTCCTCCCGGACTGTCGCCGATGGCGATGTCTCGAGCGCCTGCCGCCTTCACGGCACGCACGACCGCACGCACCAGGGCGGGGTGGGTGGTGACCGCTCGGTCGGGCTCCGCCTTCATCAGCAGGTTGACCTTGAGAAAGACGCTCTGCCCCGGCTTGACGAACGCACCGATGCCACCGAGCGGCTCGAGGAGCCGTTCGAGGGCCTCGGCGACCTCGCGCTCGCCGTAGAGCTCGCAGCGCTGGATCGAGACGGTGGCCGTGGAGACGTTCACGCGGTCTCTGCCAACCTGGTTTCAATGGCGCGCAGGATCCCGGGGTAGGAGACCGCTCCGTCGTAGACCGGTGCGCCATCGATGACGGTCACCGGGTAGATCAGCCCGCGGTCGCGGATCGTCGCGATGATCTGCTCGTGAGTCTCGCGCTGGGCGTCGTCGTCGGTATCGACATATTCGATGCTTGCCGCATCCGCGAACCTCCGTTGCATCTCCTCGCCGATGAGTGCCGTGATCTCCTCTGGAGACCAGGACGGACCTCAACCGCCGCTGGTGCAACTCGTCTCCGCCGGGAAGTCGATAACCTGGACCTTGATCATCTTCAGATCACCTCTCGAGTTCGGATATCGAGACCGCGCCGGTCGGGCACACGCGGAGGCATACTCCGCAGCCGGTGCAGCGGTCGGGGTCGACCGTCCAAGGCTCTCCCGCGCTCATGCGGCTGATCGCACCTTGTGGGCAGACGCGGCGCGCGGGACATCCGGGCGCACGATCACAGTGGTTCGGGTTGATGGATGCAACGCTCATAGTGTCCTCTTCGTTTCGGCGGCAGGCAACTGAGATACGACACGAATAATACCCCATGGGGTATCAATTCGCCAACCCCGCCGGACAGAAGAGGGTCGGCCCGGTGATACCATCGCAGTGGCGGATACAGGCTCCGAGGGGGTGGCTGGTGTTCATGTCTGACGTGGGATCCGCTCCTCCCATCCCTGGGCCCGGCGCTGCCGATCCTGCGCCCGTCGGCCGGGTCCCGCGCAACGTGGTCGTGCTCGGCCTCGTCAGTCTGCTGACCGATGCCTCGTCCGAGATGGTCTACCCCGTGCTCCCGCTGTTCCTCGCCAACGTGTTGCACGCTCCCGTCAGCGCCATCGGGCTCATCGAGTCACTCGCCGAAGCGACCGCCTCGCTCGTCAAGGTCTTCTCCGGCCGCCTCTCCGATCGGATGCGCCGCCGCCGGCCGCTCGTGGCGCTGGGGTATTCGCTGTCGAACGTCGTCAAACCGCTGCTCGCGCTGGTCCCGGGGTGGCCCGCGGTGCTCGCGTTGAGGGTCGCGGACCGCTTCGGCAAAGGCGTGCGGACCGCGCCGCGCGATGCCCTCATCGCGGACTCCGGCACCGCGGAGCGACGTGGTCGTGACTTCGGGTTCCACCGGGCGCTGGACACGGCCGGCGCCGCCATCGGTCCGTTGACCGCGTGGGCGATCCTCACGCTCGTGCCCGACGGATACCGGTTGGTGTTCTGGCTCTCGGCGATCCCCGGGTCGCTCGCGGTCGTACTGGTCCTCATCGCCGTGCGAGAGGCGAGGGCGCCGATAGAGGACCATCGCGACCGGCCTCGCCTCCCGCTCCTGCCCTTCAGGCAGCTCGGCGTGCCCTTCTCGGTGTTCACGGCGCTCAGTGTCGTGTTCGCCCTGGGGAACTCCTCCGATGCGATGCTGGTCCTGCGAGCTCAGAACGTGGGGACCCCGGCGGCGCTGATCCCGCTTATGTACTTCCTGTTCAACGTCGTGGGCGCCACTTTGGCCACGCCGTTCGGACGGCTGTCCGACCGCTTCGGCAGGCGCCGGCTCGTCATGTTCGGATTCGCGGGCTACGCGCTCGTCTACACCGGATTCGCACTGGCGGTGCACCCGACGTCGATCTGGTTGCTGTTCGCCCTTTACGGGGCGCCGTATGCGGCCACAGAGGGTATGACCCGCGCTTATGTCATCGACCTTGTGCCGCGCGAACTACGAGCCACCGCGATCGGCGCTTACACCTTCGCGATCGGGTTGGCGGCCCTCCCTGCGAGCATTGCGGCCGGGCTCCTGTGGGATGTGGTCTCGCCCACGGCGCCATTCGTCTTGAGCGCGGTACTGATGTCGATCGCCGCCTTGGCCATGGTCGGGGCACGCTCCGTCCTGACGCGTGAGACGGCCACGGTGCAGGATTCGCGCTCCTGACGCCGAACGAACACAATCAGGTGTATCGCGCATCCGCTCGCGCTTGCTTGCGTGCGTGGGAGTGTTCACCTAAGGTTGGCACCACGGCGGGAGGGGCCGCTCGGCACCCGTCGGAGCATGTCGTGACCCCCGATGTGGTTCAAGAGGAGCGATGGGAATGGCGAAGATCTCCCTGGCCGGGTTCAAGGATCCGGTCCGTAGGCCGCGGTTCATCGTCTGGACGTTCGCGATCGTCCTGGCGTTGGCCGCATTCGTCGTCGTGATGTTGGGGGCGACATCGACGCGCTGGTTCTGCGCCGAGGTGTGCCACAAGGTCCAGGACGACACGATCGCCGCGTACGAGAAGTCATCGCACGCTGAGATCTCGTGCATGGCTTGTCACGAGCCGGTCAATGCCGACACCTTCACCTTCCTGATCGCCAAGGTGAAGTCCGGCCTCGAGGTCATCCCGACCGTCGGGAACACCTTCTCGCTGCCGCTGAACCCCGGTTCCGCCTTGGCGCTCAAGGGCGGCCACGAGATGGGTAGCCAGCAGTGCACCCAGTGCCACTCGCCCAACCGGGTCGTGACCGCGAGTCTCGGCCTCATCACCAATCACAAGGCGCACGCCGACGCCGGAGTCTGGTGCACGTTGTGCCACAACCGCGTCGCGCACAACGACAAGGACGTCGCTCCGGTCCTCGTCGCGCCGAACGGCACGAAGAACGTGGTCCACCCCGACTTCATGAAGATGGACGCCTGCTTCCGCTGCCACGACCTTGAGAGCAAGGTCAAGATGACCGGCCTGGGTGCGAAGGCGGCTCCCGGCGTGTGCACCACCTGCCATCCCGCAGGCTTCGAGCTGGTTCCCGAGTCTCACAAGGCTGCGGATTGGACCAGCACGGTCCATGGCGGGAAGGCCAAGGAGATCCTCAAGGAGATGGGTACGCTCGAGGCCGAGGCCAAGAACCTCCAAGAGGAGGGCATCACGCCCTACCTCGCCGCCCCCGTCAACCCGTGCTTCACCTGCCACGTGGAATCCAAGTTCTGTGAGCCTTGCCACGCCAAGCTCAAGGTTTCCACGACTCCGTAGGGGTCGCGCGGCACCGCCGCTCGCACTCAGCATGGCCCGGTCCTGACAGGGACCGGGCCATGCTGTCGATGCGGGGTCGACCCGGTGTAAACGGGGGAGATGACGGCGCCGCAGAATCACTGCTTGCCCCGCCGCACGGCGACCGTGTAGGATACGACCTCGTCGGGATGTGGCTCAGCTTGGTAGAGCGCTCGGTTCGGGACCGAGAGGTCGTGGGTTCGAATCCCGCCATCCCGACCAGATGACGGTATACGGCGGGTCCGGCATGCGCCGGGCCCGCCGCGTCGTTCCCGGAGCACCGGGACGGATCGCAGGAGGACCGATGATCGACGCGGCGATGCACTGGTTCGGATTCGGTCTATGTCATCAGCTCGCGGCCCGTTCGTTCTTCGGCGGGGGCCATCAGCTTCCCGTTTGTGCCCGCGACACCGGGATCTACGTCGGGTTCGTCGTCTCGATGCTCGTCCTGGCCGTCACCGAACGCGGTGGCCGACGCACGGGGATGCCCCCGGCAGGGATCCTCGCATTGGGACTGGCCGCACTCGCCATCATGGGCTGGGACGGGGTCACGTCGTACGCGGGGCTGCGTGAGACCACCAACGTGATCCGCCTGGCCACGGGCGTCGGGACCGGTTTCGCGTTGACGCTCGTGATCGTCCCCATCCTGAACGCACAGCTGTGGGTGCGCAGCAGTCCCGCCTCGATACTCTCATCGCCGGGTGCGGTCGTGGCTTGGTGTGCTGCCGCCCCGGTCACGTTCGCCGCCGTGTACTGGGTGGGGCCGCTGACGGGTGCCGCATATCCGTTGCTCGTGGCGGCGGCCGTCATCGCGACCTTCACCGCGGTGAATCTCGTGGTCGTGCTGCTCGTACCGCGCTTCGAGAGGCGCTTCGATCGGCTCCGGGAGGCCTGGCCGGCCATCGCGTTGGCGCTTGTTGCGACGGCGGTCGAGCTGGCTGCGGCCGACTGGTTTCGGCTGTGGCTTCTCTCGTTCGCCTCGCGGCGCTAGAATCCGTAGCGAGAGCGGCGGGGCGACCGGCTTCGCCGCACGGGTGCGACAGGGGTGGGACGTTGTACAGCCACAAGGATCGGCTCCACGTAGTCATTCTCACGCGGGGCATGCAGATCGAGGGGGACCTCCACGTCCTGGCGGGAAGTCGTCTGACCGACGCCCTCAACTCGAAGGGCAAGGACTTCTTCCCGGTGACTGACGCCCGCATCTGCCAGATCGGCTCAGAGGAGACTCTCTACTCCGTGCAGTACATTGCCGTGAACCGCGACAGCATCGACTGCATCATGGAGGTCGAGACCGCCTAGTCTCGGTCCGCGGTGTCAGAGCCGCACGTTAGGCTCCTATCGAACTGATGTTCGATAGGAGGTCACGATGCAGCACGATCACACGGCCATATCGGAGCGCCCTGTACCCGCTTCGCTCGTAACCCGCGCAGTCGCGGCTGGCGCCCCGCAGCCTGTTGCTGTGGAAGCGATGCGCATCACCCGCGCCCGGTTCCCCCGTCGCGGCGCGGTCGAGGGCCGCATGAGCGCACGGGCTGAGGCCTATTTCTGGGGTGTCATCCGCCATCGCGCCCTTCAGGGTGCAGCACCCGCTGTGACGCGCCTCTTGGTGATCGCGTCGCTGGAGCGTGAGTTACGGGAGGCAGGGCACACTCCTGAGGCGATTCGATGCGAGGTCGCTCGTGTGCACGGCGTCGAGAACCGTCCGTCCGGCGGATCGGCCGATGTCTCGACGCGCGTGCTCGCCTGACCGGACGATGAGCGGAGCGGCCGGGTGCCTCAGCGGAACGAGGCGGCCCGGATGACGCTGTCCGAGGCGGAGGCGAACACCCAAAGGCGCCGGTGGGTGAGCTTCCCGCCCGGGTCCCCGAACGCTTCGACGACGACGACTGCGCTCGTGCCTTCGAACGAGCAGATCCGCACGAGGACCGGGACCGACGCCGTGGACGTCGGGAATCCCGTGGTCAGCAGCTGCGCCGCGTGCGCTCCGGCGGGACCCTTGCCACGCAATTCGCCCAGCATCACGGTGCGAAGCGCGGGCGCTTCGCTCGCGCCGACATTCGTGACCGAGGTGATGTCGGTCGTAGCGGCCAGTGTTTCGGCCTCGAGCGTCGTCAGCGAGGTGCCCTTGGGCTCGAACCGCACATGTGGCGTCGTGGTCCGGCCGCAGGCGCTCAGCAGCAGCGCGGCGAGTACTGCGACGAACACGAGTCGGGTGCGCATCACAGGAGTCCTCTCGGTCAGGGCGTACCGCGGCCCCATGGTAGCCCAGCCCCGGGCCGCGTGTCGGTTGTCAGAGCCGGTCGGTAGGATCGTATCGGCACACAGGCGATCGGCGCGTCCGGAGGCGGTCATGAAGGACCAATATGTACGGGATCTGAAGGACGGCCTGCGCACGGACTCGTTGTTCTCTCTGCGCTCCCGCGACATCCGGTCTGCGCGGACCGGTGACTCGTTCCTGTCGCTGGAACTCTCCGATCGCACGGGGTCGATCCCCGCCGTGCTGTTCCGACCTTCCCCGGCCGACGAGGCCCTGCCCGTCGGGTCGATCGTTCAGGTGCGGGGCGCGGTGACCACCTACCGGGGGATACGGCGCGTGTCGGTCGAGTCGTTGCTGCCGGTCGACTCGTTCGAGTCGCGCGACTTCCTTCCGGCCGGAGTCCGGGACGGCGAAGAGATGCTCGCGGAACTGAGGACGCTCGTGAAGCGGGTCCGCGAGCCGAGGCTCCGTGCGGTCGTCCGGGCCGTCTTCGGCGCCCCCGGATTCATCGGCCGATTCGCGGCCTGCCCGGCCGGCACGGGGCGGCACCACGCGTACATCGGGGGGCTGCTGGAGCATACGATCGCTGTCGCGACGATCTGCGAGTCCTTGGCCGCGTCCTATGGCAGGGTCGATCACGATCTCCTCCTCGCCGCCGCCCTGCTGCACGACGTCGGGAAGACCGAGGAGCTGTCCTTCGACACGGGATTCGACTACACCGACGCCGGTCGCCTCGTGGGGCATGTGGTGCTCGGCGAACGCATCGTCAGCCGAGCGATCGAAGGGCTTTCCCGGTCGCTGCCGGACGATATCGCCCTGCGGCTGCGCCACGCGATATTGGCCCACCACGGAGAGCGTGAGTGGGGTGCTCCCTGCCAGCCGTGTTCGCTCGAAGCGCTGCTGCTGCACCACGCTGACAATGTGGATGCGCAGGCTGCGGCCTTTCTGGAGGCGGTCTCGGGCGCCGCGGTCCTTCAGCAGCGCTGGAGCGACCGCTCGAGTGGATTCGGGCGTCCGCTGCTGGTGCCGGGCGACGCGGTCCCCGCGCAGCAGCGCGACTGCGCGTAAGGGGGCCGAACGTCCCCGACACGTATTCGTGAGATACAATCCGGGGACCTTCCCACAACCTTTCGCCCGGCTGCGATCGCGCTCGGCGGTACCGACGAGGAGACCAAGATGGCCCTTCCCAAAGTCGAGATCGGTGTGTTCGGCGGCAGCGGGTTCTACTCGCTGCTGGACGGCGCTGAGGAGTACCGCATCAACACGCCCTACGGCGCGCCCTCCTCACCGGTCATGGTCGGCGAGATCGGCGGTCGGACCGTCGCTTTCCTGCCGCGGCACGGCAAGGACCATCAGCTGCCTCCGCACATGATCAACTACCGCGCGAACGTCTGGGCGATGAAGGAGCTCGGGGTCTCGCGCATCATCGGCCCGAATGCCTGTGGATCGCTGCAGGCGCATGTGAAGCCCGGTGACTTCGTCATCTGCGACCAGTTCGTCGATCGCACATGGGGGCGCATCGATACCTTCTACGACGGGCCGATCACTACCCACGTGTCTTCTGCCGATCCATACTGCCCCACCATGCGCCAGATCGCGGTCGAGCAGGCGCAGGCGCTGGGGATCACCGTGCACCCGGCCGGAACCGTGGTCGTCATCCAGGGTCCCCGCTTCTCGACTCGTGCCGAGTCCCGCTGGTTCGCCTCCCAGGGCTGGGAGGTCATCAACATGACCCAGTACCCCGAGTGCTATCTCGCGCGCGAGCTGGAGATCTGCTACTGCAACATCTCGCTCATCACCGACCACGACGCCGGTGCCGAAGGTGCCGAGCCGGTCTCGAACGATGAGGTCGTTCGCGTGTTCGCCGCGAACAACGAGCGGCTCAAGGGCCTGCTGCATGCGATGATCCCGGCTCTGCCCGTCGAGCGCCCGTGTGTCTGTGCGCATGCGCTCGAAGGGGCCGCGTTCTAGGATCCCGGAACAGCGCGGCCCGGCGCAGGACCCCTCTCCGGGACCTGTCGTTCGCAGAGGGGTGCTTGCGCATACTTTGTAACAGTAGTTACGATGGGGTGCCCGCGTTCCCGGAAGTCTCGTGACGCGGAGGGCAGGCGGCCGCTGAGGCCGCGCGGAGACATCCGGACGGGTCGTGGCAGATGGTCGACGTCGGGGCGCATATCCCGGAGGGCGTCATCGAGCGTCTTCCGGTCTACCTCAACGTGCTATTGCAGCTGCGCGAGGAGGGGGAGGAGACGGTCTCTTCTGCCCGGATGGGCGAACTGGCGCGTGTCAATCCCGCCCAGATCCGGCGCGACCTGACGCACTTCGGCTCTTTCGGGCGCCGGGGGATCGGCTACGACGTCGAAACGCTCGCCGAACGCATCCAGCGGATCCTCGGGTCGGATCACGTGCATCGATTGGTGCTCGTCGGGGCGGGGAACCTCGGCTCGGCCATCGCGGCCTATGACGGTCTGAGCAAGCACGGTTTCATCGTGACCGCCGTGTTCGACAACGACCCGGGTAAGGTCGGAGGGCGGTTGGGCGATGTGGTCGTGCGCCACATGCGCGAACTCGAAAAGACCGTTCGAGACCAGGGGATCAGCATCGGGGTCGTCGCTGTGCCTCCGAGCGCGGCGCAGCAGGTCACGGACCGGTTGGCTGCCGCCGGCATCCGCGTGGTGCTGAACTACACGCCGGTCGTCGTCCAGGTACCCGAGGGTGTGACCCTGCACAACACCGACCCGGTCCAGGAGCTGTTGCACACGCTGTACTACCTCTCACGTCGCGAGTCCGTGGCGTCGGGCAAACCATAGGTGTACGCTTCTCGCCAGTGAACACACGGCCCTGCGGGGTCGGGAAACCTTTCAACCGTCGTAGGAGGAGCAATGGCTGCATTCGGAATTCCCATGGGCCCGGAGATATGGGTCATTCTGATCGTCGTTCTCGTGATCTTCGGTCCGGCTCAGCTTCCGAAGCTGGCCAAGATGTTCGGGAAGTCGGCCAAGGCGCTCAAAGACGGCATCGACGGCAAGCTGCTCGAGGACGAAGAGAAGCCTGCCGACAAGCTTTCCGACAAGCCTTCCGCTGACGTCGCAGCCCCCAAGGATGTCGACAAGAGCGAGTAGCCCGTCTCTCTATAGCGCCCCGGTCCGCCTCTTGCATGCGCTGACCGGGGCGCTATACTCTCTGAAACTCTGAGGGCCGCCTGATTCACGAGGCGGCCCGCGCGTTGCGCCCCACCGGAGTGTTTCGGAAGAGCGGCGCGACTTGGGGGAGTCGAAGCAAGCATGATAGGAGCCCGGGAACCATGCACAAAGACATCGCACTTACCGTCGAGGGTCAGCAGAAGCTCGAAGACGAGCTGCACTTCCTCGAGACGACCCGCCGACGCGAAGTCGGGCAGCGCATCAAGGAAGCCAAGGAGTTCGGAGACATCTCCGAGAACTCCGAATATGATGACGCCAAGAATGAGCAGGCGATGGTCGAGACCCGCATCCTCGAGGTCAATCAGATCCTGGCACACGCCACGATCATCTCGGCGCCGAAGAAGAACGACAAGGTCGCCTTGGGCAGCAAGGTCGAGCTTTCGGACGGCGACGGCGACTCCATGATGTATCGCATCGTCGGTTCGGCCGAGGCGGATCCGACGAACAACAAGATCAGCAACGAGTCTCCCGTCGGGCAGGCGGTACTCGGCCGCAAGAAGGGCGATATCGTGCCCGTGACGCTTCCTTCGGGAAAGACGACCAACTACACGGTCGTTTCGATCCACCACTAGACGGGATTGGCGATGGCGGCAGACGAGCGCGCGTTCCCGGTGAGCGACGACGATCCGATCGCTGTGCGGCACGCGAAGCTCGACGCGCTGCGTGCCCGCGGCGAGGAGCCTTACAAGCTCAACTACGACCCGACCGCTCGCGCGGCCCAGTTGTCCGAAAGTTATGCCGGGCTGGCTGACGGCGCGGAGACGGACGACCAGGTCCGGGTGGCGGGACGCGTGGTCGCCCTGCGCGACCAGGGCAAGGCTGTCTTCCTTGTCGTGCGCGACGCCACCGGCGACCTCCAGGTCTTCTGCCGCCAGAACGTTCTCGGCGAGGAGGGGCTCTCTGCGGTCAAAGAGCTCGATCTGGGCGACTGGATCGGAGCCGAGGGTGTGGTGCTTCGCACCCGTCGCGGAGAGTTGTCCGTGTCTGCGAAGAGTGTGACGTTGCTCTCGAAGTCCCTGCGGCCACTTCCTGAGAAGTTCCACGGCCTGAACGACACCGAGACCCGGTATCGTCAGAGGTACGTCGACCTCATCGTGAACCCCGAGGTCCGGGACACCTTTGCGAAGCGGTTCGCGATCATCTCGTCGATCCGACGCTTCATGGACACCAGTGGGTTCATCGAGGTCGAGACCCCGATGCTGCACCCGATCCCCGGCGGCGCCACCGCGCGTCCGTTCATCACGCACCACAACGCGCTCGACATGGAGTTCTATCTGCGGATCGCACCGGAGCTCTACCTCAAGCGGCTCATGGTCGGCGGGTTCGAGGCCGTCTACGAGATCAACCGGTCGTTCCGTAACGAAGGCATCTCCGTGCGTCACAACCCTGAGTTCACGATGCTCGAAGCGTACCGGGCGTTCACCGATCTGCGCGGGATGATGGACCTGACCGAGGGTCTCATCCGTACGGCCGCCTCCGAGGTCCTCGGCACGACGCTTGTGACGTATCAGGGCACTGAAGTGGACCTGGGCGCACCGTGGCGTCGCGCGACGATGATCGACCTGACCTCCGAAGCGGCGGGAGAGGACGTGTCCTTCGCGCGCTCGGTCGACGAGCTCCGTGCGCTGTGTGTGAAGCACGACGCTCCCGTCGACAAGTCCTGGGGCAAGGGCAAGCTCATCACCGAACTGTTCGAGAAGCTCGTCGAGCGTTTCCTGGTGCAGCCGACGTTCGTGACCGACTACCCCCTGGAGACATCACCGCTTGCCCGCAAGAAGCCAGGTGAGCCGGAGTTGACCGATCGGTTCGAGTTGATCGTTACCGGCCGCGAGATCGCAAATGCGTTCTCCGAGCTGGTCGACCCCGTCGACCAGCGCGAGCGTTTCGCCGCCCAGATGTCGGCGAAGGCCACGGGCGACGATGAGGCCATGGGCTACGACGAGGACTACCTGCGCGCCATGGAATACGGGATGCCCCCGTGCGGGGGGCTCGGCATCGGGATCGACAGACTCGTGATGCTCCTCACCGACAGCGCGTCCATCCGAGACGTGCTCCTCTTCCCGCATCTGCGCCCGGAGTGACCATCTCCTGACGCCTTCGATCGCGGCGCGCCATATCTGAGTGAACCGCGCTTAGATATGGCACTGATTTCGCTCACCCATCGGTACCCGCTCGGGTCGATGTCGTCCCACGCGGGTATACTGTCCATGTGGAACAACAGCCATCGCGCGCCGCAGCGCGCTTCCGATAGGAGCGCCCCATGTTCGAGCGGTTCACCGAAAAGGCTCGGCGGGTGGTCATCTATGCGCAGGAAGAAGCGCGGATGCTCAACCAGAACTACATCGGGACCGAGCACCTGCTGCTCGGCCTGATCCGGGAAGAGGACGGCATCGCCGCCAAGGCCCTCGAGTCTCTCAACATCTCGCTCGAGGACGTCCATCAGCAGGTCGAGGAGCTCATCGGCAAGGGCACCTACGTCCCCAACGGGCACATCCCGTTCACCCCGCGCGCCAAGAAGGTCCTTGAACTCTCGTTGCGCGAAGCGCTGCAACTCGGACACAACTACATCGGGACGGAACACATCCTGCTCGGCCTCATCCGCGAGGGAGAGGGCGTGGCGGCCCAGGTGCTGCTCAACCTCGGAGCCGACCTTGAGAAGGTCCGCTCCGCGGTCATCCAGCTGCTGTCCGGCTATCACGGCCAGCAGGGTGAGCAGGGCGGCGAGGAACGTGCCGGCGGTTCGAGCCAGCTGCTCGATGAGTTCGGTCGCAATCTGACCCGTATGGCCCGCGAGGGCAAGCTCGATCCCGTCGTCGGACGCGAGCAGGAGATTGAGCGTGTCATGCAGATCCTGTCGCGGCGCACCAAGAACAACCCGGTGCTGATCGGCGAGCCCGGTGTGGGCAAGACCGCCGTCGTCGAGGGTTTGGCTCAGGCGATAGCGCGCGATGAAGTGCCGGAGACGCTGCGCAACAAGCAGCTCTACACGCTCGATCTGGCAGCACTCGTGGCGGGCTCGAAGTACCGCGGCGAGTTCGAGGAGCGCCTCAAGAAGGTCATCAAGGAGATCCACGAGCGCGGCGACATCATCCTGTTCGTCGACGAGATGCACACCTTGGTCGGGGCGGGTGCGGCCGAGGGAGCGATCGACGCCGCATCCATCATCAAGCCCGCGCTTGCGCGCGGTGAGCTGCAGACCATCGGTGCGACGACGATCGACGAGTACCGTAAGTACGTTGAAAAGGACTCCGCCCTTGAGCGCCGGTTCCAGCCGATCACCGTCGGCGAGCCGTCGGTGGCCGAGACCATCGAGATCCTGCGTGGCCTCCGCGATCGCTATGAGGCGCACCACAGGGTCTCGATCACCGACGGGGCACTCGAGGCGGCGGCGACTCTCGCCGATCGCTACATCTCCGGTCGGTTCCTTCCGGACAAGGCGATCGACCTTGTCGACGAGGCCGGTTCCAAGATGCGCATCCGCATGATGACGGCGCCTCCTGATGTGCGTGCGGTCGAGGACCGCCTCCGCACCGTCCGGCAGGAGAAAGAAGCCGCGATCGAGGCACAGGAGTTCGAGAAGGCCGCCTCTCTGCGCGACAAGGAGAAGCAGGTCCTTGCCGAGAAGCGCACCATCGAAGAGGAGTGGCTGAAACCCGACAAGTCGCGCGTCGTCGAGGTCACGGAGGCAGAGATCGCCGAGCTGGTCTCCATGTGGACCGGGATCCCGGTCACGGCGCTCACCGAGGCCGAGACCGCCAAGCTGCTGCGCATGGAAGGTTCCATCCATGAGCGTGTGATCGGACAGAGCGAGGCCGTGTCGGCCGTTTCGCGCGCGATCCGTCGCGCTCGCGCCGGACTCAAGGACCCGAACCGTCCGGCCGGTTCGTTCATCTTCCTCGGCCCCTCCGGTGTCGGCAAGACGGAGTTGGCCAAGGCGCTGTCGCAGTTCCTGTTCGGTAGCGAAGACGCTCTCATCTCGCTCGACATGAGCGAGTACATGGAGAAGCACACGGTATCCCGTCTCATCGGATCGCCTCCCGGCTACGTGGGCTTCGAAGAGGGCGGTCAGTTGACCGAACTCGTCCGGCGCAAGCCGTACAGCGTGATCCTGTTCGATGAGATCGAGAAAGCGCATCCGGACGTGTTCAACGTCCTGCTTCAGATCCTCGAAGAGGGGCGTCTCACCGATTCGCAGGGCCGCAAGGTCGACTTCAAGAACGCCATCATCATCATGACCAGCAACGTGGGTGCCCGAGACATCGCCAAGGGCAAGACGACCCTCGGGTTCGGAAGTTCGTCCGATGAGCTCAGCCACGAGGCGATAAAGGGCAGGGTCACCGGCGAGCTCAAGAAGCTCTTCCGTCCCGAGCTCCTGAACCGGGTCGACGAGGTGATCGTGTTCCACGAGCTCACGCATGATGAGATCGAGTCGATCGTGGATCTGATGATCAACGATCTGCGGACCCATCTGTTCTCGCGTGGCATCGGCGTCCGTATGAACCCGGAGGCGCGCATCTTGTTGGCCAAGGAGGGCTTCGACCCGTCGTCGGGTGCGCGTCCTCTGCGTCGCGCCATCCAGCGCCTGGTTGAAGACCCGCTGTCCGAGGAGATGCTCGCCGGACAGTGGAATCCCGGTGACGTCGTGGAGTTGAGTGTCGCCGACGGCCGTATCGTGTTCGTTCGGGGCAATGGTGACCCCGAGCCTCCTGCGGGCGTCGTGAAGGCGCCGCGCAAGAAGGCGATGATGCCGCAGCGTAATCCCGGTGGCGGGTCGGGTGCCGCCGCGGGCGGCGCCGTCGGCGAGTAGGCGCGCGATGGCGAAGACCAGGACGGCCTGGCGGTGCGCCCAGTGTTCGCATGTGGAGCCGAAGTGGGCCGGACGGTGTCCGGACTGTGGCGAATATGGAACGTTCATCGAGGAGGCCGCGGAGCGATCCGGGGCCTCCTCGCGCATGTCTGTCCCGGCGGCGCGCCCGGTCCGGTTGGCCGAGGTCCAGACCGCCGGTGATCGCCGGATACCCACGGGCGTGGAAGAGTTCGACAGGGTGCTCGGCGGCGGCTTGGTCCGCGGCTCGATAGTGCTTCTTGGCGGTGAGCCCGGCATCGGCAAGTCGACGCTCCTCCTGCAGGTGGCCGACTCGCTCGCCTGCTCCGGGAAGCGCGTCCTGTACGTGTGCGGTGAGGAGTCTCCGGCCCAGGTCAAGATGCGTGCGGACCGTCTCGGGTGCACGGGAGATATTGGACTGCTCCCGGCCACCGATGTCGGTGCGGTCGAGGCGGTCGCGCTCGAGGACGCCGCTGATGTTCTCATCGTCGATTCGATCCAGACCATGATCGATCCTGACGCTCCGGGAACAGCCGGCTCCGTCGGTCAGGTCCGCGCATCCACGGCGAGGCTGACGCGGCTCTCCAAGGACCACGGCGTCACCACTCTGGTCGTAGGGCACGTCACCAAGGAAGGCGCGATAGCAGGGCCCCGGGTGCTGGAGCACATGGTGGACACCGTCCTGTACTTCGAAGGCGATCGGGACCACACGTTCCGCATCGTCCGTGCGGTGAAGAACCGGTTCGGGTCGATCTCCGAGATCGGGGTGTTCGAGATGGTCGAGGAGGGGCTGCGAGTCGTCGCGAACCCTTCGGCTGCGCTTTTGGAGCATCGTCCCGTCGGAGTCGCGGGCTCAGCGGTCATGGCGACCATGGAGGGCTCCCGACCCGTTCTTGTCGAGATACAGGCACTGGTGAGCCCCTCGTACCTTCAGATGCCGCGGCGTTTGGCCACCGGGATCGAGCTGCCGCGCCTGCTTCAGGTGCTGGCAGTGCTGGAGCGCCACGCCGGGCTGACCTTCGGCCAGCAGGACGTGTACGTCTCGGTCGCCGGCGGCGTTCGCGTCGTCGAACCGGCGGTCGACCTGCCGCTGGCGCTGGCGCTGGCGTCGGCGCGCCGCGACGTGCCGATCGCGGGTGGTCTCGTTTCGTTCGGCGAGATCGGGCTGGCGGGCGAGGTGCGCCCCGTCTCCCATGCGGCAGCGCGCGCTGCAGAGGCGGTCCGGCTCGGGCTGCCGTGGGTCGCCACTTCGTCGGCGCGTGACCTGGGGCCGGTCTCCGGCGCCAAGGTACGGCCCGTGGCTTCCGTGTCGGTCGCGCTGGGATTGCTTGACGCGAAGTCGTGATCCAACGGCTGTAGACTGGGTGATACACCGGGCGAGAGGGAGCGAATGGAAGCCAAGAGCGAGGTGAAGGTCGCCGACGTGCTGCGTCGGGTCGCCCCGGGAACCGAGTTGCGCGAGGCGCTCGACAGCATCATCTCGGCTGACACGGGTGCCCTGATCGTGATCGGCGACGTCGAGCGCGTCGCGACGCTGTGCGACGGCGGGTTCACCCTCGGAGTGCCCTTCACCCATCAGCGCCTCTTCGAACTCGCGAAGATGGACGGCGCCATCCTCTTGGACGAGGACTGTGCAACGATCCTCAAGGTCAACGTGCACCTGGTCCCCGACGCCTCGCTTCCCACGGTCGAGACCGGGATGCGGCATCGCACCGCCGAGCGAGTCAGCCGACAGACCTCCGCACTGGTGGTATCTGTGTCGCAGAGGCGGAACGTCGTGAGTCTGTACCGGGCGGGTCGCCGCGTCACCGTCGAGGATGTGACCGTCGTCCTCGCGAAGGCGAACCAGGCGCTGCAGACCCTGCAGAGGTATCGGCTGCGGCTCGACGAGGTGGTCGATCGCCTTACGCTTCTGGAGTTCGAGGACGCCGTCACCGTGGGGGATGTCGTGACCGCGGTCCAGCGCTCCGAGCTTGTTCAACGTGTCGCCCGGGAGGTCGCGCGGTATGTCGATCAACTCGGCTCCGAGGGACGCCTCGTGGCGATGCAGGCCGAGGAGGTCACCGCCAACGTCTCTGATGAGCACACGCTCCTGCTCCGCGACTACCTCGTCACACCTGGCCCCAGACTGACGCCGGCGGCCCGACTCTCCCTGTCGGAGATGACGCAAGACCAGGCGCTCGACAATCTCGCGGTCGCTGCGGTTCTCGGCTACCCGGCCACAGCAGACGTGCTCGAGCACCACGTTCGCGCGCGCGGGTATCGCGTGCTTCGCAGGATCCCGTCGCTGCCCGGGTCCGTCGTCAATCGTTTGGTGGACCGGTTCTCGGCGCTGGTCGTGCTGGCAAGGGCGACCGAGGAGCAGCTTGACGAGGTGGATGGCGTCGGCGCCCGCCGGGCTCGCGTGATAGCCGAGGGGCTGAGGCGTTTGCGTGGTTCTGCTACCCGGTAGGGGCCTTGCATCGGTGGTCCATCCGGTCGCTTATGACGCCGGCAGCCGGCTTCGGACGCGTGAGCGGGTGCTAGACTCTGTCGGTATATCGAAGCCCGAGGGGGCGCCGAACGCCCCCGGCCAGGAAGGAGGTGACGGCGCGAGCGACGTTTCTCCAATGCGTCGTGCGGCACGCGTCGCTAAGCATGTTCGTCCAGCTCACCCGGTTCGTCATGGCGACACTGGGAGCGCTCGCGGGTCTGAGCGTCAAGGATCTCATCGACTGGAACCAGCAGATCGGCTACTCCATTCCAACCGTCATCATTCTGTTCGTCATTCTGGGGGCGTCGATCGGCTTCATCTTCGGTGGGATGATCGGAAGGGAAGTGCAGCGGACATACCTGTTCTTCGAGGACTATCTCCGCAGCGTGTCCGTCAGTGATCTCATCCTTGGCGTGTTCGGCCTGCTTGTCGGTCTCGTTATCGCGCTCATACTGTCGATCCCCGTCCGTTCGCTCCAGCCCCCCGTTGTGGGTCTGCTGGGGCAGGTGGGGTTCTACTTCGTGTTCGCCTATCTGGGCGTCCGCGTAGCGCTCATCAAGCGGCGTGACGTGGGTCGGCTGATGTCACGGTTCTTCCCGGGCTCGGGCGAACCGGAGATGCTGTCCACCAAGATCCTCGATACCAGCGCCATCATCGACGGCCGCTTCGCGGAACTGCTGCGAGCCGGCTTCATCGAGGGCGCGGTCCGTGTCCCCGGATTCGTTCTCGTCGAACTGCAGACGCTTGCGGACTCTGCGGATGATCTGCGCCGTGCCCGTGGGCGCCGCGGGTTGGATCTGCTCGCTTCGCTGCGCGGGGGAGAGCACGCCGTGGAGGTGTTCTCGGTCGACTACCCCGAGACCCCTGACGTCGACGGCAAGCTCGCCCGGCTGGCCCGGGACACGGACACGACCATCGTCACCGTCGATCACAACCTCACACAGGTGGCGCGCGTTCAGGGCCTGCGGGTGCTCAACATCAACGATCTCGCTGCGGCGCTCAAGCCGAGTCACCTGCCCGGTGAGATCATCCATCTGGCCGTCTCGCGTGAGGGGAAGGAGTCCGACCAGGGAGTCGGGTACCTCGCGGATGGCACGATGGTGGTCGTGCACGACGGTCGGAAGCTGGTAGGCGAGGACGTGGACGTGGTCGTCACCTCCGTCCTCCAGACGGCCAGCGGTCGCATGATCTTCGCTCGTCCCAAGGCGGGTCTGTGAACGGGGCTGTGATCGTGGCCGGAGGCTCCGGTGAGCGCTTCGGCGACTCCCGCGGTAAGCAGTTGGCGCTCGTGGGCGGCAAATCGGTGCTCGCGCACACGGTCGAGGCGTTCGAGCGCTGCGAGGCCGTCGATGCGATCGTCGTCGTCGCGCATCCCGATCGGGTCGACGAATACCGCAAAGCCGTTGTGGGCGCGGAGGGTATGGGCAAAGTGGTCGCCGTGGTCGCGGGCGGCGAGACCCGTCGAGCGTCCGTTGCGGCGGGACTTGCTGCACTGCCGATGCCCTGCGAGTCCGTCGCGATCCACGACGGTGCGCGGGCGGCTGTCGCGGTCGAGACCATCGCCGAAGGTTTTCTCGTCCTGCGAGAGCACCCCGGCGTCGATGGCGTGGTGGTCGGACACCCCTCGTTCGATACGATCAAAGAAGTGGATCCCGAGGGGAGTGTCGTGTCGACGCCGGATCGGTCACACCTCTGGATCGCGCAGACACCGCAGACCTTCCGAACCGATGCATTGCTTCGTGCCCATCGGGCGGCGGCTGTCGAAGGATTCGAAGGCACCGACGATGCTGTACTCGTCGAGCGCGCGGGTGGATCCGTGCGAATGCTCGAGGGTCCACGCTGGAACCTGAAGGTGACCGTTCGTGAGGACCTCGACGTTCTCGCGGCGCTTCTGAGAGCCCGTGGCGGGGAGGCGACCGATGACTGAGTTGCGCGTGGGGCTCGGCTATGACGTACATGCATTCGCGGAGGGTCGCCGGCTTGTGCTCGGCGGGATCGAGATCCCTCACGCGACAGGTCTCGCGGGCCACTCCGACGCCGACGTGCTCGTGCACGCACTGATGGACGCCGTGCTCGGCGCCATGCGCGCAGGGGACATCGGGGCGCACTTCCCGGACACCGATCCCGCCTATGAGGGTGTATCCAGTCTTGATCTGCTCACCCAGGTCGGAGGACTCATGCGGGAGGCGGGCTGGATGCTGGCCGATGCCGACACCGTCCTCATCCTCGAGTCGCCCCGCATCTCGCCGTATCGGGACGCGATGCGAGCGGCGATGGCGCAGGCGCTGGGAGTCGATACGGATCGGATCGGTCTCAAGGCGACCACCACCGAGGGCCTTGGCGCGACCGGGCGCGGCGAAGGCGTCGCCGCCCAGGCGGTCGTTCTGCTCGAAAGGGTGTGAAGGTGGCTGATCGCGTTCGATTCTCACCCGCACCCAGTGGCGTGCTGCATGTCGGCGGTGCCCGGACCGCGCTGTTCAATCATCTGGTCGCGCAGGCTGCGGGTGGTGTATTCATCGTCCGTTTCGAGGACACTGACACGAAGCGCAGCGATCTGCGCCACGAGAGTGGACTGCTCGAGGACCTGAAGTGGTTGGGCCTGCGATGGGACGAGGGCCCGGACGTCGGCGGTCCGCACGCACCGTATCGTCAGTCACAGCGCGCAGAGCTCTACGCGCGGGTCTTGGGGCGGCTGGAGTCGTCCGACAGCGTGTATCGGTGCTTCTGCCCCGATCGAACTCTGGTGCGTGAGCGGGAGGCGGATACCGAGCAGCGCCGACAGCCGCGTTATCGCGGGCCGTGCCGGTCGATCCCCGCCGATGAGTCGCGCCGGCGCGCCGAGGCGGGTGAGCCGTTCGGGTGGCGGTTCGCCGTTCAGCCGGACAGCGAGTATGTCGTTGACGATGCGGTCCATGGTCGCGTTGTGTTCTCAGGTTCGGATATCGGTGATTTCCTGGTCGCCAGGTCGGACGGTATGGTTCTCTACGACCTCGCTTGCGTGGTCGATGACGACGCGATGGGCATCACGCTGGTGATCCGGGGTGACGACCACCTGTCCAATACGCCCCGGCAGTTGATGATCTTCGAGGCGCTGGGCGCGCGGCCACCGCGCTACGCGCACGTTCCGCTGGTCATCGGTGCTGACGGTCGTCCGCTGTCGAAGTCGCGCGGTGCCGAGTCGATCGCCTCGCTGCGTTCGCAGGGTTATCTGCCCTCGGCCGTGGTGAACCATCTCGCGTTGCTCGGCTGGTCGGACCCGCAGGGGCGCGAGATCCTGAGCCTCGACGAGATCGCCGCCGTGTTCGACCTGTCACGTGTCTCCCCGTCGCCGCCCGCGCACGACGTCGCGCGGCTCCGATGGCTCAACAAACGGCACATGTCGTTGTTGACGCCCTGCGAGCGCATCGTTGCGGTCGCAGGGCATGTCCCGGATCTCCCGGGCGCGACGTCTCAGGAGGTTGCCGGACTGCTCGCTGAAGAGGTCGAGGTGGCCGGGGACGTCGTGGAGCTGGTCGACGGGCTCGTTGAACCGCCGGAGCCCGATGGCGAGGCGCAGGCCGCGCTGGGCACGCCCACGGCGGATGCGGCCCTGAGCGTCGCCTGTGAAGTCCATGCCGCGGACTGGCGGGGCGGCGAGCTGCGGGATGCGTTGCGTGCTGCCGGCCTGGCGCCGCGCGAGGCGATGCCCGCGGTGCGTGCCGCGCTCACGGGGCGTGCTCATGGCCTGCCGCTCGCCACGATCCGATGTTTGCTGGGCGCCGAAGAGACTCGTCGGAGACTGGAACTCGCGCTTCGCGCGTGACGCAGGTCGCGACGGGTGGGTACACTGGCCCCGAGGCCCATCATCTCCCGACTCAAGGAATCGCAGGTGCGCGCCGTCGTGCTCGAGCTGCTCAAACGAGACATACAGGCTGTCATGGAACGCGATCCCGCGGCGACGTCCGTGTGGTCGGCTTACTTCAACTACCCTGGCCTCAAGGCGATCCGCTGGCAGCGCCGCACGCATCGCCTCTATCTGAGCGGGCACACCTTCCTGGCGCGTGCGCTGAGTCAGTGGGTCCGGCACCGGACCGGGATCGAGATCCACCCGGGGGCCACGCTCGGCGAAGGGCTGTTCATCGATCACGGCATGGGAGTCGTGATCGGCGAGACCTGCGTGATCGGCGATACCGTCACCATCTACCAAGGCGTGACGCTCGGCGGAACGGGCAAAGAGCGCGGCAAGCGGCACCCGACGATCGAGGACTGCGTGGTCATCGGTGTCGGTGCGACCGTGCTCGGTGACATCACCGTCGGTCGTGGCAGCAAGATCGGCGCGGGCGCGGTCGTGGTCAACAACGTACCGCCGAACTGCACGGTCGTCGGTGTGCCGGGCCGCATCGTGGTTCGCGAAGGCGCACGTGTCGATGTCGTGGACCTGCACCACGAAGATCTGCCGGACCCCGTCGTCGAGATGTTCCGTTGCCTGCAGCATCGGATCGACCGGCTCGAGGCGCGGATCGCGCACGACGAGGAGGCTCTGAGCGCTGGCGGCACTGTTGCACCGGCGTCGGACGCAGGCGAGATGACCGAAACCAACGGGGAGGACCCCGAGTGACTCTGCGCGTCTACAACACACTGGCCCGGGCCAAGGAGGACTTCGTCCCTCGCGAGGAGGGCAAGGTATCGATCTACACCTGCGGTCCGACCGTCTACAACCACATCCACATCGGGAACGCCCGGACCTTCCTCTCCTTCGACCTGATCCGTCGCTATCTCGAGTATCGCGGATACGACGTGCGCTTCGTGCAGAACATCACGGACGTCGATGACAAGATCATCAGGGCCGCCAAGGAAGAAGGAGTCACGGCGGCCGAGATCGCCACTAGGTACTCCGAGGCGTTCCTGAAGGCGATGTCGGACTTGGGAGTGAAGCCGCCGAGCGCTCAGCCGCGCGCCACCGAGACCATCGAGCCGATGATCGAGATGGTGAAGCGCCTGATAGACCGCGGCTATGGCTACGTCGTCGATGGCGACGTCTACTTCTCCGTCAGGTCCTTCAACGGCTACGGGAAGCTGTCGGGCCGGGACATCGACGAGTTGGAGTCGGGTGCCCGCGTGGACGTGGACGAGCGCAAGAAGGACCCGCTCGATTTCGCGCTCTGGAAGTCGGCCAAGCCCGGCGAACCCCATTGGACGAGCCCGTGGGGGGAGGGACGGCCCGGTTGGCATCTCGAGTGTTCCGTCATGTCGGAGATGGAGCTTGGTGTGCCGTTCGATATCCACGGTGGCGGGAGCGACCTGGTGTTCCCGCACCACGAGAACGAGCTCGCTCAGTCCGAGGCTGCGACCGGTAAGCCGTTCGCCCGCTACTGGCTGCACGGCGGAATGCTCAACATCAACGCCGAGAAGATGTCGAAGTCGCTCGGTAACTTCACGTTGCTCAAAGATGTCATCGGCGCCTATCCCACGCCCGTGTTGCGCCTCCTGATGCTGCAGACCCACTACCGGAGTCCGCTCGATTTCTCGACCGAGCGGTTGGAAGAGGCCAGCACCGCCTATGAGCGGTTCGCGAACATGGTGCGTACCGCTCGCTGGTTCCGTAGCCGTCCCGCGGACGGCGCCGGTGCTCCCGAGTCCGAGCGTGCCGCGCTCGCGGTCGCAGTGGCCGATGCTCGCGTCAGTTTCGCCGAGGACATGGATGACGACTTCAACAGCGCGGGAGCGCTCGGCGCCCTGTTCGAACTCGCGCGGGCGGCCAACGGTTTCATGTCGGCTCACGAGGGCTCGCTCTCCGCGTCCGATATCGAGGTGCTGGGTGACGCCGAGTCGGCGGTGGTCGAGCTCCTGGATGTGCTCGGAGTCGTGTTGCCCGCGGACGAAGCGGGTCCCGGCATCCCCGAAGAGGTCGTTCCGCTCGCCGCGGAACTGGCGGGCTATGCCGGCACCGAGGCTTCGGCAGCGATCGATGCACTGCTCGAGGCCCGTGCGCGGGCGCGCGAAGAACGTGATTGGGCGCGCGCCGATTCCGTTCGTGACGGACTCGCAGCGCTGGGAGTCCGCATCGAGGACACGGCCTCCGGTGCCCGCGTCACGGTCTCGAGGGGCTGATGGCCGCTCCTGATGATCACGTAGAAGGCCGCAACGCGGTCACCGAGCTGCTTGCGAGCGGGCGCCGCATCCTGCGCATGTTCGTCTTGGACAGCGCCAAGGCCGACGACCCGCTCGGGCGCATCCTGGTAAGCGCGCGTTCGCGTGGCATACGCGTCGATCTCGCCTCTCGGCGGGATCTGGACGCCATGAGTGAGCGTGGCGCCCACCAGGGCGTGGTGGCCGTCGTGGAACCCTTCCACTACTCGACACTCGACGAGGTCCTGTCCACCGCGGCGGACCGTGTGTCGAGCCTTGTCGTCGTGCTGGACCACGTGACCGACCCGCAGAACCTGGGAGCCGTGGTGCGGACCGCCGAGGTGGTCGGCGCCGATGGCGTCATCATCCCGAAGGACCGCGCGGCGGCGATGACCCCATCGGCGCTCAAGGCGTCCGCGGGTGCGGCGGAACACATCCACGTGTGCAGGGAAGCGAACATCGCGCAGAGCCTCGCCCGACTCAAGGGCGCCGGGTATTGGGTCGCCGGCGCTTCGGAGAAGGCGAAGACCGAGGCGTGGGACGCGCCGCTCGAGGGCCGTATCGCGTTGGTGATGGGGGCCGAGGGCAGTGGGCTCGCCCGCCTCACGGAGCGCGAGTGCGACGTGCTCGTGCGACTACCGGTGCGGGGGCGTGTCTCGTCGCTCAACGTGTCGGCGGCGACCGCGGTACTCTCGTACGAGTGGCTTCGCCGTAATCGGGGGTAGCGGGCCGTGCGCAGCATCATCGTCGATGGATACAACGTGCTCCGGGGCACGCCGCGCTATGCGGCGGTCGCTGCGCGCGACATGGACGCTGCCCGCGAGTGCTTGATCGGCGATCTGGGAGCCCGGGCGGCCGAGGGCGCGTCGGTGACGATCGTTTTCGACGGAGGAGGCAATCCGTCCTCCGAGGGAGAGCCTCGTGAAGTCGGGGGAGTGACCGTCATCTTCTCGCCCCATGGGCATGAGGCCGACGCGGTCATCGAGGCTCTCGCTGCGGCGGCGCGCGAGGCCGGGGAGCCCGTGGAGGTCGTGACCTCGGACGGGGCCACGCGCTGGACCGCCGCCGGCGGCTCCGTGACGGTGACGCGGGCGACATCGTTCGCGCGCGAACTCGCGGACGACGAGGCGTCATGGCGGCGCGAAGACGCGGCACCGCGACGCCGCACGACGGTGTCGGATGCGGTGGACGACGGCACGCGGGAGCGCCTCGACCGCATGGCCGGCCGGAAGAACCCCTCCGGGCGCTGACGCAGGCGATCTCTTCCAAGCGACTTTGCAGGAGATGCGACCCGCGCGTTGACAATGCGGAGCGGGCGCGATAGCGTCCGCAGTGGTTGCGGGGGCGCCGGGGAGGGCGCGCGACCATTTTTCTGCACCTTGCGCGGGCAGATACCTGTCGGGGAGGTCAAATCTGTGGGGGCAAACGGGGGGACTATCCGTCGCACTCAGGCGGACACCGAGATCGACTTGATCGTGGCAGCTCAAGCGGGAGACGAGAGCGCGTCATCAGCGCTCGTCATGAAGTACCGGAGTTTCGTCCGCTGCAAGGCCCGGTCGTACTTCCTGGCCGGTGCCGATCGCGATGACGTGATCCAAGAAGGCATGATCGGCCTGTACAAGGCGATCCGCGATTACCGGCCCGACCGTCAGGCTTCGTTCCGCTCGTTCGCGGACCTGTGCGTGACGCGTCAGCTCATCACGGCGATCAAGACGGCCACCCGTCAGAAGCACACGCCGCTGAACACTTACATCTCGCTGCACCGCCCCGCCGCTTCAGCGGAAGAGGGGGACAGGGTGCTCTCCGACATCCTCGCCGTTCGCGAGGTGTGCGATCCCGCGGAAGTGGTCATCGCAGCCTGGGAGACCTCGAGCATCAAGGAGGGCTTCACCAGCGCTCTCTCCGGGTTCGAGACGGACGTCCTGCGTCTCTACGTCTCGGGGAGCTCTTACTGCGAGATCGCCGATCAGCTCGGCCGTCACTCGAAAGCGGTCGACAATGCGCTGCAGCGCGTAAAGCGCAAAGTCGAGATCCAGATACAAAGATGTCGGGCTTGCTGATGCGCTGAGCGCTCCATTGCGTAGAATGGTCGCGCGCCGGCGTAGCTCAGATGGAAGAGCAATCGCCTTGTAAGCGATAGGTCGGGGGTTCGAGTCCCCCCGCCGGCTCCAAAGGGATGTATCCTACACAGGTTCGCCGTGTGCTCGGGGCCACTTGTGGCCGCGTTGTACCCGGACTGTGTTGCTGACTGATCGGACGGCCCCTCCCGGCGTATCGGGAAGTGGGTACGCCCGGTGGCGTTGTCGCCGTTGACAGTGCTTGTGGCGTGCCTGTAGTATTTCCACGCCTTTTCGCCAAGGGGCGACCGACCTTGACATCGCGAATACGGCTTTTTGTTTTCTTGGGGGTGTGCCCGAGTGGCTAAAGGGGACGGGCTGTAAACCCGTTGGCTACGCCTACCCAGGTTCGAATCCTGGCGCCCCCACCATCCGCCCACATAGCTCAGTTGGCAGAGCACTTCCTTGGTAAGGAAGAGGTCACCGGTTCGAGTCCGGTTGTGGGCTCCACATCCACCCACCGGACGGATGCGACTCGTTCGCTTCGCACCCCGGTCACGTGTTTCGGCGGTGTAGCTCAGTTGGTCTAGAGCACGCGGTTCATACCCGCGGAGTCGCTGGTTCGAGTCCAGCCACCGCTACCATGGTCATCCACGCCCGAGCCCGACGGCCGGTCGTAGATAGCTCGACAGGAACTACGAAGAACAAGCGCCGGCCGTCGCCCGGCAACGAGCGTCGGTCCGCACAGTCGGTCCACGCCGCGTCTTTTGAAGAAGGAGGAGACTCATGGCGAAGAAGAAGTTCGAGCGCACCAAGCCGCACGTCAACGTCGGCACCATCGGTCACGTCGACCACGGCAAGACGACCCTGACCGCTGCCATCACGAAGCGCCAGGCCGAGAAGGGCATGGCCGACTTCACGCCGTTCGACATGATCGACAAGGCTCCCGAGGAGCGCGAGCGCGGCATCACCATCGCCATCGCCCACGTCGAGTACGAGACCGAGGCGCGTCACTACGCGCACGTCGACTGCCCGGGCCACGCCGACTACGTC